>JBMTIM010000006.1:0-79269 GCA_049437325.1 Acidimicrobiales bacterium
GCGACGCCATGTTGGCGCTCCGACTCGAACAGAGCGGCCAATTCCTCGACGTCGATGGGAACCCGTTTGTGCCGTAGTCGACCGGCCGTCGGTCAGGTGGCGGCCAGGGCCTCCGCAGTCGTGCGAGCCCACTGGTAGTCGGGCTTGCCGTTCGGCCCGCGGACCACTGCATCGACCCGGAAAATCTGCTTCGGCGTCTTGTAGGCAGCGATCTGGTTCCGGGCATGGGCAACAAGTTCGTCGTCGGTCACGTCGGCCCCCGACTCGAGACTCAGCACTGCGGTGACCGTCTGCCCCCAGCGTTCATCGGGAAGGCCGACCACATTGCAGTCGACGACATCGGGGTGGGTCTTCAAGGCTTCCTCGACCTCCTCGGGATAAATCTTCTCGCCACCCGAGTTGATGCAGACCGAGCCGCGACCGAGCAGCGTGATCGTTCCGTTCGCCTCCACCGTCGCATAGTCACCCGGAATCGAGTAGCGAACCCCGTCGATCGTCGGGAATGTCTCCGCCGTCTTGATTTCGTCCTTGAAGTAGCCGAGCGGAACGATGCCCCGGTTCGCCAAACGTCCGATCTCACCCGATCCCGGCTCCACCAGGCGGCCATCGTCGGTGATGACGACCGTGGTCTCCCCCAAGTGGAACCTGCCCGTCGTCGCCTCGGCCTCTCCCCTGGTGAGCTGTTGCCCCTGCCCGGGACTCTCCGACGATCCCAGGCTGTCGAGCAAGGTCAACTGCTTGAACTCGAGGAACCGGGCTTTGGACTCTTTCGACCACATCACACCCGAGGACATGATCTGAAACAAACTCGACAAATCGTGGGGTTCGCCCGCCGCTGCAGCGCGGTCCAACTCTTCGAGCATCGGTCGAGAGAAGGCCTCACCGACGATCGCCAACATCGTCAGGCGGTGGTGGGCAACGACCTCCCACAATTCCCTCGCATCGAACGACCGACCCTGCAGCGTGGCGACCGCCCCGCCACAGCTCAAGACCTGGAGCGACACGATGCCCGACGTGCCGTGCATGAGCGGCGCACCCGCCAGCACCCGGGTCGTCCGACCCCGGCGATGAAGCTCGACCGCTGCGGCCACCGCTTCCTCGACCGTCTCCGGAACCCCGACCCCGAGCGGCCGGTAGAACGCTGCCGCATTCTTCTGCAATTCGGCATGCGGCCACATGACCGCCTTTGGGTGTCCGGTGGTACCGCCGGTGTAGAGGAACCACAGATCCTCCCCCGACCGCTCGATGCGGGGGGCCGGTTCGAATTGGGCCACGAGATCGTCGTAGTGGACGGCGCCGTCGAGTAGCGGACCGCCACCCACTTGGACCAGCAGTTCGAGGTCCGGACATCGAGCATGCACGTCGTCGATGCGATCAGCGAGTGAGTGATCGAAGAACACCGCCTTTGCATCGGCGTTGGTGAGGAGATATCGCAACTCGTCGGAGAGGTAGCGATAGTTGACGTTGCACGGCACCGCACGCTGCTTGAACGCAGCGAACTGCACCTCTTCGTATTCGAAGCCGTTGTACAGGTAGAGCCCGACCTTGTCGTCACGACCGATTCCGGCTGCCGCCAACGCAGCCGCCACGCAAGCCGAGCGACGTTCGAACTCGGACCAGGAATGGGCATCGAATCCGTGGGCGGCGGCCATGGCCTCGGGCACCGCATCGGCGATCCCCTCCCAAATCGACGCAAAGTTCGGCATCACGACCCTCCTGAATCCCGCCGAGCATAGGCTTGGGTCGTGGCATCTCCCGATCCCGGCTCGCTCAACCCTGCACAACGCGCTGCGGCACTGGGCGCCATGGCACAAACGCCACTCGACATCCTCGTCATCGGCGGCGGTGTGACCGGCGTCGGATGCGCGCTCGACGCTGCGACTCGGGGCCTGCGCGTCGGTTTGGTCGAGCAGCGCGATCTGGCCTCGGGAACCTCGAGTCGAAGCTCCAAGCTGATGCACGGCGGCCTTCGTTATCTGGAAGCGAAAGACTTCGGGCTCGTCCACGAGGCACTCCAAGAGCGAGGGCTTCACACGAATCGCATCGCGCCACACATGGTCCGCCCGATCTCCTTTCTCATCCCGCTGACGGGGCGAATCTGGCAGCGTCTGTACTACGGGGCCGGCGTGCTGCTCTACGACCTGATGGCGCTTGCACGGGGCAGGAAGTTTCCCGTCCATCGCCATCTCTCTCGTCGCAAAGCCCTCGCACTCGCACCCGGCCTCAAACGATCATCGCTCATCGGCGGAATCCTCTATCACGACGCGCAGATCGATGATGCCCGACACACCGTCGCGGTTGCACGAACCGCAGCACACCACGGCGCCCTCATCGCAACGTCGACAAAGGTCGTCGATCTTCTCAAGCAGGACGGTCGAATTGTCGGAGCCCGCGTCCTCGACGTCGAGTCCGACACCGAATACGAACTCCGAGCCGAGCGGGTCGTCAATGCCACCGGTGTGTGGATCGACGACATCCAACACATGGCCGGGCCGTCTGGTCTGTCGGTGCAAGCCGCCAAGGGAGTTCATCTGGTCGTCGCCCGGACGGCGATCGACAGCAGCACCGGCGTGGTGCTGCGGACACCCACGAGTGTGCTGTTCGTGATTCCGTGGGGCGACTACTGGCTCCTCGGCACCACCGACACCAAATGGCACCTCGATCGAGCACATCCAGCTGCCTCGTCAGCTGACATCGACTACCTCTTGGCCCAGGTGAACACGGCGCTCGACCAACCGCTGCAGCGCAGCGACGTCGTTGGTGTCTACGCCGGTCTGCGTCCGCTCATCAGCGGTGGTACCGAAGAAACCGCCCGGTTGAGTCGTGAGCACGCTGTTGCGCAGCCTGTGCCCGGCCTCATCTCGATCGCCGGTGGGAAATACACGACCTATCGGATCATGGCTGCCGACGCGATCGACATGGCGGTCGAGGATCTCACCCGGCCTGTCGGTCCGTCGATCACCGACCGGGTCGAACTCATCGGTGCTGACGACTGGGGCTCGGTCAAGGACTCGGGTCCTGCGTTGGCTGCGCGCTACGACCTCCCGCCGGTGCTGGTCGAGCGACTGCTTTGGCGGCATGGATCACAGACCGTCGCCGTCCTGGCCCTCGCCGACGACCAACCCGAACTCCTGGAGATCCTTCCGGGCGCTGGGTACATCGCGGCCGAAGCGGTGTACGCCGTCCGCCACGAAGGGGCGCTGCACCTCGAGGATGTGCTCGCACGCCGGCTGCGAATCTCGATCGAAACCATCGATCGTGGGACGGAGATCGCGGCGCGCGTTGCCGCCCTGATCGCTCCCGAACTCGGTTGGTCGGCAACCGACCTCGCCAGTGAAGTCGATCGGTGGCACGACCGTGTCGACGCCGAGCTGGGCGCCAACGCCACACCCGACGACGAGACCGCACAATCCGTCCGACGGGTGGCCGTCGATGGGCGCGGGCTGGTCGAGGCCTGAAACATCGTTCAGCGACCGCTCGCCCGGTCGTACACTCGAGGCATGGCCAGTTCGTCCGGAACCCTCTTCCGCATCTCCACGTTCGGAGAGTCACACGGCGGGGGCGTCGGTGTGGTGATCGACGGCTGCCCACCGCGGCTCGCGCTCGACGTCGGTGCCATCCAGGCCGATCTGGACAGACGGCGACCGGGTCAGAGCCGCCTCGTCACCCAGCGTGACGAGGCCGATCAGGCCGAGATCCTGTCCGGCGTGTTCGACGGGTACACCACTGGCACACCGATTGCGATACTGGTTCGCAACAGGGACCACAACAGCGGCGCGTATGAGCATCTGCGCGAGGTCTACCGACCGTCTCATGCCGACTACACCTACGACGCGAAATACGGGTTCCGGAACTGGACCGGGGGTGGTCGAGCGAGCGCCAGAGAGACCATCGGACGCGTTGCAGCCGCAGCCGTCGCCCGGCGCCTGCTTCGCGAGGTCGCCGGCGTAGAGGTCTTGGCGTGGGTCGATCAAGTGGCAGACATCGACGCTGCCGTCGACGGCGACACGGTCACCATCGAGCAGATCGAAGCGGACCCCACCCGCTGCCCCGACCCCCGTGCCGCAGCCGCCATGACCACGGCTATCGAGGACGCTCGCCGCAACGGTGACTCGCTCGGTGGTGTCGTTCGAGCGGTTGCACACCACGTTCCGGCTGGCCTCGGGGAGCCCGTCTTCGACAAGCTCGACGCCGATCTCGCCGGCTCGCTGATGTCGCTCCCGGCGGCAAAGGGGGTGGAGATCGGAAGCGGCTTCGCCGGTACTCGCATGACAGGGCTCGAACACAACGATCCGTTTGAGCCCGGACCAGACGGCTCCGTTCGTACCACCACCAACAACTCCGGTGGGATCCAGGGCGGCATCAGCAACGGGGAAGCCATCACGGTTCGTGTGGCCTTCAAACCGACCGGCACCATCTCGAGTGAACAACAGACCGTCACCCGTGACGGCGAGGCCACGACACTCGCCGCCCGCGGCCGCCACGACCCGTGTGTGTTGCCTCGGGCCGTCCCGATGGTCGAAGCACACATGCTCCTGGTCCTTGCCGATCATTGGCTGCGTCAGCGCGCCGTCGACGTGCTTCCTCCGCTGCCCTCGTTGCCGTAAGGCCGACTCAGACGAACGGCAGCGCGTGCACAGCCGCTGCGACATCGGTCCCCCGAACGTCGATCGTCAGCGCTGTGGCTGCCTCGAGCGCCCGGTCGAGGAACGCAAGCGCAATGCCCTGTCCGAGCACAGGCGAAAAGTTTCCACTGCTCACCATGCCGACCTCGACGCCGTCGAGTTTCACCAGTTGCCCAGCCCGAGGAGGGCGCCGACCCTCCACGAGAAGGCCATGGAGACGCTTACGCACGCCGGCGGCCGTCTCCGCTTCGAGGGCCGACTTCCCCCGGAACTCGCCCTTGTCCATTCGGACGACCCAATCCAGACCGGCCTGTCCTGGGGTGATGCCAGGCCCGAGCTCATGACCGTGGAGGGGAAGGCCTGCTTCGAGACGGAGTGTGTCACGGGCGCCGAGTCCGGCCGGCTCGACGCCTGCGGCGAGGATGGCATCCCAGACGTGCCGGGCTGCGGCGGCCGGCACTGCGATCTCGACGCCGTCCTCCCCGGTGTAACCGGTCCCAGCGGCGAGCACGTCGACGCCTGCGAGCGTGACAGAGCCCACGCAGAACCGACCGACGGTGTGCAAGGTCGGCGCAATGGCCTCGAGTCGAGCCCGAGCGTCCGGTCCTTGCACGGCCAACACCGCGCGCGACGTGGTCACGTCCTCCATGACCAGGTCTGCCGAGCCCAGCGCCTCGCTCACCCGATCGGTGTTCGACGCATTGGGCATGACATCGAAACGGTCGGTATCGACCCACCACACGATGATGTCGTCCAAGACCGAACCATCGGCCGGATCGAGGAGATGGGTGTATTGGGCACGGCCCGGTCCGATCCGCGTGAGGTCGTTGGTGAACGCCCACTGGAGTGAGTCGAAGGCACCGGGACCGACCACGCGGAGCGTGCCGAGGTGTGAGACGTCGAACACGACAGCCGCGTTCCTGCAGGCCATGTGCTCTGCGAGTGTGCCCGAGTGGTACGCCAGGGGCATGCTCCAGCCCCCGAACGGCACCAGCTTGGCACCAGCCTCCACATGCGCGCTGTGAAGGGGTGAGCGCCGCTCAGGCGGCATCGGCGAGGACGAGCCCGTATTTGGTTCCGAGGGCCTCGATGTCGCGCCGGTAGAGCAGCTTCACGTTCACCTCAGGATGCACGTCGGCCATCCGACGAACTTTGCGATTCTTCCTCGTGACGAGTGGCTGCCGCAGGGTGGTCAGCTCGACGTAGGTGTCGAAGTCAGGGAGGTAGAAGTCGGGCGTGAACGCCTCGACAACATTGCCGTCAGCATCGGTCTCGAGCACGAATGTCGTCGGCTCGTACTCGAACCGTACGCCGTAACCGGTCAGCAACCCCGCAAGTTGGGCTTCCGACTCGTGCGCAAATGTTGCCATACGCAGGTTTTAGTTCTCGCCAACCGCCCGTTGGGTGATGACCTGGTCCGCAATCTCGGGATAGAGCAACACGATGCGAGTGTCGACCTGTTCCTTGACCCCGGAGAGGGGCAGGACGTTGAGCACGCCCTGGCCGTTCTGCAGCAGATCGATGAGCTCTTCACCAGTGTTCACGAGCACCGAGTTGGAGCCATCGATCACGAGATTGGCCGATGCGACATCCTCCCCGAGCTGGTTTCGCATGTAGGCGAACACCTTTCGCACCTGCTCGAGACGGATGCCGGCATCGAGCAGACTCTTGATGACCTTCAACTCCAGAAGATCGCGATAGCTGTACTTGCGTCGACTCCCGCTCCCCGTCGCTTCGGCCATCGACGGCTTCACGAGATCGGTTCGCGCCCAGTAGTCGAGTTGCCGGTACGTGATATCGACGATCTCGGCTGTCCGCTTGCCGGAAAACCCCTGCTCGGTCATCTCTGACTCCCTCACTCAACCGACATCGGCGAAATTACGCCGATGTGACGGAGAAGACAATAGGGAATGTGGCGGCTGAAGGTCAACGACCATCCGCGCGAAGATTCGCGCGGAGCGCGCGAATCAATCGGCGAAGTCGTCGGGCGAGATCGTGTCGAGGAAGTCCTTGAACTCCTCGACGACCTCTTCGGGCTCGTCTGCCTCGGGCTCGTCGGTATAGCCGACCTCATCGACCACCTCGTCGGACGCGAAGATCGGCGTGCCGGTGCGAACAGCGAGTGCGATCGCATCCGACGACCGACTCGACACCACCGTCCGTTGGCCCTCCCGGACCAGGTGGAGTTCGGCATAGAAGGTCTTGTCCCGCAGTTCGCTGAGCACGACTCGATCCAAATCGACCGCAAGGGACTCGAGAAGGTCACGAATCAGATCATGGGTCATCGGACGCGGTGTGGCGACGCCGTCGAGCGCCAGCGCAATCGCCGTTGCCTCGGGCGCACCGATGAAGATCGGCACGGTACGACCTGCCCCCGAACGCTCCCGCAACAACACCATCGGCGCGTTGGCGGGCATCTCGACCCTGACTCCGAGAAGCTCCATCTCCTGCATGGATCCACCCTAGGCGCAGTAGAGGGCCTCCACGTACGCATCCGGATCCACGTTGAGCACCTCGAGGTCAGCAGCAGCCACACACCGTGCGTTGCGATAGCGGCCCTCGAAGTCCAGCCCATAGCCGATCACGAATCGATCCTCGATCTGCAGTCCGGTATGGCCGATCGCAACCGGCACGACTCGGCGCGCCGGTCGATCGATGAGGGTGCACAGACTGAGCGACGCAGGCTTGCGGCGGGCGAACTCCCCGAGCAGAAACGCCGACGTCAGCCCCGTGTCGACGATGTCTTCCACGATGACCACCTGTCGACCCTCGAGGTTGGTCGACGCATCCATCACGAATCGAACACGACCAGTCCCGGGGGTGTAGGGGCTGAGCGACACGAAGTCGACGGTTGCCCGAATTGTCATGGCCCGCACGAGGTCGGCGAGAAAGGGAACGCTTCCTCGCAGCACCGCCACCAGAACAACCCCGTCGTCGTATGCATCCGAGAGTTCGGCGGCCAACCGATCGACGACAGCACGCAGATCCGTCTCGTCGAGCAACACCTCGGGATGCTCCATGTCAGCGGTCGAACTCGAGCCCGAATGCCCGACGCACGAGCGACCGGTGGATCGCCTCTCCCTCCGCCACCAGACGAGCGAGTTCATCGCGAGCCCCAGCAGCGGCCGAGCCACCCTTGGTCAACGCCGCGCCGCGAAGCTGTTGCAGCATGCCGATCTCTCGATCGGCCGCGACCTTGTACATCCGAAGATGGCGGAGTTCCATGCCGCTCGCCCGGAGGGCCAACGCAGCTTTCACCACCAACAGCGCCTCGTGATCGAAAAGCGTCCCGTCATCGGTCCGATTCCCTTCGATGAGGCCCATCCGCTCGAGCTCGGCCACCATGCCGAGATCAGCTCCGGATGCGTCGGCCACGGCAGCAGCGGTGAGCTCGATCGATCCAAAACCACCCTCCGGGGTGTCGTTTGACGGAGAGTCGGACGACGACGGGTCAACGGTTTCCTGGGCCTCGGCCGACGGCGCGACGGCGTCGGCGAGATCCGGCTCGACCTCGCGTTCGGCAAACAGGGACGGTTCCGGCAGCGGAAGGCTGCCCGGCCGTTCGTCGATCTCGGCGATCGGGTCGAATCCCTCTTCGGCCACGCGCCGTTTGATCACTTTCAGTGGAAGGAAGTTGTCGCGCTGTTGCGTCAGAATCCACCGAAGCCGGTCGATGTCGCCCTGGTAGAACTTGCGGTAGCCCGACGGTGTCCGTTCCGGATCGATCAGACCCTGACTCTCGAGGAACCGGATCTTCGAAATGGTGACATCGGGGTGTTCCTCCTTCAGCAGGGAGAGCACCTCTCCGATCGAGTGATGCGGACCGTCGCTCATCGCGCCCTCCTTCAGACCTCGCCGGTGCCGTGAACGAACACGAGTTTGAACTTACCGACCTGCATCTCGTCGCCGTCGACGAGTTCAGCCCCCTCGGTCCGATCCCGGTTCACATACGTCCCGTTGAGGGAACCCACATCGCTCACCCAGTATCGAGCCCCGTCACGACGCACTTCGGCATGACGCCGAGAGACCGTGATGTCGTCGAGGAAAATGTCGCTCGTCGGATGGCGGCCCACCGTAGTGACGTCTTGGTCGAGGGCATATCGGGCGCCTGACTTGGCCCCCTGGACCACGACGAACAGCCCCTCGTGGGGGCCGAATGCAGATCGATCGATCCCTGCGAGAGCCGCCGGGTCGATGACCACGGCCGGCGTCTCGGTCGTGATCTCGTCGTGACGGAGATCGCTGCCGCACGACGGACAGAAAGTGGCACCCGCAGTGTTGGGGAGGCCACAGGCCGGACAGCCGCCGGGTGTCATCAGCTCTCCGTCAGCGCCCGATACGCGGCCGCATCGAGAAGGCCATCGAGTTCCGAGGAATCGCTGACCGTGATCGTGCAGATCCAACCTTCGCCGTACGGGTCGCTGTTGAGTTTCTCGGGTTCGTCACCGAGATCGTCGTTCACCGATTCGATCATGCCGCTGACCGGGGCGTAGAGCTCGGACACCGACTTGGTCGACTCGACCTCACCGAACGACCCACCGGCCGTCACTGCCGAACTCACTTCGGGCAGATCGACATAGACGACATCACCCAAGGCGTCCTGGGCGTAGTCGGTGATACCGACGGTCACCGTGTCACCGTCGACGCGGACCCACTCATGGTCCGAGGAGTAGCGCAATCCCTCAGGCGTATTCATGCCCGCGAACCTAACGCATCGCAGACCGCTCGGCGGGTTACGCCTGCCGGTCGAGTCGGCCTTGGCGCAACGCCTCCCGGGCAAGCGGGACGTACTCGAATGCAGAGAGGTAGCTGTACACGAGCGATGGCACGGCGAGGATCCAACCAGCAGTGTTGAACCAGCCGGCGGTGCTGTGCGTACTGGCACCGGCAAGCAGGAATGGAAACGCAAAGTACAGGCCGAACGTTGCGCACTTGCCCCACCAGGTGACATCGATGCGCCGCGCACCCATGGCACCGAGCAGGAGAGCTCCTACGGCCACGAGCACTTCTCGAAACAAGGTGACGACGATCAGCCACCACGGCACTGCGCCGTCGAAGCCGATGGCGAGGATCGGGATGATCAACGACACGCGATCGGTCAACGGATCGATCACTTTGCCGAACTCGCTCACCACGTCGAATTTGCGAGCCCACCACCCGTCGACCCAGTCGGTTGCGCCGACACAGCCCCAGAGCCACGCTGCGGCCCACCGGTCCCCCTGATCGAGCAACAGCCAGAGGAACACGGGCACACAGGCGAGGCGGCCGAGCGAGATGAGGTTGGGGACCGTGAAAATCCTGTCCTCGAAGATGCCCACCTGCCGCTCGCGCGGGCCGTCGCCGGATTCCATGCTCACGCCCTGCAGCCTACGATCCCCTCGTGCCCACCATCTTCACCCGCATCATCGACGGCGAGATCCCCGGTCGTTTCGTCTACTCCGACGACGTCTGCGTTGCCTTCATGGACGTCCGTCCACTCGCACCCGGACATGTGCTCGTCGTACCCCGAGCCGAGGTCGACCAGTGGACCGATCTCGAAACCGACACGGTCGCCCATCTCATGACGGTCGCCCATCGCGTCGGCCAGGCGCAGCGCGACGTGCTTTCCCCCGCTCGGATCGGACTGATGATCGCCGGGTTCGAAGTTCCGCACGTCCATGTGCACGTCGTGCCGATGAACGACATGGCCGACCTCGACTTCCGTCAGGCCGATCCGGCACCCGACCAGGTCGAGGTCGAACGCATCCACGCAGCACTGTGCGAGGCGCTGGCGCAGTGACTCACCCGTCGCTCATGGGGCTGGATTCCTCGATCAGCGACGAACGGTTGTTGCGGACGTTGTTCACGTCGGTCGAGACCGGATGCAGACGAATCAGTTCGGCCGGGGCCGGCACGAGAAACGACCGGAGGGCATCGACGTCGTGGTTGTCGCGATCGAGCCAGGTGTCCCAGACGTCGGGGGGCAGCATGACCGGCATTCGGTCATGGACCTCGGCCACCCTCTCGTTCGGTTCCCCGGTGATGATGGTGCAGCTGTAAAGCTCGAGTGGCTCGCCCGCCTCGTCGAGACTGTTGCGATCCTTCCAGACGTCCCAGACACCTGCGAACGCGAGCGGGGCACCGTCGATCGAGGTCAGATACATCGGCTGCTTGCGTTTGTGACCCTCGACCTTCTTCCACTCGTAGAAGCCGTCGGCGGGGATGATGCAGCGCTTCTTCGCAAACGGTCGTTTGAAGGACTGCTTCTCGTGGATGGTCTCGGCGCGGGCATTGATCATCTTCGATCCGATCTTCGGATCCTTCGCCCAGAACGGCACCAATCCCCAGTGGAACCGTTCCAGCCGACGACCACCGTCCTGTTCGTAGACGGTGTACACGGCGTGCGTGGGAGCAACGTTGTAGTTGGCGGTCCACGCGCGCCCGGTCTGCTCGTCGGCACTACCCCCGTCCGATGCGAGCATCGACTCTGCGCCGAAGTACTGCGCCAGTTGATCGGGGGGTGTCGCAGAGACATACCGGCCGCACATGCCAACCCCCCTACGGAAGCTCGCCGGTCAGCGTGCAGGTACCAGCCTTCCCAGCGCCGAGATCGAACAGCAGATCGTCACCCACCGCACCTCCGAAACGTGGAATCCGGACGTCGCTCCCGGGGTCGACGGCAATCGTCGAGCGCTGGCTCAGCACCTCGTAGTCATCGTCACTGTCGACGATGAGCTGGACACGAACAGCATCGGCGAAACCAGTGCCCCCCTCGGGCAGGTCGACCTGTCCGGCCGGAATGTCGAGCGCCAGCAGCAGTGCCGTCGGCCCGGCACACCCGACCGCCGGTTCACGTCCGACCGGATCGGTGCACGGCCCGTGCGTGACGGTGTCGAGCGGCCGCAGTCCCGACGTCACCACACTCGCTCGGAGGCAGGCCACATCGGCGAATCCGGTCGGTCCGACGATGACCACGTGGCCGGCACCTGCGAACTGGAACAGGGCCGCAACGAGCGAACCGGGCGGATAGGGAAAGGCGGCGAACGGGGGTGTCGTGACCCGATCCTCCACCGGACCAGCACCGCTGCGAACTGCAACGGTTTCGCTGAGTACCGTGGTCAACGCCGGTTCCGCAACGGGAGGACCACCCTCGAGGGCGGCGACGGCCGCCGGTTCACCGGTCGTCTCGAACTGGAGCGCCCCTCGCTCCCGTGGCGGTTCGATACCGAACTCCTGGTATGCCCACCAGCCCCCGACGAGCACAACACCGGCCACGACCAGGCCAGTCACGCTCGCCACGATCCGTTGTCGCCGGCCGAGCACCAGGTTCTTCTCGACCTGTCGCTCGTCGAGTCGCTCTTGCAGCGTGAGCGGCCCGAATGCCTCGTCCCGGGCACCGCCGGCGATCAGCTCACGCCAGCGCATCTGCACATCGTCGGGCATGGCCACCAGATGCGTCTCGAACAACTCGCCGACACCCTCTGAGTACAGCAGGAGCAGCCCGTTGCTTCGCACGTGCTCGACGGGGTCCTCCAGGTCGTAGTCGAGTTGGCGTTCTCCGGCGAGCAGATCGAAAAAACGTCGAGCAGCTGCGTCGGCTTCTGCGGCCGTGTACGACGTTCCGGCCGGCGCAACCGGCAGTCGAATCGGCCCGTCACCGGCGCGGAGAAACCCGGTGGTCACGACGAAACTGTCGGGCCGAATGTCCTCCGCCGTAGGAGGGGGCAACTGCTCGGGCAGTTCTCCGCCGTGCTCATCGGGAGCGGTGATGTCTGGGAGGTCGTGGCTCACGTTGTGCGGAGACTACGCCCAACGTCGCCAGCGCTGGTGGCGCTTGCTGCGGGTTCTGCGACAATCTGCGGGTGCACAACCTCGAATTCGTCCTGGCATCCGGATCTCCCCGCCGCAAGGAGCTTCTGGCCCGGCTCGACGTCCACCCAGTGGTGGAGCCCGCCGACATCGACGAGACCCCAGAGCCGGGAGAATCGGCCGTTGCCTACGTCGAGCGCCTCGCCCGCAACAAGGCGGCCTCGTCGGCAGCTCCAGGACGCGTGGTGCTCGCAGCCGACACATCCGTCGTTCGCGATGGCGTCATCCTTGGCAAGCCGTCCGACGCTGTCGAGGCATCGTCGATGCTCCAGTCCCTTGCCAACCGTCGGCACGACGTCGTGACCGGTGTCGCCGTGGGCGTCACCAACGCCGAGGGAACCTCGGTCGTCCACTCCGCAGTCGAGGTGAGCACGGTCGAAATCGGCAACCTGCACGACGACCGGCTCGCGTGGTACGTGGCGACCGAGGAACCTGCCGACAAGGCGGGCGCCTACGGGCTCCAGGGAGCTGCAGGGCTCTTTGCCGACCGCGTCGATGGCAGTGTCACCAACATCATCGGTCTCCCGCTCCCCCTCGTCGACGACCTGTTCTCCCGCCACGATCTCGACCTCTTGGATTTCCGGAGTCGCCCAACGCCCGATCCGGTGCGAGCGATTGCCGAACTGGCACTCGACCATGTGACGAACCCACCGGGGGAAGCCGACCCGGTCATCGACTGGGGGTCACCGGAGGACCTGCTCGCTGACCTGGCCGCCACGATCGGCACCGAGTTCGCCACGCATGAGCCCGCAGCAGCGGCCGGTGACCTTGTCGCGGCGGCAGAGCGCGTCCTCGCTCGATCGGTCCACACAAACCACCCTCGCTTCATCAATCAGAACTACGCGGGAGCCGATCCCCTCGCTGTTGTGGGCGATTGGTTGGGAGCAGCCCTCAACACGGCGCACACGACCTACGAGATCGCACCCGTCTTCATGCTCATGGAGCGGGCGCTCCTCGACAAAATGGCTCGTCTCGTCGGATGGAACCCGGATCCGGAGCAGCCGGCTGGACTCATGTGCGCAGGCGGCTCCATCGCCGGCATGCACGGACTCCAGTTGGCGCGGGCCGCCCGTGACCCATCCTCGCTCGATCGGGGCCATGACGGGACACCGTTGCGACTGCTGGTCAGCGCCTCTGCCCACTACTCCACTGCGAAGATGGCAGCGGTCATGGGATTCGGCCGTGATGCGGTGCAGGCGATCGCAACCACGCCCGACGGCGCAATGGACATGGATGCCCTCGATGCTGCGCTGGCCGAAGGGCCGGAGGTGCTGGCGATCGTTGCGACTGCCGGCACGACGGTGACGGGCGCCTTCGATCCGCTCGACGAGATTGCCACCCGCTGTGCCGAGCACGGCATCTGGATGCACGTCGACGGTGCGTTCGGATGCGCTGCGCTCTTCTCGCAGCGACAGCGGTGGCGTTGTGAGGGCATCGACAAGGCCGACTCCATCACCTGGAACCTTCACAAGATCGGTGGTGTCACCCAGCAGTGCTCTGTGCTCCTGGTGGCTGATCCGAGTCGACTCCATCCGACGTTCGCATCGGGTGCCGATTACCTGTTCCAGTCCGACAAGCTTTTCGGCAGGTACGACTCCGGCGACCAGAACATCCATTGCGGTCGACGCAACGACGTCTTGAAGGCGTGGTTGATGTGGAAGGGCCGCGGCGACGCCGGGATGGCGCGCCGCATCGACCATGCGGTGGCGCTCGCCGACCACGTTCGGGCTCGACTCGAGGAGCGGGCCGACCTCGACGCCGTCGTGGCAGGTGACTTCGTCACGTCGACGTGTTTGTGGGTACCACCCGAGATGCGGCCCCTCGATCTGTCGTCGCTCACGACCGAGCAGCATGCGACGTTGCATGCGATCGCTCCCGCAGCCAAAGCGCTCATGCAGGCCCAGGGCGAAGCATTGATCGGCTACCAGCCGGTCCACGACATCAACTGCTTTCGACTGATCTTCATGAATCCCGACGTGTCCTTCGACGACGCCGACCGCCTCCTCGATCTGATCGCAGAGCACAGCGAGGCGGCTTGGCGCCTCGCCCGATGAAAACCAGAGGCGGCTTGGCGCCTCGCCCGATGAACACCCGAGGCGGCGTGGCGCCTCGCTGGAGGCCGATATCTCTACCCTGTTCGGTGTGAGCGTTGCAGCCGATCGCCCGATGACGGCATCCGAGCCGGAGCCACCCGCCCGTCCAGGCGAGTTCGAGTCAGTCCGGATCGGATCGCTCGACGTGTGGCCACCGGTCGTCCTTGCGCCCATGGCCGGTGTCACGAACGCCCCATTTCGCACGCTGTGCCGACGCTACGGCGCAGGGCTGTACGTCAATCAGATGATCACGGCCCGTGCGTTGGTCGAGCGACATCGCAAGAGTCTCGAACTGGCAGCGTTCGCCCCCGACGAGTCGCCCCGCTCGATCCAGCTCTACGGCACCGATCCGTATTCGATCGGTGAGGCGGCTCGGCTTCTCGTCGACGGCCTGATCGACGGTGTACCGGTCGACCACATCGACATGAACTTCGGTTGCCCGATGAAAAAGGTCACTCGACACGGCGGCGGTGCGGCACTCCCCTGGAAACGGGAGCACTACCGCAAGATCGTGCGGGCTGCCGTGACGAACGCCGGACAGGTGCCGGTCACGGTGAAATTTCGAATTGGCATCGACAGCGAGTCGATCACGTTCCTCGATGCAGGCAAGATCGCGGAGGACGAGGGCGCACAGGCTGTGGCGCTGCACGCTCGCACCGCCAACCAGCTCTATTCGGGTCACGCCGACTGGAGCCGAATCTCCGAACTCAAAGAGGCGGTGACCTCGATCCCGGTGTTCGGCAACGGCGACATCTGGGAAGCCGACGACGCGCTCCGCATGATGCGCACCACCGGGTGCGACGGCGTGACCGTCGGCCGGGGGTGCCTCGGGCGGCCCTGGTTGTTCGGGGATCTCGCAGCGGTGTTCGAGGGCCGGCCCGTCCCACCGCGACCCGATCTCGGCACCGTGCTCGACGGGATGGTCGAACACGCAGCACTGTTGTGCAACTGGATGGGCGAGGAACACGGCATTCGGGACTTCCGCAAGCACACCGGTTGGTACCTCAAAGGCTTTCCGGCCGGCGGCGAACTGCGCGCTCGTCTCAACCGCGTCGGCTCCCTCGACGAGATGCGCGACCTCGTTGGCGCGCTCGACCGCACCATCCCATTTCCCGACGGCGGCATGCGCATGGTGCGGGGCCATTCGGGCTCACCAAAAGCGGTTCATCTGCCCGACGGTTGGCTCGATGCCCGCGACGACGAGGTTGCGATGCCCAGGGGGGCCGAGCAACTGGTCAGTGGCGGCTGACCGACCGACGTTGGCCCTCTAGAAGTCGATGCCTTTCTTTGCCGCGATCCCGGCGTCGTAGGCGTGTTTGCGATTCTCGATCACGCTCACCGTGTCGGCGAGCTCGATCATCCAATCGGGCGCGTCGCGGCCGGTCAGAACGAGGGAGACGCGCGCCGGGCGGTTGCGAAACGTCTGCTCGACCTCAGCGGCGTCGAGCCAGCCCCAATTCAGTGGATAGGTGATCTCGTCGAAGATCACCAGTCGGTGCTCGCCTGCGTCGACGAGAGACTTTCCGTGACGCCACGCTTCTTTCGCCTCGGCTTCGTCCTTGGTGAGGTCGTCGGAGTCCCAGGTGAATCCGTCACCCAGCGACCAGAAGTCGATACCGAGTTGCGGAGCCATGATCTGCTCACCGGTCACCCAGTCGTCGCTCTTGAGAAATTGCACGACCGCCACGGGCCAGTTGCGTGCCCGCGCCCGCAGTGCCACCCCGAACGCAGCCGACGACTTTCCTTTCCCGTCACCGGTGTTGACGAGCACGAGACTGCTTGCAGTTCGAAGGCCGTCCGGCCGGGGGTCGTCTTGCAGCGGCACATCGGTCATCGTGGACTCCGATCGGGTGTGGCAGGGACGATCACCGGACCGTCGGGCTCGTCGATGATGCGAACGGTCGCTCCGAAGTGTTCGGCGATCACCTCGGCGGTCAGCACCTCAGCGGGTGCCCCCGACACGACGATACGCCCATCGGCGAGCAGTGCGATCCTGTCGCCGTAACGCGCCGCCAGTGTGAGGTCGTGCAGCGTTGCGATCACGGTCAGTCCTCGCTCACGACGAAGACCGTCGACCAGATCGAGAACGTCTTGTTGATGGCCCAGGTCGAGAGCGGTCGTCGGCTCGTCGAGCAGCAGGATGTCGGCTTGCTGTGCGAGTGCTCGCGCCAGCACAACCCGCTGACGTTCTCCACCAGACAACGATCGGACCTCCCGTTCGACAAAGCCCGCAAGATCCAGACGGTTCAGGACATCGATCGCAACCGCAACGTCGGTGTCGGTGTCACGGCCGAAGACCCCACGGTGAGGCGTTCGGCCCAGCATCACGTAGTCGACGACGTACATTCCCGGTGGGATGACAGGAGACTGCGGCACGTAGGCGAGGACGCGTGCGCGGTCTTGGGGTTTGTCGATGACAACGCCGCCGATCTCGATCCGACCCTCGTGGCCGATCGTGCCGAGCAGGGAACGAAGCAGCGTGGTCTTTCCCGACCCGTTGGGTCCGATGATGTTGATCCACTCGCCTTCTGCGATGTCGAGGTCGACCCCGTGCAGGATCGGGACGCCGCCGAGTGCGACGGACAGGGCGCCGGTGGTGATCGAGGGCACTACCAGACCTCCCGGCGGCTCGTGCGCAGGACAACCACGAAGAACGGCGCGCCGAGGAAGGCGGTCACGACCCCGATGGGCAGTTCTGCCGGCTCGACGAGCGTTCGGGCGGCGAGGTCTGCCAGCACCATGAAGGCCCCACCGAACAGGATCGAGAGCGGGATGAGGACCCGATAGCTCGTTCCGAACACGAGGCGCACGACGTGGGGAACGATGATCCCGACAAAGCCGATGAGGCCGCTGACCGACACGGCCGCAGCCGCACCCAGCGACGCTGCGACAACGACGTGGATCCGGACTCGACGTGGGTCGATCCCCAGCGCCTGCGCCTCTTCGTCCCCGACCGCCAAAATGTCGAGCGCCCGGCGGTAGCGCAGCATGACAGCGACCGCCACCACGAAGTACGGCAGCAACAGCATCGGCTCGGACCAGCCCGATGTCGCAACGCGACCGAGAATCCACGAATACACCTCACGGAAGGCATCGGAGTTGGCCTGCAGAACATATGTCTGGCAGGCGGTGAGAAAGCTCGCAACCGCAACCCCGGCAAGAACGAGTGACGCCGTGGAACGTCCGCCGATGTAACCCGCCCCATAGGACAACACGACGGCGAAGAGTGCACCGGCGAAGGCCGAAAGGGGAACCAGGTCGACCAAGCCCGAACCGTCACCGAGATTCTGTGTGATGGCAATCGTTGCGCCGAGGCCGGCCCCAGCCGCGACACCGAGGAGATACGGGTCGACCAGCGGATTGCGAAAGGCACCCTGATATGCAGCGCCGCTGACCGACAGCGTCGCACCCACGAGGAGCCCGAGCACGACTCGAGGGAGCCGGACTTCTTGCACGATGGCTTCGTGGATACTGCTCAACCCGGAGTCGGCGCTGAGTCCGGGAATGGCATCGACCAGGGCGTAGAGCACGGCCCGGGGTGCGATGCCGACCGGACCGACGCCGAGACCGGCGACGACTGCGACGACAAGCGCGGCGAACCCGGCCCCCAGCGCAGGGGCTCGAAGTCGGGTCGGCTCGATCGTCATCAGCTCAGTCGGTGTGAGCCGACTCGACCGCAGCGGCTATGGCCTCGACGAAGTCGACGAGACGCGGACCCCATCGGGAAACGACGTCGTCGTCGAGTTCGACCACGTTGCCGTTCTGTACCGCCGTGAGCTGGTCCCAGCCTGGCCGCGCTGCGACCGTTGCTGCGCTCTGCGCACAACATCGCGTGTCGGCAAGGAAGATCACGTCGGGGTCGGCGTCGAGGAGATACTCGTCACTGAGTTGGGGATAGCCGAAGGCGGCGCCGTCTGCGTCAGCCGCATCAGCGACATTGGTCAGCCCGAAGAGTGCATACACCGCGCCGATGAAGGTGGAGCTGGTGACGCTGTAGAGGGTGTTGTCGAGTTCGTGGTAGTAGGTCAGTGCCGACGACTGGGGGGCGTCGTCGACCAGGCCGTCGATGGCCGTCCGCATGGCGTCGACCACCACCGCCGCCTCGGGGGCGAATCCTGTCGCGTCGCCGACCAGTTGGATCTGGCTGTAGACCTCTTCGATCGCCGACGGCGCGGCGATGACCAGCACCGACACGCCGGCGGCTTCCAGACCGCTGCGGAGGTCGTCGTTCCAGTCCATGACGACCAAGTCGGGCTCGAAGGAAAGGATTGCCTCGATGTTGGGGTCCCAACCCGAGAGATCGGTGAGTGGTGTTCCTTCCGGGTAGTAGGAGAACTCGTCGACGGCGACAACGAGATCGCCGGCTCCCACCGCGTAGAGCATCTCGGTGCCGGTCGGCGTGATGGACACGATTCGTTCAGCCGGCGCCGAATCGACCGCCATCTCGTCGGCCGGTTCGGCGTCGCCGCAGGCGGCGCCGAGAAGCGCCATGACAAGCAGCAGAGCCAGGGATGTGACCAATCTTTTCACGAGGGTTCCTCCTGTGGCTCGAGTCCGGCTGGCACGAGCGCTCGGAAACCCCGATCGCACGAGCCGTCCCTTTTCCTCGAGGGTCGGTTCGTCGTCCACTCCAGGCGACCGGACTCGTCCTACCCACCGAAGTGGACGGGCATCACCGTTGCGGGACAGTTCCGGGATCTCACCGGATTCGCTGCATGTGAACGGGCGAAGCCTAGCGACCAAGAGCGTCGAGACGCTCGATCGCCTCGGCGACGATACGCCCGATCAGTTCGTCGCAGCTCGGGAGGTCGTCGACGACGCCGACGCATTGACCGGTCGGGAGGATGCCGACATCGATCTGCCCGTCGACCATCGTCGCCCGAGTCAACATCGGCGCGTTGGCCGCCATCGCCAGCTGTGACCACGTCAGGCCCTGGCGCTTGCGCATCGCGAACCCCTCCTTGACCAGGTCACCCAACGCCGTGTCGGTCAGCTTGCGGAACCGGAGCGCATTGAGTGCAGCTCGCGGAAACCGCAGCAGCCCAGCCCGCTCGAGCGACTCGACCATCTCGGTGCGGACGACTCGCTGGGGGGCACCATCGATCGCCGTCGAAACGACGGTCCCGGTGACGGGAGTGGCGAGGTAGGCCTGCTTGACCGTGTCGGGAACCTCCGAATCTGCGGTCAGCAGGAACCGAGTACCCATCGCAATGCCATCAGCACCCCATGCCAGCGCTGCAGCAAGCCCACGACCGTCGTGAAAACCGCCGGCTGCGATGACGGGAATCTCGACTGCATCGAGAATCTGCGGCAACAGCAACGAGGTGGGAACCGTGCCGGTGTGGCCACCGCCTTCCCCGCCCTGACAGAGCACTGCGTCGACACCCCACGCCGCCACTTTCTCGGCGTGCCGCCGGGCGCCGACGGTCGGGACCACCACCAGCCCGTGCTCCTTGAGTTTCGCGACCATGTCGGGGCGCGGCGCCTGCGCAAACGACGCAACTCGGACTTCGGCCCGGATGAGATGGTCGACCCGCTGATCGATGTCGACGGCATCGGTGCGCAGGTTGACCCCGAAGGGACATTCGGTGCGACGCTGCACGTCCTCGATCGCCGTAACCATCTCGTCGAAGGTCATCGTGGCAGCAGCGAGAATGCCGAGACCGCCAGCGTTGGCCGTGCCCACCACGAGGGACGGACCCGCGACCCAGCCCATTCCGGTCTGCACGATCGGGAATCGAACGCCGAACAATTCGGTTGCACGGGTTTGGAGTCGTGGATCGACCATTCTCGAAGCCTAAGACCTAGGGTGGCGCAGACCCGAGTCGGTCCTGCAAACGCAACCGCGACGGCGAGCACACGAGAGGGGGTTGGAGAACCGATGACGAAACGGCTCACCGAGTTCAGTCATGGCGCTGGTTGAGGCTGCAAGCTCGCCCCGGGCGAGTTGGCGCAGGTCGTGCGCCGCCTCACTCCTCCGGATGCTCCGGACCTGCTCGTCGGCGCGGCGAGTGGCGACGACGCAGCGGTGTACCGCCTCTCGCCCGAGCGCGCCCTGGTGGTCACCGCCGACTTCATCACGCCGGTGGTCGACGACGCCAGGGCATGGGGTCGGGTGGCTGCCGCCAACGCAGTGTCCGACGTCTACGCCATGGGGGGCACGCCCCTGCTCGCCATCAACCTCGTGTGTTGGAACACCGAGGAACTTTCCAACGAACTTCTCGGAGATGTTCTTCTCGGCGGCCAAGACGTCGCCGATGCGTGTGGATTTCTTGTCGCCGGTGGCCACACCGTCGACGACCCAGAACCCAAATACGGCATGGCCGTGGTCGGCGAGGTCCATCCCGACCGTCTGCTCACCAACGCCGGGCTCGTCGCCGGTCAATCGTTGATCCTGACGAAGCCACTGGGCATCGGCATCATCACCACGGCACAGAAGCGCAACGTGGTCGACGACGCAACCATTGCTGCTGCGATCGATTCCATGAGCCGAACCAATGCCGAAGCCGCCGCACGCGCGGTTGCCGCCGGTGCCACCGGTGCCACCGATGTGACCGGTTTCGGACTCCTGGGGCACGCCGGACGGATGGCCCAGGAATCGGAGGTGTCGCTCCGGATCGATGTCGGGTCGGTACCGGTGATCGACGGTGCCCGCGAGCTCGCAGCGGACGGCGTCGTACCTGGGGGCACGGGTCGCAACCTGGCATGGATCCTCGACACCGTCGAGATCGGCGAGGGTGTCACCGACCTCGACGTGACGATCCTCGGCGATGCGCAGACCAGCGGCGGTCTGCTGTTCGGGGTCGATCCTTCCCGCGCCGAAGGCGTCGTTGCCGAGCTGGAAGCAAGCGGTCACGTCGCAGCATGTATCGGAACCGTGACCGCCGGCAACGGGACCATGTTCCTAACTCGAGGCTGACACCGCACCCTGATCGGTGTGGGCGTGCGTGTGCGGACGGCAGCGTCAGTGCACGATCAGCAGCAGTCTGCGCAGATTCCCCGATACACGAGCTCGGTCGACGTGATCGTCATGTCGCGGTGCTCGCCAGCCGGCAGGGCCGGCGCTTCGATGCCGAACGCGACATCGAAGACCGAACCACACCCGTCACACACGAGATGATGGTGAACCGGGGCAACGTTCGGGTCGTAGCGCTTCGACCGGCCATCGAGCGAGAGTTCGCGAAGCTCGCCCAATGCGGTGAGCTGTTGGAGCGTCGAATACACCGTGGCTCGGCTGATCTCGGGTAGCAGCACCCGCGCCTTGTCGAGCACCTCGTCGGCGGAAAGATGCACGTTTCGCCCCTCGAGGACCTGCGCGATCACGCGGCGTTGCGCCGTCAGGCGATAGCCGCGTGCTTGCAGGCGCTCGAGCAGCGGTGTGTCCATGCCCTTGATCGTACCGATCACGATTTGGCAGGGCCAACACCCCCAGTGCCTGGCCTAGGGTTCCCCCATGCGTGTTGCGATCACCGGAGCCACCGGCTTCATCGGAGGTCACATCACGAGTCAGGCAATCCGATCTGGGCACGA
Organism: Acidimicrobiales bacterium; assembly: GCA_049437325.1. Taxonomy (GTDB): domain Bacteria; phylum Actinomycetota; class Acidimicrobiia; order Acidimicrobiales; family Aldehydirespiratoraceae; genus UBA11606. The sequence continues at coordinate 22,097 of JBMTIM010000006.1, forward strand.
TGTTGTTGCCCTCATCCGCTCCCCGGCCAAATTGGCGGCATCGATGGCCTCACTCGACGTCGAGATGCCCGACTACGTGGTGGGTGACATGACCGACAAGGCCTCGGTCGCTTCCCTGGTCGGCGGGGTCGATGCCGTCGTGCACGCCGCCGCGATCGTGTCGCTCGCCCCCCGAGACGCGCAACGCGTGGTCGACCAGAACACGCTCGGTACCCAGTTGGTGCTTTCCGCCGCTGCCAATGCCGGACTCGATCCGATCGTGCACCTTTCGAGCACGAGTGCGCTGTTCGAGCCCGGTGGAGAACCGATCCGAACCGACACCCCTCCGACGACGGCAACCTTCCCGTACGCACGGGCGAAAGCGCAGGCCGAGGCCATCGCCCGTGAGCTGCAGGCCGATGGTCGCAACGTTGCGATCGTCTACCCCGGCGGGGTGATCGGTCCACCGGCCGGCGATGCCTTCGGCGAAGCCGGAACCGGCATCACCGGGTTCATCGCACCAGCACTGATGCCGACCCGACACGCCACCATGTCGTTCATCGATGTCAGAGATCTTGCCGCCCTCGTCGTCGCGCTGCTCGAGCCGAACCGAGGTGCGCGTCGCTTCGTGGCCACCGGTACGCACTGCGACATGACCGACCTCGCCGCCGTCTGCTCGACGCTCACCGGACGCACGTTTCGGGTGCCCCCGGTTCCCGCCGCAATGTTGCGCGGCTCGGGCATCGTGATGGATCGCATCCGCAGGGTCATCCCGTTTTCGTCCCCCCTCACCGAAGAGGGCATGACAACGATCACGCGTTGGACTGGTGCACATGACACCGACCTGACGCCCTTGGGCATCACGCTGCGACCGCTCGAGGTCACAATGGCCGACACGATGCGAGCCCTGCGCGACCGAGGGCACCTCAAAGACAGACACATCGGGCAGCTCGCCTGATCGACCGGGAGATCTCATGGACCGCGACAAACTCGACTCGTTGCACGATTTGACCGGCCGAGTCGCCATCGTCACCGGTGGCACCCGAGGGATCGGCAGGGCGATCGCCGAAGGGTTCGGTCTCGCAGGCGCAACGATCGCCGTTGCCAGCCGGAAAGCCGACGCATGCGACGCCATGGTTGCGCACCTGGAGTCCATGGCGATCGACGCCATCGGCGTCCCGACGCACATGGCCGACCTCGATGACATCGACAACCTCGTCGCCCGAACCGTCGAGACCTACGGTGGTATCGACATCATCGTCAACGGTGCCGCCAACGCACTGGCGCTCCCACTCGGGCATCTGACCGAGGAGGCATGGGCCAAGTCACTCGACACGAACGTTCGCGGCCCCGCATTCCTGGTCGAGAAGGCCCTACCCCACCTCGAGGCTTCCGATCATGCTGCGGTGCTCAACATCATCTCGGTTGCTGCATTCGTGTTCAACCCGCACGGCGCGATGTATGCAGCGGGAAAGTCTGCGCTGCTGTCGATGACCCGTTCGATGGGAGCCGCGTTCGCAGAGAAGGGCATCCGGGTCAACGCGCTTGCGCCGGGGACGGTCATGACCGACATGGTGATGAACAACACCCCCGAACGGGTCGAAGCGATGCAACGCGCCAACTACATGAACCGAGGTGCCGACCCCGACGAGATGGTCGGGCCTGCGCTCCTCCTGTGCTCCGATGCCGGCAGCTTCATCACCGGTCAGGTGATCACCGCCGATGGCGGACTCGCGCCACCGCGGTAGACGTCGAGATCAGTCGCCGAGCGAGTTCTTCGTCTGGGCAGTGATCCTGCGGATCAGCGGCTCGAAATGCTCGAGCGGAAACGTTTCGGCGTCCGGATCGAAGGCCTGCTGATCCCAGTCGTCGGTGAACGTGGCGCACAACTGCCACCAAGGCTCCGACGAGTCGTATTTGGTGTGGCGCAAGTCGGTCGGTGCACCGAAGTGACCGTAGTAGTGCATGCCCTGGAAGGCTTGATGATTCCTGATCGCCAGATACACGTCCTCGCGAACGTACGGCTGAATCATCTCGGCCGAGATGGCCCCATGATTCGGAACCGAGATCGCCTTGCCGACATCGTGCATCAGCGCGCCGAAGATCATCTCGTCGTCGGCGCCCGCCTTCTCGGCCATGGTCGCGGTTTGCAGACAGTGGGTCAGTTGATCGGTGATGAATCCGTCGCTGATCTCCGCCAGCGACTCGAGCAGCATGATCAGACGGTCGGCCACCCGCCCCTGGTTGGCAAAGGTGCGCTCACCGATATGGGCCCACTGCTCGGCGGTGGACTCGTCCATTCGGGTGAAGCTCGCTGGGTTCGAATCGGTGACGGCCATGCTTGGAGCGTAGTGGCCGTTCTAGGGTTCGGGCATGACGAGTTGTGACGTGGTGGTCGTTGGAGGCGGTATCGCCGGCGTATCGGCGGCAGCCCGGTTGGCTGCCGACGGCGCATCGGTCGTGCTTCTCGAAGCCGAGCCGACGCTCGCCTACCACACGACCGGCCGATCAGCGGCCCAGTACCTGGAGAACTACGGCAACGACACGGTCCGGCGACTCACGCTCGCCACCCGCGCCTTCCTCGAACCGTTTCTCGGGCCTCGGCCCTTGCTCCAAATCGGTCGCGAAGCCCGCGTCGACGACCTCCGGGCCCGCGTCGAGCACGCCGTCGAACTCGTACCGTCGACCGAGTTCGTCGACGGCGACACCGCCCGCGCGATCTTTCCCCTCCTCGCCCCCGACATCGCCGGAGGCCTGTACGAGCCCGACTCGCAAGACATCGACGTCGCTGGTCTCCATCAGGAGTACGTGCGTTGGTTTCGCTCCGCCGGTGGAACGATCCTCGCCTCGTCACGAGTGGGGGCGCTGACACGGTCCGGTGGCCGTTGGCGGATCGAGGCTGGTGAGCACGGCCTCGAAACGGACATCGTCGTCAACGCAGCAGGAGCCTGGGGTGACCACCTCGCTGTCCTCGCCGGCGCGGAACCGCTCGGGCTTCATCCGCTCCGGCGCACCATCGCGATTGCCGCGATCCCTGATCGTCACGATCCGAACGACGTGAGCCGATGGCCGCTCACATCGTTCGAGCCGGACGAGGGCCCGATGGTCGGCTACTGCAAACCCGAGCCCGGTGGCCTCATGGTCTCGCCGGCCGACGAGACCCCGTCAGAACCATGCGATGCCAAACCCGAGGAGATCGATGTTGCCCTCGGTCTGCACAATCTGGGCGAGTACACGACGCTCGACGTGCATCACGTGCGTTCGACGTGGGCCGGGCTGCGAACCTTCACCGCCGACCGGACTCCGGTGAGTGGCTTCGATCCGGCCGTCGACGGGTTCTACTGGCTCGTCGGCCAGGGCGGATACGGGATCCACACCTCCGACGCGCTCGCTCGGGCTGCAGCAGCCAACATCGGTGGGAGTGCATGGCCAACCCATCTGGCCGACGTCGGCCTTGTTGCGGCCGACCTTGCGGCCGATCGCCCCACGCTTGCCGGCCCGCTCGTCGAAGGCCACTGAAGCCGCTCAGCGGAACGGCGTCACGAAGTCCGACGAACGCAGGTTGCCGGCAGGACCCGTCGCCGAGTGGGTCGACCCGACGACGGTTCCCGCCGCAGGCTCGACCGCCACAGGGCCACCTCCTCGGCGTGCTGCTCCCGGCGAGCGGGGCGCCAGCGCAAGGCGGCGGAACGGACGAGCCTCATCTAGGAGGAACACGTACCGGTGACGGCGCCATGACTGACGCAGCCACCGTGTAAAAGTGACAACGAAGAGCACGTCGGGAACGGATGCACTGCCGCCAGTGCTCGAGTTCGTGGTAGGCCATGCCCCCATGGAGATCCATCGCCTGACCGGCGCGCTCGGAGCCGAAATCACCGGTGTCGACCTTGCCGATGCCCTGACTGACGAGACGGTCGCAGAGATTCGGGCGGCCTTCAACGAGCATCACGTGCTGTTCTTTCGCGGCCAGCACTGGACGCCAGAGCAGCAGATCGCGTTCGGACAACGTTTTGGCGAGCTCGACACCCACCCGTTTGTCGAGGGCAACGAGGCGTACCCGGAGATCCTCGACGTCGTCACCGACCCCGACGATGTCGTCAACTTCGGCGGGGGTTGGCACACCGACGTGACCTTCCTCCCCGAGCCCGACCTCGGTTCCATCCTCTATGCCGTCGAGGTTCCCGAACACGGTGGCGACACCCTCTTCGCCAACCAGCACGCTGCCTACGATGCGATGAGTGACGGGTTCAAAGGCCTCCTCGACGGTCTCCACGCCACCCACTCTGCGGGGCAGCAGTATCAGGAGGGCGGCTACTCGACCCGCTCCAAGCAGATGCGCACCAAGAACCCCGAGCTGGCTGCCGAGCATGTCGTCCATCCGGTGATCCGTACCCACCCGGAGAACGGACGCAAAGCGTTGTACGTCAACCGGGCGTTCACGACCGGCATCGTCGGTCTGCACCCGCACGAGTCGACCGCGCTGCTTCGCATCCTCCACGAGCAGACCACCCGTGAGGCCTTCACCTGCCGATTTCGCTGGGAGCCTGGCTCGGTGGCCATGTGGGACAACCGCTCCGTGCAGCACTACGCGATGTTCGACTACGCCGGGAAGCGGCGACACATGCGCCGCGTGACCATCAAGGGCGACACGCCGGTCTGACCGAACGGGTCGCATGAGAACGCGTCACATCAGGTGGCGGGCGATGTCAGCCACCACAGCCTCTTTCTCCTCGATGGGTGGGAGGATGACGAGCTGATCGAGTCCGGCGGCGTCGAGTTCGGCGATGCGGCCGCGCACCTGGTCCGGGCTTCCGACAATGCAGGACGCGTCGATCAGTGCCGGGGTCACGAACCGTTCCTCCTCGGGGGTGACCCAACAGTTGTGACCGAGGTGGGTGCGCAGGTGGCGGCGTTCTTCGGGTATCTCCTCCAGCGCAGCCGCATAGTCGTCCCAGATGTCGGCAACATGCTTCGGCACCGGGCGACCGAGCTGGGTGACCTGCTCGTAGGTGTAGTGCAGCCCGGCAATCGCAAATGCGCCGGTCTGCTCTCGGACTCGTGGGCTTTCGAGTGTCTCTCCCGGCCGGAGCACGCATGTCGTCGTCAGGGTGGAGACCGGAAACGTCTCGCGGTCGATCGACCGACCGGCGTCGGCCGCTGCTGCCGCAAGCCCGGCTCTGACCCGTTCGATCGCCGCCGGCTGGGGCGGCGCCGACGTGATCAACCCATCTCCGTGCTTGGCCGCCAATCCCATCGCCCGGGGACCGAAGGCCGAAACATGAATCGGAATCGGCGGATCGAAACGGACGAAGCCATCGTCGGGCATGACGTGACGCGCCGGTGCAGCACGGCCCCGAAACACGACGTCGGTCTCCTCCCCCGCCATCAACGCCCGCAGTGTGCCCAGATAGTCGTCGAACTCGGCGATCGGCATCGGCTTGTGACCCATGATCCGCATCGCCGTGTTGCCTGTCCCGATCCCACAGAAGACCCGGCCGGGTGCGAGTTCGTTGATCGTGGCGTGGGCGGCTGCGGTGACGACCGCCGGCCGTGTCGGCGCCACCGCCACACCGGTGCCGATCTGCATCGAGGTTGTTCGCTCGGCTGCGAGCGCGAGCATGGCGTAGACGTCGGACCAGATCATCTGGCTGTCGGCCATCCAGCAATGGGTGAACCCGAGTCGCTCAGCAGTGACGACGTGACCGAGATCGCGGGGACGAGACGCGAGACAGATACCGAACTCCATCGCCAGAGCTTCCCACAGCCGGTCAGCTTCCATCTCCTGCGTCGTCGGGCCTCCACACCCACGACGGCTTCGTGTGCCTGCGCCACTGCCGATACCGGTCGTCGGTGCGGACCTGCACGTACGTCTCCTGACGACAGCGCGAGCGACTGCTACGGTCGGCGTCGTGAGACGCAGCGTGCTGGCGTTGGAGACGGCTCAGCGGTCCTCACAATGACAACGTTCCCAAGGAGCTATCACGTGAAAAAAGCAATCATCACTGCGGCGCTCACCGCCGTCTCCCTCATCGCCCTGTCGTCGGTCGCGGCAGCAGCGCCACCCCACGATGTCTTCGAGGACAACAACAACACGTGGGCCTGCGAAGCTGAAGCTAACCCTGACCTGCCGCCGGACCACTGCATCAACACGCGTTCGAGTGGCACTGTCGGTTTGATCATGGTGCTCGACGACGACCCGCGTTGGCCCGCCGAGAGTGTCAGCGGCGATCCCAAGTTCGCCAGTCGGCCTTGTCCCCACGATCCCAACGCTGACGGCACGTGGTACCAGCCGGAGCTTGGAGCGCCCTGGGTCTGTCACCACAAGCCCTGAGCCACCGCTGAGTCACAACCAACCGCCCCGATCGCATCGAGGGCGGAGCAGCGAACCTGACGGCCGGTGACCATGGGTCGAGCAGACTGCACTGGTTGGTTCTCTCTCAGAGCCAACCGGTGCAGTCTCGTGCCGTCCAAGCTGCGACATCGCAGAAGCTGGTGAAAACGGCGAGAATCCCTGCCGGAGCAGGGATTCTCAGGGGTCGGGCTGAGAGGATTTGAACCTCCGACCTTCGGTCCCCCAGACCGACGCGCTAACCAAGCTGCGCCACAGCCCGTAAGGAGGTGAGGCTACCGGACGGCTCGGTTGGCTGACACCCCACGTGCAACCGGGCGTGACAGACGACCTCGGTCGTTGGCTCGTGCAGCGACGTGCGACCGGTAGCGTCATCGGCGTGCGCCGTTCCTTTTCCTCCGACGGGGCCTCTGCCGATCGCCCTCGCCTGATCACTCGCCCGGCACTCGCCGCCACACGGCGACCCCGGATGACGGTGATCGTCTGGCTCCTTCTGCTGGCGACCGGCGTCTACGCCTACACGACGGGCCTCGCTCGAGAGGGTTTCCCCCCGGTCAACCTTCCCATCGCCGTGGTCAACGCCCCCTACTTCGTCGACGACGAACGAATCGTCGACCAAGAGCTCGCAGTTCCCGTCTACGAGGCGTACGGCCATCTCGCCGGGGTCGAATCGGTTTCGACGTTCAGCCGACCCGATGGCTTTGCAGCCGTGTTCGAGTTCGACACATCGCTTTCGTCGGCCGACGGTGTCGCACTCCTCGAAGCCGCCGATCCCCCATCGCTGCCTGGCGGCGTCGCACTGTCGATCGAAGCCATCGACGCCACGAAGTTCCTCGAAACCTACGACCTTGTCGTCACGGTGATCGGGCCAGCCACGGCAACCGCCGAGGCGCTCGAGGCGCAGGCTGCAATCGTGGCTGATGCTCTGGTCCCGCTCGAGACCGTCGAGGCGACCGAGGTCGTCGAACTCCTGACCGAGTCGATCGACCCGGTGACGGGTGCGCCGGTGATTCGCCGAACGGCGTACACCCGCTACGCCGAACAGGGCAGCGCCGCCGGTACCGAATCGGTACTGGTCGGCGTGATCCGCAACATCGACACCGATGCCGATGTCCTCGACTTCTCCGACGAGATCCAGAACCGTCTCGATGCCGGGCTCGATCTCGACCCCGACTACCGGGCGGTGATCGGCGCCGACTTCGCAAGCGACGTTCGTGCCCAGCTCACCAACCTCACCAGCAACCTTCTCGTCGGCCTCATCGCCGTCGCCATCGTCAGCTACCTGCTGATCGGTTGGCGTACTGCGCTGGTCACCGCCGTGTTCATGGCGACCGTGATGCTCGTCACGATGATCGGGCTCTGGCTGATCGGGTACTCGTTGAACACGATCACCTTCTTTGCGCTCGTGCTGACCCTGGGACTGCTCGTCGATGATGCGATCGTGATCAGCGAGTCGATCGATGCCAACCGTGACGACGGTGACCTCGACGATGCTGCGAGCCTCGGAATCGTTCGGCGTGCGCTCGACCGGGTTGGGGCAGCATCGTTCGCCGGCACACTTTCGACCCTGACCGTCTTCGCCCCGATGGCCTTCGTCACCGGCCTTCTCGGCGAGTTCATCCGTCCCGTACCGATCACGGTCATGGTCACACTCGCACTGTCGTTCGTCCTCTCGGTCACGCTCATTCCGGCGCTCGGGCGCCTCTTCATCCTCGGTGGGCGTTCGCCGGGTCCTCTCGTCGGCGCGCAACGATTCGTGGGTCGCTCGTTGGCCCGCCTCGCCCGCTATCCGTCGGGCAACGGATGGCGAGGACGGGCGGTCGGTGCCGGGGTGTTCTTCGGCGCCATCGTGCTGATCGTGCTCGGTGTGGGGGCTGCGGGCAGGGTCGGTTTCAACATTTTCCCGCCCGCCAAGGACTCCAACCAACTGCAGGTGAGTGTCGATTTCGACCCGGGAACGACCATCGATGATGCCCGGCTGATCCAAGCCGAGATCGACGAAATCGTCATCGAGGCACTCGGCGACGGCCTCGACCGCTACCAAGTGATCGAAGGCAACGCGCGGCGGGCGTTCGCGTTCGTCGAACTCACCCCGTTCAGCGATCGTGCAATCGCCTCACCCACGTACGCCGAGCGGATCGAAGCAGCGACCGCCGACATCGAGGGGGCGCGCGTCGGATCCAACCCGGTCAGCAACGGACCACCTGCATCCGACTTCCCGTTCCGGGTCCAGATCATGTTCGAAGCGGGCCAGGAAACTGCAGCCCTCGAACTGGCCGACGAGATCGCTGCAACCCTGCCGGGAATGGCGCTCGACAAACCGACGGGCGATCGCACCATGGTCGGTACCACGTTCGTCGCATCCGCCGAGCAGGTGTGGCGCATCGACGGCGAACCGATGATCGAGGTACGCGCTCAGTTCGACACCGACGACACCACCGGCAACCTGACAGCAGCCGAGGCACTTCTTACCCAGCGGTATCCGGCCGATGCACTTCGGGCCCGGGGACTCGACGCCGGCGCGCTCGCCTTCGACTTCGGCCTCGAGTCGGACAACCAAGACGATTTCGCCGCACTCGGTATTGCGCTCGTCGCGGCGATCATCCTCACGATTGCGTTCCTCACGATCCAGTTCCGCTCGTTGATCCAACCGCTTCTGGTGTTTCTCGCCGTGCCGTTCAGTTTCTTTGGCGTCTTCACCCTGCTCGAACGAACGGACAACCCGCTGAGCTTCTTCGTGATGGTCGGGTTCATCGCATTGATCGGCGTAGCCGTCAACAACACGATCCTGCTGGTCGATGCGGCCAACCAGGAACGGCGCGCCGGATCGACCCCAGCCGAGGCGATCGGCACCGCAATCGAGCGGCGCTTCCGCCCGCTCCTCGTGACGACGGCGACGACCGTGGCCGGCCTGCTGCCGTTGGCACTCGCCGATCCCTTCTGGGAGTCGTTGTGTTTCGTGCTGATCGGCGGTCTGATCAGTTCGACCTTCTTGGTGCTCACCGCGTTCCCTGCGATGTATCTCGGCATCGCTGCTGTGCGGTCACGGACCCGCAGACTGTTCGGCCGTCAAGATGCCTTCGCAGCTCGCTGAGGCACCACCGGGTCACAAGAGCAGCAGCACTCCCTCCACCGCTCGCCACAGCAGATAGGCACCAGCCGCCGCAACGCCGACCCAGAAGTGCCACGGCGTGGGCGGAATGTCGTGGGGTTGGTGACGAACCCCCGGCGTGCCCTCGAGCGGGTCACCACAATCGGGACACGTGCCATCGGAGCCGACCGACGTGGGCGTCCAGTTCTTCTCGCATGGCTCGCACCAGGGCACGGGGTGAGGTTACGAGCAGCGGGTCGGTTGTGCGTCGCCGAACGCCGGTGGATCGCTGCGTTGCGCCGAGCGTTTCAGTCCCGACGGACGACCATGATCGCTGTGTCGTCATCGATGACACCACCGGCATGATCCTTGGCGGCGTCGAGCAGCGCCTTGCAGAGCACATCAGGAGGTGCATTGAGTTCACGTTCGGCGGTCCTGATGATGCGATCCTCCCCGAACAGTGAGCCACCAGCACGAGCCTCGGCCAGGCCGTCGGTGTACATGACGACAAGGTCACCGGATTCCATAGGGATCTCGCGCGAGAAGTACTGGGCCTTCGGGTCGAGCATCAACAGCGGACCGGTGGACCGCAACGGCAACACACCGTCTTCCTGAAACAGGAAAAACGCAGGGTGGCCGGCCGATGCGTACCGAAGCGTGCCCGCCTCGGTGTCGAACACCACGACCGCACAGGAGATGAACTCTTCGTGGCGGTCACCGGCTGCGAGCTGTTCGTTGAGTTCCTCGAACGCCTGCGCAGGATCGCGGAACTGGCGAAGGAAGACTCGCAGCAGATACTTGGCCTGGAAGGCGGTGATCGACGATTCGATCCCGTGTCCGGCGACGTCGCCGATCACTGCGGCGACCCGGGAGGGCCCGACACGATGCACATCGAAGAAGTCGCCAGCCATGAGACCTGAGCCGGCTTGATAGACGCGGCCGATCTCGAAGCCGGCGAAGTCGGGAACCTCTTCCGGGGCAAGACGGGCGGCCCACGCCTTGGGGGCGAGCTGTTCCTGCTCGAGTGCCTCTCCGGCTCGACGTTCGAGATCCCATCGGTTGCGCGCCATCCGCGACTCACGAACCGACAGACGGGCCCACCACAGCGAGGCGAACGCCGGGATCGCCATGACGCCGAGGACGACGGCGACGTCGTTGCTGCCGACAAACGCCATGGCAGCCGCAACCGGTGTGAGCAGGGCGTACACGATTGCCGAATGGGCCTCCTTGCGGAACGCAGAGAACGCAAGGGAGTGAGCTTCGACATCTCGATTTTCGGCACCGTCGATCAGGCGAACGACACGAAACCGAAGCCGGGCCGATCGCACGTAGACGAGTGCCGCGAGGAGACAGACGACAGCGAGGCCGGTGAGAACGTACTGGGTGAAGGTCACAGGGGTTCTCCTTCCGAGGAAGGTTCTCTCATCGTAGCGGCTGGGCGTTAGTCGTTGCGGCGACGCACCCGGAGCTTGATCGGCGTCGAACCGAGATCGAAATCTTCTCGAAGCTTTCGTTCCAGGTATCTGATGTAGGTCGGAGGCAGTTCACGATTCGCAAACAGCGTGAACGTCGGCGGGTCCGTTGCCCCCTGCGTGGCGTACAGCACTCGGGCACCGTGGGGCGCCGGCTGGGCCGATTGGGCAGCACGAATCGATTTGTTGACGTCGCGGGTCGGTATCCGGGTTCGGTAGTCACCAACCGCCTGCTGAAGCTGTGGCCACAGTCGATTGACTCCCTTTCCCGACAGCGCCGACATCCGCAGTACAGGTGGACTCCCGAGAAAGCCGAGTTTTCGCTCGACGTCGCGTCCGACCTGCTCGCGCTGCTCGGTGTTGAGGAGCTCCCACTTGTTCAAGATGACAACGATCGGGCACCCGGCACCATCAACGCGTTCGGCGAGTCGCTGGTCCTGGTGGGTCACACCGATGGTCGCATCGACCACCAGGAGCGCAACATCAGACTCGTCGACCGCCTTCAGCGCTCGCACCAGGGAGTAGTACTCGGTGTCCTCGTCGATCTTCGCCTTGCGTCGCATCCCGGCGGTGTCGACGAAGCGAATCGGCCCGGTCTCTGTCTCGACGATCGTGTCGATTGCGTCTCGAGTCGTGCCTGGACGGTCGTGGACGACAGCCCGTTCCTCCCCGATCAGGCGATTGAACAGCGTGGACTTTCCCACGTTGGGTCGTCCGACCAACGACACCGAGTAGAGCTCGGGATCGTCGAGCAGTGGGTTCTCGGGCTCGCTGTCGCTCCCCTCTGGGAGAAGCGAAATCAGATGGTCGAGCAGATCGCCGGTTCCCTTGCCGTGAAGAGCACTGACCGGAAACGGCTCACCGAGACCGAGGCCCATGAACTCCCAGATCGCGGCCGCGTGCCCGGCATCGTCGACCTTGTTTGCGACGACGATCACCGGCGACTCGCTTCGACGAAGGAGCAGCGCGACCCGTTCGTCCTCGGGGGTCACGCCGACCGTGGCGTCGACGACGAGCACCACGACCTCGGCGGCCCGCATCGCCTGTTCGGACTGGGCACTGACCTTGTCGTCGAGCGAGTCGCCATCGGCGATCCAGCCGCCGGTGTCGAGGAGGGTGAAGTAATGGCCCTGCCACTCGCCATCGACGGCCTTTCGATCTCGTGTGACACCAGGGCGTTCCTCGACGATCGCTTCTCGACGTCCGATGATGCGGTTCACCAGCGTGGACTTGCCGACGTTGGGACGACCGACGATGGCAACAACGGGAAGATTCATGCTCGCTCCAATGCGGTGCGAAGCGCGGCACCGTCGGTCGAAATGACGTCGACCGGACGCGGAAGCTCGGCCACGCTCATGCCGTCGAGGAACACCCCACGGCTCAAGCAGACGTCGGGCAGAAGATAGCGGTGCCCCTCGGGTTCACCGGAGAGGACACGGGCGACATCCTCGCCCACCATCAGACCGGTCACGCCGATGTTGCCGCCGAAGAACTCGTTGGGCACCGGTATCACCCGCACATCGGAACGCCCGACCGAGGCGACGAGAGGGGCGATGACCGGAGCCCCCAGTGTGCCGGTGAGGATCCCGATCGGCGCATCTCGACGCACCGACAGTGCCACGGGTGTCGGCGCGACCGTGCCACTCGAAACAGCAAGGGCCGGCGAGCCCTGGCGCGGTGCTCGATACCCGTCGGCCGGCGCGCCGTCCACCCACGCAAAGAAGCCGGCCCTGGGACCTGTCGCCTCGGTGATGGTCGAATCGTGGAACTCGAGTTCGAGTGTGCGGGCCATGCCGATGCCGTCCTCGTGCATTGCGAACCCCTCGTACGTGTCGGCCGGAGGAAAGGGCCGACCCGCCATCAGGTAGTACTCGTCACCGGCGAAGACCATCCGCCTACCGATCGCCTCGAGAAAGTGTCCTTGCCACTCGACGACGAGTTCGACGACTCGGCGTGCCTCATCGATGGTGTGCTCGCGCATGCGACGCTGGGACGAGAACCTCGAGATGCCGAGCGGAACGACAGCGACCGACGCAAGTTCCGGAAAGCGTTCGAGGACGCCGGCGAGCGTGTCGTCGAGCACGTCGCCGTCGTTGACCCCCGGGCACACGACGATTTGTCCGTGCACCTCGATGCCGTGGTCGAGCAGTGCTCGTAGCCAGCGCAAGGAGACGGCGCCTCGTCGATTCTGCAGGATGTCAGCCCGGATATCGGGGTCGGTGGCGTGGATCGAGACATTGAGCGGCGAGAGTCGTTCGGTGACGACCCGCTCGAGATCCAGTTCGGTGAACCGCGTGAGCGTCGTGAAGTTGCCGTACAGGAACGAGAGGCGATAGTCGTCGTCTTTCAAGTAGAGCGATCGCCGCATGCCCTTCGGCAACTGATGGATGAAGCAGAACTCACAGTGGTTGTCGCAGGTCTGGACCTTGTCGAAGATCGCTGCGTGTACTTCGGCCCCCATCGGTTCGCCGAACTGCTTCTGCACGACCACGTCGAAGCGTTGCTCGTCGCGAATCACGACCAGCGGCACCTCTGCGTCATCGGTGAGGATCTGCCAACGGATCACGTCACGAGGCACCTCGCCGTTGATTGCGAGGATCTCATCACCGGGCTCGAGGCCGGCCCGAGCTGCGGGTGAGTCGGGATCGATCGCCACCACGCGCGGACTGCTCACCCCCTAAGGCTAGCTCTCGAAGCGGCAACTATTCACACATCGTTAGCATTTTTCATAGCTTTTCATATACTCTTGCACCCATGACCGACAGTCAGCACGCAACTGCAACGACCGTCACGATGGACGGTGGTCGGCTGATTGCCGTCTCCTCCGCCTACGGATCCGTCGACTGCGATCGACTCCGCAACGAGGCCGAGATTCTTCGGCAACTCGATCATCCGGGAGTCGTTCGCCTCGTCGATCACACCGAGGGTCCGCCCGCGCGTCTCCGCACGATCTTCGTCGGTCCAGAAACATGGCGCACCGAGCCACCCATCGACGAGGAGGTCGCTTCTTCGCTCTCCGCTGTGTGTGCAACGGTTGCCGACATCCACGACTTGGGCCTGACCCACGGCGACCTTCGAGCCGAACATGTTCTCGTCGATCCCAATGGGACGCCCGTGCTGTGCGGTTTCGCTCGGGCAATGGCTGCCGACTCGACCACCATCGCCGCCGATGTCGAAGCACTGGTGTCGTTGGGCCGAGAACTCGCGCCGCGAGCAGGTGTTGAGCGAACTGCGATCGAGACCATCCTTGCCGCGCTCGAGGCAGGACGAGAGGACCTCCGGGGGACCATTCGCAGCCTCGACCAGCGCCGACTCCCGCCGGCGTCACCTGCTGGCTCGATCGATCAGCGCGCGATCGCCGCAGCCGGCGGCTGCCTCGCCGTGATGAGCATCGTTGCGCTGATCGCCGTAGTGGTGCTGCGTTCAACCGACAGCACGACGCCACCGCAGGCGATAGTCGAACCGAGCCCCGAACTCGTGGAAGATGCGTTCCCGACCACCATCGCGCCAGCAGCAGTCGTGTCGGCCGATCCCCCGACCGTCCCCCGTCCGGCGCCAAACGCCCTGGAACTTCGCCACGAAGGCCGACGCTACGCGCTCGGTCGGACCGGAGACATCGTCGTCGTGGGCGATTGGAACTGCGACGGTAGCCCGACACCCGCCCTTCTTCGACCAACGACTGGCGCGGTCGCCGTGTTCGGCCACTGGCCCGCAGCACGAGCAACGGTCGAACCTGTCGTCGCGACGGTCGTCACCGACGCAATCGATCTCGTCGTAACCGACCAGGAATGCCCGCTCCTCCGCGTCGTCACCTCGACCGGATCGCGCCTCATCACCCCTCCGGAGTCCTCATGAACCGCTCAGAACCACTCGCTGTCCTCCTGCTTGCCATCGTCGCGCTGGCCGCCCTGGCGGCGATCCCGGCCCCACCACTCCCGAACACGTTCACCTCACCCACCACCGTGATCGAGTGGTGGCAACACAACGGACCGGGGGCCGCCATCGCCCTGATCCGCCTCACCATGATGGTCGGATTCACCTATCTGGGAGCAATCGCCGGGCTCTTTGCGCTCGGCGGCATGCGCGGGCTGACCAGGTTCCGCCAGATAGCCCTTCTGGCCTGCTCACCAGGGCTTCGTCGTCGACTGTCGACCGCTGCACTCACGCTCGCGATCGCAACAACCCCGGCAACAGCACATGCCAGGCCATCCGACGGTGACACCTCCACCATGCGCTCCGGACCCGGTACCGACTCGGTCGTACCTTCGACGTTGTTCGATCTCGAACCAATCCTGCTCACCGACCTCGGACCAGTGATGGTTACGCCGGCCACCGACGTCAGTCCCGAGGACGCGCTTCTCGAACGCCGGATGACCCCGATCACCCCTGATGACAGCAAACGCGCTTCTTTCTGGGTCGTTCAACCCGGTGACAATCTCTGGACGATCGCCGAGAAGACCCTGGCGTCGACCGGCGCGACAACCAGCGTCGATGTGATCGCCACGTACTGGCGCCGCGTGATCGCCCTGAACGAGGCAATCCTGAACGCCAATCCGAATCTGATTCACGCAGGGCAGAGCATCGCCCTGCCACCGGTCACTCAGGACTGATAGGCCAGACCGAGCGCATCGACCCGCGGAATCGCTTCGTCCACCGAAGTACCGAGGATTGCGGCGAGCGCCTGCAGGTCTTGCGATCGGATGGTGAGTACCCGGCCGTTGAAATCCTGGCGCTGCACCTGGATCATCTCGAGAAAACGGTTGAGCATGTCGGCCTCGGGGCCAGACAACGCGTCGAGTCGGCTGAGATCGATCGTGATCGGACCGGCCTCCCGGCTCGAGGAACTCTCGGAGAGGTCGATCACCTCGGCATCCCCGGCCAGCACACCAAAGGACGGACCAACATCGGCTGGGAGGAGCTGATCGACCGGCACGCTGTAGAAGCGGGCGAGGCGCTGCAGGCGTGGCACCGAGATGGAACGCTCGCCGCGTTCATAGGCCCCGAGAACCGACGCTTTGAATTCCTGAACCGAGACCGCTTCGACCTCTTGCAGTGACAGCCGCTTTTGGCGACGGATAGCGCGCAGTCGTTCGCCAACACGCTTGCTGTACTCCTGGCTCATGTTGAGATCCGACATCTGACCTGCACCTCCGAACCGGCTGACTCCGAACAACGATGTCCCGGAGCCTGCCGACCACACCACCCTCACGATTTGTGGGAGCACTGCTACGCACCGTGAGGGTGACACTAGGCGACAGCACGCCGCCGTTCAATGATCTCCCACGAAGCGTGGCGGCTTTCACCGCTCTTGGTCACGCAGTGTGGCCAAGACGACCCCCGCCGCAATCGCAGCGGTCTCAGCCCGCAAGACAGCCGTCGACAGTCCGACAACTGGCAGGTCCACTGCGCGCTCAGCGTCGCTCCACCCTCCCTCGGGGCCGACGAGGACGGTGGGATGTGCCAACGAGACTGCGCCACCACCCCGGTCGGCACGGGCAGCGCTCGGCAGCGCCGCAATCATCTCGAAGTCCACCACCGGGTGGATCGTTGGCAGCCAGGCACGACGGCACTGCATCACCGCCTCGCGGGCGACTCGATCGAGCCGACTCTGGTTCTTCTCCGCCTTCGCTGCGTCCCAATGCACCACCGAGCGCTCGGCCCGAAACGGGCGAATGTCGTCGATGCCCACTTCGACGAGCTTCTGCACGACCAACTCAGGGCGTCCCCCCTTGATCAAGGCGAACCCGACCGAGAGACGCGGGGAGGGGGCCGGGACCGATACGAGGTCGCCCACCGGTTCGATCATGCTCCCGAACCGGCATGGCCGCCATCGCCCCCGACCATCGCCGACCGTCAACGGGTCACCATCGCGCAGCCGGAGGACGCGGGAGAGGTGGTGCCGATCGTGGGTGGACAAGGCAGGGTGCTCGACGTCCCCGACGAGCACATGGGGTCCGTGCTGTCCGTCGGGGGCGTGGCTCATCGCACCGACAGACTCACGAGAACGCCGATTTGATTCGACCCAACAGGCTCTGGTCCGGTTCGGCGACAGCCTCACTGCGCTGCTCGGCGAACTCACGCAAGAGGGCCTCCTCCTCGTCGGTGAGTTTGTCGGGAACATCGATGAAGATGCGAACCCGAAGATCACCGCGACCTCGGCCCCGCACGTGCGGCACCCCTCTGCCCCGCATTCGGAACTCGGTTCCCGATTCTGTCGAACGCGGAACGACCAGATCCTCGATGCCGTCGAGCGTCTCGTACTCGATGTGAGCGCCGAGCACAGCCTGCGTGAACGGAATGTAGAAGTCGTGGACCAGGTCGTTTCCCTCACGGCGGAACCTCGGGTGAGGTCGAACTCGGACCTGTACATACAGGTCACCGTGGGCGCCGCCGCGGGGACCGGCAGCGCCGCGGCCCGAGAGTCGCAGCGTCGTCCCGTTGTCGACCCCGGGTGGGACCTCCACTGCGTAGGTCCGATCCTCGATCGTGCGCCCATTGGCATCGCAGGTCGTGCACGGGTCGTCGATGACCTGGCCCAGTCCACCGCAGCGCCCGCAGGCACTGGCCGTCACCATCTGACCCAGTACCGACTGTCGGACGCGGCGAACCTGGCCAGCCCCTCCGCACTCGCTGCACTGCGACGGAGCAGAACCCGCTTCTGCGCCAGAGCCGTCACAGTCCTCGCAGCGGACCGCAGTGCGAACCGTGACCTCGTGGTCGCCTCCGAACACCACTTCCTCGAGATCGAGGTCGACATGCGCTTCGAGATCTTCCCCTCGGGGCGGACCCGCGTGGCCCCGACCTGAACCGCCAAACGGTGAGCCACCCCCGAAGAACGCCTCGAAGATGTCACCGAGCCCACCACCAAAGGGCTCTGCCGGAGGACCGTCGTCGCCGTAGCGGTCGTACATCGCGCGACGCTGCGGATCGCGGAGTACCTCGTAGGCGGCCCCGATCTGCTTGAACGTCGCCTCAGCCTCCCCATCACCGGGATTGAGGTCGGGGTGGTGGGTCCGAGCCAACTTCTTGTAGGCACGCTTGATCTCGTCGTCGGTGGCGTCGCGCGAGACCCCCAAGGTCTCGTAGTGGTCGGTCGCCATCAGCCCTCGTTCAATTCGTGTTCGAGTCGCTTGCTCACCACGGCCACCGCCGACAGCGCCTGCGAGTAGTCCATTCTGGTCGGGCCCAGCACACCGATGGTGCCAGCGGCATCGCCTTCCACCACGAACGGGGCAATGACGAGCGAACAGTCGGTGAGTGGCTCGACCCCGGTTTCGTTGCCGATCGCAACCCGCATCCCTCGATCGAGCACATTTCGGATGAGTGACACCACGACGATCTGCTCCTCGAGAATGGTGAGCACGTCGCGCACCTGATCGACGGCCTCGAACGCCCCGGCGAGCCGCGAAGCACCACCGACGTAGAGCTCGGCTCGACGTCCCGCTGCACTCAGAGCAGCAACTGCCGCGTCGAGCAGCGGGTCTGCGTCGGCCGACGCACCGATATCGGTGCCGCCGAGTTCGTGCAGCGTCTTGCCCTCGACCGCACGGGTGAGTCGGCGCCCGGCATCATCGACGATCGCTGCCGTGAGTTCGGTCTCCACCTCGACCGTGCGCTTCTCGATCACACCGTTGGACAACACAGCGACGACCATTGCGACATGGCTCGACAGATCGATGAGTTGCACGCTGCGGACCGTGGCCTGTTCGGCCGAAGGTCCGACGACGACCGCGGTCCAGTCGGTCAAACGGGTGAGGAGGTCACTCGTGCGCTCCATCATTGCTTCGATCTGCCCATGGGCCCCGTTGAAGAAGTCCCGAACCGCCTGTGGTTCGCTCGAGGTGACACCCGACTCGTCGTTGCGGAGCCGGTCGACGAAAAACCGATAGCCCTTGTCGGTCGGAATCCGGCCGGCCGATGTGTGGGGCTGGGCCAGGTACCCGGCCTCCTCGAGCGCTGCCATCTCGTTGCGCACCGTGGCAGACGAAACCTCGACACCGGGTGCCGTTGCGATCCGACCCGAACCAACAGGTTGAGCGGTCCCGATGTACTCCTGGACGACCGCCGACAAGATCGCTGCTTTGCGCTCGTCGAGCATGTGCCCATTATCGCCGCCGGCCCTCTGCTTTGCGATCCGGGGCGGGACCAATTTCTCTGCCGGGGACGACCGGCACCACTCACAAGAATGCAGCACCGAGTTCGGTTACCGTCGAGAGATGGGCACAGATGGTGGCGGGTTCTGACCGACCCTCACCCGGCCACAGGGAAGATTCCCATCCAGCGCAGTCCTGGAAACGCAGGAGTGATCAGTCGTCGAGTTGCAGCGCAGAGATGAAGGCTTCTTGCGGAATATCGACCCGGCCGATCGACTTCATCCGCTTCTTGCCCTCTTTCTGTTTGTTGAGCAGCTTGTTCTTGCGAGTGACGTCGCCGCCGTACAGCTTGGCGGTGACGTCTTTGCGGTAGGCCTTGACGTTGGTGCGGGCAATGATCTTGCCGCCGATGGCGGCCTGAATGGGAACCTCGAAGTTCTGGCGCGGAATCAATTCTTTGAGTTTGTCGGCCATCTTCTTGCCGTAGTCGTACGCCTTGTCGTGGTGCACGATCGTGCTGAACGCATCGACGGGGTCGCCGTGAAGAAGGATGTCGACTTTGACCAGCTTGTCGACGGTGTACCCGTCTTGCTCGTAGTCGAGTGACGCGTAGCCCTGTGTGCGGCTCTTGAGCTGGTCGAAGAAGTCGATGACGACCTCGGCGAGCGGGAGGCGGTAGTGGAGTTCGACTCGTTCGGGTGACAAGTACTCCATCTTCACCATTTCGCCCCGGCGTGTCTGGCAGAGATCCATGACCGTCCCGGTGTACTCAGACGGCGTGAGAATGCTCGCTCTGAGGTACGGCTCGGCAATGGCAGTGATCTCCGCGGCCGGTGGCATCTCGGACGGGTTCGAGACCTCGATGGTGGTTCCGTCACCCCGCGTGATGTGGTACTCGACGGAGGGAGCGGTGGAGATCAACGAGAGGCCGAACTCGCGCTCGATGCGTTCGCGGACGATCTCCATGTGGAGCAGGCCGAGGAAACCGCAGCGGAAGCCGAAGCCGAGCGCACCCGACGTCTCGGGCTCGAACGTGAACGAACTGTCGTTGAGGCGCAGCTTCTCGAGCGCCTCGCGCAAGTCGGTGAATTCGTCACCGTCGATCGGGTACAAGCCCGAAAAGACCATCGGCTTGGGTTCCTGGTAGCCATCGAGAGGCTCCAGAGCACCGCCTTTGTCGGTGGTCACGGTTTCACCAGACTTGGCTTCCCCCACGTCCTTGATCCCGGCGATGAGGTACCCGGTCTCGCCGGGACCGAGCGCGTCGACCGGCACGTTGTCCGGTGTGCGCACACCGATCTCGTCGGGCTGGTGAGACGTCCCAGCCTGCATGAAGCGGAGCTTGTCCTTGGTCCGCATCACACCGTTGACCACCCGGATCGACGACACGACGCCGCGGTACTGGTCGAAGTGCGAGTCGAAGATGAGCGCTTGGAGCGGCCCGTCGGGATCCCCCTCGGGTGGCGGCGTGAAGTCGACCACGGCATTCAGCAATTCGGCCACCCCCTCCCCCGTCTTGGCCGAGATGCGCAGAATGTCGTCGGCTGGGATGCCGAGCACGTTCTCGATCTCGGCGGCGTAGCGATCGGGTTCGGCCGCCGGCAGATCGATCTTGTTGAGGCAGGCGACGATCTCGAGATCGTTCTCCATCGCCAAATAGCAATTCGCCAGGGTCTGGGCCTCGATGCCCTGCGCTGCGTCGACCACGAGGATGACGCTCTCACAGGCGGCGAGCGATCGACTGACCTCATAGCCGAAGTCGACATGCCCAGGCGTGTCGATCAGGTTGACCACGTGGTCGTTCCAGTCGAGGCGGACCGACTGGAGCTTGATCGTGATCCCCCGCTCACGTTCCAAATCCATCGAATCGAGGTATTGGGCGCGCATGTCACGAGCCTCGACAGCCCCGGTCAACTCGAGCATGCGATCGGCGAGGGTGGACTTGCCATGATCGATATGGGCGATGATCGACGTGTTGCGAATGCGTTCGAGTTCCATGGGCTCCTTTGCGCCGCTGGCGCAGATGCTCTCCGTTGCGCCGTCGACGGTCAGGGGGGACAGCCCCCAAAGCTACCGACGTTCGGGTGCGATCAGTGGCTGTGCCCCGATAGCCTTCGGACCTCGCGGATTCATCTGTCCGCTCCGTTGTTCTCAGGTAGGTAGTCGTGGCCAACATCAAGTCGCAGATCAAGCGCAATCGTCAGACCGTGAAGCGAAACCTCGCCAACCGCAAGGTGCGAAGCGAGATTCACACACGTACCCGAGCTGCCAATGCTGCCGTTGCCGAGGGAGCGGACAACGCCGAAGAACTCGTTCGCGCCGCGATCTCCCGCATCGACAAGGCCGCTGCGAACGGTGTCATGCACAAGAACAAGGCTGCCCGCAAGAAGAGCCAGCTGGCCAAGCAGCTCAGCAGCTGACCCGGCAGCCGCAAGCGCCTTCGAGCACCTGATCTCCACCGCCGCCACCACACATTCGTGGTGTCACCGCTGCGTCCTAGCGCCGGCTGAGGTTCGCCAAGCGAGCCACAAGCACTTCCATCACCAATTCGGGGGGCCAGTCTTTGGTTCCCCGTAGGTCGAGATCGGCCTCGGCGAGCAGTTCGATCGCTCGGGCGAGCTTCTCGGTGCCGAGCTTGCGACCCTGCTGCATCGCCTTCTTGGCCGGAAATGTCGATCCCTTCATTCCGAGCAGCTGAGCCGCGGCCTTTTCGTCGCGGACATCGGCACCATCGAGACGCAACATGTTGCTGTACCGCCGGTGCAGCACTGCCGTGAGCCTGAAGGCAGCGCCATTGCGATCGGTTGGTGACCCGGCAGAGGGAATCAGCCGGGGTAGCAGTTGCAGCGCAGCAGCGACGTCTCCCCTGTCGATCGCATCGTCGAGCGCCCATGGAACCGTTGCGCCAGCCTCGCCGCCGAAGGTGACCACGTCGTCGACGCTGACCGTGGCGTCGGCACCGAGCGCTCCTTCGAGGGTTCGCACGAGGCCGACGACTCGGCTCCGATCCTCGCCCAGCAGTTCTTCGATCGCCGCAACCGCAGGTCGTTCGAACTGCAACGAGCTCGATCCGAGCTGGTCGCGCAACCAGTCCCCCGCTGCCTTGCCCTTGGGAGCAGCCGTCTGCTGGACCAGTGCGCCGGCGACCTCGGCTGCCTCTTTGATGGCCTTCGGAAGTGACGGCATCCGCTCGACCTTCGGATCGACACCCTTTTCCCACACCAGCACGAGGTCCGTCGTCTCGAGTGGCTCGGCCAGCAGATCGACGATCGGCAGATAGTCGTCTTTTTTCGAAAAACGGCTCAGGTGACGGCCGACCACCACCCGACGGTCGGTCAAGAACGGAGGCGTCCGAACGGCATCGAGCACCTTGGCGGGTTCGTAGCCCCCGCTGTCGTTTCGGTAATCGGCCTCGGTGAGCGTTTCGAGCATGAGGCTGCGGTCGCCGCTTCCCACCAGTTCGTCGACGGCCGCGATGACTGCCTCGCCGACAAGAACAGGATCGTCACCAATGATCAGTCGCAGGGCCACGTGATCAGTGTCGCCGATGCTGCAGCACAGCGCTCATCGTGTCGGCCAGACGACGGTTGCCCTTCACGTCGTGCGCACGCAGAATCCGGCAGCCGAGCGCGATCCCCAGGGCATGAGCACCGAAGGTGACCTCGCGTCGGTCGTCGACCTCGGTGCCCACAAGCTCACCGAGGAAGCCCTTGTTCGATGCAGAGAGAAAAACTGGAAAGCCGAGCGCAACCAGATCGTCGCTGTGGTGGAGCAACTCGGTCGACATCATCGGGGTTTTTCCCAAGTCGAGACCGGCATCGACCATGATCCGCTCACGAGCAACCCCGGCGGCTCGCGCCTGCTCCGCCCGCACCCGCAGGAAGTCGGTGACCTCGCGGCGCACGTCGCCGTAGATCGGATGCGGATCGGGGATACGGGGGCCGATCCGAACGTGGGTCGCAACAACCGATGCACCATGGCGGACAGCCACAGGAAGGAAGTCTGGATCGGCAAACCCACTGATGTCGTTCCCGATGCACGCACCGGCCCGGCACGATTCGTCGAAGACCGAGGCGCGGAACGTGTCGACCGAGATCGGCAGGTCGAATCGGGACCGGAGCGCCTCGACTGCAGGGACGACTCGGTCCAACTCCTCTTGCACAGTGACTTCAGGACCGGGTCCGGCCTTCGAACCTCCGACGTCGAGGAAGTCCGCGCCCTCGTCGACGAGTTGCTCAGCCTTGGCGAGAAAGTCGTCGAACGCCCAGTACTGACCGCCGTCGTAGAAGGAATCCGGCGTGCGGTTGAGAATGCCCATCACGAGCGCCCGCGTCGTGATGTCGAACCGGGTGGTGCCGAGATCCACGAACATCGGCGCCGACCCTAGCGCTTGATCGAATCAGCCGGAGGCTCCACCGAACAACGACATCGGGTCGTCGGCCCCGCCTCCGACAACTGCCCGCAGGTCTGAGTTGGCGGCACCAGCGAACGAGTCGAGATCGAGTTGAACACGAATCTCGGCGGAGGCCGAGGCCAGACCCTCGTCGATCGGAATGCCGGTGCCGTCGGCCACACGGACCAGCCCAGAGAACGCGGCGACGGTTGCCGCTGCCTGCGCAGCGCCATCCATGCCGACGCTTGCGATCAGGGCCCGCCGTGACTCAGCGAGCGGAGCGCCCCGCACTGCGGCCTCGGCAAAGGCGAGAAGTTCGGCTCCGCCGGCGATTCCGCTCTCGGCTGGATCCCCCGAACCGATGGCCGTGTCGAGATCGACCTCGACTTCCATCGCGTCACTGCTCGCACGGAGCAGCGTCGTATGGGCAGTCGTTCAATAGAAACATTCGTTCATCGCTGCCACCCTCGCTGCCACGAGTTCGACCTGCGGGCGCGACAACGGGGTGGTCCAGACGAGCTCGTCGAACCCTGCGGCCGAGTACATCGGACGCACGAGCGTGTAGAAGGTCGTGTTCGCGCTCGGTACCTGGCTCAGCGCACGAGCGACATTCGCAAATGGAAACGGTTCGAGCATCTTGACGTGGGCGCCGATGTCTCCGAGTCCGTCCGGGGTCAGGCGCGACGCCTCACCGGGTGTGGTCGCCGGGCTGATCGGTTCGACGTCGGCACCGACCGCGTCGGCGAAGAGACGCAAGGCAACGGCAACGGCGGTGGTACCGACGAGCTCCACGTAGGGACCCTCTCCCAGTTCAGCGATCCGTTCGGCGGCCCACGCCGCATCGACGGATCCCGGCTCACATGCGATGCGATCGATGACCGCGCACGCCGACCGCCCAAGGGTGCTGTTCGCAACGGGCAGATCGTGATTCCACGGTGCAACGTGGCGCTGTCGGCTCCGAGCATCGGCTCGCGCGACGATCGAGCCGATTGCGTCGGCCTCGAACCACGTACCACTCCTGCCGAGCCGCGTTCGGGTCTCCTCGATTGCATCTGCGTAGTCGGACCCGACCGAGATCATGGCCATGCCACCTCCTCGACCCCATCGTTGCACGGCGTCGTGCCGGCAGGACAGACGACCAAGCGCGCCTCGTCGCCTGGCTGCAGTCGCACGACAAGGCCAGCGAAACGTCGCACCGTGCCTCTCTGCACCGTCGATGCGCCAGGCACCCGATGCATGGGCGGTGCAAGAATCGTCTCGGTGCCATAGCGATCGACGAGGGAGACCACGGCGAACGCATCAGCGGCGTCTCCGTCGGTGGCAACAATGGCATCGACCCGTCGAACTCCCGCCTTCCGCACTCGTTCGACGACGTCGTCGGGCCGGTGCGGGTCGTCGAGCACCAGGACGGTGAACCCACCCGACACAATCGACGTCACCCCTGCTCCGACCAACGATCGGCCTTGGGGTGGCTCCGGGACCGCTGCGATCGCAGCGCCGACAACCACACCGAGCGTCGCCAGTGCACACAGCCGACTCCGTCGGCCACCGCAGACGAGGCCGACCACGCCTCCTGCGGTGACGAGCAACGCCACGGGTCCCAGCATCGCGGCCGGTGCAAGTGCGGACCGGTGGGCCACCCAACGCACCCAGGTGACGAGTGCCTCCGTCGGCCAATGCACGAGCTCTGCCACCGGTCCGCCGGCAACGCCGGCGAGCAGCCCTGCCGTGCAACCCCACACCATGATCGGACCGGATGCGGGACCGGCCAGAAGGTTGGCCGGCAGGCTTGCCAGGGGCAGCGGGCCGAAGGTGAACACGAGGAGCGGCGACACCGCCAGTTGGGCTGCGATCGTTGTTGCGGCAGCGGTCCGGACGAACGATGGACCCCGCAGCTGAGCAGCAAGCGGTTGCGAACACCAGACGATGCCCGCCGTGGCGGCAACCGACAGACGGAACGCGAGCACGTGGACGAGGAAGGGATCGATCACGACAAGGGTGGCAACGGCAACCGAGAGTCCGCGCCGCCCGTCGACCGGCGTGCCCATCGCGGCGGCCCCAAGGGCCACCCCTGCCATCGCAACGGCCCGCAAGACCGACGGTTCGAAGCGGGTGAGCAGCGCGAAGAATGCGAGCGCGCCGAACAGCACGACCAACCGAGAGCCGGGGCGAAAGCGGCCGACGAGCGGCATCAGCACCGCGATGACGAACGCAACGTTCTGACCCGAAACCACGAGGAGGTGACCGAGACCCGCCGCTCGGAAGTCGTCGGCGGTGACCGCCGACTGGGCCCGATCATCACCGATCACCATTCCCAGAAAAATCGCGCGATCGTCGCGGTCGAGCTCCGCTGCGCCATCACCGAGCACGCGCCGCACCCGATTGGCCATCCGGGCGACAGGAGAGCCGGCTTGGGATCCGAAGATCGCGTCGACACTGATCGTTCCGACCTCGTGCCGCCACCGCGCCCACCCATCTCGGTCGGTGACGGGGCGGAATCGACCCGCGATCCGAAGTTGCTCACCGGCGAGTGCATCATCGAGGTGACTCGCCACTCGGCCATGCGCAGCAATCGACACGCGGTGTCCGTCCCAGCGTGCACCAGCCCGCATCCCGGCAGCCCCGAACGGATGCGGATCGGATGTCAACGTCACCCACGTGTCGACCGGACCGGCGTCGGGCGGATCGAGGCCCGCAAGGGCCCGGCTACCGAGGAAGGAGCAGAGCACGGCCGCCGCCAGTGCGAACGCAAGCCAGGTGCGCCGGGTCAGCGCCACCACCACTGCGATACCAACAACTGCGCCAGGCACCGGCCACATCGCCACCGCACCGACGGTGGCCCCGATCGCCACCGCATGCGCCCTCACGGGCGGACAAGGTCACGAATGGCCTCGAGCTTCACCGGACCGATCCCGGCCACCTCGAGGAGATCTTCGACGGTGCGAAACGATCCCTCTCTGTCACGGTGTTCGACGATCGCTGCCGCAAGGGCCGGCCCGATTCCGGGGAGCGTCTCCAGTTGCGCGACGCTTGCTCGAGAAAGAACGATCAACCCGGTGGTGTTTCCGTCTGCGAAGGCGCCCGACGTGCCTGCCCCACCGGTCACCACATCCGGTGCCGCCTCACCGATCAGTGGGATCCAGATCCGCTGACCGTCCGCCACCTGCTGGGCCAGATTGACCCGACTCCGATCGGCGTTGTTGCCCAAGCCGCCCGCTGCTTCGACGGCATCGATGACTCTGCTCCCGACCGTCACCTCATGGACCCCAGGTCGCACCACAGCTCCGTCGACATGAACAACCACCACAGCTGGCCCAGAGGTGGTGGATGACGAGAGCGCAGGGACATCGGCGACCATCGGCAGCACCGTTTCGACCGGTGGTGGCGGTGGTCGAAGCGCCCACCATGCCCCAAGGCCGACGGCAAGCACGCCAACGGCCCCGATGGCAACACTCGCAGGCCGGAGCCCGAGGCGGTCGGCGAGCAGTACCGGCGCGCGACGCCACGAGAAGTCGTCGAATTCGAAATGGTCGTCAGCGTCCAACACGCCCTCCGGTCAGCCGGGGCTGTGGGGGAAGTGAAGGGGCCGAGCAGCCTGATGCTCTCAGGCCATCAGACGGTCAGAACAGCGCAGCACTCAGTTTTCTGCGCCACTCGGCGGTACGCGGATCATCCGCCCCGAGGACTTCGAGCAGGTCGACGAACTTCTGTCGGTCGTCGTCATTGACCTTCACCGTCGCAAGAAGGGTCGTCAGGGTCGCGTCGATGTCGGTGACCGGCTCGCCGCTGGTGCGCGCCACAGCCCGCAGACGCCGGGTCTCGGGCGTCTCGGGAATCTTGTCGAGCAGGGCAAGGCCTTGGTCGACCTGACCTTCATCGATCAGCGCTGCGGCGAGCGCGGTGAGGACGTCGGGATTGTCGGGCTCGAGTGCGTACGCAGCGTTGAGCGACTCGACATCACCGATCTCGAGCAGGCGCTCGACTTCGTTTTGTTCCACGGTCGGCAAGAGCTTCTCGACGAACTCGCGCACCTGCGCTTCACCTTGCGCCCCCATGAAGCCGTCGACGACCTGACCATCCTTCATGGCGTACACGGCCGGAATCGACTGGACTTGGAAAGCCTGCGCCACGCTCGGATTGGCATCGACGTCGACCTTTGCCAGTTCGACCTGGCCGTTCGTGTCACCGATCACCCTGTCGAGGATCGGGCCGAGCTGCTTGCACGGACCGCACCATTCAGCCCACAGATCGATCACGACAGGAACATGGTGTGACCGCTCGATCACGGCGGTCTCGAACGTTGCGTCGGTTACATCAGCCATGGTGTCACCCAAGGTATCGGCTGCCGGCCGATACCCGGCGGGCGCACCAACGGGATTGGGCGTACGCTCCCCCACGATGTCGCGCCCCGTCACGCCCGATGAGTTGTACACCCTGTTGGCGACACCGTCGCTCGTTGATCCGGTCCTGTTGATTCACCTCACCGGATGGATCGACGCCAGCGGCTGCGCAGCAGACGCACGAGATGCGATTCTCGATCAGATTGCGCCGACGCCCGTCGCTGGTTTCGAAACCGAGTGGCTCCTCGATCACCGGGCTCGTCGGCCGTTGATGCACATCGTCGAAGGAGTCACCACGGCACTCGACTGGCCGGAGATCAACCTCGTCAGCGGGCGCGACAGCACCGGCAACGACCTGCTGTTCCTCCACGGCGCCGAGCCCGACCACAATTGGCGAGCGTTCTGCGACGCCGTCGTCGAGCTCGCCCGTCGATTCGGCGTTCGGCGGGTCATCGGCCTCGGCGCCTACCCGGCGTCGTCACCGCACACCCGACCGTCTCGCCTCTCGGCCACGGCATCCACACCGGAACTCGCCAAGCTCGGGTTTACTCCCGCCACCCTCGACGTGCCGGCCGGCATGCAGGCCGCGGTCGAATTCGCCCTTCATCGAGCGGGAATCCCGGCTGTCGGCCTCTGGGCCCAAGTGCCCCACTACCTCTCGGGAGCGAGCTACGCACCAGCGACGCAAGCATTGATCGAGGGGCTGGTCGTCGCAGGTGGCCTCGTCTTCGACAGCAGCGAACTTGCTGCGGAGGCGCTGGCCACTCGCACCCGCCTCGATGGCCTTGTCGCCGACGACGATCAGCACCGCACCATGCTGCGGGTGCTGGAGCGGCAATACGACAACGCTGCCGAAGTCGAAGCGTCGATCAGCGGTGACGATGTCGCAGCCGAGATCGCGGAATTTCTCCGGAACCAGGCCGACGACGACCGCTGACCGTGCGGTTCAGCTCCCAGAGCATGCCCTGCCGGAACTCGATCACGAGCGTCGCCCCGAGCGGTGGGGTCGCGTCCGGTGCGAGGAGCACATGGGTGGTCCTCGGTGTTTGCTCGGTCACACTGCGATCGAACCCGACGTCCCACACCAACGCATTGGTGAGGCTTGCGGACACCCCGCCCACATCGACGAACAGTTCGCTGATGTCGGTGCTCGGATCGAGGCGCTCGTCGACTTCGCCCGAGACCGTGAACTCGTGCAGCTGCCGGAGCGTTTCGAGTCCGCTGTGGACCCCCCACAACGACGCACCGACCAGAAGTAGCGCGGCCGCCTCGATCCGCCAACGACACAGTGCCCAGGCCGCCAGCCCGACGGCGATCGCCACCGCTGCTGCGGCTCCGGGCTCGAAGATGTCGCTGCCGTACGGCGCACCGCCGACCTCCACCCCCAACATCATCACCGGCGACCGAGCCGACGCCCAGGTGTCCCCCGGGCCGTTCCACGCGGCAACGATCCCAGCCAGTGACGGCACACCGACGAGCAACAACGCCGCGCCTCTCCGGCTCAGTCGATGCAGTTGGGCGACGCCGACGGCAACGAACATGGGTGCCATCACTTCGACGTATCGCCCGTGGAGCCATTTGTCGGCCCGGGGAACGCCGGTCAGAAACCACGCTGCGACGACGAGAGCACCGAGACCCACAGCCAGCACCGACCATCCCTTCGGTCGCGATCGGGCCAAGACCACGATGCCCCAGAGCGCAAGGCCGGTGCCGGCCAGCACGACATAGGTCAGCGCGCCGAGCCCGAGTTGCAGCATCTGGACCCCCTCCCCGAGACCACGACGAGAGGCCAGGTCGAGCGGGCCATAGATGCCGGGATGGTCGAAGGTGGCGGTTGCGAGTAAGCGACGGAACCACTCGACGCACCCCAGCCCGACCGCACCGGACGCCACCACTGCCGACATCACAGCCGTCCCCCGCCCCCGCACCGCCCACCCGCTGACCGCGATGACCACGACCGCCGACACCCCGAGCCGGGGATGCGCAGCGAACAGCAGCACTGCGGCTGCGGTCGCCGCCAGCGCAGACCGTCCTGACGACGCCTCGAGGGCGTCGAACAATGCCACCATCACCAGCACGATCAGGAGCGAGAGGAGTCGCTCCGTCCACACGATCGATGCAGTGAGCAGTGCCGCCGGCAGCAGTGCACCGACAAGCGCAGCGACGAGTACCCGGCGAGGATCGATCTCGGGGAACAGGCGCCGCAGAAACGACGCAAGCGCCGGCACAGTGGCGGCACCGGCCAGCGCGTTCACCAGACGTGCGAATGCGATCATCCCGTCGCCTTCGAGCCCCAGAAGCCATCCGGGTGCAAGCAGCAGCGGATACAGCGGGCCGTACGGGGACTGTGCAGGCATCGGCGCACCGCCCTCACCGGCGATGGTACGACCCATTGCGAGATACGCGATGTCGTCGATCGTCAGCAGCGGTCCGGGCGGGGCGAGAGCGACCACAAGACCCGACACGAACACTGCGCTCGTCGCGCCCACCAGCCACCGGGTCCACGCCGACATCGGCTCGACGTTAGGCCCGAATCGTAGGTGGATGCAGGAATCGCCGGTGCTACCATCGTGGGCCTCAACCCGGGGCATTAGCTCAGTTGGTAGAGCGCATCCATGGCATGGATGAGGTCAGGAGTTCAATTCTCCTATGCTCCACGCCGATCGAAACGGGGCCTCGTCGGAGGTCCCGTTTCTCGTTTCGTGGCAGGCTTGTCCGATGGGCTCTCTGCCGATGATCACGCCGCTCGCCGGTACGACCTTCGGGTCGACCGTCACGCAGATCGACGTCCGTGCCCTCGATCGAGACTCGTTCGCGAATCTCTACGCCACCTGGCTCGACCGGGGTCTGTTGATCTTTCCCGGTCAGTTCCTCGACAACGCCGAACAGGACGAGTTCGCCCAGCGTTTCGGGGTGCTCGAGTTCGGGGCTGCTCCGCTCAGCAACGTTCGCAGCGACGGATCTGTGCGGCCGACCGACGGCTCCGACGACATGATGCAGGTCCTCATCGGCAACATGGGTTGGCATCAGGACTCGACGTACATGCCGGTCCAAGCCAAGGGAGCTGTGTTCTCCGCAGAGGTCGTGCCGGACACGGGCGGCGCAACCGGCTTCGCCGACACTGCCGCTGCCTATGCCAGCCTCGAGCAGGCCATCAAGGACCGAATCGCCGGCCTGCGGGCCCGACATTCGCTGTACCACTCGCAGGCCCAAGTAGGTCATGCGGGAACGTCGGCCCAATACAGCGGCTACGGGTTCCACGACGGGCCAGTCTCGATTCGGCCGATCGTGAAACGTCATCCCGAGACAGGGAGCCGATCATTGACGATCGGCCGGCATGCCTATGACATCGACGGTCTGGAAGCAGCCGAATCTGACGAACTGCTGGCGAGTCTCGTCGAGTTTGCGACCGAACCGAGGTACACCTACCACCACCAGTGGACTGCGGGTGACGTCGTCGTGTGGGACAACCGTCGACTCCTCCATCGGGCAACGCCCTGGCCCTTTGATCAACCTCGGGTGATGTGGCACACCAGGATCGCCGGCGACCCCGTCACCGAGTCGGCAGACTCGGACTGAGCCGACCGAACCGAGCCGGCTCGCGACCCTCTCCGCTCCCCCCGGTGGTCCTATGCGGTTTCGGGTTGCGGCGTGAGGGGGCGCCACGGAACACGCGGCCGGTCGCCCCAGAGGCGCTCGAGTTGATAGAAGTCACGCTGCTCTTGCCGGAATACGTGCACCACGAAGGGGCCGTAATCCATCAAAACCCACTCGCAAGACTCGGCGCCCTCGACTCGGATCGGTGACGGGCCACCGACCCGCCTGATCTCGAGCTCTACTGCCTCGACGATGGCGGCAACCTGCCGAGCGTTCGATCCGCTCACCACGACGAAGTAGTCCGAGACCGAGAAGACATCGCCAACATCGATGATCACGGGGTCCGTCGCCTTCTTGCCATCAGCGACGGCCGCAGCATGCCGAACGAGATCGAGCAGGTCGTCAGGGTTCGTCACGGAGCCTTCCAATCGGTGCCGATCACCACGGTGAGGTCCACAGGCTGATCCGGTTCGTCAGAGAACACAACCTGCGCTCCCAGTTCTGCCGCAAGGATCGCAGCGGCTTCCTCGGCATCGGCTCGGTGGTACGTGACGACCGAGGTGGCAACGCCGAACGTCGTCGCATTTCCGAGCACCCGAACCTCGCCGACATCGGCCACTGTCTCCAGAGCAGCGTCGCGAACGGCACGATCGCCGGTCCCGTCGAGCAGTCGCAGCGTCGGTATGGGTGACCCAATCGGTGCAATTCGCAGCGGCACCATGCGATCAGTCAGATCGGCGAGCCATGCTCGGCCCCGCTCGTCGAGCGAGTAGACAGCCTCCTCGGCATCGCCAATCCCGGGGGCGACCGGCAGAATCTGCAGATCGGCTCGACCGCCGGCGAATCCCCGCAGGAATGGCGACAATCCGAAGTCGTGGGGCAGCGTCACCAACAGCGGGTCGTCTGCAGCAGCAATCACTGCGAGCCAACTGGTCCACAGATCGAGCTGACGTTCGGTGCGATTCGCCTCGAACTCGGAGGGATTGCGCCAGCGGTAGAGTTCCGCTCCGGTGTCGCCACTCAGCTGCTGCCCGCCGGCTCGGAGGAACACCGTTTCGCGACCATCGCCATCGGCCTCGACCAGCGGATCGAGCAGGTTGATCGGAAGTGGTTCGCCGAGCGACAGGAGTTGCGCGAGTTCCGGGGTTTCGATGACATCGGTCTCGACGAAGCCGAAGCCGAACATCGTCCCGACATCGCGCTCGATTGCATCCATTCCTCCGGTTCGCCACCGTTGGGCGAAGGTTGGCCCGTCGATCCCGTCCGACGACACGTCGGCGCCCACCAACACGGCATGCCCACCGTTGTCGAGCAGGGTCGCCGCCAGCACCGTCAACCCCACGAGCTCGCCGTCATCGAGATGAACGATGAGCATGGTGGGCGTGGGATCGACGAACACCTCGTAGCCCGGCTGGGTCGGATCGGTCACGATCTGGACAACCGTGCCGTCGGTGCTGTCGAGCACAGCTTTGGTGCCAGCTCGCCACAGCAGAAACACGCAAAGGCCGAGCGCAAGAATCACAACGGGAAAGACGAAACGGAAGAAGTGATTCGCCTTCGGTGCTGGCCGCCGACCACGCGGGGGTCCTGGCTCCTCGTATTCGTCGAGGGTGATGTGGTCGACGTTCGTCACGAATCCACCGCACCGTAGAGATCCCGAGCCTCGATCAGGTCTGCGACTGCGCTCGGCACGAGTCCACGAATCGGTTCACCTGCGGCAGCTCGCCGTCGAAGGTCACTCGACGACACGTCGATCGACGGTACCTCGACGACCAGATGTGGCCAGCCCGCAGGAGGACGACCACCCTCCCTACCACCTCGATCGACCACGACGATCACCGCTCGGTCCCGTACGTCTCCGGGTCGGCTCCATGTGTCCAGGCCCTCGGCAGCGTCGGAGCCGACGATCAGGAAGAGCTCGTCGCCAGGGTTCGCTGCTGCGAGATGGGCAAGCGTGTCGGCCATGTAGGAAGGGCCGCTTCGCTGGACCTCGAGATCGGACACTTCGACGCCGGACAATCCCGCAGCGGCAAGTTCGGTCATGGCGAGGCGGTCGACGGCAGGGGTGACCGCGCTGTGGGAGCTCTTCTGCCACGGGTCACCGGCGACCATCAGCAGGACTCGGTCGAGCGCCAGCACATGCCTGACCTCCAAGGCAATAGCAAGGTGGCCGACATGGGGAGGATCGAACGTCCCGCCCAGGACACCGACCCGCTCGCCCGACCCATCAGCCACGGCGGTGAGTGTAGGCCTCCACGACTGCTCTTCGGAGGCGACCCAAAGGCGTACCGCTTGGCTGTCGGCTTCGGACCCCGACGTGACATAAGTCACGCAGTTGGTTCTTTACGCTTGCGTCACGATGTGCGCACAATACGTCGGTTGGACCGCAGAACAGCGCGCAGCGGGTGCGCCCACGGTACCGACTTCCCCCCCCCGAGAAAATGGGCTCGCTTTGGTGTGTGCCCTTGGTTAGGAATGCCATGAGTGACTCTGTTGGACAGTATTTGAACGAGATCGGTGCTGTGGCGCTGCTGAACGCCCAAGAAGAGCGTGAGCTCTCCCAGATCATCGAAAAAGGGTTCGAGGCCACCGCCCGCAAGGAAGCTGGCGAGAAGGGCCGCGACATCGACAAAGCCATTCGTGAGGCCGCCGCTGCGAAGGACCGGTTCATCCGGGCGAACCTTCGCCTCGTGGTAAGCGTTGCCCGTCGCTACCCACTGCCTCCGGGCATGGAACTGCTCGACCTGATTCAGGAAGGCAACCTCGGCCTCGAGCACGCCGTCGACAAGTTCGACTGGCGCAAGGGGTTCAAGTTCTCGACCTACGCGACCTTCTGGATTCGCCAGGCCATCGGCCGTGCCCTCGATCAGAAGGCGTCGCTGGTTCGACTGCCCGGCGACCGCTCGGCCAGCCTTCGCGCTGCCCTGCGAGCCGTGTCCGGCGACGGCGACGAACTCGACGACGAACACGCTCGTCTGCACCGATTGACAACCCCGACCAGTCTCGATCGCACCATCGGCGACGATGATTCCAACGAACTGGTCGACCTTCTTCCCGACTCGAACCCTGGCCCTGAAGTCGAAGTCATGGCAAACGCCGAGATGGAAATGGTCACCGGCCTCCTCGACATTCTCGACCACCGCGCCAAGTACGCAGTCGAGCAACGATTTGGTCTCGGTGATGGCCGCAAGCGTTCGTACCGTGAGGTGGGCGAAGACCTCGGTGTCACGGCCGAAGCTGCCCGCCGCCTGGTCAAGCGAGCCATTCACTCGGTGCGCGAGCACGCATCTGCAATGGCCGACTCGGTCGACGCTGTCGCCTTAATTCTACAGCACGCTGAACCGACGCCCTCGCCGTTGGCTAGGGCTTCGGCCGTTTTGTGCAGCTCGACGATGGCTCGAAGGCCCCAGAATCCGAACCGAGCACCCGGTATCCCGAAATCCGGTTGGCGAAGCTATCCACAGGCACCAGACTTGTTCCCATGACAACGACCTGGACCCCCAGCACATGGCGTGACCGAGAAGCACGACATCAGCCTGAGTGGCCAGATGTCGGGGAACTCGATCAGGCCGAGAAGATCCTCGGCCAGATGCCGCCGCTGGTGTTCGCCGGCGAAGCCCGCGACCTCACCTCGCAGCTCGCCAAGGTCGCAGCCGGCGAAGCGTTCCTGCTGCAGGCCGGTGACTGTGCCGAGTCGTTCGACAGTTCCGCCGATTCCATCCGTGACAAGCTTCGCGTGATCCTGCAGATGGCTGTCGTCTTGACCTACTCGGGGGGTCTCCCGGTGGTGAAGGTCGGCCGTATCGCTGGCCAGTTCGCCAAACCACGCTCATCGGCGACCGAGACGCAGGGCGACACCGAGCTCCCGTCCTTCCTCGGCCAGATCGTGAACGACGTCGGGTTCACCGAGTCGGAGCGACGACCGGATGCGCAGCGCCTGCTCACTGCGTACAACCGGGCCGCCTCGACACTCAACCTCCTCCGAGCGTTCACGCGGGGTGGCTACGCCGACCTGAGCCAGATCAACACCTGGAATCGCGAGTTCGTCGCCTCCTCTCCTGCAGGTGAGCGGTACGCACAGATGGCCGACGAGATCGACCGAGCACTGCGCTTCATGCAGGCGTGCGGCATCGATGGAGAGAGCGTGCCTGCGATCCACGAGGTCGACTTCTTCACCAGCCACGAAGCTCTGCTGCTCAACTACGAACAAGCCCTCACTCGCCAGGACTCGCTCACCGGCGACTGGTACGACTGCTCCGCCCACATGCTCTGGATCGGCGAGCGCACGAGACAGGTCGGTGGCGCTCACGTCGAGTTCCTGCGGGGCGTCAAGAATCCACTCGGATGCAAGGTCGGCCCGACAGCCACGCCAGACGACATCATCGGTATCTGTGAGACACTCAATCCCGATCGTGTCCCCGGCCGCCTCACCCTGATCACCCGCCAAGGGTCCGAGAACGTTCGCACGAATCTGCCTCCCTTGCTCGCAGCGGTGCGCGACTCGGGTCACCCTGTCGTATGGGCCTGCGACCCGATGCACGGCAACACCTACACCGCACCGAACGGTCGCAAGACCCGCCATTTCGACAGCGTGCTCGCAGAGATCTCGGGGTTCTTCGCAGCGCATCACCAAGAAGGCACCTGGCCAGGTGGAATCCACGTCGAACTGACCGGCGACAGCGTCACCGAATGTGTGGGGGGCAGCGACGGCATCGACGAGGAAGCACTCGATCAGGCGTACGAGACGATGTGCGACCCGCGACTCAACGGCCGCCAGAGTGTCGATCTTGCGTTCATGGTCGCCGACATGCTTCGCGGTCAGATCTGATCGATGAAAATCCCGACGCCGGTGCATCCAGCGTCTGGACTCCTTTCGTTGGGGGGGAAACACACCCCTTTATTCCCCGGAAGGAACTCCCGATGCAATCCCCCCTGCTGCGTCTCGTAGCGTTGCTCCTCAGTTTCACTCTCCTCGCCGCTGCGTGTGGCGACGATGACCCGCTCGAAAGCTCCGACACCGGCGAAGAGTCATCCGACGAGGAAATGGCTGATGACGAAGGCCCTGGAACGATTGTCGATGTCGCCGTTGGTGCTGGAAGCTTCGACATCTTGGTCGCTGCGGTCATCGAAGCAGGACTCGCCGACACCCTCAGTAGTGACGGCCCCTTCACCGTCTTCGCTCCAACCGACGACGCATTCGTCGCCGCCCTAGATGCCCTCGGTTTGACCGCCGAAGAACTGCTTGCCAACCCAGCCCTCGCTGAAATTCTCACCTACCACGTCGTCGCCGGCGAAGTGGATGCCGCCACGGCGATCAGCCTCGACGGCCAGTCGGCCCCATCCGTCCAGGGTGAAGAGATTGCTATCTCGGTCGTCGACGGAAGCGTTGTCATCAACGACAGCGCCACCGTCGTCGCCGCTGACGTCGCCGCCAGCAACGGCATCATCCACGTCATCGACGCCGTCATCCTTCCCCCGTCGATCGCTGAGGTCCTCCTCGGTGGCGATATGGAGGAAGAGGAAGAGGACGACATGGCAGAGGAAGAAGCCACGGAGGAGCCCGGAACTATCTACGAGCAAGCCGAAGCCGACAGCAGCCTCAAGACCTTCGTCGCTGCTGTTCAGGCCGCCGGACTGGTCGAGACGCTGAGCGGTGAGGGGCCCTTCACCGTCTTCGCCCCGACCGACGATGCGTTCGCCGCCGCCCTCGACGCCCTCGGCCTCACTGCCGAAGAACTTCTTGCCGATACCGACACCCTGACCGCCGTCCTCACGTACCACGTGATCGCAGGCGAGGTCGACGCCGCGACCGCCATCAGCCTCGACGGCCAGTCGGCTGCCACGGTCAACGGTGCCGAAATCGCCATCTCCGTGGTCGACGGCAGCGTCGTCATCAACGACACCGCCACCGTCTTCTACGCTGACATCGCCGCCAGCAACGGCATCATCCACCTGATCGACGCCGTCCTCCTCCCGGCGTCCTGAAGCACTGATCGTTGACTGACATGATTTCGCCCGCCGGTACCGCTGCCGCCCGTCCCCTCCAAGGCCAGCCAGTGGACCGGCGGGCGCCAATCATGCGGAGTCAGACATGACCCTCACCGAAATCCGCCCACCGATAGCTCCAGAAGCTCGCTACAGTCGTCGTGTGACTGCAGCCCAGGCCCGGGTCGGGGATGATGTTGAGTCCGCCTTCGCACGCGGCGACGACAACGCCCTCCGCTTGGCCTACGAAGCCCACGGCCGGATGGTCTACGGCTTCTGTGCCCGCTCCCTCGATCCCGAGCGTGCGAAAGACGTCACCCAAGAGGTATTCGTCAGTGCGTGGAAGGCTCGCCACCGATACGACCCAGCGAAAGGTCGACTTGGTGCCTGGATCATGGCCATCACCCGCAACCGGATCATCGACAACGTGCGATCCGAAAAGCGCCACAGTGACCGGCGGGCCGACGAGGACGCGATCGATCTCTCCACCGAATCCGAGGTCGACGCCACCAGCGACAAGATGCTGGTAGCCGCCGCCCTGCTCGAACTCCCTGAGCGTGCCCGAGAGGTCATCACGCTCGCCTACTTCCACGACCTCACCCATCCTCAAATTGCCGAACGCACCAACATTCCGCTCGGAACCGTGAAGAGTGACATCCGGCGAGGACTGGCTCGGATTCGGCACCACCTGGAGAACCAGAATGACTGACGACGTTCTGCATCTGACCGATGACCACAGCCGCATCGAGGCGATCTTGCGGACGATGACCGACGAGGACCTCGAAGTGGACGCCCCGCCGACAGACCTGTGGCATGCAATCGAAGCGTCGGTGGGGGCGGAGCATCACGGTGCCGGCTTCACTCACGATGCCGATGACACCGTCATCGATGCCGCCGGGCGATTTCAGGTGCGGCCAACGATCCTTGTCGCAGCCGCAGCCGCACTGATCGTGTTGGTCGGCGTCTTCGTGACCGCTGCGATTTCCGAGAGCCCGGACTACGAGGTCGTCGGTGGCGCAGAGCTGCGCTGGGCCGAGGGGTTCGTGGATGACGGCGTCGATGCGACCGCCTGGGCGTCGGTGCTCGCCGACGGCGACGCCGACGCGATCCGGCTCGACGAGACAACACTCCCCGTTGCTCCCGACGGCGAAGATCTCGAGCTGTGGGTGATCGGCGTCGACAGTGCAGGCGAACTCACGATTCAAAGCGTCGGCGTGATCGACGACCCAACCGACGGGCGGGTCTACGAGGTTCCCGCAGCATTCGACCCTGCGTCGTTCGACACCGTGCTTGTCGACATCAGCTTCGAGCCTCGGGACGGCAATGCCGCCCACTCGGGAGCATCGATCGTGCGCGGGCCAGTTGTCGAGGCCTAGGCCCCCGTTTCGATCATCTGCCAAACCGTCTTCGTGTAGGCCGGCGTGAAACCGAACCGGAGCAGGTTCCTCGCCGAGTCACCACCCCGTCGGGCCAGCGATATCGCATAGCGACAGTCGTGTTCTTCTGCGTATCGGAGTCGCCAGCTGATCAGCGCTGCGTGGGCACCTCTCCGTCGCTCCTCGGGGCGAGTGGACATGCCGCCCAGCACAGCCACACCGTGCGATATGCGCAGCGTGGCGCAGGCGAGTGGTCGACCGTCCAGCGAGTCGCGAGCGAGCAGCAGACCAGGACGGTCGGTTTCGAATGCCGCTGCGCTGAACGCGTCGTTGGCAGCCTGTGCCGCCGCAGACGTGTGGCCCCACCCGACCGCCGAGGAGAGCTGCCAGATCGGAAGCTCCGCTTCGCCGATGAAGGCAATGTCGATACCAGGGATCGCCTCCGGTATCGATCCGAGACCGTGTGCCATGACAATCTGGTTGTCGTTCGGAAGCCAGCTGCGTTCACGCAGTGCGGTGACCGCATCGGTGCGGGTGGCATCGCAGAACTCGAATGCCGGTGTGACCCCGACCTGCGTGGCCCGATCGACGACTGCGTCGATGTCGTCGTGCGTGATCGGCTCGGTCAGACCGGCAGCCATCACCTGGTTGACGAACAGGCCGGGTCCTGCCAGAACCGCCCAGCCGTCTGCCACGCCGAACGTCGTGGATCCCCATGACGGGTCCCGTCCGGCGAGCACACTCACAAGATGCCGCTGAGCCTCGGCCCCCAGGCGTTCGAGTTCGACAACTTCCGCTGAACGCACGTCAGAGGGTGAACATCATCTCCGACACGAGCGCGCCGGGCAGCCGCAGGCTCTCCATCGACCGGTGCTCGTACGTCGACGAATCCAGGATCGTCTCGGCCGTGTCGGTGAGACCTTCGAGCCGATCACCGAGGAGGTTGAAGGCAGAGTCGTCGAACCGCAACACCTCGATCGGTGCCACGATCTCGCCCTCCTCGACCCAGAAGGTACCGAATCGGGTCATGCCGGTTGTGCGACATGCAGTGCGATCCGAGAAGTTGAGGTACCACAAGTTGCCGATGTAGAGGCCCGAACCGAGTGCATCGAGCAGTCCGTCGGAGGGGAGGGACCCCGGGCTCATCGCGATGGCGAGCGGATACTCGTAGTCCTCGGCACCGTTCGTGGCAACGCCGTACTCCTGGGCCGAGCGTGGCGATACGAGATGACTGTCGAAGGCGCCTCGCGTGATCAGCTGAACCGTGTCCGGTCGCCGAAAGCCAGCCCGCTGAAAGTCGGGCGCCACACCCCCGGCGATGTCCTCGACAATCGATACATCCGATGCAAAGGAGGCGCCCTCGGTCACCATCCGGAGCAGCGGTGTCTGACGGGTTTCGTGAGCCCGAAGCCCGAAGCCACCCCACGACAGCATGCCCATGAGCTCCTGCATTGCCGCAGGCGTGAGGTAGGCGCGGTACCCGCCAGGCGGAAGGTTCTTCGGTGGTCGACCGAGCGCCGCCAGTTCGCGTACCGACCAGTCGAGTTTCGAGCGAAAGGCCTGTTCGTCCCAGCCGGTGCCTGCGTATGCGTTCTTTGTGGCCTTGTCGCCTCGCAGGTGCAACGACCAGTCGAGATTGAACGTCGTCGCATCGAACCAGTTGCGCTGACCCATCGACGACCCGAAGGCTTCAAAGGTGGAGCCGGCGGCGTAGATCCCGACGAAGTCATTTCCGGTCGCACCTGTCGCGACTGCATCGACGGCATCGGC
Source organism: Acidimicrobiales bacterium (assembly GCA_049437325.1). Classification (GTDB taxonomy): domain Bacteria; phylum Actinomycetota; class Acidimicrobiia; order Acidimicrobiales; family Aldehydirespiratoraceae; genus UBA11606. The sequence goes on from JBMTIM010000006.1 coordinate 62,542, forward strand.
CGCCGCAGGAAGTTCTCCCACAACCGAGCGCTCGGAGTCGATCCCGTCGGTTGCGAACAGGAGGTAGGGGTCTTCAGGCAACACGGCTCGTTGTGCCCGGAGATCGTCGAGCAACACTGCGACACGAGCCTGGTCGGTCGCGCCATGCCCGGTGAGGGTCACGGTTCCCTCTGCGTGGTTGCGACCGCTGATCAGATCGATGGTCAGCGACCGCTGTTGCACACTCCCGGCCTGACGGACGACTGCGTGATTGAAGCGAACGAAATCGCTGTTCTCACCGCGCAACGACGCCAGCAGCACCTCGTCGGCGCGCAGGGTACCGGTTGCCCACGTGACGAGATCGTCGAACTGTTGGCGGGTGTCGTCGATGCTCACGCCACGCCTCCGAACACCTGCACGGCGCTGAACCGACAGTGCGGGGCGGCATGACCGACACGGATCACTTGGTTGGGCTCACCCTTTCCACAATTGGGGGTTCCCATCGTGGTGAAATCGTCGGCCACCCCGGTCAGGTTCCGCCAAAACGTCGACGAGATTCCCCGGTAGTTCGGATTGCGGACGATTCCGGTGATCTCCCCGTTCTCGATCATCCGCCCGAGTTCACATCCGAACTGGAACTTGTTGCGACTGTCGTCGATCGACCATGAGACATTGGTCTCCATCAGCACACCGTGCTCGACCCCGGCGATCAAGTCGTCGACGGTGGAGTCGCCGGGCTCGACGTTGAGGTTCGCCATACGATCGATGGGCGGTCGATTCCAGCTCGATGCCCTGCTGTTGGCGACCCCATCGAGTCCGGCCCGTACCTGCGAGATCGTCCCTCCCATGGGGCGCTGCAGGATGCCGTTCTCGATGAGGTACGTGCGTCGAGCCGGCGTGCCATCGTCGTCGTATCCATAGCTCGCCACCTCACCGGCAACCGTCGGATCGAACGTGACGTTGAGCAACTCGGAGCCGTACTGGTAGCTGCCGAACATGTCGGGGGTGACAAAGCTCGTGCCGGCGTAATTGCGCTCGTCCCCGAGAATGCGATCGAGTTCGAGTGGGTGACCGATCGACTCGTGAATCTGGAGCACCATCTGATCAGGAGCGAGGATCAGATCCATGATGCCGGTCGGGCAATTCGGCGCATCGAGCAGCGCAACCGCCTCTTCCCCGATCCTGACGGGCGCATCGGCGAAGCCGTGCTCGGCCATCACCTCGAGACCGCCTTGGCCACCGAATGCGGCTCGGCCGTACGTCCGGGTCTGCGTGTTGGAACCGACGTTGGCGGTGGCATGGAGGTCGGGGAAGACCTGCCGAATGCGCTGCGCGACCCGTCCGCCGGCGTTGGTGACGAGGAGCGTCTCGACGTCGTACCGGATGATCGCGGCACCCCGGTCGACGATGCGTTCATCGACGTTCATCGCGGCGTCGGCGCGCGTCAGCATGGCGATCTGGTCGACCAGATCCATCGAGTCGAACGACTCCGCCACCGGCGTCTCGTAGTCCCCCACGGTATGGAGCAGCGGCGTCTGATCGACAACACTGCGTCCCGAGGTCGCTTGGGCCCAATCCGACGCCCGGTCGACCGCTGCCGCAAGGCCGGCATCGGTCAGATCACTCGTTGCCCCGTACCCGATGCCCCCGTTGCGCCACACCGTGAACATGACACCCTCGTCATGGGACGCTGCGGGAGGCTCGACCACCCCGTTCCGGACACCGAGTGTGGTGCTCTTCTCGACGACGTGTCGGGCACTCGCATAGTCGGCATCGGCAGGGAGCACCCTGCGCAGTCGGTCGTCGAGCCTGGTTTCCAGATCGGTCATGCCGAGAGACTAGGCCTTCGACGGGTGGGGCCTGCCAGTCGCTTCGACACCCGTCGTTCCCGCCCGGTTCGACAGCGAACCCGATCACGCCAGGTGGTCCACGAACCCCTCGAGTTGTCGCAGATTGCGAACCTCGAATGTGCCGTCGCAGTGCTGGGCGTATTCGCCAACGATCGAGTCACCCGTGTCCCAGTAGCTGTTCGGTTCCGGATTGAGCCAATGCACTGCACGCGCTTTGTCGCTCATCGCCTTGATGATCCAGCTCTCCGAGGCGTGATAGTTGTTTCGTGCGTCACCGAGAATCATGATCGACGTGCGAGGTCCGATGTCGTTGCCGTACTTCTCCCAGAACACCTGGAGGGCGTGTCCATAGTCGGAGTGGCCGTCGACCCAGACCACGTCTGCTTCGGTGTTGACTCGGTGAACCGCTTCGTTGATGTCCTCGACCCCTTCGAACATGTGCGTGACCTCGTCGAGGCCATCGATGAAGACAAACGATCGGACCTTCGAGAACTGGCCCGAGATGGCGTAGACGAGATGGAGCGTGAAGCGGGCAAACGCCGCAACCGATCCGGAGATGTCGGCGATCACGAAGATCTCGGGCTTGTGCGGTCGCGGGTTCCGAAACTTCGGCTCCGCCGGTACCCCGCCGTAGCTGAGGCTGGCACGTACCGTCCGTCGGAAATCGAGCGGCCCCTTCCGGCCATGCCGCCGCTTGCGTTGGAGGCGGGCCGCGAGCTTGCGAGTGAGCGGGTAGATGGCCTTGCGCAGCGACGCCATCTCCTCGCGAGACGCATGCATGAAGTCGACGTCTTCGGGGAGGGGCTTGCGCAGCGTCTTCGCCATCGCCTCGACGCCACGGTCGGCGACGAGACGACGACGGATCTCGGCCTCGATCTCCTTTTGCAGGCTGTCGATGCGTGACTGGTATTCGTCACGCTGAAGTCGCTGCTCGAAGTCCGATGGTACGTCGCCTTCCTCGTTCTGTTCCTGTTCGAGCAGTCGCTCGAGGACACCGTCGAGGTCGAGATTTCGCAGCGTCCGATACAGGTAGTAGGTGCCGCCGACAGGACGGCCGGGCTCCATCCCCGCGAAGCGTTTGACCGCCTGACGAGCGACCCCTCGCATCATCTGCTGATCACCTCGCATGAGCGACTGATACAACATCTCGGCGAGCTCTTCGGGGGAGAGATTGTCGCCTCCGCCGCCCTGCTGATCACCACCCGCCTGTTCGCCCTGCTGCTCGTCGTCATCCATCTCCGGCAGTTCGATGGTGTCGTCGCCGATGGAGAACTCGTCACCGCGCAGCGAGAAGTAGACCTCGAAGACGGTTTCGAACGCCTTCCAGTGGTTGTGGTGCTTGACCAGTGTCGCCGCCAGGGCGTACTTGAACGTCTGTCGATCGCCGAGGGGAACGTGTTTGACCGCCTCCATGGCGTCGAGATTCTCGGTGAGGCTCACCGGCAGTCCGGCAGCTCGTAGCTGCACGATGAACCCGTTGAGCAAGTCGAGGATCGGATCGCCGATCCCTTCCTGTGTCACCACAGCATCGTCGAACCCGGCACTCTCGGACACAGACATGGTCGATGACCGATCAGGGGGACACGCCGTCCGCAGTGGCGAGTTCTTTGATGGCCTTGTTGATGTCGCTCTGGTACTTCAAGAGGATGTTGATCGTCTGCGTTGCGGTCTGCTCATCGATTTTCTCGACCCCGAGCAGGACGAGCGTCTTTGCCCAATCGAGCGTCTCGGAGACACTCGGGTGCTTCTTGAGTTCGATCTGTCGAATCGATCGCACCACGCGCGCAACCTGGTCGGCGAGATTCTCGGTGATGTCCGGCACCTTGGTGAGCACGATCTCCTTCTCCCGCTCCAGGTCGGGGTAGTCGACGTGCAGGTAGAGGCAACGGCGCTTGAGCGCCTCAGAGAGCTCGCGGGTGTTGTTCGAGGTGAGGAACACCAGCGGGATCTGCTTCGCTTGGATCGTTCCGAGCTCAGGAATCGAGACCTGGTAGTCCGAGAGGATCTCGAGCAGGAGCGCCTCGGTTTCGACCTCGACGCGGTCGACCTCGTCGATGAGCAGCACAACCGGCTCGTCGGCGCTGATCGCCTCGAGGAGCGGACGGGTCAGAAGGAATTCATCACTGAAGATGTCGTCGCTGATGTCGTCCCACTCTTCGCCACCGGACTCGGCCTGGATGCGCAGGAGTTGCTTTTTGTAGTTCCACTCGTAGAGCGCCTTGGCTTCGTCGAGGCCCTCGTAGCACTGCAGGCGGATCAGGCGGGCCCCCGTGATCTCCGAGACACTCTTCGCCAGCTGCGTCTTGCCGGTGCCGGCGGGACCCTCGACGAGGATCGGCTTCTCGAGTCGGTCGGCGAGATACACCACGCCGGCAATGCCGTCGTCGGACAGGTAGTCGACACCTGCGAGCTCATCTTTCAGGGACGCAACATCGGAGAAACGGTTCGACATGGCCGTCAGGTTAGCGGGCGTTAACCGGAGCCCCTTAGTCGATCCCGGCCGAACCGGGCTCGTTGTGCAACCGACGTCAGCGTCGAACCTGTCCGGTTCCCCGCACCACGAACTTCTCGGTTGTCAGTTGCTCCAACCCCATGGGTCCACGGGCATGCAACTTCTGGGTGGAAATGCCGATCTCGGCACCGAACCCGAACTCCTCACCATCGACGAACCGAGTCGACGCATTGATGAGTACTGCGGCCGCATCGACCTCCCGAGCAAACCGGTCCGCCGCCCCGATGTCATTGGTGATGATCGCCTCGGAGTGGCCCGTGGACGTCTCGTTCACGTGGGCGATCGCTGCATCGAGATCGTCGACCACCTTCACGCTCATCTTCATGGCGAGGTACTCGGTGGCAAAGTCCTCGTCCGTCGCCTCGCCCATCGCAACGAACGCCCGGGCCCGTTCGTCGCCGACCAGTTCGACCTCGCTCAGCGCACGAGCGGCCATCGGAAGAAACTCTGCGGCAATGGCGTGATGCACCACGAGCGACTCGGCGGCGTTGCACACGCCGATGCGCTGCGTCTTCGCATTGACCGTGATGTCGACCGCCATTGCAAGATCGGCCGAAGCATCGACGTACACGTGGCAGTTGCCTGCACCGTCGATGACGTAGGGAACTGTCGCGTTGTCGAGAATCGACTGGATGAGTGACGGGCCACCGCGAGGGATCAGGCAGTCCACAAAGCCCCGCTGTTGCATGAACTCGATGGCGGCCTCACGCCTGGTGTCATCGACGACCACGAGCGCATCGGCCGGAAGGCCGGCCGTGGGGAGGGCCCCCCGCAGCACCGCAGCGATGGCGAGATTGGAGTTGATGGCCGAAGACGACCCACGAAGAAAGGCGACATTGCCGGATTTCAGACACAACCCGAACGCGTCGCTCGTCACGTTGGGCCGCGATTCGTAGATGATCGCAACCACACCGAGTGGCACCCGCGTCTTCTCGATCTTGATGCCGTTCGGACGCACCCAGCCTTCGGTGATCTCTCCCACCGGATCTCGCAGACCGGCGACCTGGCGCAGGCCACTCGCCATCGACTCGATACGACCGGTATCGAGACGGAGCCGATCCACCAGACCCGCCTCCATCCCGTCGGCGAGAGCCGTAGCAACGTCACGGGCATTGGCCTCGAGGATGGTGTCGGCACTCGACTCGAGTTGGTCGGCGGCTACTTCGAGCGCCGCGTCCTTCTTCGCCGTGGACGCAACGGCAAGCGCACCCGTCGCAGCCTTGGCCCGCCGGGCCAGATCTCGTATGGGTATCGGGGTTGCGGTCACGCTGCACAAGCGTACTCGGGCCGATTGCTAGCCTCCCCAGGAATGGCGCGTCGTCTCGAACCCACGGTTTTTCTCGCCATGGTCTCCCCCTTCACCGTGGCCTTGGTCGCCGCAAGCATCGCAGCGATCCTGTTCGTGGGCGGACCCTGGTACGTTGCCGTCGCGGTGGCCGTCGCCGTCTGGCTCACCCGAGTCGTCGTTGCCCGCACGGTCGCTCGTCGGATCGCCGCGCTGCCTCCCCGGATCGACCCGTTCGCGCTGCGCGAGCCCTGGCGCTTCTTCGTGCGCGACGCCCTGCAGGCCCGAGCCCGTTTCGCCGAGGCACTTGCGCACACTCCCGACGGCCCGTTGCGCACGCGCCTTTTCGAGATCGGTGATGCGCTCACCGCCAGTGTCGAGCACTGCTGGGAAGCGGCTCGTACCGGGCAGCGACTCAGCGACGCTCGCCGACGCATCGATCCCGAACGACTCGAACGAGATCTTGCCTCACTGCCGGTCGGTGACGCCCGGATCGGCTCGATCGATGCGCAACTTGCGAGTCACGCCCGCCTCACGATTCGCGAGGAGTCGATGCGAGATGAACTCGAGCGCATCGAGTTCCGACTCGAGGAGGCGGTCGTGCGAGCCGAGGAACTCGGCACACGGGCCGGCACGCTCGGAGACGTCGAGCGCGTCGGGGCGGCGATCAGCGACGTCGTTCACGAACTCGAAGCGCTGCGACTCGGCCTCGACGACGTCGAGGAGCTCTCGTGAGCACCGCCGGTCGAGGCGCCACGCTCGTCGGCATCGGCATCTTCCTGTCGCGAAGTGCCGGCCTTGTCCGCGAAATGGTTGCCGGGCGTGTAATCGGCATCAATGGCGCCGCGGACGCCCTCGCTGCCGCAATGCGGATTCCGAATCTTCTCCAGAACCTGCTCGGCGAAGGCGTTCTTGCTGCCTCGTTCGTCCCCGTCTACAGCGATCTCCTCGAGGCCGAAGACGAGCGAGCGGCGAGCCGCATGGCGGGCGCCGTCGGAGCCGCCCTCATGCTCGTCACGGGGCTCAGCGTGCTCGTGATCGTTCTTGCGGCACGACCACTGACCCGGCTGATCGCCTGGGGTCTCACCGGCTCCAGTTTCGACCTCGCCGTCGAACTCACCCGCATCACTGCAGTCGGTATCGGATTCATGGTGATGTCGGCATGGTGCCTCGGCATTCTCAACAGCCACCGGAACTTCTTTCTTCCCTACGTCGCACCCGTCGTCTGGAACCTTGCGCAGATCGTTGCGTTGTTGGTGGCCTGGCAGAGTGACTGGGAGGTCGCCGATGCAACGCGTGCGATGGCGGTTGGTGTCGCCGTCGGAGGTGCACTCCAGCTCCTCGTGCAATACCCCACCGCGAAGACGTTGGCTCGTGGACTTCGCGTTGCGTTCGACGCCCGCAACCCTCACGTGCGAGCGGTCCGACGTCGCTTCGGCCCTGCCGTTCTCGGTCGCGGTGCCGTCCAGATCTCGGCCTACGTCGACCTCCTGCTCGCCTCGTTCCTGGCTGCGGGTGCCCTGTCGGCGCTGTTCAAGGCCCAGATCCTCTATACCCTGCCGGTGAGCCTCTTCGCGATGAGCGTTGCTGCAGCGGAGTTGCCCGAATTGTCTCGGCTGTCCCACGACCCCGTACAGGTCGCGCAGCGAACCGAAGCAGCCCTGCGCCGGATCGCCTTCTGGATGCTTGCCTCCTCCCTCCTGCTCATTGCTGCAGGCGAACCAATCGTGGCACTGCTGTTCGAGGGTGGAGCGTTCACCAGCGCGGACACCTCACTCGTGTGGTTGATCCTCCTGTGCTATGGCCTCGGTCTTCCGGCAATCGGGCTGTCCCGGATGTTGCAGAATGCGGCCTATGCCATGGGCGACACTGCCGGCCCAGCCCGAGTCGCTGCACTGCGAGTGGGCTTGGCCGCCATCTTGGGTGCGCTGTTCATGTTCCCGCTCGATCGTGCCTTCATCGGTCTCGACGGGGTCGAGCAGCTGGGTGACGCCCTGGGTCTGGCCGGCCCGCTCGACAGCACCGTTCGCGCCGACGGCTCGGTCGTGCGCCTCGGAGCGATCGGCCTCGCCCTCGGCTCGGCGATCGGCGCCTGGGTCGAACTCGTCTTGCTGTCGCGACTGCTCGACCGACACCTGCCCGCACTCCGCTCGCCTGCTGCTGTCCTGCGTGCGCCCGGTGTCGCTGCTGCGATCGCCTTCGTCGTCACCGCCGCACTCAAACTGGCAACCGGCGACCTGCCTTCCGTGCTCGCCGTGCTCCTCACCGTCGGAGTCGGTGGGGCCGCCTACGTGATCATTGCCTTCCGGACCGGCGTGCGCGAAGCGGACATGGTCCTCCGACCCGTTCGCCGCATCATCTGGCGCTGACCGCACGGCCATACGGAGGGCCGTCTACCATCAGAGCATGTTCAGGTATCTCAAGAAGCGGTGGAACTACCTCTTGGCGGCGCTCAACCTGCGTCACGAGGAGCACGCCGATCCGAAAGTGCAGCTCGAGCAGGCCATCAGCGACGCCAAACAGCAGCACAAGCAGCTGCGTGAGCAGGCCGCCAATGTCGTTGCCAACCAGAAACAGACAGAGATGCGCATCAACGAGGCACTCGAGAAGCTGGAGAAGGTGAACGCCAACGCCCGGCAGGCCGTCCTGATGGCCGAGTCCGCGCAAGCCGACGGCGACACGGCAAAGGTCGATCAGTACACGTCGGCCGCGCAGCAGTTCGCCGATCGGCTCCTCACCCTCGAAGAGGAGATCGAGGGACTCAAGCAGATGCACTTCCAGGCCACCGAGGCAGCCGATCAGGCCAAGGCTGCGGTGAAACAGAACGCAACCCTGCTGCAGAAACGTCTCGGGGAGAAGTCGGCTCTGCTCTCCAAGCTCGACCAGGCCAAGATGCAAGAGACCGTCAACGCCGCGATGACGACGCTCAACGAATCGATCGGTGACGACGTTCCGACCTTCGACGAGGTGCGCCAGAAGATCGAAGCCCGCTACGCGAAGGCCAGCGCGGTGGCCGAACTCAACGAGACCAACGTCGAGTCGCGCATGCTCGAGATCGAGGAAGCAGCCCGAGGTGTGCAAGCACAGACCCGTCTCGCCCAGATCAAAGCCGATCTCGGTATCGCGCCGGCGCCGGAACCCGACGCCCTCACCGACGGCGACTGACCGAGCTCGGAAGCGCCACCAAATCGTCGGCGTGCACCACAACCGCCGGCACGCCCAGCGGGAGTTCATCGCTACGGTGGCCGGCAGCTCGATGGATCTCATCGGCTCCATGACGCACAAGCCCTTTTGCAAAGGCATCCCCGTCGGTGTCGACGATCTCGATCGGCGCGCCGGGATCGAATGTGCCGTTCACCTCCCGCACCCCGGCAGCCAACAACGACTTTCCCGTCTCCAACGCCATCCGTGCCCCGCGGTCCACGACAAGTTGGCCCTGCGCAACCACCGCAAAGGCAATCCACGCCTTTCGTGCCGGGAGCCGATTCGGACGGGCCCGCACGGTTGTGCCAACCCCCGCAACACCAGCCACTGCGTCAGCGACGACCCCATCACGGCGAGCAGCGGCAATGACCGTATCCACCCCGGACCACGCCGCGATTTTGGCAGCAGCAAGCTTCGAGGCCATGCCTCCACTCCCCCGCGCCGAGCCCGCGCCACCGGCAAGCGCCTCGTGCTGGTGGTCGATCTCGTGAATCTCTTCGATGAGTGAGGCCGACTGATCGATCCGCGGATCGGCAGTCAACAAACCGTCGGTGTCGGTGAGCAGCACCAGCCGTTCCGCGTCGACCAGATTGGCGACGAGCGCTGCCAGCCGATCGTTGTCTCCCCACCGGATTTCATCGTCGGCGATCGCATCGTTCTCGTTCACGATCGGCACGACACCGAGGTCGAGCAACCGTCCGAGCGTCTGACGGGCGTGCAGGTACTGGGCGCGGACGATGAAGTCGTGCGGCACCAACAGAACTTGTCCTGCAACCACGTCATGGCGAGCGAACTCGCGTCGGTAGACCTCCATGAGAGCCGATTGCCCGACCGTTGCCACCGCCTGCAAGGTGATCGGGTCGGACGGTCGCCGTGCACCACCGAGCCCCAGTTCGGGCAACCCCGCCGCGATCGCCGCTGAGGTCACCACGACCACCCGATGTCCGTCAGCCCGGAGCTCCACCACTTGACGGGTCAGGAGGGCGACCATCGTCTCGTCGATGACGCCTTCGTCGTCGGTCAACGACGACGTACCGATCTTCACCACGACCGAACTCACGCGGTCACCCGAGAATCTGCTGGCGTACTCACTCGTCTTCCTCGTAGTCGAAGCTGAAATCACCGATGTGAACCGTGTCGCCGGTCGTCACCCCGGCCCGCCTGAGCGCAGTGAACACACCGAGCTGCTTGAGCCGCGCCTGGGCAAACTCGAGTGCCTCGTCATTGGTGAGATCGCTGAGCGCAACGGCTCGCACCGCAGATCGACCGACAACGTTCCACGACCCATCATCGAAGCGCTCGATCGAAATCTCCCGACCGAGCGGCCGATGCAAGGTCGCGGCCTCGATCGACGGCGTCGCCGTCCGCGCCTCACGAACGAGCGCCGAAAGACTACCCAGCACCGATGGGAGGCCGGAACGGGTCACCGAGGAAACGACCGGGCCATCGAAGTCGTGGTCAGGAGCCAGGTCGCTCCTCGATCCGACGACGAGCCGGGGCCGGTCGAGCAGATCGGGTCGATAGCTGCCGATTTCGTCGAGCAGCACTTCGAGTTGCTCGTGCGGCGACACGCCGTCCCACGGCGCGAGATCGAGCAGCACCAGCAGGACCCGGGCCCGTTCGACGTGGCGGAGGAACTGATGGCCCAACCCCTTCCCGTCGCTTGCCCCCTCGATCAATCCAGGAATGTCGGCCAGCACCATCTCGAACCCATCATCCATCCGCACCACGCCGAGGTTCGGCTCGAGGGTCGTGAAGGGATAGTCGGCGATCTTCGGCTTGGCCGCCGAGACGCTGCTGATGAACGTCGATTTCCCGACGTTCGGGAAGCCGATGATGGCAACGTCGGCCATCAGCTTGAGCTCGAGCCGGAGCCACCGCTCTTCGCCATGCTCGCCCTGCTCGGCGAACGACGGCGCCCGCCGCTTGTTGCTCAGAAACCGCGCGTTGCCTCGGCCACCCTCCCCTGCCTGCGCTGCGAGCCAGCGGTCACCATGGTGGAGAAGATCGGCCACCGGCTCTCGGCTCGCATGATCGAGCACGACGGTACCCTCCGGGACCTTGACCTCGAGGTCGCTCCCCCGGGCGCCGTGACGATTGCCGCCACTGCCATGCACGCCACTCTCACCTTTGCGATGCGGATGATCCCGAAACGCGAGCAACGACGCCACATTTCGATCGGCAACGAGCCAGATCGAGCCCCCGTCACCGCCATCGCCGCCATCAGGGCCCCCCTTCGCCACGTGGGCTTCGCGCCGAAACGCAACACAGCCCGCGCCACCATCACCGCCCTTGACGTTGATGTTGCACTCGTCGACGAAGTTGGACACGCCTGCAAGGCTACGCACTCTCCACTCGGACGGAGTCGACTTTCGACATGGCAGGGACCGCCGGACCCACGGGTCAACCGGACGGTGCAGCTGCCGCTCTACCATGCGCCAATGCGGGCCGAACGCGAACTGACCGAACGCGAAGCACTCTGGGGCACCACCATGCGGGGACACCGCACCGACGGCGTCGAGGTCGCCCATGACGATTCCACCGCTGCCGTCGCACCAGGATCGTCACTCGAGCGCGAGGCACGGGAAGCGATCGAAGCAGCGTCGCTTCGTGCCGGTGCGACGCTGAGCGTCGGTGCAGGGACACGGATGGTCGAGGAGGCTCCAGACCGCACCCGAACCTGCTTCGAACGAGACCGTGACCGGATCCTCCATGCCTCGGCGTTCCGGCGCTTGGCGGGCAAGACGCAGGTCTTCGTCTTTCCCGACGATCATCAACGGACCCGGCTGACCCATGCCCTCGAGGTCGCGCAGGTGGCCCGATCGGTCAGCTGGGCGCTCGGACTGAACGTGCCGCTCACCGAAGCGATCGCCCTCGGCCACGACTGCGGTCACGGCCCCGGCGGTCACGCCAGCGAGGACGCGCTGTCGCCCTTCGTCGAGGGAGGTTTCAATCACGCCGAATGGGGAGCCGACGTCACGCTCCGTTCGCTCAACCTCTGCGAAGAAACCCTCGACGGCATCCGCAACCACTCGTGGTCGCGCCCTGCCCCTGCGACCCCGGAAGGGGAAGTGGTGAGTTGGGCCGACCGAATCGCGTACGTCTGCCACGACTTCGAGGACGCGGTGACCGCAGGGATCGTTCGAGCAGACGACCTTCCCGATCTCGTGCGCGACTTCTGTGGAACGACCCGGCGGATGCAACTCGCCGGGTTCATCGGGGCCATGATCGCAGCGACCGAATCCACCGGTCGAATTGCCATGACCTCCGATGGCGCCGCTGCACTCGCTGCCTTTCGAGGCTTCAACTACGAAAAGATCTATCTGCGCCCGGCATCTCGTGAGCAAGCCAGCCGAGTGATCGCCGTGTTGCAGTCACTCGTCGAGCATCTCTGCGCCGACCCGACGCGGCTCCCCCCGCGACTGCTGGTCGACGATTCCGACGCCGGAGTGCGGCATGCCGCTGTTTCCTGGGTCGCCGGTATGACCGACCGCTATGCGATCACGGCGGCTCGCGAATGGCTCGACTTCGATGCCGACGCGCTACCGCAAGGTATCCACAACCCCGGCTAGGCTCGGGAGTCCCGGCGTGCCGGGGAAACCGATCTAAGGAACATCGGCAGAATGCCGATGAAAAGAGCATGTTTGCGCGTATGGCGGTGAACACGAGGAACAGGACTGGCGACCGGGGAGCCGTCGTTGCCGAGTTCGCGCTGGTGCTGCCGTTCCTTGTCATCATCATGCTTGGAACCATCACTGCCGGCATCGCCTTGAACAACGATCTGCAGCTCAACCATTCCACTAGGGACGCGGCCCGCTACGGGGCAACCGTCCCGTCCGACCAGACATTCGCAAGCGGTGACTGGGCTACGAACGTCCGTGAGGTTGCCCTGTCACGGTTCGGAAACGGCCTCGCCTCCGGCGACGTGTGCGTGGCGCTCGTCACCGGGGTCACCCCCGTCGCCGTATCGGCCGGTCACACAACAGCGGGGGGCACTGCTGCTTGTTTCGACGACTCGGCAGCCGGTATCGCCGACACCCGGGTACAAGTCAGCGCCAGCGTGCCGGCGGAGATCGAGACCGGCCTCTACACGGTCAGTCTTTCGTTGACGTCCGACGCTGTCACGATGCACGAGAGCAATGCCTGATCAGCGCTCACAGCGCGACTCCGGTGCGGTCCTCGTGCTGGTGGCGGTCTCGTTGGTAACCCTTCTCACACTGGTCGCCCTCGTCGTCGACCTCGGTTTCATTCGAGACGAGCGACGATCCCACCAGTCCGCCGTCGACTTCGCTGCGCTCTCAGCCGGAAAGGCCCTTGGCGCAGATGCGGGCCCCGACGGGCAGGCCGGCTGTGCAGCCGCCGTGCAGTACCTGCGAGCAAACGTCGATGATCTCCCGGGAACAGCAGCGGTGTCATGCGCCTCCCTTCCTGCGAATTGCTCCGGTGCTTCTGCGCCGGTGACCGTCTCCGACGGCGGCACGGCCGGCAAGTACCAGATCGAAATCACCTATCCGGTATCTGACGCATCCATTGCTGACGCGAGAACGGGCACGCGAGGGTACGACGGGGACCCGTGCGAACGGATCATGGTCCGGCTCATGTCCTCTGTCGATGCCTTCTTCGCATCCGTTCTCGGCGAGGACACGCTGGAGATCGACACCCAGGCTGTTGTCCGCCAGGTCGAAGCTGACAAGCGGCGGATGCCGAGTTTCTGGCTCCTGGAGCCCTTCGAGTGCGGTGCGCTCGAAGTAGGGGGTGGCTCCGTCGTCCAGTCGGGTAGTGCAACCCGAGCTGGCGTGATCTTGCTCGACAGCGACGGCTCACAATGCACAGGACAGAGCAAAACTCTCGAAGTTCAGGGCCTCGGCGGCGGCGCAGCTACGACAATTGTGGCAAAGAGTACCGGCTCGGAGGCTGGAGCGATCAATCTCGTCGCCCTCGGCCCGGGGGAGACGTGCTTGACGTCGGCTACCGCCTGCAACGACGGAGACATCGCGTCCGACGAGCAGACTGCGGTGAGCAGCGGCGGTATCTACCCTGCGCCCGATCCGAGACCGAAGCGGGCAACAAGGGCACCGGTCGACCACAAATACAATTGCAAATCGTCGTACAGCGCCTACCTCACGATCCCGGTCGAGGGGTGTACGTCAGGTTCCCAGCCGCACATCGACAATCTGATTTTTGCAGTCGGGTCCTCGGGCACGCCGACCGGCTGGAACACATGGACGGGTGCGGGGTACGACTGCAACGAGAAGAATGCTTCACTCGTGCTCAGCGGGAACTGGCACATCGATTGCCCCGGCTCCAACGGCAAAAACACCTTCACTGTCAGCAACGGTTCCTCCATAGCGTTCGAGGGCGGAAACGTCGTGTTCGACGGGCAGATCAAGCAGACCGGTGGGACACTGGCGTTCAATTCGGCCAACCCGACGGCATCCCTGAACCCAACGTGCCAACTCACCGTCGTCAGCTGCGTCAGTGAGTCCTCCGCAAAGGCAGCCTGGGTGTACCAGCGCAGCGGCGACCTCAGCCTGACCGGTGGGGACATCACCGCAACCAACACGATGTTCTACCAAGCCACCGGCTACTTCGAGATCACCGGCGGTACGCCTCCGAACTGGACTGCGCCGACCGAAGGCCCATTCAAAGGGCTTGCAATTTGGTCGGAGGCCAACTCCAGCAAGTACAAGATCGCTGGCGGCGCGTCAATGATTCTCAAGGGCACGTTCTTCACGCCGTATGCCAACCCCATGACGATCTCCGGCGGATCCCCCGTCACCCCGATCGAGGCCCAATTCATCTCCCGAAAGCTGGTGGTCAATGGTGGGGCGAACCTCGACCTGACCCCAGACCCGACCACTGGGCTCTTTCTGCCTCCGGACCCCCCGCTGCTCATCCGCTGATGGGTCGGTCGGCTCGCACCATCGAGAACCGCAGAGCCACCGACAACCACAGAGCCACGTAACACCACAGGGTTTCGAAAACGACAACGCCTCCGCCGAAGCGGAGGCGTGCGTCGTTCCGAGGACCGGTCAGTTGGGAAGAACGTCGACCAGCTTGCGGCCCTTGCGAGAACCGAACTTCACAACACCGTCAGCCGTGGCGAACAACGTGTCGTCGCCACCGCGCATGACGTTCTCACCCGGATGGAACTTCGTTCCGCGCTGACGAACGAGGATCGCGCCAGCGTTCACCTTGCCCCCGTCGTACACTTTCACGCCGAGGCGTTGGGCGTTGGAGTCGCGCCCGTTCTTGGTGGAGCCGCCACCCTTCGTCTTCGACATTGGTACTCAGCCCTTCTTGATGCCGGTGATCTCGATGCGGCTCAACGCACTGCGATGACCCCAACGCTTCCGGTTGTTCGACTTGTTCTTGTAGACGAACCCATTGATCTTCGGGCCCTTCGTTTCCTCGACGACCCGTGCCGTGACCGACGCCTTGGCCAGCTCATCGGGGGTCGCAAGGACGGTGTCACCGTCGACGACCAGTGCAACGGGAAGTGAGATCTCGGCCCCGGGCTCACCGGTGCGGTCGACCTCGAGGGACTGCCCCTCTTCCACGCGGTACTGCTTGCCGCCGGTCTTCACTACTGCGTACATAGGACTGAGATGCTAGCGGGATAGAGCGAGATTCCAGCGCTGTGCATCAATCGAGAATGCCCTCGACCATGAGATGTCCCTTGCCCCCGCACTCCTCGCAGTGCTCGGTCACCGACTCGAGAAGGCCCTCTCCGATACGTTTCCGAGTCATTTCCACGAGACCAAGTTCCGAGATGTCGAACACTTGGGTTCGAGTCTTGTCTCGGGCAAGCGCAGCACGGAAGACCTTCACGACCTCATCTCTGTTCTTGGCGATCTCCATGTCGACGAAATCGATCACGATGATGCCGCCGATGTCTCGAAGTCGGAGCTGGTTGGCGACTTCCTCGGCCGCCTCGAGGTTGTTGCGGAACACCGTTTCCTCGAGTGACGACTTGCCGACGTTCTTGCCCGTATTCACATCGATGACGGTGAGTGCTTCGGTGGCCTCGATGATCAGCGATCCACCTCCGGGCAACCAGACCTTGCGGTCGAGTGCCTTGCGGAGTTGCTCATCGATGTGCTGCCGTTCGAAGAGCGGAATGCCCTCGGCTTCTTCGTCGTAGAACTCGATCCGATCGGCAAGTGCAGGGGTGATCGACTCCACATAGCCCTTGACTTCTTCGTAGAGGGCCCGGTCGTCGATGATCACACCGCGGAAGTCCTTGGTGAATTCCTCACGAATGATGCGGACGGCAGCTTCTGGCTCTCGGTACAGCAACGCTGGCGCTTTGGTCTGCTTCGAGAGCTTTTCGATCTCGTCCCACTGGGCCAGGAGGCGAGCCACGTCGACCTTGATCTCCTCGGCAGTGACATTCTCGGCTGCGGTCCGCACGATGACGCCGTGCTGCTTCGGCTTCGCCTTGTCGAGAATGTTGCGCAGCCGCTTGCGTTCTCCGTCCGGCAACCGCTTCGAGATCCCATAGGTTGCGCTGTTCGGCACGAGCACCACGAAACGGCCCGGCAGCGATACTTCCTGGGTCAACCGAGCGCCCTTGTGAGCGATCGGATTCTTGGTCACCTGCGTGAGGATCGATTGCTTTGCCTTGAGCACATTTTCGATTCTCGGCTGCTGACCTTTCTTCTTTCCCCCCTCGACGTCGTCAGCGTCGTAGAGCACATCACCGGCATAGAGCACAGCATTCTTCGGAGTGGCAATGTCGACGAACGCCGCTTCCATCCCTGGCAGGACGTTTTGTACTCGCCCGAGGTAAATGTTTCCATGAATCTGACTGATGTCGTCGGCCGGGCGCGACACCTGGTGCTCGACGAGCTTTCGTCCCTCGAGAGTGGCGATCTGGGTGGCCTTCGGGCCCACAT
>JBMTIM010000007.1:0-76937 GCA_049437325.1 Acidimicrobiales bacterium
CCACCCAAATGACCACTGTTTACACGTTTCTTTCCGCCTGGATTACCTCTCAGATTCGCGACGAACGTGGCGCGACCCTCGTCGAGTACGCCCTTCTCGTGGCGCTCATCGGCGTGGTCTGTGTTACTGCCTTGACGCTCCTCGGGGGTACGGCCTCGGACAAATTCTCCGAAGTCAGCTCAGCAATCGACAACTGATCGCCACATAGCAACTCGAACGCGCAAGAAAGAGCGTCGAATCCCGGGGCCTCGGGGATGCCGAACCTGCTGGAAGCCCCTGCAGGATCGTTCCGCGCCGGTGGACCGTCTCGACTTCGATCAGCTCGCGTCTCTTGGCCGACCTCCTGCGCAGGACGATCGGCCGGTCGAAGATCTTGAGTTCAGATCTTCAGAACAACCAACCCCGGTCGATCCCATACGCAAAGAGGGATAGGAACGCCAAGAGAAACAGCGAGAACACGGCAAGGACTGTGTAGAGATCTCGCGCCGTAATCGGCCTGTCCAAGGGATCTGCCGGTGCTTCTGGATTTGTCGGGTTCTCGTTTTCCATGGCCAAGACTTTACCAATGCAGGGGGTCCCTGCAGGAAGCCAGTCGCTTTGATTCAGGTGACAACGACCTGCTCAGCGCTTCCTGCTACTGGACGCCGAGTGCAGAACCATCGCAGGGCTCACAGCGGACCGGACACCGCACGAGTCCGTAGACCGGCGAGCAGGGAACATTCGTGCTCGACTGGCAAACCGGGCAGTGAGTTCTGCCGCTCCGGCGATCAGGGGTTGACGATCAATTTCGAACCCCGACCGTCGGCGCGACGTTCGACGACGATGCCGGGATGGAGGCGTTCTTTCATCGCCTCGACGTGGGTGATGACACCGACCATTCGTCCCTGTTCCTGCAGTCCGTGGAGCGTGTCGATCGCGTCGTCGAGCGCCTGTTGATCGAGTGACCCGAATCCCTCGTCGATGAACAGCGCTTTGGGGCTGTGACTCCGCGCCGAACCAGTCCGGCTGACGACGTCGGCCAGACCGAGTGCGAGCGCAAGCGACGCCTGGAATTGTTCGCCTCCCGAGAGTGATGTCGGTGAACGATCGCGACCGGTGTGAGCATCGTCGATGGTCAGGTCCAGACCCTTCCCGCCCAGAACTCGGGCGTTGTCATCGCGCCGGATCGTGTATCGACCGTTGCTCATGCGGCGGAGATGCTGGGACGCAACCGCAGCGACATGATCGAGTTGTTGACCGAGTACCCAACGCAACAGGTTCACGTCTTTACTGCCCTGACAGACGGCATGAGCGCGGCGAGCGGCGTCGGCACGATCACGGAGCGGGGCAGAGTTCTTCTGGATCTCGTCGTACTCTCCGATCGCTTTGCGAGCAGCTCTCAGTGCCTGTTGGACCTTCGTCCTTCGCTCCTCGAGCGCACTCGCTGTGGCTTTGGCTTCGCTGGCGGTGCTGGTCAGTACTTTGGTGTCAGGGCGGTGTGCGGGAATGCCCTGCTCCTCGAGGGTCTTCAAGGCAGTGTTCGCAGCGGCCACTGCCCTTTGATGCGTTTCCTCGGCATCGAGCGCCTTGCGCTCATCGGCACTGTCGAGCAGCGCCGCCTGCGCGTCGGCCACCGATCCGAAGCTGCTCGCCGCAAGCGCGCCAGCGGCGAGTTCGTCGGCTTTCTCACGATTCGTGATCGCCGCGGCCTGTTTTTCAACCGCTTCCTGATGGTGATCGCGAAGTTCCCCAAGCTTCGCAATCGCGTCGTCACGTTCTTCGAGCGTTGCCGCATCGATGCCCGCCGCCGCAGCGGCAGTCTCCTCGACGCGTCTTGCTGTTTCCGCGACGCTCTTCTGCAGACCAGCTTCTGCCCCAGAGAGCGTCGCCAACGCGTTGGCCAACGCAGTGAGACGCTCTTCGCCTGTCGTGCGTTCCGAGATGAGTTCGCTTCGGCGTTCGATTTTCGCAGCGACCTCATCACGCGCCTTGGCTGCAGCCTCGAGGCGTGTGGCGACATCCGCAACATCGCTCTCGACATCCGGACCGAGCGCAGCCTTCACAGCAGCAAGATCGGCCTCGATCGCGCGTCGCCTCGTTTGCGCTTCGCTGAGTTCCTTCTGCACCGCTTGCACATCACCGTGACCGACGACATCCCTTCCGTCATCGGCAACAGCGGGGTTGGGGTGTTCGGTCGAGCCACAGACTCTGCAGGGCTCACCAGCAACCAACTGAGCCGCCATCCGGGGAGCCTCGCTTTGCAGGTACCCGAGCATCGTTTCCCTGAGGAGCAGTTCCTTGGCGTTCTCGGCGTCGAGCGCACCTCGCTGATCCGCAAGCAAACCGTCACGACGCTTGATATGGACGAGCGCGGCCTCGAGGTTCTCACATTCGGTCTCGAACGCCGCAGTGTCGAGGGGGATCTCGGAAAGTGCTTCCAGCTGCAGTTCAACACCTTTGATGTCGAGCCGGACCTCTTCTCGTTCGGCCTCGGTCGACTCGACCGACGTCGTGTGGTCGGCGAACGCTGCTGCTGCCTGTGCTGCGGCCGTTTGCGCCGCTCCGTGGTCGCCGAGTGCTTTTCGCTGAGCGGCAAGGGCGGACTTTGCACCCTCGATGGCGGTCGTCACTTCGATCAACGACGGGTCCGCGAAGTCGAGATCGACCGCTTCGCCTTCGCTCCTGAGTTCGGCAAGTGCAGCTTCTGCAACAGCAACCGCCGAGACCTCCGCCTCTTTGGCTTCTGTGCATCTTTCGTCGGCTTCGGTCACAGGTCGTGCAGCAACCGAGTGTCTCGCTGCCTCGGCTGCTGTCCGCACGGAGGCTTCGTTCTCTGCCAACGTCTTCAGCTTCTCGCGGTGCTGGCTGGCGCTGTCATAGCGGGCGGCAGCTGCTTCGGCTTCCGTAGCCCGGCGAGTTGCATCGTCTGCTGTTTCTCTGGCCGCGGTCGCTCGATTCTCGAGCTCGGTGGCGGGTTCTTGCAGCGTTGTGAGATGGGCGCGTACCGCCGTCCAGTCGAGTTCGTCTCCTTCATCCGACAGTTCGACGCCGAGTTCGTCGCATGCATTCCTGATCATCTCCGCCGACAAACCGAAGAGTTCTGTGATCTGGTTCTCGACCTCACGAACCTTGGCCTCTGCTTCGTCACGCTGGTTCTTCAGTGCTCGGGTGATCGCTTCGAAGACGGCACCGCCGAAGAGCTGGCGCAGCAGCGTTTCTCGATCGGTCGACTTGTCGAGCAGGAATCGCTGCACTTCGCCCTGCGGGAGCACCATTACCCGCTTGAACTGCTCGGCGTCGAGCCCAATCAGATCAGTGATGTAGCTAGCGACCTCTCGCACACCTGAACTCAGGTTGGTGACCTGATTGCCGTCGATCTTGTCGAGGCGAGCCGACGCACGCTCGATGGTCGTGCCTGCGCCACTCTTCTTCGGGCGCTCGTACTTCGGTGTCTGCTCGGCGACGTAAACCACACCGCCCGCCTCGAACGTGAACCGCGCATACGTGCGAGTACCGGCGTCGGCATGATGCGAACGGATGTCGTCCGCCGGCTTCAGCGGCATATCGCCGAAGAGGGCGAAACTGATCGCATCGAAGACGGTCGTCTTGCCCGTGCCGGTGTCGCCGGAGATGACGAAAAGGCCACGGGCAGAGAGGGCGGCGAAGTCGACTTCGACCTCACCGGGGTACGAACCAAAGGCTGCGAATTCGATCTTGAGTGGCTTCACGACGCGGTCTCCCTCGTTGCTGCATCGACGGCGGCCTTCAGCAGCGTTCGCTCCAAATCGTCGGGCTCGACGTGCTGCCGTTCGGTCCAGAATGCGATCACGGTCTCGAGTGGGTCGATCCGGTCGGGTGAGGCAGTGGGTTGGAAGGCGGGCATCGTCGTCGACGCCGAAGGTTGCAGATGGACTTCGATGATGAGTGGGTACCGCTCCTCCAGTCTCGACTTGGCATCGAGGACGAGGCCAGGATCGGTGACCGTTGCCCGAACGAACCGGTCCACGGCCTGAGGGTGACTGGTGACGTCGAGAAGCTCGTCCATGGTGCCTGTCATCGAATAGACCTTGCGACCAACCTCGAGATCGATCGTGTCGATCTCGACGGCACCAGTTGCATCCATGTCGACGATGGTCACGGACTTCTGATGATCTTCGGAGAACGAGTACGGGATCGGTGTTCCGGAGTACCGGATCGCTTCTCGTCCGACGTGTTGGGGTCGGTGCAAGTGCCCCAACGCCGTGTACGAAAACTCGTCGAACACAGACAGGTTGACCGCTCCATGCCCACCGACCTCAAGGACGCGCTCGGAATCCGACTCCTCGGGCTGGTCTTCGGGTCGGTCACCGCCGATCACGAAGGCGTGGGCAACAGCAACCGCGCGCGGTGCTCGCCGTTCGGAACGGGCCTGCTCGATCGCTGCGGCCAGGACATCGTGGTGGGTCCGACGCACACTACGGGCGAGCTTTTCGTCGGCGCTGCGATCGGGGTCGTCGTCTGGTGCTGCCACCGGGTCGAGGAAGGGCAGCAGCACGAGGTCGAGGGGGCCGTCTTCGAACTCGAGGGGGATGACCCGGCCGACGCCCTCGTACCCGCCTCGGACGTACACGCCGGAACCGTCGAGCAGGTCGTCGTACGGCGACAGTCGATCGGCACCGTCATGGTTTCCCGAGATCACCGCCACCTTCACGTCGAGGTCGCGGAGCCGCCGCAACGTTGTTCGGAACAACTCGATCGATTCGGTCGGCGCGATCGCACGGTCGAAGATGTCACCGGCGATGACGACCAGATCAGCCTCATGTTCATCCACGAGACTGACGAACAGGTCACAGAACGCCACCTGGTCGTCGTGCAGCGACACCGGGCCGAAGCTTCGGCCGAGGTGCCAGTCGCTGGTGTGCAGCATTCTCACGTTGTTCCTCCCTTCACACCGCCATGCCACCATGGCACCGTTCGCAAGCAACTGCGGTGAACAAGGGACACATCGATGAAGAACCCACAATCCTGCATGCGGTCGACTTTCGTTCTTGCCATCCTCGCCTTGCTGCTGGCGGGGTGCGGTCCTGGTGACACTCCGCCCGCAGCGCCGACCGGTGCCCTGATCGTGCAGCAGGGCCCGCTGAGTGGTCCACCGTCACTGGTGTCGTACGAGCTCGACGGCACCGCGCCGTCCGCCCTCGTTCCCGGGCCGGACGGAGCCGCAGCAGGCCGCTGGGCGCCTGACGGACAGCGTCTGCTCTGGATCCAGCGATCCGCCGATGGCACCGTGGCGCTCGTGGTGGGTGACCCCGACGGCACTACGTCGTCGGTCGTTGCGACGGTTGGCGCCGGCGACACGGCGACCTGGGCCCCCGACTGCCGTCGCCTTGCGGTGTCACTGCGAGACGATTCCACCGGCGCGCAAGCGCTCCAGCTGCTGACACTGGACGCATCTGCGGTGTCGTCACTCGACACCGATGTCGACGGGGCAGGCCCCGACTGGTCTCCGAGCGGCGACGTCGTGGTGTTCGCCGGCGACCGAGGAGGCGACACCGACATCGTCGTGCTCGATGTGGCCGACGGGACTGAACGACAACTCACCGACAACACCGTCGGTGACACCGGTCCGCGCTGGTCCCCCGATGGTGACCGCATCGCTTGGGCCAGCCGGGTCAACGAACGCAAGCAGATCTTCGTGATGGGTGCCGACGGCGGCGCGAAGATGCAGCTCACCGTTGGGATGAATGGCGGCGAGCACCCGGTGTGGTCGCCGGACGGCGAGTGGATCGCCTACCAGCAGGCCGGGACCGCACTTGCGATCATGCGAGCGGACGGCAGTGATCACCGCCTCCTCGACATCGTCGGGATTCCGACCGACTGGGGGCCACCGACCGGTTCGTGTTGAGCGACGGCGGTCGCCGACCCGAACGACTCGGACGTGGCACGATGAGGCAATGCTCCACGAACAGGTCCGGACGCTTGCCGAAGGCGCCAATTTCGCCGCCTTGACCACCCTGATGCCCGACGGGCAGCCCCAGACCCACATCATGTGGGTGGGCTGCGACGAGAACCACATCCTCATCAACACCGAGATCCATCGCCGCAAATTCAAAAATGTCGAAGCCGATCCCCGGGTGACGGTCGCCATCTGGGACGCCGAGAATGCGTACTCGTTCGTCGAGATCCGCGGACGCGTTGTCGAGACGATCACCGGGTCCGCTGCCCTCGACAGCATCAACGCGTTGTCCCGGAAATACACCGGCGGTGACTACCAGCCCGACATCCAGTCGGAGCGGGTCATTCTCAAGATCGCTCCCGATCGGCAGGTCACGCGCTGATCGATCCGTCGAGCACGTCGATGAACGCAGTCCGGGTGCTGGAGGGGCTGCCCGACTAGCCGACAGCGACGGGTGCTGAGCGGCGTATCGATGTTCGGATCTCCTGCACGACCAACACGACGAAGAACTGCAGTACCGACAGCGCCGCCATCGTTGCGCCGCCGGCCGTGTCGTGGTGGAAGCTGATGGCGAGTCCGAGCACCACGGCAAGGGATCCGAAGCCGATCGCCGTGAACATGATCGTGGGCACCCGCTTCACCAGCAGCATGGCAGTGGCGGGCGGACCGACCAACAGGCCGAACACGAGCAGCGTGCCGACCGCCTGAAAGCTGGCCACGATGCTGAGTGCGACAAGGGCGAGCAGCACGGATTGGGCGGCACCCGGGCGCATCCCGAGGGTCTCGGCTTTGGCACGATTGAAGGTCAGGGCAAGGAACGGGCGGTACATCACCACCGAAACAGCCACGACCACGACCGTCGCCACCACCTGGGTACGGATGTCGGCTGCCGTGACGCCGAGAACATCACCGAACAGCAGTGAGGTGACCTCGGTCGTGAAGGCTCGGGCCCGTGAAACGATCACGATGCCGAGCGCCAACATCCCGACGAACAGCAAACCGATTGCTGTGTCCTCACGCACGATCGTTCGCGCCGAAACGGCGGTCACGAGCCCACTCATGATGATCGCCGCCACGAAGGCACCGATGATGGGGTTGAAGCCCCAGAGCACCGCCAACGCGATGCCGGGAATGACGCCGTGGGCCAGGGCGTCGCCCAGGAAGGACAGACCCCGCAACACCACCCACGTGCCGACCACCGATGTTGCGACGACGGCGATCAGTCCGCCGAGGAGCGCACGTTGCATGAAGGTCGGCTCGAACGCCTCGGTGAAGAAGTCGATCACGACCTCAGGATGCCAGAGCAGCAGCGATCCGCTCTGCGTTTGCCCGAATCATCTCGACGTAGGTTGCGCCGTCGGAACCCGCCCCGCCGAGCGACTCGGAATAGAGCTCGACGATCTCGATGTCACCGACTTCGTCCGCCAGGGTCTGCGCAAGATCGGTCGACGACGAGACGTCGGCGAAGATCACCGTCACACCGGTGTCGCGAATCGTCTCGGCCAACGCAGCCAGCGCAGCTGCGCTTGCCCCGTCGGTCGTCGAGCCCCCCGGGATGATTGCCCCGACGACATCGAATCCATACCGCTCTGCGAAGTAGCCGAAGACTTCATGGTTGGTGACGAGCACACGTTGCGGTGACGGGATCGCTGCCAGCAGGCCGGCGATCTCGGCGTCGAGCGCTTCGAGTTCCAGTTCGTACGTGTCGGCTGCGGCCTCGACAGCGACGGTGTCGATTCCGTCGACTTCGTCGATCAGGAAGTCAGCGATGGCGTGAACGACGACAGCCATGCGAGCAGGATCGGTGAAGAAGTGAGGATCGGTTCCATCGTGTCCGTGGGCGTCGTCATGATCGCCGTGATCCTCGTCCTCATGATCGCCGTGATCCTCGTCCTCATGATCGCCGTGATCCTCGCCCTCATGATCGCCGTGATCCTCGTCCACGTGCTCCGTCGCCGGGTCATGGTCGTCGTCGAACTCGATCGACCTCACGGCCCTGATCGCCTCGAACACGGCAACGCCGTCGGCCTCGGCGCCCTCGATCACGTCGAGCAAGCCCTCTTCGAAGCCAGCTCCATTCACGATCAACGCATCGGCCGACCGTATGGCGTCGGCCTGGCGGGCTGATGCCTGGAACTCGTGCGGATCGGCGCCGACCGGCATGATCGTCACAACGTCGACAACACCCCCCGTCAAATTGGTGACCACGTCGCCGAGGATGTTTGTCGTCACGACAACGGTCGGCTGACCACTGTCACCCGCCCCGGGGGTTTGCTCACTACACCCAGACGTGGTCGAGACAATGACTCCAACGGTCACGAGGGCAGAGAGGACACGACGCATAGAGCTCCAAATGAGAATGACTATCACTGTCAGAAGCGACGATACCGGCGGGCGATCCCAACTCCCAATCGGAATGAGAATTGTTTTCAACAGCTACCCTCCAGCACGTGGACGCCACACTTCAGATCCGTGGACTCGAGGTCCGCTACGGCGACACCCGGGCGCTGACCGACGTCGACCTCGACGTCCCAGCCGGGAGTTCGCTGGCCGTCATCGGTCCGAACGGCTCGGGAAAATCCACCCTGCTCAACGCGATCGCCGGTCTCACCCCGGTCGCAGCCGGTTCGATTCACTACCGCGGATCGACACCCGCCTTCGTGCTCCAATCGACCGAGGTCGATCCGAGTCTTCCCATCACGGTGCAGGACGCCGTCGGCCTCGGCCGTTACGCCGCGCGCGGGCTCCTCGGTCGATTCGGCCACACAGACCGCGCCATCGTCACCGAATCACTTCAGCGTCTCGGCATCGAGCATCTCGCTCCCCGGCAACTCCACGAGCTTTCCGGTGGCCAACGCCAGCGCGCACTGGTTGCGCAGGGCCTTGCGCAGCAGTCCGACCTCTTGATGCTCGACGAACCCGTCACCGGCCTCGACGTCACCTCCCGCGGTCTCATCCTCGACGTCATCGGCGACGAGGTCACCGCCGGGCACACCGTCATCGTCACAACCCATGATCTCGACGACGCCCGGATCTGCGATCAAGTCCTGCTCGTCGACAAGCACGCCATCGCCGTCGGAGCACCCGACGACGTCTTGACCGAAGACCATCTCGTCCATGCCTTCGGAGGGCGCTTCATCCGCATCGGCGACCGCTTGATCCTCGACGACCCGCACCACCATCATGAGCACTAGACCGATGGCCACCGACGAACTCGACGACGAGATCAACGCCCTTCTGCGCCGTGACGACCAGCGCTACACGAAAGGCCGTCGCGCCCTCGTGGCAACGCTGCGAGCGGAGGGCCAACCCGTCACCATCCCGCAGATCCTCGATGCAAGCGACGGTCTTGCCCAATCGAGCGTGTACCGCAACCTTGTCGTGCTCGAAGAGGCAGGGGTCGTCACCCGCATCGTCACCAACGACGACTTCGCCCGATTCGAGCTCGCCGAGCAGTTCACCCACCATCACCACCATCTGATCTGCTCCTCGTGCGGTGACGTCGTCGACTTTTCGCTCGACGATCAGGCCGAAGCCGGCCTCGACGAAGCGCTCCACGATGTCGCCGAACAGGCAGGCTTCACCGTCGAGGCCCACCGCCTCGACCTCGTCGGCACATGCGCCGACTGCGACTGATCGAAAGCGTGTGCGCCGTCAGCGTCGAAAAACCGGCGTGGTGTCGGGTGGCAATGGCTCGTTTCCCAGGATCATGTCGGCAGCCTTTTCGGCAATCATCATCGTGGGGGCGTAGATGTTGCCATTCGACACGACCGGCATGACCGAGGCGTCGACCACCCGAAGGCCTTCTGTCCCGTGAACACGCATCGTGGTCGGATCCACGACCGCCATCGGATCAGAGGCAGGCCCCATCTTGCAGGTGCACGAGGGGTGCAGCGCCGTCTCGGCATCCTTCGCCACCCACTCCATGATCTCCTGATCGGTCTCGACGGAGGGACCGGGTGAGATCTCCCCACCGTTGAAGCGTTCGAAGGCCGGCTGGTTGAGAATCTTGCGAGCAGTGCGCACCGCCTCCGGCCACTCGCGCAGATCCTGCTCGGTGGTGAGGTAGTTGAACTGGACCGCCGGTTTCACGGTCGGATCGGTGGACGTGATCTTCACCGTGCCGAGCGCGTCGGAGTACATCGGCCCCACGTGCACCTGATACCCGTGTCCACCCTCCGGAGCCGAGCCGTCGTAACGAATCGCAATCGGCAGGAAATGGAACATGAGATTCGGGTACGCCTCATCGTCGTTCGAGCGCACGAACGCTCCCGCTTCGAAATGGTTCGACGATGCCGGGCCTCTCCGAAACAGCCAGGCGAGGCCGATGAAGGGCCGCTTCCAGAGCTTCAGATGGGGCTGGACCGAGACCGGCTCCTTACAGGCGTACTGGATGTACACCTCGAGGTGGTCCTGCATGTTCTCGCCGACGCCAGGCAGCGCAGAGACGACATCGATCCCGAGCCCCTCCAAGTGCTGGCGATCACCCACACCAGACAGCTGCAGCAGTTGCGGCGAGTTGAACGCACCGCCACACGAGATGATTTCTCTCGCCTTCACCCGGTGCGTCCTGGCGCGACGCATGCCGATGCCGAACCGACCCTGGCGGTACTGAATCCCGACCGCCCGGTTGCCCTCGAAGAGGATCTTGTCGGCCTGAGCACGAGTCCTGAGCGTGAGGTTCGGGCGCTGCTTCAGGACGGGATGCAGGTAGGCCCGAGCGGCAGACAGTCGACGGGCCCGGTGGACGTTCTTGTCGAACGCCGCAAAGCCCTCTTGGCGGTACCCGTTCACATCGTCGGTGCGGCCGTACCCCGCTTCCACCCCCGCCTGCAGCCATGCCTCGAACAACGGGGTCTCGGCCGGACCTCGCTCCATTGCGAGCGGCCCATCGTTGCCTCGCAGTTCGGCGCCCGGGTACGCGTCGAGCGCTGGACCGGCACCGATGCAGGTCTCCATGCGCTTGAAATACGGCAGGCAGTGCTCGTAGCTCCATGACTCCATGCCGGGAACGGCGGCCCACTTGTCGTAGTCCATCGGGTTGCCCCGTTGGAAGATCATGCCGTTGATGCTCGAGGAGCCACCGAGCACCTTGCCCCGAGCGTGATACACCCGCCGGCCGCTCATTCCGGGCTCGGGTTCTGATTCATACTTCCAGTCGTAGAACCGGTTGCCGATGGCGAACATCAGCGCCGCCGGCATGTGGATGTAGACATCCCAGCGGTAGTCGGGTCGCCCGGCCTCCAGCACCAACACCTGGGTGTTCGGATCGGCGCTCAGGCGATTGGCGAGTGCACAACCCGCCGAGCCACCGCCCACGATCACATAGTCGTAGACCATCTCCTCGCTGCTCATCGCCCGTCCCTCCAGCGATCGCCGCCAGGCTCGACACCGTCCTTCAGGCCACTCACCGTATCCCTTCCCGGACCAATGCCCGAACGCCCGGGCCGCGACCATCACCGACCAGGTCGTCATGGGCAGTGTCGGGCACCACGGTGCGGGCCAGCGCGGCACCCGTCTCCGACGGAGCGGGGCGATCGGACATTCGGAGCAAACCCCAACCCTGCCCTACGCTCACACGATGAGCCAGATCCTCGACGCCCGGTCACTCGTCCCCACCGTCGACCTGTCGAACCCGTCGACCACCGAACTCGTTGCGGTCGACACAGCCTGTCGTGACCACGGATTCTTCCTGCTCATGGGACACGGGGCAGATGCCTTGATCGCCGACATGTGGGAAATCACCGCCGCATTCTTCGCCGAGGGTGAAGACGTCAAGGGTCCGATTCGACGCAATGCCGACAATGCGCTCGGGTACTGGGATCGAGAGTTGACCAAGCGCAAGCGCGACAACAAAGAGGTCTTCGACTACATCGATCCCGACCTCGACGCCCGCATCGCCAAGAACCGGTGGCCCGGCAGCGCATGGGCGCGCAGCGACGAGTTCACATCCACACTCTCTGCGTTCTTCGACACCTTCTCCGAACTTGCCACCGCCACGCTCGGCATCGTGCGCAGCGCGCTCGGACTCGACGACGGCGAGAGCGCCGAACAACTCGGTTTCGTCAACGCCCGCACGTCGTCGACCGTTCGGCTCAACCACTACCCGGTGGACGATGTCGTGCCTGCGCCAGAGCGCAGCGGGCTGGCCGAACTCGGGCCGACCGCACTCGGCTACCACACCGACCCCGGGGTTCTCACCCTCCTGCTGCAAGACGGGGTTGGCGGCCTACAAGCCGAATCGACGACTCATGGTTGGATCGACGTGCCGCCCCTCGACGGTGCCATCGTCGTCAACCTCGGTGACGCCATGCAGGTCTGGACCAACGACCAGTACAAGGCGGCTGTTCACCGAGTCGTCCCCATGACCCAGCAGAGCCGCTATTCGATTCCCTACTTCTCCAACCCTCCCCGTGATGCTCGACTCGCCCCGCTCGCATCGGTGCTCGACGCCGCCGGCGCCACTCCCGTCTACCGCGACTTCGGGTGGACCGAGTACATCGCCGGTCGGGCCCAAGACAACTTCGCCGATCATGGTGTGGAAGACATTCAGATCTCGCACTTCAAGGTCGCCGCCGGTGCCTGAGGGTCCCGTCGCATCCACGACCGCCGGCCGAATCGGTGGGAGATACATCACCCGGGGCCCCGACGGCGTCGAGGACCGAGCCCCCATCGAGGCATTTCTGGGCGTCCCGTTCGCAGCTGCACCGATCGGCGACCGTCGCTGGCGGCCACCGCAACCACGGGAACCGTGGGACGGCATCGTCGAATGTGTTCGGCCCGCTACGGCGGCGGTGCAGGTCCTCCGCAAACCGGGCGGTCCCCTCCCTGCGCAGACCTACGCGATCGGTGAGGACTGCCTGAATCTCAACGTCTACACACCGGCCTGCGACGACGCCAAGCGGCCGGTGTTCTTCTGGGTCCATGGTGGGAGCTACCAGAATGGGCGAGGTGCCTCGAACGATGGCACACAGCTGTGCCGCAACGGCGACATGGTCGTCGTCACCGTCAACTACCGCATGGGTCTGCTCGGGTTCATCGACCTCGCCTGGCTGGACCGGGATCGAGCCGGATCGCACAACCTCGGCATCCAGGACCAGATCGCGGCCCTGCGGTGGGTCCGCGACAACATCGAGTCCTTCGGTGGCGATCCCGATCAGGTCACGATCTGCGGCGAGTCGGCGGGAGCCGGTTCGGTGCTTGCGATCCTTGCATCCCCGTCGGCGGACGGATTGTTCCACCGGGTCATCAGTCAGAGTGCACCAGCAGCGTTCGGACCACCCTTCGAGACCGTCGCACGCAACCTCGCCGAGCATGTCGGTGCCACCTCGATCGACGATCTGCTGGCGCTGACAGCCGACGAGATCCTCTCCGCCCAAGACGCGCTCCTTACAGCCGGAACGCGCGCACTGGAGCAAACCGATCCACCGGCGCTCCCCGACAACGCCGGTCGAGGATTCCGGCCGGCGATCGACGGCATCACCGTCACCCGGGATGCCGCCCAGGCAGCAGGCGAGCGCGGTGTGCCGATCATGATCGGCACCAACGATGACGAAGGCACCATGTTCGCCCTTCATCTCGACCGGGCCATGACCCTCGACGGGCTTCGGGCGATGGCGGCGCAGCGAGTCGGTGACCGGGCCGATGAGGTGATCGCCGCCTACCAGCTCGAGTACCCCGATTTCACCCCTCACCAGATCGCCGTGCAGTGGATGGGTGACCTGCGCTTCTGGACGTGCTCACTCGACGTCGCCGACGCTGCCTCCGCTGCAGGTACACCGGTTCACGTCTATCGATTCGGCTGGAAGGCGCAGGGTCTCGGAGGCATGTTCGGCGCAATGCATGCCCTCGAAATCCCGTTCGTGTGGCAGACCATGCTCGGCTGGGACGTCGCCTTCGGCATCGAGCCTCCCGAAGCATTGAGCGACCACCTCCACCGAGCCTGGATCAACTACGTCCGTACCGGCGATCCTGGCCATGAGGGCATCGGTGCATGGCCCCGCTACGACGCAGCGACGCGTCCGACGATGCGGTTCGACGAGCACACTCGGGTCGTCGATGATCCCGGCGCAGGCACGCACCGGGTCTGGCGCAACTGACGCGTGGCCAGCATCCCTCGTCAGCAGGCCCGGTCTGCCCGACCCGATCGCTGGGATTCCGAGGCTGGAAGGGTTGCGATCAGCATCTCGGTCGGGGTCCTGGCACCGAGGGCGAACTCCTCGCCGGCCGGGACCACCACTGCTTCACCCGGCCCCACGGTGGTGAGGCCCGACGGTCCGATGTAGTCGAGTTCGCCGGAACGCACGAAACCGAAGAACAACTCGAAGTCGTGGGTTCGCAATGGCGGCGCTGCGCCGGCCGTTCGAGCGAGTCTGACGGCGGCCACGCCGCCGGTGGCATCCTCCACACCGAAATGCTGCAGCTCCCAGCCAGGGTCGGGCGAGTCGGTCCATCGGTCGTCGGCGTATTCGTGTCGAACGAAGCGTTGGCCCTGCCATCCGCGATCAGGGTCGCCGACCCCATTGGGAAGTTCGAGCTCGTGGTCGCGATGCGTGTCGTGTTCGGCAGGCGCCCCGATCTCGACCACCTCCAGCCCATCACCGGACTCGAGGACTCGGTGCCGGATGCCGGGTGGCTGGATCACACAATCCCCCGGCGCCATCACGAACGGGTCGCCCTGATCTTCGTAGACGACCTTCACCCAGCCGGCGTGGCAGAAGATCATCTGGAACCGGATGTCGTGGTGATGGACATAGTCGGGAACGGGCCCACCCTCGGGAATCGAGATGTGCGACGCGATGACCGCCCCGCCGAGACGGCTCGGGATCAGATCGCGGTACACCATCCCGGCTCGACCCGTGGTGGGCGGCGCATCGGCAGCCCGCTCCAGCCGGATCGCCTCGGGGCCGTCCATGTCGGCCCGGCGGGGATCGTCGGCCGGTGAGATCGTGGTGAGACGAAAGCCGACCGCTTCATGCTCGTCGATCGCCGCAAGCAGGTCTGGCACCGAGATCACACGTCGACCGGTCATCGCTCAGCTCTGCTGCTGTCGCTTCTGGATGTTGGCCCACTCGTCACGCAGTCCAACCGTTCGGTGGAACAGATCGCCACCGTCGAGGTCTCGGGCGAAGTAACCGAGCCGTTCGAACTGGACGACGTCTCCCGGCGCGATGTCGACGATGGCCGGTTCGGCCTTCGCCCCCCTCATCTCGCGCGAGTCGGGATTGAGCGATGCGAGCGGGTCGGTGCCGTCAGAGCCGGGATGGGGGTCGGTGAACAGTCGTCCGTACAGCGCAACGTCGAGATCAACGGCGTGATCGGCCGAGACCCAGTGGATGGTGGCTTTGACCTTTCGGCCGTCAGGAGCTTGACCCCCTGCTGTCTCGGGGTCATAGGTGCACAGCACTCGGATCACCTCGCCGTCGGGACCGGTTTCGACGTCGTTGCAGGTGATGAAATAGCCGGCCCGCAGTCGCACTTCTCGTCCTGGCGCAAGGCGGAAGAACTTGTTCGGCGGGTCGAGCATGAAATCGTCTCGCTCGATGAAAAGTCGTCCCGAGAACGGCACCGCTCGGGTCCCGGCGGCTTCGTCTTCCGGATTGTTGATCGCCTCTCGGGTGTCATCGAGCCCTTCGGGCCAATTGGTGATGACGACCTCGATCGGGTCGAGCACCACCATTCGGCGAAGCGCATGGGTGTTGTGATGTGTTCGAACGAACGACTCGAGCAATTCGATCTCGTGCACACCATTGACCTTTGCCACACCGATGTGGCCTGCGAACGCTCGGATCGCCTCGGGCGGGTAGCCGCGACGACGCAGCCCCTGCAACGTGGGCATCCGAGGGTCGTCCCACCCGTCGACATGGCCCTCGTGCACGAGTTGCAGCAGTTTCCGTTTGCTCAGCACGGTGTGGGTGAGGTTGAGCCGGGCGAACTCGGTCTGGCGGGGCCGGTCGGGGCCCTGACCGAGTTGCTCGAGGTACCAGTCGTACAGCGGGCGATGGCTGTCGAACTCGAGGGTGCAGATCGAGTGGGTGACGCCCTCGATTGCATCGGACTGGCCGTGGGCCCAATCGTAGGTGGGATACACCTTCCAGCGATCACCGGTGCGGAAGTGATGCTGATCACGAATGCGGTACATCACGGGGTCACGCATCTGCATGTTCTCGTGACGCATGTCGATCTTGGCTCGCAGCACCCTCGAGCCCTCGGCGAACTCACCTGCGGTCATGCGGGCGAACAGATCGAGATTCTCCTCGACACTGCGCTGACGCCATGGTGACTCGACGCCCGGAGTGGTGAAGCCACCTCGGTTCTGGGAGATCGTTTCGGCGTCCTGATCATCCACATAGGCGAGCCCGGCCTCGATCAACTGCACCGCCCAGGCATGGAGCTGCTCGAAGTAGTCGGAGGCGTAGCGCACCTCTTCGGGCTCGAAGCCGAGCCAGCGGACATCGGCCTGGATGGCGTCGACGAAATGCTCATCCTCGGTTTCGGGGTTGGTGTCGTCGAAGCGGAGCATCGTGGTGCCCCCGAACTCGTCGGCCGCACCGAAGTTCAGACAGATCGACTTTGCGTGACCGATGTGGAGATAGCCATTCGGCTCCGGCGGGAAGCGCGTCTGCACCCGGCCTCCGTATGGGCCATCGATGCTGTCCTGCTTGAGCAGCTCTCGGACGAAGTCGGTCCCGGAGTTGCTGGTCGGCGCGTTCACCCCGCCATGTTACGGTCGGCGCCACTGGGTGCAGCGGGAGGTTGGCTGCCAGACTGCGAGCCATGACATCGCAGCTTCCGCTCGACGGCATTCGCGTCATCGACTTCTCGCGTGTGCTCGCCGGGCCGCTCATCGGGCAACTCCTGGCCGATCTCGGCGCCGACGTGATCAAGGTGGAACGGCCCGACGGCGGGGACGACACTCGAGCGTGGGGTCCGCCCTGGAAGAACTACGCCACCGACGGGGAACCCGAGGACCTCGAGGCGACCTACTTCATGTCGCTCAACCGCAACAAGCGGTCGATCACGCTCGATCTCAAGAACGACGACGACATCGCCTTCGCTCGCCGACTCGCCCTCACCGGTGATGTCGTGCTCGACAACTTCCGGCCAGGTTTCATGGCGAAGATCGGGCTCGACCGGCAATCCCTTGCTGCCGACAAGCCGTCGATCATCACCGCGTCGGTCACCGCGTTCGGGTCCACGAGCAAGGCAGCCCACCTCCCCGGTCTCGACCTCGCCGTGCAAGCCATGTCCGGCATCATGCATCTGACCGGCGAGGTCGGTGAACGGCCCCTACGGGCCGGTGTGCCCGTCGTCGACATGCTGACCGGTTACAACGCGACCGTCGGCGTGCTGGCGGCGCTCCACGGCGTGAACCAGACCGGCACGGGCCGACATGTCGAAGTGTCGCTGATGGACGCAGGTCTGGCCGGCCTGCTCAACCATCAGACCGGGGTTCTGATGGGAGGTCAGGATCCGGGACGGGGCGGCAACAAGCACCACTCCATTGCGCCGTACGAGAGCTACCGCTGTGCCGACGGAGACATGATCGTGGCCGCCGCCAACGACAAGCTCTACGCCAACCTCTGTCGAGAAATCGGCCGACCCGACCTGATCGACGATCCCCGGTTCGTCACCAACACCCTCCGGCGACGCAATGTGGAAGAACTCAACGCGATCCTCGAACCGATCTTCCTCACCGACACTCGATCGAGCTGGGTCGACCGCCTCCAGGCCGCGCAGGTCGCCTGCGGACCGGTCAACTCGCTTCCCGAAGCACTCGCCTGGGCCGAGGAGATGGGGATGGATCCTCGTATCGACGGCCCCGACGACTACCGGGCGGTTCGCAATCCGATCCGACTCGACGGCGAGGTGATCAACACGGCCCGGCTCCGACCTCCCCGCCCCGGCGAACATTCCACCGAGGTCCGAAGCGACGTCGACCGATGAACCATCGGCGGCTCGGCCTCGTCACGATCATCGTGCCGTCCTACGACGACGGCATCGAGCACTTCGTGGACGACCTCGGGTTCGAACTCGTCGACGACACCCCGCAGGACGGCAAGCGCTGGGTCATCGTTCGGCCCTCACCGGCATCGGAGACCGGCATTGTGCTGGCTGAGCCGACCACACCCGCACAGCACGCCGCACTCGGCAATCAACTCGGTGGTCGTGTCGGGTTCGTTCTCCACACCGACGACTTTGCGCGCGATCACGCCCGAATGCGAGCAGCCGGCGTGCACTTTCACGAAGAGCCACGTCACGAGCCGTACGGCATCGTCGCCGTGTTCGAGGACCGGTATGGCAACGCCTGGGATCTGCTGCAGCCTGGCGACTAGCGCTGCTCGATCGCCACGATGGTGCCGGCTCCATGGTCGGTCGCCAACAGTCGCACACCGTCGACCACAAGATGCTGAGGCCGATCGAGCTCGGCGGTGACCACGACCGGCGTGACCGGCGCGACCGCATCGATGTCGACCTCGACGATCGTTGCGTCGACCCAGAGCGCGACGAACAATCGAGATGGGTCCCACGGCGAGACCGCTAGGCCCGTCGGTGTGGCACCCGGCCCGAACAGTGCTTGCGACCGGGGCACACCGGCACACGGATCGGTGACACCCGCGGCCTCGACCGCTCGATTGTCACCCACACAGACGGGCCACCCATGATCGGTACCCTCCCGCACCGCGACCAACTCGTCGCTCGCCGGCGCACCGTCGAAGGTGCCATCGGAGATCTCGGTCGTCCACAGCCTGCCGTCGGCCCCGATCACATGGGCGTATGCATGCTTGAAACCCCACGCCACGTTGGTGACGACACCCTCGGCGTCGACAGCCCACAGGGCACCCGAGATCTCGTCGGGTGAACCACCGGGACCAGGGGGCAGCCGCTTCGTACCCGACGTGTCGAACAGGAGCCGATCGCCGTCCACCGTGAGGGTTCCCTGGGAACGCCCGTTGGATGCCATGTCGGCAACGACCACCGTGCGATTGGAGCCGTCGAGAGAACTTCGGGTGAGGCGTCGTTCCTCCATCACCCAGAGCGCACCGGCGAACACCGCCACGCCGGTGGGCTTCTCGAGCCCGTCGAGAACCACCACGGGGACAGCATCGAGATCGTCGGGGTCGAAGCGGAGGACCTGGCCGGAGTCGTCGTTCTCAGCACCGTTCAGTTGGGCGACGTACCACGCATCGTCGGTGACCGCGAGTTGTGTCGGACCGTCGAGTCCACCGACCACCACGGTGATCGCATAGGCACCGGCTGAATCGTCAGGTCCGCAGCCCACAGCGAGCAGCATCAGCGCTGCGATCACGCCGGTGAGGCGCTGCTTCATCGAACGAACATCTTCATCGAACGAACACTGCGTCGGCAGCGGCTCGCCCCGACAGGAACGCGCCTTCCACCTTCGGACCGGCGAACGCTTCACCGGCCAGCGCGACCACCGGATGGTTCCCCCACACGACCGTCGCATCGGGATGAACGTCGACGGGGCCGGCGTAGCGCCAACGCTGAATCTGGTGACCGACCAGCGCGTCGCGGTCACCAGCTTCACCGAGCGCATCGGCCGCCCACGCAAGGGCGCCGGTCAAGACGTCGTCGTCGGTGGTATTCCACAGCTCGCTGCTGCGTTCGTTCGAGAGATGGATCGTGACCGCAGGAACCGGCGAGATTCCCTTCGCTCGGTTGTCGGCAACGAAGGCGAGATCCGGGTGGTCGACGTACTGCGCCCCTCCGTGCGCAGCCAGTCCGGTCGGGTCGATCTGCGGAGCGAGCAGGACGGCGATCGTCGGTTTGTAGTGGATCTCTGCCAGCTGTTGCGCGACCGTCGGCTCGGGGAGCATCGCACCCAGGGCCAGCGTGGCGAGAGCCTGCGGCACAGGTGCGGTGTGAATGACTGCGTCGGCGGGATGATCGGCCAACTCGGCACGCAGGTCCATGATTCGGTGACCGAGCAGCGGTTCGAGTCCCGCATCGGCCGCAAGCCACTTGCACAGCGAGGTCATGCCGGCGCTGCCACGCCACCGGGGGTGTCCATCAGGATCGGGGCCGAAGCCGCGGGTCCATTCCACGACGGCTCCGGCATCGACAGCTGCGGCGACGACGCTGCTGAACGTCTCACTCCGGCTTGTGAAGAACTGCGCCCCGTGATCGAATCGCGCCACCCCGGCCGGGGTCTCGATTCGACGAGACGCCATCCGTCCACCGACTCCACGAGCCTTGTCGACGATTCGCAGATCGTCCGGCTCGAGGCCGAGCTCGAGGAGACGACGAGCTGCGGCCAAGCCTGCGATCCCAGCACCGACAATCAGTGTCCGCATCGGATCAGTCCACCAGCGCGTCGGCGCGAACCGGGGCCGAGGCTGCCGCCAAATGCGTATCGGTGACCTTGCCGTACAGACTCCGGGTCCGCTGCACCGATCCGACCGACCCGGGCGACTCGCTGAACGACATGATCAACAGCAGGCGCGTACTGGCCCCCTCGTTGGGGGTGACCCGATGTAACGAAAACCGGCCGAGGAAGAACTGCAGATCGCCGGGGCGAAGGTCGAGGGTGCGCACGTCGCGTCGATCGCCATCGAGAACCGCACCCACGCCGGCTTCGTTCTCATCCGTGGGATGACGGAGATCCGGCACGTATTCGAACAGCCCGCCCTGGTCGGCCGACTGCAAGAGCATCGTGATCGTGAACTCGTTGGTGTCGAAGTGCCAGTTGAATTCT
The DNA here is from genome assembly GCA_049437325.1 of Acidimicrobiales bacterium. Classification (GTDB taxonomy): domain Bacteria; phylum Actinomycetota; class Acidimicrobiia; order Acidimicrobiales; family Aldehydirespiratoraceae; genus UBA11606. The sequence continues at coordinate 20,631 of JBMTIM010000007.1, forward strand.
TGGCCCGTCCGCTGGACGTTGACGATCATGTTCGAGACCGGATCGTCGTACACGTACAGGTCGTCCTTGCCGAGACAATCCCGCAGAAAGTCCTTGAGAGGAGACCAGTCGTACAGGCGCTTGGCGTGGGTCGAGTCGTCCCACTCGTCGGCTCGGACGAACCCGTTGGTTCGGGCAAAGAACCGATTGCGGGGGTGATCGTCCGGAAGCGACGGGTCGGCGTCGCCCAGGTGGACGTTGGCTTTGTTGGCCGGGTTGTAGAACGCTCGCGGTTCACGCTCGCGCGCCTCGGCGAGCAGTTCACGACGTCCTGTGGTGCTGAGAAAGCCCGGGAGTACGGCACACCCATCGTCGGCCAAGCCAGCCCGAACCGATGCCACAAGATCATCGCGGCGCTGGCCCATCGTCGCGATGGGATACCGACCCGTGTCGATCAGAGCCGATGGTCGACGCATCGTTCCCATACGCGCCGAAGCGTAGGCGACGGTCGGAGCGCTTCGAAAAAACCAGCCAATTGGATGGGTTCCCGATCTGGACCATGTCCAGATCATCTGGATAGGCTGACGGTCTCCCCTGGATCAAGAAAGAGCACCACATGTCAGAAGAGAAGTGTCCAGTTCTTCACAACGACCACTCCGCTCGCGGTAGTCAGGCCAACCAACACTGGTGGCCCAACCAGCTGAACCTCAACATCCTTCACCAAGGAAATCCATCGGCTGATCCGATGGACGAGGACTTCGACTACGCCGCCGAGTTCGCCACCCTCGACTACGAGGGCCTGAAGGCCGACCTCCACGCCCTGATGACCGACAGCCAGGACTGGTGGCCCGCCGACTACGGCCACTACGGCCCCTTCTTCATCCGCATGACCTGGCACGCAGCCGGCACCTACCGCACCCACGACGGTCGCGGTGGTGGTGGCACCGGTCAGCAGCGCTTCGCCCCTCTCAACAGCTGGCCCGACAACGGCAACCTGGACAAGGCCCGCCAGCTCCTCGAGCCGATCAAGAAGAAGTACGGGCGCAAGATCAGCTGGGCCGACCTGTTGATTCTCGCCGGCAACGTGGCACTCGAGTCGATGGGATTCAAGACGTTCGGCTTCGCCGGAGGTCGACCCGACACCTGGGCCCCCGAAGAAGACGTCTACTGGGGCCCGGAGACCACCTGGCTCGACGACGAGCGCTACAGCGGTGACCGCGAGCTCATGGAACCGCTCGGGGCCGTCCAGATGGGTCTCATCTACGTCAATCCCGAAGGTCCCAACGCCAATCCCGATCCGGTTGCATCGGGTCGTGATGTCCGCGAAACCTTCCGCCGTATGGCGATGAACGACGAAGAGACCGTCGCGCTCGTCGCCGGCGGTCACGCCTTCGGCAAGATGCACGGTGCGGGTCCCGAAGACGACGTCGCCGCCGAGCCCGAGGGCGCCCCGATGGAGCAGCAGTTGCTCGGGTGGAAGAACGGCTTCGAATCCGGTGTCGGCGTTCACGCCACCACCTCCGGCTTCGAGGGGGCGTGGAACTCGACGCCCACGACGTGGGACAACAACTATCTCGAGACGCTCATGGACAACGAGTGGGAGCTCACCGAGAGCCCTGCCGGCCACAAGCAGTGGCACGCACCGGCCTTGGCCGGCACCGTCCCGGACGCCGGTGGTCGCGAGGGTGTGACCCACACGCCCGTGATGACCACCGCCGACATGTCGATGAAGATGGATCCGATCTACAACGGCATCAGCCAGCGCTTCCGCGACGATCAGTCCCTGCTCGACGACGCCTTCGCCCGGGCATGGTTCAAGCTGACCCACCGCGACATGGGCCCGAAGGTGCGCTACCTCGGCCCGGAGGTGCCGGCCGAGGAACTCCTCTGGCAGGACCCGATCCCGGCAGGGTCCGAGCTCACCGGCGACCAGATCTCCGCCGCCAAGGCAGCGATCATGGACGCAGGTCTGAGCATCACCGACCTTGTGAGCACCGCCTGGGCCTCCGCCTCGACCTACCGCGGCTCCGACATGCGCGGCGGGGCCAACGGCGGCCGTATCCGTCTGTCCCCCCAGCGTGACTGGGAAGCGAACAACCCGGCCGACCTCGGTCGAGTGCTGACCGCCCTCGAGGGTGTGCAGTCGAGCCTCGGCTTCGACGTCTCGATGGCCGACCTGATCGTCCTCGGCGGCACCGCCGCAGTGGAGGCTGCCGCCACCGCCGGTGGGGTCTCGGTCAGCGTCGACGTCTCGACCGGCCGCGGCGATGCAAGCCAGGAGCAGACCGACGAGGAGAGCTTCGCCTGGCTCGAGCCTCGCTGGGACGGGTTCCGCAACTACCTCGGGAAGGGCAATGCCCACGTCGCCGAGCACCTGCTGGTCGACAAGGCACAACTGCTCGGTCTCTCGGCTCCGGAGATGGCGGTCCTCGTGGCCGGCCTGCGAGTCCTCGGTGTCAGCACCGACGGTCACGGCGTGCTCACCGACCGAGTCGGGGTCCTCAGCAACGACTTCTTCGTCAACCTGATGGACATCGGCACCGAGTGGAACGCTTCCGAGACCGCCGAAGGCGTCTTCGAGGGCACCGACCGGGCCACCGGTGCAGCCCGCTGGACCGGCACCCGTAACGATCTCGTCTTCGGGTCGAACTCGATCCTGCGTGCGATCGCCGACGTCTACGCGGCCGACGATGCCGGTGACAAGTTCGTCGCCGACTTCGCCAAGGCGTGGGCCAAGGTCATGGACGCAGACCGCTTCGATCTCGACTGAGATCGAGGCTCCTGTTCGAGACGGTGTGATGCGCCGTCCCTGCCGCCATGGTGGGGACGGCGCATTGCCGTTCAGGGGCGCTGGGGCCCGAGACCGCAGCCGCTCCCGGCTTCCCTACGACGGCCAGGGAACGCCGTAGTCCTCGAACCACCAGCGCGCCTCACGGATCGCGTTGGGGTCAGTGCGCAGGCCCGGGTCCTGATTGAGCTGTTCAGGGGTGGGGCCGATCTTGTCGGCGATGACCCGCAGCGCGTCGGTGTCGAGGTCGTAACACTTGACTGCGTTGAGTCCGAGCAGCAACCGGGTTTCCTCGATCGGGATCTGCTGGAAGTCGGTCTCGAGACGAGTCCTGGTGTTCGGCCACGAGCCCTCGGGGTGCGGATAGTCGGTCCCCCACATGAGGGCATCGACACCATTGACGTAGCGCCGACGCAACTCGACCTTGCTCATCGTCGACGCCCCGATGAACACGTTCTCGCCGATGTACTCCGACGGCAAGCGCTCGATGAGGCCGTGGGTGCGGCTGCTCATCTTCTTGACCTTCCAATTGGTGCCGCCGAACATCACATCGGTCTTCCACAGCAGATCGCCGAGCCACCATGACCCACACTCGACCGGTGCGTACTTGAAGTTGGGGAATTTGTCGAACTTTCCCGAGAGCAGAAACTGCCACAGTGGGCGATGGGTCCAGAACGCGACCTCGAGCATGTACTGCGCCATGTTCTCGTTGTAGGCCACGGCGTCGGCCTCGCCCGAGTGGGTGTGCACGACCAAGCCCGTCTCGTGACAGGCCTGCCAGACAGGGTCGTACATCTCGTGACCGTACGACGGCGCGTCGTGCCACATCGTGGGGATCATGATTCCTTTGATCCCCGGTTTGTCCGCAAGCGCGTGGATCTCCTTCACCGATTCCTCGACCCCGTGGGTGACGGGAACGAGTGCCACGCCGGCCCGGCGGGGCGGGTTCGTTGCGCAGAACTCCTCGAGCCACCGGTTGTGGGCCCGGGCACCGGCCCATGCCAGCGTCGGATCGGTGATCGCGCCGGCATGGAGCCCGGCCCCGAACGGAGGAGCCTCCATCCCGGTGACCGCGTCGCCATCGGCGAAGATCACCTCACCGGCGATGCCATCGGCATCGAGCGCTTCGTCACGAATGTCGGGGTCGTATGCGCCTTTCAGACCGTGCTCGTTGTCGCGCTCCCACTGTTCGACGTACGCCCCGTTCATCTCCTCGACCATCACTCGATGCTCGTGGCGGGTCGCGAGCCACTCGTCGAACTGCGGGTGGACGGACGACTCGAGGTACTCCCGATAGTCGTCGACGTACAGGCCGGCATGCGTGTCGGAACTGACGATGATGTATGGCTCGTTGGACTGATCGATGCCTTCGAGCGGGTTCGACATGACACTCTCTCTCGACTGTTGGTTGCCACTTGTACGGCGTTCTAGTAAGACTTGCACAGTGTCCCAGAACGTCACACACGCCGTCAACACCGGTCGGCGCACCGGCCTCGACCGCAACGACATGGTGGCGGCTGCGCTCCATCTGGTCGAGTGCGAAGGACCTGCCGCACTCACGATGCGTCGGCTCGCGGCTGAACTCGACGTCACCACCAACACCGTGTACTGGCACGTCGGGTCTCGCGACGAACTGATCGCCGAACTCATCCGCAGCTGCTCGGCCCGGATGGCCGAGCGCGAGATCTTGGGCGAGACCCCGCAGCAACGCATCATCTCCGCAGCCCGAAACGTGTGGGACAGCGCGTTCGCGAACCGCGCCGTCACCTCCCTCGCCCACCAGACCGGCACGACGGCACTGCTGGAACATCCTCTCGAAGTTGCGCTTGCGCACGAGATCGAAGCAGCGGGCCTCACCGGCGAAGAGGCTGCGTTCGCGCTTCGCTCGATCCTGTCGACCGTCGGCGGGTTCTTGGTCGGCGCACTTCGCGACGAGTCGGCCATTCCCACCGACCTCCGGACTGCGACCCTGTGGTCGAAGACGGAGGCGGGCCTGGATCCTGCGACCGTCTCGGCACTCTCCGAACCGATCGACCACGCCCTGACCTTTGTGACGACACTCGAGGCAGTGGTTGCCGCCCACATCCCGGCGTGAGGTTCGCCTTCGACCGTGAGCACATGCAAGCCTGGGTCCATGGCTGAAGCACCACAGGCCCGCCGCGGCGAAATCGCCGGATGGCCCAAGCTCGTGATCACGTACCCGACCGCAGCAGGCAACATCGACCCATTGCTTCCGGACGGCATCGAACCAACCGGCGACACCACCGTCCAGATCGGGATCTACTGCGTCCCGATCCAGGGCGAACCCGAGTACGGCGTGTCGATCAAGGTTCCCGCCCGCTGGCAGGGCGTCGACGGCCAGTACAACCTCGGCATGGGTATCGATCAGGAAGCAGCGGTCTTCGTCTCGGGCGAACGCAACGGCCAGCCGAAGTTCCTGTGTGAGATCGACTATTACCGCCTCGGGGACACAGTCGGCGCCCGGGCGACTCATCAGGGCTACACCTTCGTCGAGTACCACGGCACAGTCACCGGTGAGGGGGCGCCCGGGCCCGAGTACACCGAACACGAATGGTGGACGAAGTACAGCCGCCAGATCGGTGGCGGTGACGGCTACGACTTCGCCCCGGTGGTCGTCGACGTTGCGACCACGATGCAACCCGTTCACATCGAGCACCTCGACGGTGAACTCAGGCTGCTCGACTCACCGTGGGACCCGGTCGCCCGGTATCTGCCCGCCGACGGAGTGGTCGTCGCATCGCTCGTCACCCATCAGATGAAGGCGCGAACCATCTCCAACGCAGGCCCACTGAACCCCGATACGTTCGCACACCATGCCGATGTCATCGGTGGCAGCCGCTGGCCCGGTACCAACGGTGGGCCCAAGCACACCTGACCGCTGGAGTACGACATGACCTCACTCGACTGGTGGCGCACCGGCGCCGTCTACCAGGTGTACATCCGCTCGTTCGCCGACGGGAACGGCGATGGGACTGGTGATGTCGAAGGTTTGCGGTCGAAGCTGCCGTACCTCGCCGATCTCGGTGTCGACGCCATATGGATCAACCCCTGGTATCCGTCACCCCTGCTCGACGGTGGCTACGACGTCGCCGACTACCGCGACATCAACCCTGCGTTCGGCACGCTCGTCCAGGCCGAGCACATGATCGCCGAGGCTCACGAACTCGGGATTCGGGTACTCCTCGATCTCGTCCCGAACCACTGCAGCTGGGATCACACCTGGTTCACGGCGGCGCTCGACGCAGGCCCCGGCTCGCCGGAACGAGCCCGCTTCCATTTCCGCGACAGCCCGGACGGACCACCGAACAACTGGCAGTCGGTCTTCGGTGGCCCGGCCTGGACCCAGGTCGATGACGGCCAGTGGTACCTGCACCTCTTCGACCCGAGCCAACCTGACCTCGACTGGACCCATCCCGACGTTCGCGACGAGTTCACCTCCATCCTGCGCTTCTGGCTCGACCGCGGCGCCGACGGTTTCCGGGTCGACGTTGCCCACGGCATGGCGAAAGACCCGTCGTACCCGGACCTCACCGACCATGTGCAGATCCTCAGCAGCACCAAGATGCCCAATCATCCGCACTGGGACCGTGACGAGGTGCACGACATCAATCGTCAGTGGCGCGCCGTACTCGACGAGTACGACGACCGGATGATGGTCGCCGAAGCATGGGTGTCGGAGGAATCATTGCCGAAGTATCTGCGATCCGACGAGTACCACCAGTCGTTCAGCTTCGACCTGCTCATGGCCGAGTGGGATGCCGAGGCGTACCGCTCGACGATTGCCGGCGTGTACGACCCCGCCAGCGCGCTCGGCGCCGCGAGCACATGGGTGCTGTCGAACCATGACGTCATGCGCCACACGACGCGCTTCGGGCTTCCCGCCGACGTCAGCTGGCGGACCTGGCCCGTCACCGGACCGGTCGATGCGCTCGATTCCGAACTCGGTGAACGTCGGGCGCGAGCTGCTGCGCTGATCACCCTCGGACTCCCCGGGTCGTCCTACATCTATCAGGGCGAAGAGCTCGGGCTTCCGGAGGTGTGGGAGCTGCCATGGAACGTGCTCGACGACCCGGTCGCGCGACGAAGCGGGGGAACCCAGAAAGGACGGGACGGATGTCGCGTACCGATCCCCTGGACTGTGGGAGGCGCGTCGTACGGGTTCGGTGACGGCGACGCATGGCTGCCCCAACCAGAACGTTTCGCCGCCTACGCAGCCGACCGACAGATCGGTGTCGCCGGGTCGTTTCACTCGCTGTACCGGGACGCACTTCGGATCAGGCGGGAGCATTTCACCTCCGATGCCGCCATGACCTGGATCGACAGCGATCCCGGCGTGCTCACCTATGAGCGAGGGAGCGGCGTTCGCTGCGTTGCCAACATGAGCTCGACGCCGGTGCCGATGCCGGCGGGTGACATCCTGCTCACGTCACAGCCCGATCTGACCGACGGCCTCCCATCCGACACCGCCGTCTGGCTCTGGCCAGCCTGAACTCCTTCTGCCATCTATTTTGGACTTGATACGGTCCACCGATGGCGTCTTCCTTCCAAGTCAACCGATCGTCCATTCGCACCACACGACTCGTCGAACACGAACGGCGCGACCTCGTCGCAGGTGAGGTGCGCTTCTCGATCGATCACTTCGCCCTCACATCGAACAACGTCACGTACGCCGTTGCCGGCGACATGCTCGACTACTGGGGCTTCTTTCCCACCGACCTGCCGTGGGGTCATGTACCAGCGATGGGCTACGGCGACGTCGTCGAGTCGGCCAATCCCGCCATCGAGTCGGGCATGCGCTGCTTTGGCTTCTTCCCGATGGCCGACGAACACATCCTCACCGCCGAGGTAACCGAGACCGGTCTGCGCGACATCGGCACGCACCGCGCGAAGCACGCCCCGGTGTATCGACAGTTCGCCGACGTGGCCCACGACCCGGCCTACGACCGCGATCGAGAGGCGCAGGTCGCACTCCTGCGCGGATTGTTCATGACCGGGTGGTTGGCCGAAGACCTCCTCTTCGACAACGACAACTTCGGCGCCGAGGCCACCCTGATCACGAGCGCGTCGTCCAAGACCAGCATCGCCATGGCATGGACGGTGCATCAGCGCGGAGGCGTGAGTGTCGGCCTGACATCGGAGGGCAACCGCGCCTTCGTCGAAGCGCTGGGCTGTTACTCCGAGGTTCTCACCTACGACGAGATCACTGCCCTCGACACCACTCGTCGAACGGTTGTCGTCGACATGGCCGGCAACGGGCGACTGCTGGCTGCGGTGCACAACCACTTCGGGGGCGCGTTGGCCTATTCGATGGCGATCGGCGGCAGCCATTGGGAATCGTTCGGTGACCGGCCCGAGATGGCCGGCCCTGCCCCCGTGTTCTTCTTTGCGCCCGGGCAGATCGAAAAGCGCAATGCCGACTGGGGATTGGGTGAGCCGATGCGCCGCGTGGCTCACGCATTCGACTCCTTTGTGGAATTCACCGACGCGTGGCTCGACGTGCAGACCGACACCGGTCCGGATGCGCTGGTCGAGGCCTGGAACGGGCTGGTCGACGGCACGATCACCCCAGCCACCGGCCTCATGCGTTCTCTCACAAGACCGTGACCCGGTCGGTCTAGGCTCCCCGCCAATGGAGAACACACCGGTCTTGGAGCAGTTGGTCGGGCGGTGCAAACAGGCGATCGCCGGTGACCGGGCCCGTGAAGACATCAGCACCGTGATGCAGGCGCTGTTCGAAGATCCAGAGACCCTCGCCGCGACGATCCCCCGATTCCGCGACGACGAGGTCGCCACAAGTCCCCGGGGATTTCGGCTCGGTGGTGAGCACATTTGTCACCAGTCCACCGATCTGACCGTCATGGTGCTCGACACGCTCCCGGGGGTGATCCAACCCCCACACGATCACAACATGATTGCGATGATCGGCGTCTTCGAGGGGTGCGAGCAGCAGCGGTTCTGGACGCGAGGCCAGGACGGCATCACGCCCACCACCGGCCGCCTGCTCGAGGCCGGCGAAATGATGGTGCTCGGTGAGCGGGCAATCCATGCCATCAGTGCGCCGGATCATGCCCCGGCGAGGGCGATCCACGTCTACCTCGGTGACATCACCAACGCCGAACGATCGGTCCTCGACCCCGACACCCTCGACGAACACCCGATGACGAGCGAACGCTACGACGAATTCTGTCGTCCGGCGTAGCGCGAGACGACGAGACGACGATCAGTTCGGCGATCCGTCACGCCAGCCGCACGAGCGCTTCATGCTCCACGGTGACAACGAGTTCATCACGCACGGTCATGCGCATGTCCACAACGGCCCGCTCGCCAGCTCGTGTTGCGAAGCGGTCGACCTCCCACGACTCGACCACCACGGTGTCGCCCGGCCTGACCGCACCCAGATGACGGATGCGACTTCGCGTGTGCACCCATGGACCATCGACGAGTTGCCGCTTGAACACCAGGTTGGCCAACGACGGCCATACAACCGGATGCACCACGTTCTCGTCGTCGTAGAGTCCGAGATGTTCGCCACACCGCGCTGCGTAACCGACCCATTGCTCGTTCATCACCTCGACGAGCGGCGCCAAGCGGGCCCCGTCGGGATCGCCGGGTACGGATGCGACCTGCTCGGGCACGAGCACGACACAGGCGCGACCATCGACCGACGCCGTCACTTCTCGCTCATCACCACCCACGACGACCGGCTCGTCGGCAAGCACCGGGAGACGAAACCAGACCTCGTGGCCACCACCGGTGACCCACGCAGCTCCCCACGCCTCGGCGACCGGACGGGTCGCATAGGCGAAGATCGTCGTTCCGGCCACGACCGCGCCGGCGAAGCCCGCCGCCAACCCACCCTCGACCGTGTGCACCGGGTTGTCCGCATGCTCTTCGAGATTGACTGCGTTGATCGACCACTCGGGAAACGACACGCCACCACTTTGACCCAGCCGGGCTGTCGACGCAGCACTCGCTCCAAGCGGAGGAACATCGGACGTATCTTCCCTCCGGCAGTCGCTGAAGTGGGTGGGCCGGTCGAGTGACGCCGTAGCCTCCGAACGATGAGCGGGTTTTCCTTCGACCGGCGAGCATTCGTCGCTGGCTCCAGGGACATCATCGCCATAGGTTTTCCCGGCATTCCGTTCGGCATGGTGATCGGTGTCGTCATCGCCGAGTCGGGTATCGGCTCGTTCGTGGGCTGGGTCGGTTCATGGGTCATTCTCGCCGGCGCGGCAAATCTCGCCCTGCTCGAGTTGATGGCCGAACAGGCCAGCACGGCCGTGGTGCTGCTCACGGTGGTGTTCATCAACGCTCGACACGCGATGTACTCCGCAGCCCTGCGGCCGAGATTCGCGGGCTTCCCTCGCTGGTTCCGCTTCATCGGCCCCTACTTCCTGATCGATCAAGTCTTCGCACTCGCAGCCTCACGGCCCGACGAGATTGCCGCCCGAGAACGGCTCTGGCACTACTTCGGCTCGGCGGTCACACTCTGGACACTCTGGGTCGCATCCGTCACCGCAGGCCTCCTGCTGGGCGACGTGATCGACCCCGATTGGCAGTTGACCTTCGCCGTTCCCCTGTTGTTCAGCGGGCTGATGCTGCTGAGCATCACCAACCGACCAGGGATCACCGCTGCGATGGTCGGAGGTGGGGTGGCGTTGCTGACGGCCGACGTTCCGCACGGTTCCGGCGTCATCATCGCCATCCTCGCCGGAGTGAGTGCCGGGACAATCGCCGAAACACGGTCGGAGGTTGCGGCGTGAGTCCCTGGGCAACCATCTTCGCGGCCGGGGCCATCACCTACCTGACCCGTGCATCCTTCATCGCTGCCGGCGATCGGATCAGGTTGCCACCGGTGGTCGAACGCTCGCTCCACTATGTCGCGCCAGCATCATTCGCTGCCATCGCCCTGCCTGCGACACTCGGCGGGGATCGCTTCGCAAACGTCGGCGACGACTGGCCGCGTATCGCCGCCGTGTGCGTCGCATCAGCCGTCATCGTCCGCTGGCGCAACGTCCCCGCCAGCCTGCTGGCCGGGATGGTCACCCTCTGGGTGATCCTCGCTGTCAACTGAACCCGTTGGCCGTGAGATCGAGGCCCTCGATCCCCGTCCTCGGGTGCATCTCCTCGTAGGTGCGGCTGTAGCCGGTATGGCTGAGCTTCCAACCATCCGCCGTCTTGACATAGCGATCCTCGTAGAACGCCGCGCCGCGAAGGTTCACACCGAAGTCGGTGATGATCACCTGATCTTCGAGCTTCCACACCCCCGTTGCGGTCCCGTCGGCGAACACATCGATCTCGGGATGGTGACAGGCGTGGCTCGACAGAAACTCCGGCCGTCCCATGTTCTCGCGGAGAAAGGCGACGATTGCCGCAAGGTCGTCGAAGCTGTACGTACCATCGGAATAGGCCGCCGTGCAGTCATCGGTCATGACCGAGGAGAGCTCGTCGAACCGATGTTGATCGAGCAGGCGAAGGTACCCGTACTTGCAGCGCTTGATCAGCTCGATCTCGACGAGGAGTTCCGGTGTGACTGGCAAGGGCTCGTGCATGGGACCATGCTGGCCTACGCAGTGAAGGGAAGCGATTCGTAGCGGCGCACGAACCCACCCGGTGCGAAACGCCCACCCGCCGGGTCGACCTCGAAGAACGGGAACCGCTCGAGCAACCGATCGAGCGTGACCCGACCCTGGAGACGGGCAGCCGACGCACCGAGACAGTGGTGGGCGCCGTACCCGAGGCTCACCGTTCTGTCGATGGCACGACCGACATCGAGGTCCCCCGCACTGGCCCCGAACTCACGCTCGTCGCGATTGGCAGACCCGTACAACAGCAGCACCTTGTCGCCAGCGGGAACCTCGCATCCATGCAACTCGACCTCAGTGGTCGTGGTGCGGGCCAGATTCTGCACCGGCGAGGTGAGACGCAGGAGCTCCTCGACCGCGTTCTCCATCAGTGATCGATCATCGAGCAGCCGTTGCCGCTCGTCACGGTGATCGGTCAACAATTCGGCTGACCCGCCCAGCATGCCGGTCATCGTGTCGTTCCCGCCGGTCACCATCGTGAAGACGAAACCGGTGATCCAGCCCGGCGACACAACATCATCTCCGCTCTCGACCAGATCGGTCACGAGATCCTCTCCCGGTTCGACCTTTTTCCTGTCCATGAGCTCAGTCGCATAAGCGAACAGTGCAAGCGCAGCATCCATCGCCGTCTCGATCGCACCGACCGCGTTCGCCGACACGATGGCATCGGTCCAACCGTCGAACCGATCGCGATCGTTTGGAGGAACACCGAGGTAGTGCGCAACCACAAAGGACGGCAACGGCTTGAACAGGGCGGCCACAATGTCAACCGGCTGCTGGCCGGCGTCGGCGACACCGTCGAGCCGCCTATCGACAAACTCCCGCACGGCGTGCTCGATCCGCGCGACTCGACGGGGCGTCATCTGTCGACTGACCAGCCGACGCATCACCGTGTGGTCGGGTGGATCCATCATCACGATCGGCTGCTGGCCGGCCTCGAACATCGACATTGCGTCGGCATTCGGCGTGAGTCCCTGCGCAGATGAGAACGTAGCGGTGTCGCGCACCGCAGCGAACACGTCGGCAAAACGCGACAACACCCAGAAGTCGACGTTGTCGCCCTCGGCGGGCACGAAAAGAATCGGCGAGTCGTTGCGGAGCGCTCGGTAGTCGTCCCACGGTGAGCGCCACGTCTCACCACTGCGCAGGAAGAACCCCGTCTTCGCCATGGGAAAAGCATCCCACCTGGGTGGCGACGACAGATCCATCCACCACTGCGCCGGGCGCAAACGGTGTCAGGCCAAGAGGTCCCCGAGTTGCCCGGCGATCTCTTCCGGAGAGACGGTCGGACCGAACCGTTGGACGACCTCGCCGGCAGCGTTCACCAGAAACTTCTCGAAGTTCCATGCAATGTCGGACGTCTCGCCATCACCGGGCTGCTCGGCCTTGAGCCACGTGTAGAGCTCGGCGGCATTGTCACCGTTGACATCGATTTTCGCGAACATCGGAAAGTCGACACCGAAGTTCTCGGTGACAAAGACCCGAATCTCCTCGGCCGATCCCGGCTCCTGACCACCGAACTGATTGCACGGGAAGGCCAAGACTCGGACGCCGTTGTCATCATGATGAAGCGCACGCAGACCTGCGTACTGAGGCGCGAGGCCTCAAGCGGACGCGACGTTGACGACGAGGCAGGCGGCATCGGCGAAATCGGAGAACGAGACCTGTTCACCTTCCAGCGATGCCATTTCGAATGCATGAAATCGGCTCATGCGGCGGCAGCGTACCGGCCAACAACGCCTGTCGGCGTCGACCCTCCCACCGATCACCGACGATCACACCCCCGATCACTCGGTCGATGGTGCTGCCCAGTCGGGATCGTCGAAGCGCTGGATCTCCACGAGATGCCCATCCGGGTCTCGCAGAAAGGCATGGGTGATCCCGAAACGATCGTTGTGGGCAACTGGACGTTCGAACACCAGCCCGGCAGCGACCAACGCAGCACAGTACGACTCGACGTCGTCTCGGACGAGCGTCACGATGAGCCCCGGTGCCCCCACCGGCCGGTCACTCACACAGATACCGAGAAAGCCTGATTCGCTCACCTGGTAGATCCGGCACGATCCTTGGTCGACCACCAGCACCAACCCGAGACAGCCTTCGTAGAAGGCAGCCGACTCGTCGAGGTCGGTCACCGACAGAAACGTCACGAACGCATCGTTCATCGTGGCGAACCGTAGCCGGTCGGTTGGGTCTTCCGAGGCGCCCCGTTCCTCCGACCGTTCCGCCGCCGGTACCCTTACGGTTGCTGGGTTCCCGATCCGCGCTGAGCGGTCGCAGAGGTCGTTGCATTGGATGCCGTTTCGAGCGCTGGTCACAGTGGTGGACCCCAGTCGGCCGGCACCGCTGGTTCGGTGCCGGTTCCGGTCGCCGTCGGCCCTCGCCGTGAGGCGGTGCACGAACCGACCCGCACGCAGCGGCTGATCTGGGCGAGTCAGCGTCGCTATGACGGGATCCCACTGGCCAACATGGGAGAGCGGGTGCGTATCCGCGGACCGCTCGACCCTCGTCGTTTCGTGGCGGCGTTCGATGCAGTCGTCCGAACGGTGGACGTGCTGCGTTCGGTCGTGGAACCCGACGGGTCGCGTATCGGCGTTCTGGCAGCACCCCCGGCCCAAACGCTCGTACTCGACGTGCCGATCGACGAACTCGAGGAATGGTCGGCCGAACGGATCGCGCAACCCATCGATGCAACCACCTGCGTGTACGACTCTGTTCTGCTCCACCATGGCGACGACGACTGGACGTGGTGGCTCGACATTCACCACATCGCCATCGATGCGTGGGGGGCAGCACGACTCGCCGAGGCCGTCTCGACCGCCTACCGCCACGACGGAGCTCCCCACGACGCTGATCTGGACAACGTCGTAACGGGATCATTCTTCGACTCGGTCGGCCCCGACGACGAGGCGGGCCCAACTCGAGCGGCAGAGTGGGCACAGGACGCACAGACAGCCGGACCGCAAGCCCCACTCACCCCGTACGGACCTCGAGGTGAGAGAACGACACGGGTCGATCGTTGCCCACTCCCCAGAGACGGCTGGCACGAGTCTCTGGATGAGGCGCTGCAAGGTCCGTACCGGGCCCTTTCTCCAGAACTCAGCCTTCTGGCCCTGTCGGCAATGGCAACAACGATTGCGATGCGACGGTTCGACGGCCGGTCGAGTGTGGTGGTCGGTGTCCCGGTCCATCATCGATCGGGCCGCTCCGGGAGCACGGCGATCGGGCCGATGATGGAGCTCTACCCGATGGTCGTCACCTTCGACGACAACGAGACCCATCGGGAGATGTTTGCTCGCACGGTCCGGTCGGTGATGCAGGTCTTGCGAAGGGCTCGCCCGGGAGAGAGTCCCGACACGCCGTTCGAGATCGTGTTGAACGTCACCACAGCCCGGTGGGACACCTTCGCCGGCTATCCGGCCCGGCGTGACTGGGTGCGATCGGGTCACGTCGAGCCGAACCACGCCATCCGCGTGCAGGTCTTCGACGAATTCGATCCATCGGTCGAGGGTGACCACGTCTTGCGTTGGGAGCTGGACCTCAACCGCAGTCTTTCGATCGACGGTTCACACCGTGCCCTGCCGCGGCACTTCGCTGCGATCCTGCAGGGGATCCTCGACCCGCCTGCCGATCAGGCCGGTCGGACGGCTGTTGTCGACAACCACGAGCGGAAGGATCTTGCGGCGCTCAACCCACGACCGCTGGTTCGCAGCGTCGATCGCCCGGTCCATGACGTGATTCGTGAGCGCCTGACCGACACCCCCGACGACATCGTGGTCGAACACGGTGCCGTCACCATCACCGGGTCTGAGTTCGATCGACGAGCCGACGCACTTGCCCACCGACTCGTCGCCGACGGGCTTCGCCTCGGAGATCCGGTCGGACTGCGCATGGGGCGAAGCATCGAGGTCCTGATCGCTGTCCACGGAGTGCTGCGAGCCGGTGGGCGGTTCGTGTTTCTCGACCCTGCAGACCCGGTCGGTCGGCACGAGACGATTGCCGCCGATGCGGGTCTGTTCACGATTCTCGATCGCCTCCCGTCCGAGGCGGCCACCGATTCAGACACCACCGACGCTCCCGGCCTCCCGACGGTCAACCTCGACGACGGGGCATACATCCTGTACACGTCGGGCTCGACCGGGCTGCCGAAAGGGGTGCCGATCTCTCATCGGGGACTCGCCGACTACCTCGACTTCGCGGTCGAGTCGTACTGCGACCCGGCGAACCCTCCGTGGGTGGCACTGCACTCGGCACTCGTGTTCGACCTGTCCATCACCAGTGTTTTCCTTTCGATGCTGACCGGTGGTCGAACGGTCGTCTTCGACACCGATCCGGTCGAGGCGCTCGGCCAGATCAGTCGAGATCCCCGAATCACGTTCCTGAAGGGCACGCCGTCACAGCTCGAGATCCTCACCCGCGTGGCGGATGGCCCACTGTCGATCGACACCTTCGTCGTGGGCGGAGAAGCGTTCCGACGCCCTGTGGCAGACCGGGTCCGTGTCCAATGTGCTGGAACGGTCCGGATCTTCAACGAGTACGGCCCCACCGAAGCGGTGGTCGGCTGCATGATCCATGAGTACGACCCTGCGAGCGACATCGGTGTCGACGTTCCGATCGGGCATGCTGCGCCAGGTAGCCGTCTCGTCGTCCTCGACGCGCTGGGTGAGGTTGCACCACCGGGCGTCTGGGGCGAACTCTTCGTGCACCGCCCCGGGATGGCGACCGGCTATCTCAACCGTCCGGAGCTGAGCCTCGAGCGGTTCGGGCCGCCGCCTGTCACCGACGACGATCGACTGGTGCTCGGCGACGACGAGACCCTCCTTCATTCCACGGTCTGGTATCGCACCGGCGACCGCGTCCGAGTGGAACGTCTCGGTGTACTCGTGTACGGCGGCCGAGAGGACGACCAACTCAAGGTCAACGGCATCCGACTCGAGCCGGCCGAAGTCGAAGCCGCTCTGGTCTCCCATCCGGGGATCGACAACGCACTGGTGCGGGTGTGGCAGCCCACCGACGCGGCCAACCGCATCGGTGTTCGACGGTGTGCACAGTGCGGTCTCGGTGTCGACGTCCCCGGGGTGGACATCGACGCCCTCGGTGTGTGCTCCGTGTGTCGGCAGTTCGAAGAAGTCGAACCACAGACGAGAGATTGGTTCCGAACCCCCGCCGACCTCGACGACCGCCTACGAACGGCTCGCGAGCGACGCACCGGGGACTACGACTGCCTGCACCTGCTGTCGGGGGGGAAGGACTCGACCTATGCCCTGTATCAACTCGTCGAGCGGGGCTGGCAGGTCCACGCCCTGACCCTCGACAACGGGTTCATCTCCGAGGGCGCGAAAGAAAACGTTCGACGGAGCATCGCCGACCTGGGGATCACCCACGAGTTCGTAACGACCGACGCAATGAACGCCATCTTCGCCGACAGCCTCGATCGCTACTCCAACGTCTGCCAAGGTTGCTACAAGACGATCTACACCCTCGCCGTTGCCCGAGCCGAAGCGCTTGGCATCCCGGTGATCGTCACCGGCCTGTCGCGCGGGCAGTTCTTCGAAACCCGACTCGTCCCCCACCAATTCGAAGCGGGCCGTTTCGATCCCGCCGCCATCGACGCCACCGTGCTCGAGGCTCGACGGGTGTACCACGCAACCCACGATGCCGTGACCGAACTGTTGCCGGAGCAACGCGTCTTCGACGACCCGACCGTGCTCGACCGCCTCGAGTTCCTGGACTTCTACCGCTACGTCGACGTGCCCTTGCACGAGCTCTACGACTTCCTCGAGCACCGTGCTCCATGGGTCCGGCCAGCCGACACAGGACGATCGACGAACTGTCTCATCAACGTGGCCGGTATCCGAGTCCACCAGCAAGAGCGCGGCTACCACAACTACGCCGAGCCCTACAGCTGGGACGTCAGACTCGGCCACAAGACCCGCGACGAAGCCCTCGAGGAACTCGACGATCTCATCGATGAGACCGAGGTCACCGCCATTCTCGGGGAGATCGGATACGAACCGAAGACGCAAGGCGTCCTGACCGCGTGGTACCAAAGCGTCGACGGCGTCGATCTCGACCCTGACGAACTTCGCCGATCGCTGCGCGACCGGCTGCCGGCCCACGCCATTCCCTCTGCATTCGTGCGGCTCGACGAGGTACCACTCGCTGCGAGCGCCAAAGCAGACCCCGATCTTCTTCCCGCCCCGACCCGCTTCCACCGTCGAGGTGGAGCCGGTGTGCGGCCCGAGACCCCGACCGAGGAACGGCTCGTCACCATCTGGGGCGAGCTTCTCGGACTCGACTCGGTCGGGATCACCGACGACTTCTTCGACCTCGGGGGCGCCTCACTCGACGCCCTCGCTGTCGTCGCCCGAATCGACGCCGCGTTCGGCACGGATCTCCCCGACGCTGCGGTGTTCCGAGCCCGGACGATCGCAGAACTTGCCGCCATCGTGGATGGTGCCGAAGCGATCGATGCCCCGACACCTGTCGACCTACCCGACGGCCCGCTCCCCCTCTCCCCCGGAGAGGAGTACATGCTCTTCGAGTACCGGACCGACCCGATCAATCCCCGGTACAACGTCACCCGGCTCTACACCCTCGAAGGTCACGACGAGCCGATCGACATCGAGCAGCTCGAAACCGCACTTCGCGATGTGGTCATGCACCACGAAACCCTGCACACCTGTTTCGACCGCAACCGCACAACCCTCGACCGCACGACTGCCCTGCGCTTCGTCGACCTCGGCGCAGTGCGCCACGACGAACTCGACGACTGGTCGACCCGAATCCAGCGCGAACCATTCGACCTCGACGCCGGACCGCTGGTGCGGGCCCACGTCGGTGATCTCGGGGACGGGCGCGTTGCACTCTTCCTCGGCATGCATCACATCGTTCTCGGATCAGGCACGTTCGACACGTTCTGGAGCCAGATCACCCGCCGCGTGGCAGGGGAGGCCCTCCCCGACCTCCCGGTCAGCTACGCCCACCACAGCTTGCAGCAGCGGCGCCGGCACACCGAAGACGACACCAGTGCACGATTCTGGGCCGACAGCTTCGGCGAGGCCGAAGCGGCATCGCTCCGGCTCGCCGTCGACGACACCGAACCCGACGGGTACCTCGTCGCCTCGTCATCGGTCACTGTTGCGGAGATGAACGCCGTGGGGCGCACGGCGTTCTCGACCGCCCTGGCATCGGCCGGCATCGTCGTGTCGACGTTCTCCGGGTCGGGACAGGTCCAGATCGGGATCACAGCGTCGTCGAACGATCGCCCCGACACCGCCGAGGTAATCGGCTACTACCTGAACCCGATCGCACTCTCGCTCTCGGTCGAGGCCAACGACACGTTCACCGACTTGGTCGGTCAGGCTGCCGACACGATGGAGGCGGCACTACCGCACCGGACGTACCCCTTCGCCTGGGTCGTTCGCGACGCCCGCGACGCCGGCCGCCCCGTACCCGACGTGTCGGTGATGCTTGCCTACGAGCGCATCGACCAGCCGACCTATCCGGGTGCAACCGCCGAGCAACGGATCCTCGCCACCGGCTCGTCGGTCGCCGATGTCACCTTCTTCGTCCAAGAGCGCGGGGACGACATCCGCCTGGCCCTCGAGTACCGCGGTTCGGTCGTGAGCGAGCAGGCTGCCGAGCGACTGCTCGCCGCCTTCCGGACCACGCTGGAAGACGGTGTCCGGAATCCGACCAGGCACATCGCCCACCTCACCGAACCCCATCGGGGAGATGATCTCGATGGGCCAGCGCTCGACGACACCGCACTGGTGCTGGAACGCCTGATCGGCCACATCGACACGACTCCGACTGCAGCTGCAGTGGCGGACGCGACCGGCCGTGTACTCGACTACCGCAGTCTCGGGCGAGCCGTCGATGCCACAGCGGCCGCAGTGATCACAGCGCTCGACGGCGTGCAACCGAAGAGGGTCGGTGTGGCGGTGGCCCGATCGATCGAGATGGTCGTCGGACTCTACGGAGCTCAGGTCGCCGGAGGTGCCGCCGTCCCGCTCGATCCAACCCTGCCCGACACCCGTCTCGCTGCCATCGCCAACGCAGCCGAGCTCGATGTCGTCATCACCGACGATCCGGACCGCCACCGTCGGTGGGCACCGCACACCGTGGCCGTTGCTGGTCCGACCGAAGGTGATACGGCCTCACTGGTCGAGCGGGTGCGCACGATCGACGGATCCGACGACAGTTACGTGATCTTCACGTCGGGTTCGACGGGCGAGCCTCGCGGTGTTGCGGTGACCCACGCCAACCTGGCTGCGAGCACGGCGGCACGGGATGTCTGGTTCGACGGACGTCCGGATCGTTTCCTGGTCACCTCGAGTCCGGGATTCGACAGTTCAGTCGTCGGCCTCTACTGGCCTCTCGCCACCGGCGGCACCGTGGTCGTGCCCGGCGACGACGACGTGCGCAACGTCGATCGCCTCGGATCACTGATCGAGTCGCTCGACATCACCCACACGCTGATGGTGCCGAGCCTTGCCAGCGCTCTGCTCGAACGAGCGCCGACCGCCGTCGCCGGACTCACGGTGGCCATCGTGGCCGGCGAAGCATGTCCACCGGCAGTGGTCGAACGCCATCACGAAATCGCTCCAGCTGTTGCCCTCATCAACGAGTACGGTCCCACCGAGGCCACGGTCTGGTCGACGGTGCATCGACTCACCCACGGGGACGACCCCGTCCCGATCGGGCGCCCGATTCCAGGTGCCACGGCCCGCGTCGTCGGTGCCGACGGCTCCGCGTCACCGGCGGAGGTGGCGGGTGAGTTGTGGATTGCGGGTCCCGGTGTGACGGCCGGGTACCTGAACGACCCGGACGCCACCGCAGAGCGATTCGTGGAGGCCGACGGTCGCCGGTGGTACCGCACCGGCGACCTCGTGCGCGCGGTCGGCGGCGTGCTTCGCTTCCTCGGACGGGTCGATGATCAGCTCAATGTGGGTGGCGTTCGACTCGAACCGGCCGAGGTCGAACGATTGCTCGACACCATCGACGGCATCACCGCATCAGTGGTCGTCGCCGTCGGCGAGCCGCCCCTCTTGGTCGCCCACCTCGAGACGGATGGTCCGATCGAGGAGGCACACCTCCGTGCCCATCTCGGTGAGCGGCTGCCAGCGACTGCCGTTCCCCGCCGATTCGTCGCCCACCCCTCCCTGCCTCGGACCCAGAACGGCAAACTCGACCGCCATGCCGCCGCCGAGCTCGCAGTGCCGAGCCCGTCGGCCGCCCCGGAGATCACTGGGGGGACCGCAACCGAGCGAGCGGTGCTCGAAGCCTGGAGCACGGTGCTCGCCCCCACCCAGATCGACCCTGACACCGACTTCTTCGCGGCCGGGGGAGACTCGCTCACCGCGGTGGCGCTCGTCACCCGAATCGGTGATGCGCTCGGACGCACGATTCCGATCTCGACCCTGCTCGCCGGCCCATCGCCAACTGCGATGGTTCAACTCCTCGAGGCGGGCGATCGATCGTCGAGACCCTTCACCACCGTGCGAATGCAGTCCGGTGCACCCGACAGTCCTCTCGTACTCATCACACCCGCCTGGTTCAGCATTTTCGGCTACAGGGACATGGTCGAGGCATTCTCCGCCGACATCGAGGTCATCGCTCTCGACTACAACCCCGAGGCCAGCATGGCCCCGATCCTGACGGTCCCTCAGATCGTGACGGCGATGGAACCAGCCCTCGACGACCTTCCCAGTGGGAAGCGACCGGTGGTGGTGCTGGGCTGGTCGATCGGCGGTGTCGTTGCAGCCGAACTCGCCACCCGACTGCTCGAAGCGGGACGGCCGGTCGATCGCCTGGTACTCGTCGACACCATCTTCCCGACCGTCGACCGGGCACAGTGGTCGGTGCGGTGGTCGTATCGATGGTGGACGGCCAAGTCGTTGCTTCGCCCGGAGGGCGTGGCTGAACTACGCGAAGAAGTGTGGAGGTTCATCCGGCGACGGTTACCCACACCGATCGATCGAGCGATCCGGTGGGTGACTCGGGAGGCGTCGACGACGCCCGACGACGCAGCGCCCGCGGCCCCCGCACAGGCCGCGGTCGTCGCTGCGCCCGTGGGAGAGGTTCCCGAACAGGCGAACTACTTCGAGCCTCGACCACTCGAACTGCCGGTCACCTTCTATCGTGCATCCGGATCGAATCCAGGACACACCAGCAAGCTGTGGCGCACCATCACACCTGACTTTGACGAGGTCGTCGTCAAAGGGAGGCACAGGACTGTCAATTCGATCATGGATGCGGGTCGGGTCGGTCAGATCACCGCCGACATCGAACGACGGCTGCGCTGAATCAGTCGAGCGAGGTGTCGCTGCGAGCCCGCAAATAGGTGACCATCGACGCGACCATGTCGAAATGCTCGATGACGATGTCGCCGGGGTCGATCGTGATGTCGAGCCGCGATTCGATCCATTCGACGACGAGCACGATGCCGAGTGAGTCGACGAGCCCGGTCAGGACGAGATCGGTGTCGGCCTCGAGCGGATGGTCACCGATGGCCACCTCGGCGCGGATGAACGCAACCAATTCCTCGGAGAACGCTCGGTGATCAACGCTCGACATCGGGCGCAGACTACCGGTCGGTCCCGTGGTCTCCTCGGTCATCCCCCACGCCGACCGCACGACCGACCGACCGCCTGTCGACCTTGCCGGTTCCTGTCCGCGGCAAGTCGTCGAGACCGACGACGCGGGACGGCACGGCATAGCGCGGGAGCGTCGCAGCAAGCTGACGGATCAGGTCGGCGTCACGGCCGTCCACCGTCGCAGCCTCCGGCGACACGACGGCGACGAGATGGTCGTCACCGCTCGCAGGGCGGTCGACCAGCACTGCGGCAGCATCGATCCCGTCGATGTCGAGGAGGGCTGCCTCGACCGCCTCGACCTCGACGCGGTGTCCACGAACCTTGACCTGATTGTCGACACGACCCACGAAGACGAGGTTCCCATCGGACCGCTCCGCAATCAGATCGCCCGTGCGGTACCAACGTCGGCCATCCTCTTCTGCAATGGACCGTGCATCGAGATCCGGGCGGTTCCAGTACCCGCGCATCATGGTGTCGGAACTGACCAGCAATTCTCCGGGTTCACCCGGGGCCACCGGCCCGCCCGTCTCGTCGACCAACCGAAGTACAGCGCCGCTCCACGCTCGCCCGATCGGAATCGGGGCATCGTCCGTCGGTGGGGTGTCGAGGTTGTAGACGGTGCACTGATTGACCTCGGCCGGGCCGTAGATGTTCGAAACGCGAGCGGACGGAATGGCTCGCATGGCCCGAGCAAGCGCCGCTGGAGGGAACGGTTCACCCCCGTACAGAATCCAACGCAAGCTCTCGAGATCGTGATCCTCGATTGCGCCACGGGCAACCATCTGGTCGATGACGTACGGCACCGAGTACCACACGGTGATGCGCTCGTCTGCAATGAGCTTCGCCAAACTCGCCGGGAATCGCAGCACACCGTCGGGCACCACCAGGACTGACGCACCGACGAGCGGTGCTGCGTACAGCTCGAAGGTGGACTGATCGAAATGCAGCGGAGCGATGTTGGCGAGCCGGTCACTCGAGTCGATGGTGTAGGTCTCCGCTGCAAGCCGTGCATAGGTGAGGCCACTGCGGTGGGTGTGGGCCATGCCCTTCGGCGTGCCGGTGGAACCGGACGTGTACATGAGGTAGGCGAGATCGTCAGGATCGACACCCGGCCGTGGTGCCGGTTCGAGCCCGGCCAGACGGTCAGCTCCGACCGTCGACGAACCGGGACCCGAAACACTGTCGGCCAGCGGCGTGACCACGCCGGTGACCGATGTTCCCGCCATGATCGCCACAAGCACATCTCCCGATGCAGCGGTGACGAGCGCCGACGCGCCGGCATCACGCAGTACCGCGTTGGTCGCCGCCACAGGTGCGAGCGCATCGAGGGGCACCATGACAGCACCGGCACGCAGCACACCATGAACCGATGCGAACGAGTGCACCGACTTGTGCAGATGGACTCCCACCCGGTCGCCGGGCTTCACTCCCGATCGCAAGAGCGCAGTCGCGATTCGACCAGCGAGATCGCGGTACTCGCCCCAGCTCAGACGGCTCCGACCGTCGGTGATCGCTTCGGTGTCCGCACCGGCGATCGTGACTGCTGTGTCGAGCAGGTCGTCGAGCGTCTCGATTTCGGTCACCGGGTGCCGAGGCCTTTCTGGTCGGTCGCTACGCTTTCCTCGATGTCTACCCGATCCGACCCCGATGTGTCGCTGACCGCGAACGGCTTCGACGTCGATCGATCAGCCGGTCGATTGGGTGAACTCGAGCCGGCCAACGACCTGCTCGGTGATCCTCGAGCGCTTCGGGCAACGATGCAGGAACGCGGCTACCTGTTCTTTCGCGAGCTGATCGACCCGAAGATCGTGAGCGAGGCCCGCCTCGAGGTACTCGGCAAGTACGCCGTGCTCGGCGAGATCGACGATCGCCACCCGATCGAAGACGGCATTGCGGGGGATGGGGAGGCTGTGCCCGCAGTCAACCTCCGCGCATTTTCGGAGAGCATCCGCTCTGGGTACTGGTACCGGCGGGTCACCGACGGGCCGGAGGTCCTCGGAGTTGCAGGAGATCTGCTCGACGGTGTCGTCCAGATCTTCGCCATGCGATGGCCCCGGTTCGTCCGGCCCGGAGAGGGCTGTGGCTTTCACTGTGACGGCCCGTACATGAATCGAGGGACCGACCGCATTTTCTCCGCCTGGATCCCACTCGGCGACGTCACGCCGACGGAGGGCGCATTGATGGTGCTCGAGAACAGTCATCGCTCCGAGCGACTGCTCTCGGGGTACCTTCGGGCCGATGCTGACCGCGATGGGCTGCAGTGGCTCGACGACGATCCCGTATCGGTGCAGGAACAGTACGGGGACCGATGGCTGACCACCGATTTCGAGGCAGGCGACGTCCTGTTCTTCGGCATGCACACACTGCATGGAGCGTTCGACAACCGGTCACCGGTGGGCCGATGCAGGCTTTCCTCGGACACTCGGTACCAGCGAGCCGACGAGCCGGCCGATCCGCGCTGGAACGGCGCTGACTTCGAGGGACACGGCGGAAGCCGCGTGTTCTATCCAGGCCTGGGCCGATGGAACAACGCCGACTTCCAAGACGAATGGAAGGATGTCGACGACCGAGGGCGCATCGTCCTGCGAGAGGAGACGGATCGTGACCGAAACTGACGCCGAACTCCTCGCCCTCGCCCGTGCGATGACCGACCTCGACCACCCGCTGAAGCGTGAGGCCGCGGACTGGGCAGCTGCCGAACTGGGTCAGGCCGACCTCGTCGATGCCGATCATCGGTCCGTATTCGCGATCGACGACTGGCGGCGCTGTGCCGATCGCGGCATCCATCGTCTGATGGTTCCCGAGGAACACGGTGGCCTCGGAGCCGATCGGGCCACGACACTGCTCACCCTCGAGGGCCTCGGCTACGGCTGCAACGACAATGGGCTCACCTTTGCGCTTGCGAGCCAGATCGTGAGCTCACAGGTGACCCTCGTGCGATTCGCCACCGACGAACAGCGCGAACGCTGGCTGCCAGGGCTTCTGGACGGATCGATGTTCGCCGCACTGGCGATGACCGAACCCGGCTCGGGTTCGGACGCGTTCTCCCTGCAAGCCACGGCAGCGAAGCAGGCTGACGGGACGTACCTGCTGAACGGTCACAAGGCCTATCTGACCTTCGGACCCGTTGCGGATCTGTGCATTGCCTTTGCGTCGACCCGCCCGGAGGCCGGAAGTTGGGGTGTTTCGGCGTTCCTCGTTCCCATGGATCTCCCCGGTGTCGTCCAGGGTCCGTTGCGCGAGAAGATGGGCATGCGCACCACCCCCTTCGGTGACATCGAATTTCGCGATGTGGTCCTCCCAGCCGACGCCCTGCTGAGTCGCGAGGGGGCCGGCGCAAGCATCTTCAGCGCGGTCCTCGACATCGAACGGGCCTACGTGTTCGCTCCGCAGATCGGCGCGATGGAACGGCAACTGCACGACGCCACGGCGTACGCCCTCGAGCGCGAGCAGGGTGGTCAACCCATCGCCCGCTACCAGGCGGTCTCTCACCGCCTTGTCGCCATGAAAGAGCGGCATGAGCACTGCCGGTTGCTGCTCTACCGGGCGGCGATGGCCGACGTCACAGGCCGAGGAATGTCGCTCGCTGCCTCTCTGGCCAAAATCGCAACCGCTGACGCCGGAATCGCCTCGTCGATCGATGCCGCCCTGCTCCACGGCGCGAAAGGGTACGTTTCGGAGTTCGAGATCGAACGCCAGCTCCGTGATGCCGTCGGCGGGTTGGTCTACTCAGGCACCACCGACGTGCTGCGCAACATCGTCGCTCGGCACCTCGGCGTCGTCTGATCCTGCGGGTACCCCCACCGGCAGCAACCCGTCGCGTTCGACAGCGATCTGCCGAACTGCGGCAGCGATACCCGTGAAGACCATCGCCACCCAGAACGAGCGAGGCCAGTAGACGACCTTGAGGATGATGTCGTTGATGCCTGCATCAACCTCGAACACTCGCTCCACCACCCAGACGCCACTCAACGCAGCGAGTCCCAGCGAACTGATCACCAGAATCGGTCGATACAGCCGGGTCTGGCGGAGCATGAAGAGACCCGGGAACGCAATGGCGATGATGACGAGTTGTCCGATCTCGATACCCACGTTTCGCCCGAGCAGGGAGACCAACTGCGTGCCTCGGCCGATGTCGAGTTCCTGTACGAGCCCGGCGAAGCCCATACCGTGAAAGAGCCCGAACCCGAAGGCGAGCGCCCATTCACGATGCCCGAGCACCGGGCGAAGGTTGTGGAGTGCTGCTGCACCGATCGACAGCGCGATCAGCGTCTCCACCAACTGGGAGGGCGGCAGCGGGATGAGGTCGAGCCCGGCGAGCGTGAACGTGATCGAGTGGGCGATCGTGAACATCGTGGCCACCAGCACAAGTCGCCCGAGTGAGTAGGTGAAGCTCGGTGACGGGCTCCAGATCGAGCCCGTGAGGAGCAGCACCGAGGTCAGCAGCAGCACGAGGATGAAGAAGATGTGGTCCGGACCGGTCTTGATGTGGTCGATACCGAGGTCGATGCTGTACCGGAAGTTGCGCCACTGGTTGGTCTCACCGAAGTCGATTTCGC
Source organism: Acidimicrobiales bacterium (assembly GCA_049437325.1). GTDB lineage: Bacteria > Actinomycetota > Acidimicrobiia > Acidimicrobiales > Aldehydirespiratoraceae > UBA11606. The sequence goes on from JBMTIM010000007.1 coordinate 47,164, forward strand.
CACCCGGTCGTTCTGCGGTGACGATCAGGAGTTCGTTGGCCTCCTCTTCGACGATCCCTCTCTTCCAGTCGTTGGACACCAGCACGATGTTGTTGCGGCCCGGAATCTCGTCGAGAAACGGCGCGAAGACGGTCTCCACCACCTGTGGGACTGCGTCGAGCGGCATGGCGACGGTGAACGGCAGGATCACATAGCCGTTGCCGTTCACCCCAACCCCCTCCTCGTCGAGGAGTTCGAACCCGTCGAAGGTCAGCTCCCACACCTCGCCGTCGGCCCCGATCGCGCTCTTGTCCGTTGCGTACCGCTGGAGACGGTCGAGATTGGCCTCGACCTCGGCACTGATGTCGGCGACCGAACCCGACAGACGCAGGCCGAACACCGTACGAATATCGGGGTAGGGCATCTCGACGCGGCCACTCAGGGAGGAGTCACCGACATCCATGTAGAGATACGACTCGTCGTTGCGGTGCGCACCTGCCGGAGAGGCGGACGACACCACAATGGTGACGGCAGCCGCCGCCCCGATGAGGACCCGCACAAACCGCAACACTCACGCCTCCCTGGCTTCGATCTCGCTGGAGACTAGCGAACGGGTGGCTCGATGCAGGACTCGCGACCCGGTTGAACAGCAACCCGAGCCGTGCCCCAACCCTGCGCCAACGGTGCCTTCCGAACGATGTGGTTCTGCAGCGGCCGCAGCTATGCCTTGGTTCGCGTCGCCGACCAGTGCGACAGCGCACCAGTTGGTTGGAATCGCTCAGGGCGGTCCTCTGCGGCGAGCGTGTCGGTGGCGAGCCACAAGCGTTTGAGCCAACGCACCTGACCGTGCTCGGGATCATCCTCGTACTCCCGACGGCCGTGCAAGACGTGATAGTTGTTCACGAACTGCATGTCACCCGGCTGGAACCGCATCTCGACCCAGTGCTCGGGATCGTCCACGAGCGCCGAGTACGCCTTCATCGCAGCCAACTGCATTTCGGTGAGGCGGGGTGTCGTGTCGTGCCGCTGGGAGGCCAGGACGAACTGCGGGATGTAGCGGATGAACAGACGATCACCATGCCGGGTGAACGCAGGAACGTGATAGTAGGGCCTCCCTCCGTCCGGCTGCTCACCCCGATAGTCGTAGGGCAGTCCCTCGTAGAGCACAGCGGCCAGTTCGGGATCCGACTCGGCCAACAGGTTGTGGCAGAGCAGGGCATTGGAGATGAGGCTCTCGCCACCGGCGATGCCGGGATCGAGACACAGCAGACCGACCAGATCGGAACCGTCGGAGTGGAATCCGAGCGCCGAACCACCCATCTCGTACCCGCGGATGTTCGGGTCGTCGGGGGACTTGCCGGCATCTTTGACGTCACCGAGCAGGTGACCGCGGGCGTTCTGGGCCCACGGGATACCGAGGTGCATGCCGATTCCCCAGTAGATCCACGACGCATCGTCGAAGCCGAGACGATCGACCGGGAGCCCGCAGATGCGATGGAAGCCCCGTCCGTTGATCAGTTCGTCGGCCATCTCGTCGAGCACCGACGCAAACGTCGGAAGCGGAAAGTGCTCCGCTCCCACGTCGAGCACTTCGTCGGTTGCCGCGCGTGCGAACGCCAAGGCCGCCTCGAGTTCGGCGATCTCGGTGTCGGTCAGGTGATGCGTCCACATCGAAGCATCGGCGACATCGGCGGCACGCCATTCGGCATGACGCTCGAGCGGTTCCACACGGTCGGGGGTCATGGTGGCGATCATGAGGACACTCCAGTACTCGCCGGGGCGGGTTGCGGTCCGCGTACGAGGCGGCCCGGTAATTCGCCGGTCGCCTCGCCGTCGCGATACGTCTCGACACCGGCGACGAAGGTGTGGCGGTACCCATCAGCTCGCTGCACGATGCGACGACCGCCAGCCGGCAGGTCGTAGAGCAATTCGGGCTGGCGGACGCGAAGGCGATCGAAGTCGATCACGTTGAGGTCGGCTCGGTATCCCGGCGCGATCACTCCACGATCCTCGAGGCCCACGACCGACGCTGTGTCGGCACACTGCCGCTTGATGAGGAACTCGAGTTCGATCTTCTCTCCGTTGCGATCACGGCCCCAGTGTTGCAGCAGGGTCGTGGGGAAGGAGCCGTCGCAGATCGTGCCGACATGGGCGCCACCGTCGGACAACGCCGGGACGGTGTACGGATGTGTCAGTAGCTCGCGGGTGCCGTCGAGATTGCCCTTGCCGAAGTTCGAGAACGGCACCCACAGCATGGCGGTCCCGTCGTTTTCCAGCATTGCGTCGAGCGCCACCTCCGCCGCCGCTCGGTCGGTGCGCTGCGCGATTGCCAGAATCGAGTCACTCGGATCGGGCTCGTAGTTCGGATCCTCTCCCAAGGCGAACATGATCTCGTACTTCTCGATCAGGCGACCGCCGACGGCCTGCATCTCCTTGCCCCCAGCCGCGGCGAGCAACCGGGCTCGAACGTCGCGGTCGCGCAGCATCTCGTTTCGTTCGGATCGCGGAAGATCGGCAATCTCTCGATACACCGGATTGACAAGGAAGGGGTTGAGCGTGCACTCGAAGCCCAACAACACACCGATCGGGCGCACGGCGGTCTGACCGGTGACACAGAGGTCGTCCTCGCGGGCGTGCTCGATGTGTTCGAGAATGCGCCGGTGGTAGTCGTAACCACGCGGCGACTCGACCAGCGTGAAGCTCACGGGACGTCCGGACGACTCGGTCATCGCCCGGACGAGGGCAAATTCGGCATCGATGTCGGCGAAGTCGCTCACGAGTTGCAACACGCCCCGACCGGTGGCCCCGATCGCCTCGGCGATCCCGACGAGTTCGTCGCGGGCTGCGGTCAGCGTGGGAGTCGGCTCACCGAGGGACGTCTTGTGATTCTGGGTGCGACTGGTGGTGAACCCGAGGAATCCGGCGTCGACACCCTCGGCTGCGAGTCGTCCCATCTCGGCGATGTCGTCTGGTGTTGCGTCCTCACCCTTTGCACCGCGCTCCCCCATCACGTGCAACCGCAGCGCCGCATGTGGGACCTGTGCCGCAATGTCCATGTCCTTCGGCCCATCGAGCGCGTCGAGATAGTCCCCGAGCGTGTTCCACTCCCAGGTCAGTCCCTCGTGCAGCGCCGTTCCAGGAATGTCCTCGACCCCCTCCATCAACTGCACGAGACGTTCGTGGTCGGCGTCATGGACCGGCGCGAACCCCACCCCACAGTTGCCGAAAACCACGGTTGTGACACCGTGCCACGAGGACGGCTGCATCGTTGCCTCCCACGTTGCTTGGCCGTCGTAGTGCGTATGGATGTCGACGAATCCAGGTGCAACGAGCATGCCTGTCGCATCGATCTCGCGCCTGCCGGACCCTTCGATCACACCAACCGCCGTGACGAAACCCCCATCGATCGCCACGTCGGTGACCCGCCGTGGCGAGCCGGTACCGTCGATGAGCGTGCCACCTCGTATGACCAGATCGTGCGATGCCATACCTCCATGATGCCGCTTGCTAGGTCTCGGCGTCACGTTCGTGGCAACCTGTGTCCGTGTCACGCCCTTCACCGTTTCACGCCGCCGCCGAGATCCGTGCAATCGGTGAGTTCGGTTCGTTTGCGCTTGGGGCGCCAATGCTCCGCCGATTCCTCCCGACGGGCAATCGCCCCGTCTTCGTCATGCCGGGCTTTCTCGCCGACGACGCCAGCACCGCCCCACTTCGCAGAACGCTCGACTCCCTCGGACACGTCACCTACGGCTGGGACCTCGGTCGCAATCTTGGCCCTACTCCTGACATCCTCGACGGGATCGTGGAACGCCTCGACGACCTCCATCACGCACACGGTGAGATCGACATCATCGGATGGAGCCTTGGCGGCATCTTTGGCCGCGAACTCGCTCGGGTGGCCCCACACACGATCCGTCAGGTCATCACGCTGGGCAGCCCGTTCCAGATCGCGACGCCCACGGACAGCAACGCGTCGGCGGCGTACCGATCGCTCAGCCATCTTCACGCACCCGGACTCGAGATGCGGGTACCGGCGTACGTCCGCGAACCCCTCGCGGTTCCTGCGACATCGATCTACACCCGCAGCGACGGTGTGGTCCAGTGGCACCACTGCCTCAACCACGACGAGGAGCACACCGAGAACGTCGAGGTGTACGGCAGCCATTGTGGACTGGGATTCAACCTCGCTGCCCTGATCGTGGTGGCCGACCGTCTGGCCCAGCCAGCGGACAGCTGGAGGCCATTCCGGGTCCGACGAGCGCTCCGGGGCCTCTTCCCCACCGCACCGACCTACCGAGTGCCGGCGGCCTGAGCGCAGCGGCCCGATTCGACAGATCAGGCCGACAGCTCCGGGCGATCCCTGAAGAACTCCAGGGCTTCCGGGTTCGCCAGCGCCTCGACGTTCTTGAGTTCACGCCCGGCCACGAGGTCACGGACCGCGAGTTCGGTAATCTTCCCGCTGCGCGTGCGGGGAATGTCGTCGACCGCAGCAATCACCGCCGGTACGTGTCGCGGGGTGACCTCAGCACGGATCCGTTCCTGGATACGCCTTCGGAGAGCATCGTCGAGTTCGTGGCCTTCCGCCATCTTGACGAACAGCACGATGCGCGTGTCGTTCTCCCATGGTTGACCGATCACCACGCTCTCCTCGATCTCGGGCATGGTGTCGACCCGTCGATAGATCTCCGCAGTGCCGATGCGCACACCACCGGGATTGAGCGTGGCATCAGAACGGCCGCTGATGACAAAGCCGCCACGCGCAGTACGTGAGATGAAGTCGCCGTGGTGCCACATCCCCTCGAACCGGTCGAAGTAGGCGGCGTCGTAGCGCTCGTTGTCCGGATCGTTCCAGAAGCAGATCGGTGTCGACGGGAACGGTGCGCGACACACGAGTTCGCCTTCGACCCCAGCCGCCGCCGATATGCCATCCTCATCGACCACATCGACAGCCATCGCCAGGGCCGGCACCTGGATCTCTCCCGCGTACACCGGTGCCACCGGGTTTCCGATCACCAGACATCCGCAGAGATCCGTCCCACCCGACATCGACACCAGATGAACGTCGGTCTTGATGGCGTCGTACACGAAAGCAAAGCCTTCCGGGTTCAGCGTCGAACCGGTGGAGGTGAGCGTTCGGACAGTCGACAGGTCGTGGGTGTCGAGCGGCCGGATCGCTGCATGAGCACATGCATCGAGAAACTTCGCCGACGTCCCCAACAGGGTGACGCCAACCTCATCGGCAAGATCGAACAGCCGGTTGTGGTCGGGCCACGTCGGCGACCCGTCGTACAGGACCACTGTTGCATCAGCTGCGAGGACCGACGCGAGCCAGTTCCACATCATCCAGCCAGCAGTCGTGAAGTAGAACACGCGGTCACCGGAACGAATATCGCAGTGCAACACCTGTTCAGTGAGGTGCTTGAGCAACACGCCACCGGCTCGGTGGACGATGCACTTGGGCTTCCCCGTCGTACCGGACGAGAACAGCACGTACCACGGATGGTCGAACGGCAGCGGTTCGAACGTGATCGTCGTCGCTTCGACATGGTCGAGCCAGCCCGATTCGATCACGACCACCGACGTGACCGTGGGCAACAACGACCGAATCTCGTCGAGTCGGGCAAGACAGTCGTGCCGCTTGCCGTTGTACGCATAGTCCGGCACGGCAAACAACACCGTCGGTTCGATCTGACCGAACCGATCGACCACTCCATCGACGCCGAAGTCGGGAGACGTCGACGCAAACGTTGCACCAAGCCCCGCCGCTGCAAGCATCACGGCACAGGTCTCCGGCCGGTTCGGTAGCCATGCGGCAACCCGGTCGCCAACTCCCACGCCGGCCTGGCGGAGCAGGACCTGAATGCGAGCCACCATGTCGTGCAGTTCGGCCCGTGTGACATCGACCGCTTCGCCGTCCTCACCCCGGAAGATGATCGCCAGATCGTCGGTCGGTTCGCCGAGCAGATTCTCGGCCACATTGAGGGTTGCGTTCGGGAGAAAGCGGACATCCCGAAATCGATCGGCGTCTTCGACAAGGCGTTCTCCGCGGTCACCGACGACCCCACAGAACTCCCACGCCTTGGCCCAGAACGTGTCGGGCGACGCCACGCTCCACTCGTGAAAGCGGTCGTAGGCAGCCACGGGATCAGAGGGAAGTTCGAATCCGACGTCGGCTGACACCGTCGTCATGAAGCGGTACAGATTGGTCGAGTGAATCCGCTCGAGATCAGGTGACCAGAGGGGCACATCGGGCATGCGCCCACACTACGGTCTCGGCGTGGCCTCGATACCGAGAGCGGCCGTTCGTCGTCCGATCAGCTACGGCATCAGCACCGTTGCGGCAGTGCTGTTCTTGGTGCTCACGCCCGTCGTGCTTCCCCTGCTGTACCTGACCGATCTCGCCACCGGTCGTGTTCGCGGCAAACGAGCACGAGTCTGGCTCCTCCTCGGCTCCACGATCTGGTTCGAGTACCTGGGAGTCTTCGGCGCAGGTGCGCTCTGGCTTCGCTATCTCGGGGGCCGGATCGACCACGAGGGTTGGCTCGCCGCGAACTACCGACTGGAGTTCTGGTGGTGCCGCCACCATCGCAACAACCTCCGCCGCTTCGCCGGAGTGCAACTCACCCTCCTCGACGACCAACCCCTTCGCGGTGGTCGCTCCATCGTGATCTCGCGACATTCGAGCCACATCGATGCGATCGTGCCGCTGACCGTGCTCGAAATGGTCGGCCGAACCCCGTGCTACACCCTCAAGCAAGATCTGCAGTGGGCACCGGCAATGGACCTCGTCGGTCAACGAACCCACAACGTCTGGATCGATCGCACCCCTCGGCCCGGCTCACCGATGATGACCAAGATCGAACGACTGGCGAGGACCATGCCCCCTGACGGCAGTGCCGTCATCTTCCCCGAGGGGACCTTCCGCACCAAAGAGCGTCACGATCGAGCGATTGCGAGGCTGCAGCGAACCAAACCCGCATTGGCCAACCGCGCCGATCGCCTCCGATACGTTCTCCCGCCGCGACCGGCCGGCACACTCGCTCTGCTCCGCGGCGCGCCCGACGCTGATCTCGTCATCCTCGCCAACGTCGGTACCGAAGGCCGAAGCGACATCTCCGACATCATCGCCACGATCGACGAGCCCCATCCGATCACCGTCATGGCCACCCGTCATGCCCGTGCCGACGTCCCCGAAGACGAAGACGAATTCACCGAGTGGCTCGTCGACCGATGGCTCGAGATGGACGACTGGATCCACGAGCAGCTGATGACAGGTGCACACCGGTCATGACGTTGACCCCGCTGATCGGTCTGACGCTGCGCAGCACCAGTGGTATCGCCAGCTCCTGCCGAGACGCATGTTCACCTCGCGACGGCACTTCCCTGACCTGCAGCGCTTCGTTCACACACCACCGTCCAACCGTGGAGATCGACACATGACCGTACGACCCGCCGACCCTGCCGACCTCCAGTTCGCCATCGACATTGCTCGGCGTGCCGGGGCGATCACCCTCGATCTGTTCCGCAGCACCACGTTGCGGGTGGACCACAAAGGTGATGGGTCCCCGGTAACCGCAGCCGACCTCGCTGCCGAGACCTTCCTCCGCCAACAGCTGATCGACACCCATCCCGGCGACGGGATTGTCGGCGAGGAGCACGGCAACAAAGACGCCACAACCGGAAGGACGTGGGTCGTTGATCCGATCGATGGAACCAAAGCGTTCACCAGGGGTGTTCCGCTTTTTGCGACACTGATCGCACTGATCGACGAGCACGGTCCTGCTATCGGTGTGATCCACCTACCCGGACTCGACGAGACAGTCGCAGCCGGCCGGGGCCTGGGGGCCACCGTGAACGGCGAGCCGTGTCGCGTCTCGGATCATGTCGGTGTCGAGGGGGCCTACATCATGACCAGTGGCTTTTCCTACTGGCCCGATGAGGCCCTCGCTTCCATCATGGCGAGCCCGGCTGTGCTTCGAACGTGGGGTGATGCCTATGGCTACACGCTGGTCGCGACCGGCCGAGCGGAGGCGATGATCGATCCCATGGCCAACCCGTGGGACGTGGCACCGATGGCGGTGATCATCCCTGAAGCAGGTGGCACGTTCTCTGGCTTCGACGGTTCGACCGGACCTGACGCCTGGCGATGCGGTTCGGGCATGGCAACGAACGGCTCCCTTCAGCCGGACCTGCTCGAACTGTGGGGAGCCGACTGAGCAGCAGGCTCTCGCTCCCCAGCGATCAACCTGCGGCCAACTGATCGAAGATCTGCCGGTACCCGGCGTCGGGCTCCGACGGCGCAACGCCGAGTGGACTCTCACAGGTGGCGCCTGCCTCCGGAGCGGTCTCGGAAACTCGACCAAGTTGCGCTTCGGCAAACCTGGCCACGACAGGGGCGCTGATGTCCTCGACTGCGACCTGACGTTGCCATGCCGACACCACGATCGGATTCACGAGCCCGGGATACGGGGCGGCCAAGTAGTGGCCATCCGTGGCGACGAGCGCAGCGATGGCCTCGATCGCCGCGCCGGGAAGGTTGGGGTCGTACGCAATCCAGATTGCGCCGTGTTCCATCGAATGAACGGCAGTCTCATCGCGAATCGGCTCGGTGTAGAAACCACATGCCTGCCATACCGGGAAATGTGCGCCACTCGTCGGGGGACTGGTCGAGTACTCCACGTCACACAGAACGTGGTCAACGGCCGTCGCCTCGTATTCGACAACAACACCGAGCTCGAGAGCGGCAGGCGTCGGCCGCTCGACGGTTGGGCACGGATCCCCGCTCTCGGCCCCCTGTAGATCATCCTCCGCCGGCGTGAGACCGCACGACGAAGCGCTGATGACGGCAAGCCCGACAAGCCAACCGGTGAGCAACCTGACACGACAGCTACGGCGACCCATGGAACGCCACGCTATCGACTCCTCAACGGCTCCCGGATCAGCGCAGTATCAACGACCGACGAGCACCGGTGCATCAGACTCGATCAGATTGATCCGTTCGAGACGATCGGCGAACAACGACGCATCGGCGATGTCCTTTGCATACACCGCCTTCCGGCGGGCAACCCGCCCACTGGACCGTGATGGATCGGGTGCATCAGCGCCGTACTGCGCCTCGATGCCCTCCTGCAACATCACCAGCGATTCCGACCGCAACTGACTGACGCGAGACTCGGTGACGCCAAGCAGCTCTGCCAAGTCCTGGCTGGTACGACCCTCGAGGAAATAACCCACGACAACGATGCGATGACGCTCGGGGAGCAAGCTGATTGCGTCACGGAGATACCCGTGCAACTCACGGTTCTCCAGTTCGAAGGATGGTTCAGGCGCGTGATCGTCGACAAGCACGTCGACGAGTGTGAGATCGTTCTCGATCCCATCCGCAGCTTCGTGCTCGAGTGCGAGTACGACGCTGCGAAACATCCGATCCTTGAGTTGGTCGAGTTCGCTTTGGCTCATCCCCAGCGCCTCGGCAATTTCTTCCTTGCTCGGCACTCGGCCAAGTTCGGTTGCGAGACGCTGCTCGACGTTCTCGAGTTTGCGACCGAAGCTACGAACCGAACGCGGGGCCCAATCGGCAGCCCGGACGGCATCCAGAATCGCACCGCGAATTCGTTGCGCAGCAAACCGTTCGAACGGAACCCCGCGGGATTCGTCGAACCGACGGGCCGCTTCGACGAGGCCCAGGGCGCCGGACCGCGCCAGTTCGTCACGGTCGACATGACGGGGGAACTGAACCGCCACCTGGAACACGATGTGCTTCACCAGCGAGAGATTCGCCTCGATCAAATCGGCCAGCTCGACCGGAATCGAGTCAGCGCCCAGGGTGGGGCGTTCACGTCGACGTGAAGCTCTCGTTCGTCGCATTGGCTGTTCTGTTTCGCCCAGAGTCATCGCCCAGCATCTTTCACGATCTCCGGGGAACACACCCCCGGACAGTTTCCAACGGAGCAAGAATCGACTCGGTCGGTGAAAACCTTTAGCGATCTTTTGCGATGGCAGACAGCTCGGTCAATTCGGCGTCTGCTTTTGCATTCTTCGGAAGGTTTCAACAGCGCCTTGACGATTCGTCCAACTTTCCCTGCCGCCGTCGTTCTGCGAACCCTGCGTTCGTTCAGACGAAGGTGGTGATTCCCTCGAAACGCACCGGCTTCACTCCTTGACCGGCAAGCGTGTCGAGCATGGAGACCGTGTCGTTGACCCCCGCCAGGCCCGAAGAGCCGGGAGCAAGCCGACCCCGAACAACCTCGAGTGTCGTTGCGGTCGCCATTGCGCCCGCCGCAACCGCTGGGCGTTCGACAGCCCCGAAGACCGAGACGCGACGTTCGACCCCTACTCTGCCGCGCAATTCGACGCGCACTGCGCCAATTCCTCCCTCTGGATGCGGTCGACGCAGCATCGGCAGGGGGGCTGTGAGTCGATCGCGACGCGTCGCCGCTTGACGGGCGGTCACCCGCTGAACCCGATCGAAGTGACCCACCAACAGCAGAGGGTCTGGCAATGCGGCTCGGTAGCAATCGCGGCCGCCGACCGGATCGGGGAACCACGCCAATTCTCGACCGGATCCCCCGGCACGACGCGTCCATCGACCATCGCGCCAGTCGACGCCAGTGGAGCTCAATGCCCGGTGATGTTGGCGAGCACACGCCGGACCACCCGTACCAACCTTCGCCACGTGAATCTCGTCGATCTCGTCGTAGTCGCGAGCGCCGTGCCGGGCCAACAGACATGTCAGCCCAGGCATGAACCCTGCACCGACCACGACTGGGACGCCGTGATAGGTGGCCTCGTCATCGAGCGCGAGCAGACGCCGAACCTCCGATGTCTGGTTGGACGTCGTCACCACCGGCACACCTGCGTGGACTCCTCGGCGAGCGACGGCAACCTGACTTCCCGGCGGCGTTGCGACGACAATCGCGTCGTAGTGGGCTTCGATACGGCGGCCAACGCCACGCGTCACCCACCCATCAAAGGACGCCGTCAAGTCGTCGAGTCGTTCCTCGCTCGAGTCTCGCACCTCGAGTGCCTCGACGAGACCCGTCGATCGCAACTGCCGCGCAATGCGAGCGCCAGTCGCACCGGCGCCGAAAAGAAGGATTCGAGTCATCAGCGAAGGTCGTCGCCTCGCAACTCGCGCCAACCACCGGTTTGCGGCGGCACACCGCCGCTCCCCCGCACCCGAACCGCTGCTGCGACTGCAATCCCAACCGTGATCGCGACGATGGTTCGGCGAATGACAGCGATGAAACCTGCGCCCATGGACCCTCCCGATGATTCGACACGGGCGCCGCCGGCGATGATGCCGGGGCACGAAGCGTGGGGCTAGCTGGAGTCGAACCAGCGACCTCACCCTTATCAGGGGTGCGCTCTAACCAACTGAGCTATAGCCCCGTGCGGCCGCCAACGTTACCGGTCACCATCGGCATTGGCGACTTCGTCGTGGGCCTCGTCACCAATGTCAATGTCTGATTCGATCCTGTTCTCAGCATCGAGCCTGTTCTCAGCATCGAGGTCGTCGTCGAAATCGCCCGCCTGGTCCATCACTGGCTCCTCCATCGTCTGGAGTGGCGGTTCGGGCATCGGGATGTGCACGGGACCAGGGATCGGTGCTGGTGGAACCGCTGCCGACGGTGAAGCACCTGTGATTCGCGACATGACCGTGCGGCGCGGGCGGAGGCGCTTTGGTCTGGGACGAGCTGTCTCTTCCTCGACGACCGTGAACCGAACGCCACCCGTCAGATCAGAGATCAGGTTGAACAGCACCGCCATCAGGACCGTGAAACCCGAACCGGCAACCACAACGACCAGGCCTCCGATGGCACTCGCACGGAAGATCTGATCGGCGTTGAACGTGAAGCTTTCGAGAGCGAACAGTTCCGTGATGAAGGTCTCGACGTTGTCGACGGTGCCCGAACTCACGGCAAGGCTCCAGAGGATGACGCCGGCGATCAGGAGGATCACCCACAAACAGAAGGAGAAAATCAGCGCAACCTTCAAGACTGACCAGGGCTCGACGTGGCGAACCAGGCGCCGCACCTTCCGAGCGCGAAGCTTTCCCGCAGTGCGTCGATCCCGATAGGAGGGGCGCTGGACGGGTTGCGGACCGACCGGGGTCAAGCCCGGAGCGCGCTGAGAAGCGCCTGGCGCAGCATCGCCAACACTGTCGAGATCATTCGGCAGCACAAGCTCTTCGCCTGTGGCGAGTTGAAACGTCGCGTCGTCGGGTTCGGGCAGGGTGCTCATGGACTGTCAGGAGTGTACGGGATTGGACCGCTGCGCCTCTTTCACTCTGCGCTGGAGCGGCCCTCGAGCACTGCGGCGAGATGGCCACGCCACTCATCGATGTTCTTGTATGCGGCAACGTCGGTCGGCATGGTGCGCAACTCCTCCCCCAATCCGGCGTCGACGCTCTCCAGCACGTCGATCAGTGGCCACCGGTGCACTCGAATCGTGAAGACTGCGGCATCAGGATGGCCGACCAGACGTCGGATGGTCTGCCGTTCGACCCGCATCCAGAGTTCATCGATCGGGTCGATCACAGCGGTGGGAGCTTGGCGATCCTCTACCGGGAGCCGTAGGCGATCGTCGCCGACCAGTGACCAATTGGGGCGCCACACCAACGACCCGGGCCGAAGACGATCGAAAAATCGGTCGACAGTATCGGCAATGTCCTCGTAGCGAGGGACCGGATCGTGAACGGCTCGCAGACCGAGACCAATCTTGTCGGCGGGGCTCCAGCGAGTGGGGAAGCAGACCGCCGCTGCGGTCAGCCGCCACCCCGATGCACCGCGCTCGAGGAGACAGAGGTCCTCCTGTACAGCGCGCGCCGACCATTCGAGTGGGTGCTGTGCAGCACGATCGGGAGGCAGTGGAAGTTCCCGCTCGGTGAGCTCATCTGCGACGAGATCGGCGATTTCGGCCGCAGGCTCCTCTGAACCAGGAACGAAGGCCAGCGCATCGGCTCGATGCTCGCGCAACACTCGGCGCTTCTCGGCAAGATACGTGCTGTACGCATCGTCGAACTGCAGCCACTCCTCGGGGGCCAACCCTCGGGTCGCGAGACGCCAACGAAACCCGCCCTTCGCGAACAGCGAAACCGGGATGACCTCGGTGAAGGTGTGCGGCACACCGCCAGTTTGACCTCAGCTCGGCACCCAGCGCACCACCGCCACTGCACGAGCACGCGCCCTCACGTCGCCCACGAGCACCAGCACCGTGACGGTCGAACCCACCTGTCGGTACTCGAGCAATGCTGCACCGTTGGCACTGGCGATCGTTCGCGCCTCTCGCTCGCCGGCGGCGGCGCCCGCCAGCGCCGCTGCATCGGCGGCAGTTCGGGCCCGAGCTGCATCGTCGAGTACTGGTGCCATCCGGACCAACACGACGATCAGGCTCAACCCGATCATCCAGAGCAACATCATCCACGGCAGTGCTTGCCCAGCTTCGCCGTGCCAACACACGCGGCCCATCTCCACTCTCCATCCTCCGGCTCACGCCGGTTGCGTCGAGGGGGAAGCGAGATGGGGCGATGACGCCGGTCAGTCAGCGGTGGGCTCGTCCTCCGTGGATCTGTCGGCACCGTCGTCGACGATCGCATCCTCAGCGCCGCTGACCAATGCGATCGAGGCCACCGAATCGTCTGCGTCGGGAGTGATGACCTTTACACCACTGGCTGCGCGACCCTGCCGGGAGATGTCAGCTGCAGTGGTTCGGATCAGGACACCCTTGCGAGTGACCGCCAGAATCTCGTCGTCGTCTTCCACGACAAGTGTGCCGACAACCGACCCCCGCCCCTCGACGATCTTGATGCCGACCACACCCATTCCACCTCGACCCTTTGTCGGATAGCCGTCGACGTCGGTCCGCTTGCCGAATCCCTGTTCGGTGATGTGGAGCAGGGAGGCGCCGTCTCGCGCAATGTCGCACGCAACCACAGCATCGCTCGGCTTCTTGAATTTGAGACCCACGACGCCCGCTGCATTGCGGCCCATTTCACGGACCTGATCTTCTCTGAAACGGATGGTTTGACCGAACCGACTCGACAGCAGGATGTCGTACACGCCGTTGGTCGGGATGACTTCCACCAGTTCGTCGTCGTCGTTCAGTTTGATCGCGATCAAGCCGGCGCGCAGCGACGAGTCGTAGGCGTTGAAGCGGGTCTTCTTGACGCGACCCTTGGCCGTCGCAAAGAAGAGGTATCGCTTCGTCTCGTAGTCGCGAGTGTCGATGATTGCTTGAATCGTTTCACCTTCGTGCAGTGGGAGCAGGTTGACGATCGCCGTGCCTCGCGACGTTCGACTCGCAACCGGTATCTCGTGTGCCTTCAGGCGATAGACCCGCCCACGGGTCGAGAAGAACAACAGATAGCTGTGGGCGGTGGTTTGGATCAGATGGGTGACGGTGTCCTCGTCTTTGAGTTTGGTCCCTGCGATACCGCGACCCCCGCGGCCCTGCGACCGGAACTCATCTGCCGGTGTGGTCTTCACATAGCCAGTCGCCGTCATCGTGAACACCAACGGGTCGTCGTCGATGAGGTCCTCGATATTGAACTCGCCTGGATCGATCTCGAGACTCGAACGCCGATCCTCCCCGAAGTCATCAGCGATCGCTTGGAGTTCCTCGGTGATGACGGAGCGGAGTCTGGCGTCGTCGCCGAGGATCGCTTCGAGTTCACCAATGGTCTCACGAAGTTTCCCGGCCTCCTCCTCGAGGTCCGTGCGACCAAGCCGGGTCAAGCGGCCGAGTTGCATGTCGAGGATGTGGTTGGCCTGCACTTCGGAGAAGGCAACGGCTTCGCCCCCACCCGCTGGAACGATGCCGGCCATGAGCGCCTCTCTGGCGGCTCCCCGATCTTCGCTCGACCGAATCGTCGCGATGATCTCGTCGATCAGGTCGAGTGCATTCAACAGCCCCTCGACGATGTGAAGTCGCTTCTGGGCCTGATCCAGACGATATTCCGACCGGCGGGTGACAACTTCGATCTGATGATCGACGTAGGCCACCAGCGCGTCGCGCAACGTGAGTGTGCGAGGTACGCCACCAACCAGAGCGACCATGTTCACCCCGAAGCTCGTTTGGAGTGGCGTCGCTTTCCAGAGATTGTTCAGCACCACTTCCGGATTGGCATCGCGTTTGAGGGTGATCACGAATCGCGTGTCATCGCCGGACGACTCGTCATTGACATCGGCGATCCCGTCGAGTTCGCGGCTGTTGACCAATTCGGAGATCTTGCGGGCCACAGCCCCTGCCGACACCTGGTACGGGAAGGCGGTGACCACCAATGCTTGCCGTTGACCTCGCTCGACCACATCGACCGACGCTCGCATTTTCACCGATCCGCGTCCGGTTCGATAGGCCGATTCGATGCCGACGCGGCCGAGAATCTGACCACCGGTCGGAAAGTCGGGTCCCTTGACGAACTCCATGAGTTCCTCTGTTGTTGCGTCGGGATTGGCGAGCAAGTGGGTGACGGCCGCACACACCTCGTTGAGATTGTGGGGCGGGATGTTGGTGGCCATACCCACCGCAATGCCCTGACTGCCGTTGACCAACAGGTTTGGAAAGCGAGCAGGCAACACCGCTGGTTCGGTGAAGTCGCCCGAATAGTTGTCGATGAAATCGACCGTGTCTTCATCGATGTCGGCCAGCATCTGCATCGCTAGCCGGTCGAGTCGGGATTCGGTGTAACGCGCAGCAGCCGGAGGATCTTCGGGAGATCCGTAGTTTCCGTGAAAGTCGATCAGCGGATGGCGCAAGGAGAAGGGTTGAGCCATCCGAGCCAGTGCGTCGTAGATCGCACTGTCGCCGTGGGGATGGAAGCGTGCCATCACGTCGCCGGTGACACGGGCACATTTCACATGGGCTCGATCAGGGCGAAAGCCTTGGTCGTACATCGACCACAGAATGCGGCGGTGGACCGGTTTCAGGCCGTCACGAGCATCCGGAAGCGCGCGGCTGATGATGACCGACATTGCGTAGTCGAGAAAGGAGCTTTCCATCTCCTCTTGGATCTCGATGATCGTGACATCTTCAGGTTGTGTGTCTTCGACGGGTGTGTCTGACATCTCTGTGCGTGTACCTCTCTGCGCCGGTGTCGCCGGTTGGTGAGACCTCGACTAGAAGTCCAAGTTCCGAACTTCGCGAGCATTGGTGACGATGAAGTTCTTGCGCTGCTCGACGTCGTCACCCATGAGAATCGACATGATCTCATCGGCGATCGCGGCCTGTTCGACCGACACCTGCAAGAGCGACCGAGTCGCAACGTCCATCGTGGTGTCGCGCAACTCGTCCCAGTCCATTTCACCCAAACCCTTCAAGCGGGCGAAGTCCTTCGTGTAATTGGGCCGTTCAGCCAGGAAGGCTTCCTTGGCCACGTCGTCTTTGAGGTACACCGTCTCTTTGTTGGAGACCTTCGTGCTGTACAGGGGTGGCTGGGCGATGTAGACGTAGCCCGCCTCGACCAGAGGACGCATCTGACGGAAGAAGAAGGTCAGCAGCAGGGTACGAATGTGGCTGCCGTCGACGTCGGCGTCAGCGAGCAGGATGACCTTGTGGTAGCGAGCCTGTGTGATGTCGAACTCGTCGGCAAACCCGGCTCCGATGGCCGTGATGAGGGTCTGCACCTCGTTGTTTTTCAGCATCTTGTCGATACGGGCTCGTTCGACGTTCAGGATCTTGCCGCGAATCGGCAGGATCGCCTGGGTTTCAGGATCTCGAGCCCGCACGGCGGAGCCACCGGCCGAGTCCCCCTCCACAATGAAGAGTTCCCGCCGCTCGGGTTCCTTGGCCGAACAATCCTTGAGTTTGTCGGGCATCCCGGCACCATCGAGCAGGGACTTCGATCGGATCGCCTTTCGAGCATCGGCGGCAGCGACTCGGGCACGGGCTGCGTTCGTTGCTTTTGTGACGATCGCCTTGCCCTCCCCCGGATGCTCCTCGAGCCAATCCGCCATTCGCTCGTTGGTGACCTTCTCGACGAGCGATCGCATCGACACGTTTCCAAGTTTGGATTTGGTCTGACCTTCGAACTGGGGTTCGCCGATGCGGGCGGAAATGATCGCAGTAAGTCCTTCCCGAATGTCTTCACCGGTGAGGTTGTCGTCTTTTTCTTTGAGCAGCCCTTTGTCTCGGGCGTAGGCGTTCACCGTGCGGGTGACCGCAGTACGAAATCCCTGCTCGTGCATACCACCTTCGAGCGTGGCGATGCCGTTGGCGAAACTGTGCAGTCCGTCGGTGTTGAACCCGGTGTTCCACTGGAACGCAATCTCGACCTCGTGTGGGTTGTTGTCGATCTGCTCGGTGCCCGAGAAATAGCCCACCGCGGTGAACAGCGCTTCTTTGGACGAGTTCACATGACGAACGAAGTCGATGATGCCCCCGTCATATTTGAACGTCACCCATCCGTCAGGATCGTCGGTGACGACGGTGGAACTCTCCCGGAGATCGCGCACCCGTATCTCGAGTCCGCGGTTGAGGAACGCCATCATCTGGAACCGTTCGACAAGCGTCTGGAACCGAAAGTCGATCTCGTCGAAAATCAGTGGATCTGGCCAGAAACGAACGGTGGTACCGGTGCGAGGCTCTCCTGCGTCGCTGCGGGGTGATGCACCGATGACTGCCAGGCGCTCCTGCAGTTCGCCGCCATTGCCGAACACCATCGCGTGTCGATCACCGTTGCGATCGATCTCGACCTGGACCCGGCGAGACAGGGCATTGACGACAGAGATTCCGACCCCGTGCAGGCCACCGGAGACCTTGTAGCCGTCACCACCGAACTTGCCGCCGGCGTGAAGAACGGTGAGCACCACCTCGGCAGCGGACAGGTCTTCGTATTTTGGGTGCCTGTCGACCGGGATACCACGGCCGTCGTCGCTGACCTCACACGAGCCATCGGCCAGAATCGATACGTCGATACGGGTGCAGTGACCAGCCATGGCCTCATCCACCGAGTTGTCGACGACCTCCCAGACGAGATGATGCAACCCCGTCGGACCAGTCGATCCGATGTACATCCCAGGTCGTTTTCTGACCGCTTCGAGACCCTCGAGAACGGTGATGTCCTGTGCTCCGTACGACGATGATTCAGTGGTGGTCAACGCGGACTCCTGCCCAGCCGCTGCATGTCCCATCTCCGATGATCGATCAGCGGGATCTCGGTCATCGTCGTCGCTCACGGTTCATCTCCAAAACCCCTCTGTGAGCAGGCAAAATCGAGGGTTTCAGGGGTTCTCGGCGCCCGTGTCGAGCGCTGGTCGAGAGGGCCGTTCACGGTCCTGACATTCTACCAGTTACACGGGTGTGATTCGTGTCAGACGAGGCCCGTGATTCCGGCTTGCAGACCCGGGTTTTAGGGTCGTCTCGGTGACCCTGAAACCCGGACGTGAACGCTGGTGATCCGCTCCGATCCAGTTGTCTCGGCCAGGCGTTCGAGGACCTGTTTCTCGAGCCACCGGAACTCGTTGGCCCACACCGAGTCGTCGGCCGCCACCACCAGCCGAGCCCCCTCGATCACGGCGGGCCGCGTGTGTCGGGCTAGATCGGGACCAACAATGGAACTCCAGCCCCGGAAGATCCCGTCGAGCACATCCACCGACGGCGCGTCGAGATTCCCGAGTAGATGATCGAGACTCGTTGCAATCGGACGTGGGTCGCTGTCTCGTCGAGTCATGGAACGACCGATGTCACGTCACCACGGTGAACGCGGATCACCTGGTCGGGCTGAGCCCCCGGCGGAAGTTCGGCCGCCGTCGTGAGGATGTGTTGCCCGGCTGGGAGCGCTTCGAGGAGTGCGGCAGCACGATTCGGATCCAGCTCGGAAAACACGTCATCGAGCAGCAGCACCGGTTCAGCGATGCCCGCAGCTCGGACGATGCCGTCAGCCGCGAGCCGCAGAGCGAGCGCAAGCGAACGCTGCTCGCCCTGCGATGCATGTGTCCTGGCCGGGAGTCCACCAATGCACAGCAGCACGTCATCTCGGTGAGGGCCAACCGACGTGATTCCGCGCCGCACATCACTGTCGCGAGCTCGTACGAGTGCGTCAGCGAGCGATCCGTCCCACGACGACTGATAGACCGCACTGACGTCTGCTGATTCACGCGACACAGCGTCATAGGCGCTTCCGAGCGTCGTCGCCATCTCGGCCAGCAGCTCGGTTCGTGCTGCCAGCAGGCGGTCGCCCAACTCCGCAAGTTTGGTGTCCCACACATCGAGGGTGAAGGCAGCATCCGCATCGAGGCGCCCATGTACGCCTCGCAGCAATGCATTGCGCTGTTTCAGAACCCGTTCGACATCACCCCTGAGCGAACGGTTTCTGGGCTGACGGGCAGCAACAGCGGCGTCCAGCCATCCTCTGCGCATCGTCGGACCACCCTTCACCAGTTCGAGGTCATCCGGTGAGAACACCGTTGTGTGCAACACGCTCGCAAGATCGCTCATCCGCTGCACTCGTTGTCGATTGACCTGCACCCTGTTTCGTCCTGCTCGCTGGACTGCTGCTTCGATCAGTTGCTCTCGCCCGTCGTCGGCTTCGACCGTTGCACGCGCAATCGCAGTGTCAGCTCCAACGCGGATCAATGCGTCGTCGACCGCACCGCGAAAGCTCCCGAGTCCTGCCAACCATCCGATGGCCTCGATCAAGTTGGTCTTTCCGTGTCCGTTTTCGCCAATGATCGCGGTGAGTCCATCGCAAAACGAGACGTTCGCCTGTTCGTACGACCGCCAGTCGACGAGCGACAGCGTTCGGATCTTCACCGAGGCTCAGCTGACCCGAACTGGCATCAGCAGATACAGAAAGGCCGGGTCATCAGCTGACTTGAGCAAGGCTGGTTTCAACTCATCGACCGTTTCGAGTGTTATTTCGTCACCCGGTGCCACTTCGATACCGTCGATCAGATATTCCGGGTTGAACGCAACGGTCAGGTCTTCACCGTGGTACGTCGCCTCGACCGATTCGTGCGCTTGCCCCACGTCTTGCGTCACGGCGACCAGCTCCAGACCAGTCGCTGACATTGCGAGTCGAACGGGCGTGGACTCCTGGGCCAGGAGCCGAACTCGGCGCACAGCATCGAGCAGGGCATCGCGGCTGACCGTGAGCGTGTTCGGATGATTGCTCGGAATCAGCCCTCGATAGTTCGGGAAGTCACCCTCGATCAATCGGGTGGTGATGCTCACCGAGCCGACATCGAACGATGCATCTCGCTCGCCCAGCCGCAGCGTGATCGTTTCGGCTTCACCCACCACCCTGGACAGCTCCTTGAGTGCCCGGCTCGGAACGAGCACCTTCTGTCCCTCTCCGAGAATCGCTGTGCCATCGAGATCTCGCACCGACAGCCGGTATGAATCCGTCGAGACAAGGCGAAGTCCCTGCTCCTCAGCAGCCATCAACACACCGGTGAGAATCGGCCGGGCGTCATCGCTCGAGGCAGCTTTCTCGACCTGGTCGATTGCGGCACAAAACGCCCTTGCATCGAGGGTGACTGCGTCACCGTCCGCTGCGGAGAGTTCGGGAAACTCGTCTGCGGGAATGACTCGTATCGAAAACTCGGCGGGCGCCTGTACGACTCGAGCATCGTCGTCTTCGATCGAGAGATCGACCGCACCCGGGCGCAACGACCTGACCACATCCGAGATCAGTTTCGACGGAAGCACTGCGACACCATCTTCAGCGCCGGCAACCTCGACATCGACCGTGATCGTGAGATCGAGATCGCTCCCGGTGACCGTCAGGTGATCTCCGATCAACTCCAGTCGCACACCTGCCAGTACGGGAAGCGCGCCGCCACGAGTCGTCACGGCTCGGCCGGCAGCTCCGAGCGCCTCTACGAGCGTGTCTCGTTCACAACGGAACCTCAGGCTCATGGTGCGATTACTTCTCCTGGTTGGATGGAACTCAGATAATAGAAGTTCATAGGGCTTGTGGATTGTGGATGGTGGTGTTTTTTGTTTGGAATTCCAGGGAAGTGCTGTCCCCAGCGTCTCCCTGTTCGTGCACACCCTCGAGGTGGAGTCGGAGGTGGGAGGGGAAACTGGTGATGTTGTCCCCGGCATTTCCCGACGAGCTCCCCCTCGTGTCCCCAGGGTGTTGCACAGGGATCACTCGTTGAGTCGTTGCTGCAGTTCGGTGACTTTGTCGAAAATTTGTTGACGTTCACCCATACGCGCCTCGATCTTTCGACACGCATGCATGACCGTGGTGTGATCTCGGTTGCCGAATTCCTTGCCGATGTCGGGGAAGGACAAATCGGTCATGTTGCGGGTGACGTACATTGCGACTTGGCGAGCATCGCCCAGCGGCCGGCGCGGGCTGCCGCCGACTATCTGGTCGATGTCGAAGCCGAACATCTCTGCGGTGAGCGTGATGATGCGTTCTGCAGTGACCGGTTGTTTGGTGGTGAGCGTGATGAGATCGCGGAGGACGAGCGCAGCCAAGTCGGTGGTGAGCGGCTGTTGCGTCAGGTTTGCGTAGGCGGTGACTTTGATGAGGGCGCCTTCGAGTTCACGAATGGAGTCCGTGATGTTCTCAGCGATGAACGACAGCACCTCGTCGGGGATGTCGATCGTTTTCGAGTCGGCCTTCTTCGACAGGATGGCAAGGCGCGTCTCGAGGTCCGGCCGTTGGATGTCGGTGATCAGTCCCCATTTGAAACGGCTGCGAAGTCGATCCTCCAGGGTCGGCATCGCATCGGGGGTCCGATCCGATGACAGGACGATCTGCTTGTCGTTCTGGTGAAGTTCGTTGAAGGTGTGGAAAAACTCCTCTTGAAGGCCGTCCTTGCCTTCCATGAACTGGATGTCGTCGATCAGGAGCACATCGACGTCGCGATACCGCCGTTTGAAGGCTGGCAGGGTGTTCGTTCGGATTGCTTCGACGAACTCGTTGAGGAACGTTTCGGTGGAGACATAGCGAACCCGGTAGTTGGGATAGTGATGCGCTACGTAATGCGCAATCCCTCGAAGCAGGTGCGTCTTGCCGAGCCCAGAGTCACCGTGGATGAAGAGGGGGTTGTAACTTGCGGCAGGAGTCTCGGCAACGGACAGCGCAGCAGCGTGAGCGAATCGGTTGCTGGGACCGATGACGAAATGCTCGAACGTGAACTTTTCTTCGTGTCCGCCAGGGGTCGGGGGACTCGCACTCGGAGCGGCAGTGGACCGGGTGTCCGGCGCGGTCAAACCCAGCGTTGCGTCGGGCGGGTCGATGTCGATTTGTGACCAGTCGGTGTCGATCTCGACGCGTACCGAGACATCGTCGGTTGTCTCGTCAATTGCGTCCTGCACCAGTCCCAGGTATCTGCCTTCGATGCGCTCCTTCTGGAGTCCGTTCGGAACGACGAGCACCAGTTCACGATCGTCGAAGGCAACGGCTTTCGCCCCACTGAAGGTGGTTCGCCAGACTGCATCGCTCACCTGGGCTCGGATACTGGCAGCACATGTCGTCCACAGGCCATCTGCGTCCCCGAGTTCGTCCACCTTGTTCCACTCCCCTATTCACAGCGTCATCCACAGGTGTGGAGAACGACCTCGACTCGATTTGAGAGGAAGCAGGAGCAGCACATGGAAAAACATGTGCAGGAAGACCCGTGACCCCTCCGCTGGTCGGCGAACATAGCAAGAGGAAATCAGTCCGCAAATCACGTCCCAGAAACGACGCAAACCCCCTGTTCAGGGGACTTTTCTTGGTGGTAAATGACACTGGTGAAACATGAAATATCATGAATGTTGTTTGATGTGAGTCCCAGAATCGTGCTCGAACGGTGACACAAACAGCCGTGGAGCGGCGGCCACGCGTGTTGGTGGACTGGGTTCGCAACCGTAGCGTGATGCCCTGATGGGCTCGGTGTGCCCCCTCGATCTGTATCGGGGTATCCGACCCCTAAGAGTTTGTTGTCTCCGTGTGGTT
Source organism: Acidimicrobiales bacterium (assembly GCA_049437325.1). GTDB lineage: Bacteria > Actinomycetota > Acidimicrobiia > Acidimicrobiales > Aldehydirespiratoraceae > UBA11606. Next base: position 70,037 of record JBMTIM010000007.1, read on the forward strand.
TCGGCCCATGCGGTCTGGAGGAGTTATGAAACGCCCGTATCAACCCAATGTTCGGAAACGAGCCAAGAAGCACGGGTTTCGGAGTCGCATGAGCACACGCGGTGGCCGAGCTGTCATCCGATCGCGTCGCCAGAAGGGCCGCGCTCGTCTGTCGGCATGATCGAACGGCTTTCGGGCCGTCCGAGCTTCGCCGAACTGCACGCTCGGGGAACTCGGACGGGACGAGGGCCAATGCGACTGGTGAGCTGTGTCGATCTCTCGCAACGTGTCCGGATCGGGTACGCGATTCCGCGCTCGGTGGGATCGGCCGTCGTGAGAAACCGACTCCGGCGCCGGCTGCGAGCGGTGCTGGCCGAACTCGACAACGAGGTTGGTCTTCCTGGAGGGAAACACCTCGTTCGAGTGAGCGCACCGCTGACCGACTGGTCGCATGCCAAACTTCGCACCACGATGGCTGATTTGATGCAACGTTCCGCCGGTACGGCGATCGAGGATCTCGAGGGAGGTCCTTCGTGAGCCGCGCGGCCCGGCTGCTCAGGGCAGGAGCACAGTGCTATCAGCGCCTTGCAACCGGGCGTCCGTCGCCATGCCGATTCATCCCGTCGTGTTCGGTCTATGCCGTGGAAGCGCTCGAATGCCACGGGGCGGTCCGCGGAGGCTGGTACGCCGCACGCCGAATCTGCCGTTGTCATCCTTGGGGTAATTGTGGCTATGACCCCGTACCTCTGCCTGAGGAGCACTGATGTTCGATCTGTTTTTTGACCTGATCGCGTCGACACTTGCGTTCTTCTATGACGTCTATCCGTCGTACGGGTTCGCAGTCATGTGCCTGACCCTGGCGGTGATGGTTGTCGTGACACCGTTGACGTTGAAGAGCACTCGGTCGATGTTGCAGATGCAACGGTTGCAGCCAGAACTGAAGGCCATCCAAAACCGATACAAGGATGACCGTCAGAAGATGAACGAAGAGTTGATGGCGTTCTACCAAGAGAACAACATCAATCCGTTGGGTGGATGTCTCCCGTTGCTCGTCCAACTCCCCGTCTTTTTGGTTCTTTTCCGCGTGGTGCAAGGCATCACTCGACGCGTGACTGATTTCGGTCTCCAGGCGGGATGGACTGCAGGAAGCGGCACGAGCGCCGGCGAGCTCTCGCCGCTCGGTAATCCTGATCTTCCGTTCGATCCGGAGAACCTTCCGGCCGACAGTGAGATGTATCGAAATCTGACGTCCGGAACGACCGAGATGGATTTCATTTCGATCGATCTGTCCCGGACGCCCCTCGAAGCAGCAGGTGAGAGCATCGTGGGGGCACTCCCCTACTTCGTGCTGATCGTGATCGTGCTGATCTCCAGCCTGTATCAACAGCGGCAAATCCGCGGCCGGAACTCGGGTGCGCAGATCAATCCGCAGCAAGAAATGATCATGAAGATTCTGCCGTGGATGCTTCCGGTCTTTTCCTTGACCATGCCCGCTGCGCTCGTCATCTATTTCGTGGTGAGCAATCTGTATCGGATTGGGCAGCAGGGCTACATCACACAATCGCTCTACAAGGGTGAAGACAGTCTGGGTGCGCAAGCTCGACGCTCGCGCGAAGAAGCCTCGAACTCCGAATCCAGTCGGACGACGAAGGGATCCGGTGGGCGAACGACAGAGAAAAAGGGTCAGCCAACACCGAAACGAAACACTGCACAGGGAAAGAAGGGCGGGAAGCCGGCGGCTCGAGCCAAAGGAACCGGTGCAGGTCGAACAGGACGCGCACCAACCCGCCATGGCACCGGTGGAGGCCGGGTAACCAAGCCCGGGACCCAGAACGACAAACGCAAACGCTGAACCCGCCTCATCAACGCGACGCTCAGCGAGAAAAGAGAATGAATCCCATGGAATGGGTGGAGAAGACCGCCAAGTCGGTGGAAGAGGCAAAGGAAGCAGCGTTGGACGCCCTCGGCGTTCACGGGGACGAAGCAGAATTCGAGGTTGTCACCGAGGCACGAACCGGCCTTTTCGGCCGCGTGAAGGAAGATGCTCGGGTTCGTGCCCGGGTCCGCCCCACGACCCCGAGAGCGAAGGACGATCGGCGCCGTAAACGGGGTCGTTCAGGAAACGAGCAAAGGCGCACCGGGAAGGCTGGACATCGTCAGCGAAACGGGGGAGAGTCTCAGGGAGACGCCAACACGGTTCGTACTGATGCGCAAGAAGGGACCTCTCGTCCAACCGAGCCGAACAGGGACACCGACCGTAAGTCGAAGCAGTCGGATCACCGAAATGGCAAGCAGAAGACCGAAAAGAAGCAAGAAAAGAGCGTGAAGATGAGCGATGAACCATCGATGCCACTCCCCCAGCAGGCTGATCTCGCCGAGCAGTTTGTGAGCGGCCTGGCGGAGGTGATGGGTGCAACAGTGTCGTTTGCTCGTGAAGATGTGAGCGACGACGAAATCCGGATTACCGTACGTGGCCAGAATCTCGGCCGAATGATCGGTCCTCGAGGTGGAACGGCCATGGCAGTCGATGATCTCGTCCGGACTGTGTTGCAGCGTCATGGTACCAGCCGCGATGGTCGCGTCAGGATCGACATCGGTGGCCTGAAGGCTCGTCGAGCAGAGGCCCTGGCGGCGTTCTGTCGTGAGCAGGCTGCGGCAGTTCGTAGTGATGGAACACCCCGTGCTCTGGACCCGATGGGCGGCGCAGATCGAAAAATCGTGCATGACACGATTGCGGAAGAGCAGGGCGTGGAAACGACATCGGAGGGCGAAGAGCCGAATCGGCGAGTCATCATTGTTCCAGCCGGTGATGCTGAGTGATGCTCTAGCGGCGTCCCTCGAGGAGGCGTGGGTTCCCGCCCGTCGAGTGGGAGCGCTGGGTACGGCCAGCATCGAAGAATTGTGGGAACACACCGCCGGGTTCGCCTTGGCGGTGTGTTCCGCGTTTGGAGCAGACTGTTCCACGTGGAACGGTCGCGTTCTCGATGCGGGGACTGGTTCCGGTATTCCAGGTGTCCTCCTTGCATGTCAGCTTCCGATGGCTGAACTGGTGCTGGTCGACAGCTCGGACCGCCGTCTCGACCATGTTCGGGCTGCAGTTCGGGCCTTGGAACTCGCTGACCGGGTTCGCGTCGTTCATGGTCGGTTGGATGACCTCGCCCATGAGAGCGCCCACCGCTCATCGTATGAGGTGGTAGTGGCGCGTCTGTTGGCGGAGCCCGCCGAGACAGCAGAACTGGTGCTTCCCTGTGTTGCGCGCGGTGGCGTGGCGATCGTTTCATGCCGTCAGAATCAGACCGCCGAGTGGCGCCGGCTTACGGAGAACATCGCCGGCGTGGAGGCTGCCACAAGCACCTCTGGTTCTCGAGGAACCTATGTGACAGTCGCAGTAACGGATGAACTCCCCCGGTCATACCCCCGTCGCAGCGCAGTGCGTGTGCGGAAGCCGCTGACTTGAGCGACGCCGCACGTTCCACGTGAAACATGGAGGGGGTCCTTGACCTCATCCAGGAAAGCGGCGAACATACGCTCCTCTACTGCAAAGGAGACGCCGTGGGCGATGCCACCATGGACGAGCCGCGCATTTTTGCGGTCGCCAACCAGAAGGGAGGTGTCGGAAAGACGACGACAACCGTCAATCTTGGGGCCTGCTTTGCGGAGTTGGGAAATCGAGTTCTGATCGTCGATCTCGATCCACAAGCGAACGCCAGTACCGGACTCGGCTTGAATCCTCGTCAACTCGATCATTCCCTGTATGACGTTCTGCTGCAAGGTGTCCCGATGGAGGATGTGATCGAACCGGTAGCGGTCAAGAATCTCTACGTGGCCCCGGCGAGCCTCGACCTCGCAGGAGCAGAGATCGAACTTGTCCCCGCCTTCTCACGCGAGCAAAAGCTGAAGGAGGCTATCGCCTCGGTAGCTGATGACTACGACATCGTTTTGATTGACTGCCCGCCGTCGCTGGGTCTTCTCACCATCAATGGTTTGACGGCGGCGACTGAAGTGCTCGTACCGATTCAGACGGAGTACTACGCACTCGAGGGCCTCGGTCAGTTGATTCGCAATGTTGATCTCGTGACACGGAACCTGAATCCGGAACTGGTGCTCAGTACGATCGTGCTCGTCATGTTCGATGCGCGCACAAAACTGTCAGGCCAGGTGGCAGACGAGGTGCGCGAGCATTTTGGCGACAAGGTGATGCGTCATGTGATCCCTCGAACTGTTCGGTTGAGCGAGGCCCCAAGTTTCGGACAACCAATTACAGTATTCGACCCGTTGTCCCGAGGCGCCATCGCGTATCGGGACCTGGCAAAGGAGATTCTCGGTGTCAGCGACGAGGCGTAGTGGGCTCGGGAAGGGACTGAGTTCACTCATCCCGGCCGATGTGGAAGGGGAGACCGGAGCGTTTCGCGAAGTTGACATCACTCTGGTTCGACCCAATCGATACCAACCTCGGGATCATTTCGACGAGGAAACACTGACATCACTTGCGGCGTCGATCAGTGAGGTTGGTGTCATTCAGCCAATCATCGTGCGAGAGGCTGATGATGGCTATGAACTGATTGCGGGGGAGCGGCGGTGGCGGGCGGCGAAGCGAGCGGGCTTGCCAGTGATTCCTGCCATTGTTCGCACTGCAGACGACGTGTCAGCGCTCGAATCGGCAGTGGTCGAGAATCTTCATCGACAAGATCTCAATGCCCTCGAGGAGGCTGCGGCTTACCAGCAATTGATGGAAGACTTCGGCATGACGCAGGCGCAGGTTGCCAGCCGGGTGGGGCGGAGCCGATCTGCAGTTGCGAACACGATTCGCCTGCTGCAGTTGCCGGGATCAGTGCAACGACTCGTGATCGAGGGTCAACTCTCTGCGGGCCATGCGAGGGCACTGCTGGCAACGCCTGATCGAAGTGAGCAGGAACGGCTTGCACAGCGAGTTGTTGCTGAGGGACTTACCGTCCGTGAGCTCGAAGCGCTGGTCCGGGATGAAGATGTCGATGAGGCTGTTGAGGAAGGCAGTGCGCAGGCGGACGAGACGTCGCCTGCCCGTTCCAGCTCAGCGGTCCCCGATGCCGGCATTCTCGAATTGGAGGAGCTCCTGGCGGCCCGGCTGGAGACCCGAGTCAAGGTGCAACTCGGCAAGGGTCCAGGGAAGCTCGTGGTGCAGTTCGCCGACCTGGATGATCTCGAACGGATCTATCGGGTGATCACTCCTCCAGGGACCGTAGTGTAGCAAAGTGTGACATATGTCACACTTTGACGGAGCATGGTGGCCAAGAGCACTGGTGGTCAAGAGCGCTAGTGGTCAAGAGCACTGAGTCAGGGTGAGGGAACAGGACTGAGTGTGAGGGCGGGAACCTGGGTCAGTCCGTGGGGTCGAGAGGTTCGCTGCACCAGGTGAGCAGCGCGCGGTGCAACGCCGCCGCAAGTGACGGCCCCTTCTCGACGACGTTGGTGGGATGACCGACTCGACACCAGATGGCGGGCATTCGTGTCTCGCGCAGGATCGGCAATCGCATCCCGACTGGTGGGTGGTCGGTCTGCAACACCTCTGCGACCCGTCGACTGGCGTGCCTGGCAAGGCCTTGACCGCCCGCCGAAACGAAGCCCTCGGTCTGAAAGTAGGCGATCGAATACTCGTCGTCGGCCAGCGAGAGCCCCATGTAGACAGTGCCCGCCCAGTCGTTCGCGGTTCGGGCATGCTTCGACAGATCAGGGTGATGCAAGGTGAGAATCTCGGCCCCGTCGAGACGAAGCCGACGGGCAAGGGCGTCGACGAGGGTAGGGAGTCCACCTGTTTCCCCGAGGACGATTCGACGATCTCCGACGCCAGCCACGTTGTGACGAAGCATCTCTGCTTCCTTGACCTCAGCGATCGTCTTGTCTCCGCTGCGCTTTCCTGCCAGGCGAGCCAGCGCTGCGATGGTGTCCGGTCCAACGACACCGTCCGGCGTCACCCCTTGGTTGGCCTGGAAACTTCGGACCGCATGCTCGGTGTCGGGGCCAAAGATGCCGTCGACATACCCGGCGTCGAAACCCAGGCTGCCCAAACGTTGCTGGAGATCGGTGACATCGTCACCTCTCGTCATCGGTGAGCGGAGGTACAGCATGCGGTCACCGAGGCGGTTGTCGGCCTCGATCAGTGCGTTCCACGTGTGGCGACCGACCGAACCGTCTTCGACGATTCGCCGACTGGCTTGGAAGGCCCGAACAGCGTTCACCGTGTCGAGGTCGAATCGATCGCTGTCAGTGCCAGGAGAAAAGCCCGCAGCGGCGAGTCGGCGATGGAGGTCGCGAATCGCGGGTCCGGTGTCCCCCTCCCGAAGCGGCAATCCGAGGTCGTTCATGGCGATCCGAGGCTATCGGCCCACGCCATGGAGGAATTGTTGCCGAGCCAAGAGTGGCACTGTCCGACAGGAGCCGACGGCCGTCGCACGGGAGCCGCTCGCCCCACTGGAGTCGAGGAGCGCTGCGTCGACGATCGAGGCTGTCAGATGTATTCGGCGATGTCGTCGAGCAAGGCCTGCTTCGGTTTGGCGCCAACGATCCGCTTCACCGGTTCGCCGTTCTGGAACAGAATCAACGTCGGGATCGACATGACCTCGAAGCGTCGTGCGATGTCACCCGCTTCGTCGACATTGAGCTTGGCGATCGTGACCGCGTCTCCCTGCTCTTCGGCAATCTCTTCGAGGATCGGTGCGATCATTTTGCAGGGTCCGCACCATTCGGCCCAGAAGTCGACAAGAACAGGTGCATCCGATGCACCGATCGTTTCGTCGAAGGTGGCGTCGGAGAGGGTGGTGACGGCTCCAGCCATGAGGAAAGTCCTTTCGCAGACGTGCGCCGGACCGTAGTCCGAGAACGGTGTACTGAGGGTAACCCGCAACTGGATCAGAAATTCCCGACGGCCTCGTGGCGGTGCTGCACT
>JBMTIM010000008.1:0-76505 GCA_049437325.1 Acidimicrobiales bacterium
CAGCTGATCGAGAAGATCAGACCTCGATGAAGATGCACTCGCCGGGGCACTCCTCAGCGGATTCGATCGTGGCCTCTTCCTGGCCAGCCGGCACGACGGCGAGACCCTCCGGTCCACCCGGATCCGAGAAGATCTTGTCGCCTTCCTTCACGTAGGCCAGCCCGTCGTCGAGCAACGTGAACACGTCGGGGGCGATCTCCTCGCACAGTCCGTCACCAGTGCAGAGATCTTGGTCGATCCAAACCTTCATGTGCGTTTCATCCTCACACTTCGATGCTCACCCAACCCTCGGGCTCGCTGACTCGGATCACAGTGTATCGGCGGACGTGCGCCTCTCACGACACGGGCGATGCACGATCTGTCATCCTCGGCGACGGCGCAGTACGGCCCTGCGCTTGCGTCTCGCAGCGCTGCCCAGAAGGATGTCGCCCGGTCTAGGGTGAGGCCGCATCGGACGAACGGAGGGTTCCGTGGACGACCAGAGCGCAGAGGCAGAGATCAACCGCTTGCGGATGGTCGCCGCCGGGTTGGAAGACGAAGTCACCGCCCTGCGCCGCCGCCTCCAGGATTCGCCGAAGCGGGTCCGAACGCTCGAGGAGCGCCTGATGGAGACCAAGGGCCAACTGGCGCAGGCGGTCTCACAGAACGAGAAACTTTCTTACACGTTGCGAGAGGCCCGCGAGCACATCGCAACGTTGCGTGACGAGGTCGACAAGCTCACCCAGCCACCATCGGGGTATGGAACCGTCCTCGGAATCAACGACGACGAAACCATCGACGTGCATGCCGGTGGTCGCAAGATGCGGGTTGCCGTTCAGCCCGACCTACGCGGCACGCTCGAACGCGGTCAGGAAGTGGTCCTCAACGAGTCGTTCAATGTCGTGCTGGCCCGAGGCCATGAGCGCACCGGCGAAGTCGCCACCATCAAGGAACTGTTGGACGACGGTGTGCGAGCGACCGTCGTCGGGCGTGCCGACGAGAACCGCGTGGTCGATCTCAGCGATGCAGTGCGGGCTGCACCACTGCGCTCCGGCGACACCGTCCTGATCGAGCCCCGCGCCGGCATCGTCCTCGAGCGGCTCCCTCGGCCCGAGGTCGAGGACCTCGTCCTCGAGGAGGTGCCCGACGTGTCGTACACCGACGTGGGTGGACTCGATGCCCAGATCGAGCAGATCACCGATGCCGTCGAGTTGCCGTTCCTCCACCAGGCGCTCTTCGCCGAGTACGACCTTCCCGCTCCCAAGGGAATTCTGTTGTACGGGCCCCCTGGCTGCGGCAAGACGCTGATCGCAAAAGCCGTTGCGAACAGCCTCGCAAAGAAAGTGGCCGAGGTGTCGGGCGGTGACGAGGCCCGAAGCTTCTTTCTCAACATCAAGGGCCCGGAGCTTCTGAACAAATATGTCGGTGAGACCGAGCGCCAGATCCGGCTCGTGTTCCAGCGTGCTCGCGAGAAGAGCGAGGAGGGGTGGCCGGTCATCGTTTTCTTCGACGAGATGGAGTCCTTGTTCCGCACTCGGGGCAGCGGCATCAGCTCCGACATCGAATCCACGATCGTTCCGCAACTTCTGGCCGAGATCGACGGTGTCGAAACACTCCGCAACGTGATCGTCATCGGTGCGTCCAATCGCGAGGACCTCATCGATCCCGCAATTCTGCGCCCCGGTCGCCTCGACGTGAAGATCAAGATCGAACGCCCCGACGAGGAAGCGGCCTCGTCGATCTTCGGTCGCTATCTCACCACCGACCTTCCGATCGATGCCGGGATGGTCGAGACGATCGGGGGTGGCGATCCCGACAAGGCGGTGCGGGCGATGATCGAAGAGACCGTCCGGGAGATGTACCGGGACGACGACGCCAACCGATTCCTGGAAGTCACCTATCAGAACGGGGACAAGGAAGTCATGTTCTTCAAGGACTTCAGTTCCGGCGCCATGATCGAAAACATCGTTCGTCGCGGCAAGAAACTCGCAATCAAACGGCAGATCGCCACCGGCAGTCGCGGGATTCGAACCGAGGACCTCCTGACCTCGATTCGACAGGAGTTCAAGGAGCACGAGGACCTGCCCAACACCACCAACCCGGACGACTGGGCAAAGATCTCGGGGAAGAAGGGTGAGCGAATCGTCTATGTGCGGACGCTGATCAGCAACGACGACGATGCTGGGGGCGGAAAGTCGATCGACTCTGTCACGACCGGCCAATACCTCTAGCCAGCGCCGCAGATCGCCCCCACACGACTCGGGTACCGGGGGCGGGGACACGCACCCGGTTTCGCTCGCCCGATTCTGGGACTATCCTCCAGCCGTCCCGAGTGGGACAACACTGGAGGAATTCAACTATGCGCAAGGACTTCTTGCTCCGGCTTCTGGCCGTCATTCTCGGATTCACTCTCGTTGCCGCTGCATGCAGCGACGACGACGGTGACGGCGGTGACGCGGCGGCTGACGACGCGGCTGACGACAGCAGCGACGACACCGTCGAGGCAACGCAGGGCGACAGCGACCTGCTTGTCGAGATCCAGGACCGTGGCGAACTCAACTGCGGTGTCTCGACCGTCTCGATCGGCTTCGCCGTTCAGGACTCCGACGGCATCTACCAGGGCTTCGACGCCGACTTCTGTCGTGCGACAGCGGTGGCGATCCTCGGCGATGCCGGGGCGATCAACATCATCGGCCTGACGGCTGCGGAGCGCTTCACCGCCGTCCAGACCGGTCAGGTCGACCTGCTCCATCGCAACACCACGTGGACCCAGAGCCGTGACTCCGACGTCGGTATGGACTTCGGTCCCACGACGTACTTCGACGGTCAGCAGTTGATGGCACGAGCAAGCGACGGCTTCTCGAACGCAAGCGGCGTTGCCGACATCGACGGTGCAGTCGTGTGCACCAACGCAGGCACCACGACCGAGAAGAACATCGCCGAGGCTGCCGACCTGCTGGGCATCACCATCACGCTCAACACGTTCGAAGACTTCGACATCGTCACGCAGAACTTCATCGACGGCGCGTGTGACGTCATCACCACCGACGGCTCCGGCCTCGTCGGGCGGAAGGCCGAACAGCAGCCCGCCGGTGAGGAGTGGGTCATCTTCCCGGGTGCTCCGATTTCCAAGGAGCCGCTCGGCCCGACCTACGGCCAGAACCAGTCCCGCTTCGCGGACGTCGTCAACTGGACCGTGTACGCAATGCTCATCGCTGATGAGTACGGCGTGAACCAGGCCAACGTCGACAGCTTCCTCGATGCCGAGGGCGAGCTCGGCCGAATCCTCGGTGTCGGTGACGACGAGGTGCAGTCCGCCATGGGCATTGCCCCGGACGCCTTCTACCAGGTCATCAAGCAGGTTGGTTCCTACAGCGACCTGTGGGAGCGTCACCTCGCACCCCTCGGCCTGAGCCTCGAGGGCACGGTCAACGATCTGCACACCAACGGCGGCCTCATGTACCCGCCGCCGGCGCGCTGATCCGCTAGGTACGAACACATCCCGAACGCACTTCCGGGTCGAAACCGGCCCGGGAGTGCGTTCGGACACTTCGGTCATGTTGCCGGGCGGCCGTGACCGGTGCGATGCCACCGAACACGGTGTCGCGCGTCTGACAGAGCTGTCTTGGGGGGCTTCTCGGTGACCGACACACAACCGTCACTTCAGGTCGCTGCGTCGGCCAAGCCGCCCTTCTACCGTGACGCAACCGTCGTCAAGTGGCTGGTTCAGGTTGCGACACTTGCGGTGACGCTCTTCGCCATCGCCTTCCTCGTCCGAGAAGCGGGCGACAGTCTGCGGGCAAAGTCGATCCAGACCGGTTTCGGCTTTCTCGAGGTCGATCCAGCCATCTCGCTGGGCGAGGGCATCGACACCGACCCGGCAACCGGCGGGCGCGCCCTCTGGGTCGGCATGGTCAACACCATTCGGATGGCCGTTGCGGGCATCGCTCTCGCCACCATTCTCGGGACGCTGATCGGGATCGGTCGCCTCTCCAGCAACTGGCTCGTGGCCAAGCTGGCCAGTGCATTCATCGAGTACATGCGGAACATCCCGCTTCTCGTGCACATCATTTTGTTCTTCGTGACCATCGCCGTGGTGTTCCCGGAGTTCGGCGAGGACGTCGACCCGGTGAGCGGTGAGGTCACCCAGGGGCCGTGGAGCGGCGTACTCCATGTCTCGAACAAAGGCTTCTCGGTACCGAGAGTCCACATCGACGACGGCTTCTACCAGTGGACGATCATCATGGTGCTCGGCTGCTTCGCTGCGCGCTGGATCGCCAAGCAACGCCACGCCGCGCAAGATCGAAGCGGCCGCGAGACCTACCCCGTGCTCACTGCGCTCGGCGTCGTCACGGCGTTCGGTGCCGTCGGCTGGTTCATCCATCCGATCTTCGGCTTTGTGGGCGACGCCGTCTTCGCCCCGATTCGGGACCTGATCGGTGCAACACCTCCGAACCTGGTCCAACTGCTGCTGTGTGCAGCGGCGGTCGTCGCAGCCGGACTGTGGATCAAGCGCTTCTTCGATGCACGCCGCACGCCCGGCGATTCGGCGAAGCTCACCGACGACGATTGGTTCCGAGTCATCTTCGCCGGGGTTGCGGCAGCGCTCGCGTGCGTCGTTTTCCTCGTGCTGTGGCCCGGACTCTCGAGTTGGCTGGTGAACTCGGGGCGCGATCTCTTCGATGTGCTCGCCAACAAATTCGGGGAGGGACGCGGCAGTGTGAGCGACGACCCCCCATTCAGCGTGAGCATGCCCGACATCGAAAAGCGCGGGAACTTCGCCAACATGGGGCCATCGGGCCTGAACCTCACGCAGGGTTTCGCGGCCGTGTTCTTCGGAGTCGTCCTCTACACCGCCGCATTCATCGCCGAAATCGTCCGCGGAGGCATTCTTGCCGTCCCGAAAGGTCAGACGGAAGCGGCTCAGGCCATCGGTTTGCGGCGCTCCACCATGTTGCGCCGTGTGATTCTTCCCCAAGCGTTCCGGGTAAGCCTCCCACCGCTGGGCAACCAGTACCTCAACCTCACGAAAAACACATCGCTCGCCATCGCAGTCGGCTACACCGACGTCGTTCAGGTTGGTCAGACGATCTTCAACCAGACGGGTCGCAGTCTCGAGGTTTTCATCATCTGGATGCTCTTCTACCTGGCCTGTTCGCTCACGATCAGTGTCGTGGTCAATTTCTTCAACGTCCGTCTCAAGATCGTGGAGCGCTGAGATGAGCAGCGAACTCGAACACCTTGCCGGAGGGACCGCCGAGCTCATCACCAACGCCGACGAGCGCGAGGCCGAGGAGGCGGCGAGTCGGCCCGATGAACCCAGCCTCCCGCCGCTCGAGTGGCTCAAGGTCAACCTCTTCTCCTCGGTGTTGAACACCGTCCTCACCATCGTGTTCGGTCTTGCGGGCGTGCTGGCCTACCAACGACTCCTCAACTGGGCATTCAGCCACGAACGAGAGTGGGACGCCGTTCGCGTCAACATGCGTGCGCTGTTCACCTTCACCTACCCCAGCAGCCAGTACGGACGCATCTGGGTGACCCTGGGGATCGTGCTGGCACTCGCCGGGCTGTCACTCGGGCTGAGTCGGATGGTCGGACAGGGCTTCTCCCTCAAGCGCATCAGTACCTGGTGCATGGCCTGGGGAGGCGCAGTGATCGCCGGCATCCTGCTGGTGCAGCCGCATGCCAAACGCTCGCCAGATGGTGAGGTCCTGCTCGATGCCGACTTCGAACCGGTGCGCGAGTCATTCGGAACAGCAATGGCCGACCGGGGCTGGTGGTGGCTCGTCGGGGTCGTCTTGTTCGCCGTCGGCTTGGCCCTCTGGGTCGTCCTCGGGGACGTCAAGCGCCGCACGACCTTCGTCGGTGCCGTTCCCTTCACGTTGGGTGTCCTCGCATTCGCCGTATCGACGCTGTGGTGGTTCCACTGGGGCAACTACGGCCAGCAGGGCGACATCATCGAGCCGGGGCGGACCGTCAAGGACAGTGCCAAGCTTCCCTGGACCGTGATGTGGCTCGTCCTGACCGGCGCCTATCTCCTCGGACGGCGATTCGCCACAATGGACAGGGCAGGATCAATTCGAGTCGTGCTCAACGTCTCGTGGCTGTTGGCACCGTTCATCACCTTCTGGGTGATCTTGCGCGATCCGCAGATCGACTACGCCCACGTCGTGTCGACCGATCTACCGATGGCGCTCGGGTTCATGATCGGTGGTGGGGCGGTGCTCTACTTCCTCACCAAACCGGGCGTGGGTGAAGTCGGCCGAATCGTCGGTGTCGGCTTGTTCGGCCTTGCGATCTTCAACTGGGTTGCCGCCTTCTTCGGCGTGTATCCGATGCTCCAGAAGGCCCGGATCAGTTTCCTCCTGCTCGCCCTCGTGGCGCTCGCCGCACACAACTTTGCCGGCGAGCGATCGCAGCGCCTTCGGTTCGTCTGCGCGTGGGCAGGTGTGATGGCGATGCTTCACTACCTCGTCACCATGATCAATGCGCCATCGACCGTGGATGCTCCCGACGAGTTCGTCGGTGGCTTCCTCGTGACGGTGTACATCGCAGTCTTCACGATGATCTTCTCGTTCCCGCTGGGCATCCTTTTGGCCCTGGGACGCACGTCGACGCTGCCGATCTTCCGCGTCCTCTCGACGATCTACATCGAGACCGTGCGAGGGGTGCCGTTCATCACCATCCTCTTCTTCTTCTCGACGTTCCTGAACATCTTCCTCCCCGACGGCATGGAGATCGAGCAGCTGGCCGCCGCCGGACTCGGCTTTGCCCTGTTCTCGGCTGCCTACCTCGCCGAGAACATTCGGGGTGGCCTTCAGGCGGTGCGACGCGGACAGTACGAAGCATCCGATGCGCTCGGGCTCACCACCGTGCAACGAACGGGCTTCATCGTGCTGCCCCAGGCGCTGCGGGTCTCGATCCCGCCGTTGGTCGGCGCAACCATCTCGACATTCAAAGAGACATCGCTGCTCGCCATCATCGGCATCATCGATTTCCTTCGAGTCGCCAACTCGGTGATCCCCGGCCAGACCGTTTTCCTCGGTGTGCGGATGGAGGGCCTGCTCTTCGTCTGCATGATCTACTGGATCGGCGCCTACGGCATGTCCAAGTTCAGCCAACGACTCGAGCGCCATCTCGGCGTCGGAGAACACTGATGCAGCACGTGTGTTCGTTCCGACTCGCCTCTCCCACGACTGACGTCACACCCGACCACAACTCCACGAGGTATTCACCATGAGCTTCAGCGATGCAACGGCGGCCGTGAGCGACGAACTGGCCGCGCGCGACGACATCATCATTTGTGACGGTGTCGACAAGTGGTACGGAGATTTCCAGGCCCTGAAGCAGGTCTCTGCGAACATCAAGGAGCAGGAGGTCGTCGTCGTACTCGGTCCCTCTGGGTCGGGAAAGTCGACCTGGATTCGCTGTATCAATCGACTCGAACAACACCAGAGTGGACGAATCGTCGTCGATGGTGTCGAGTTGACGAACGACACCCGCAACATCGAGAAGATCCGGTCAGAAGTCGGCATGGTGTTCCAGCAGTTCAATCTGTTCCCACACCTGTCGGTTCTCGACAACATCAGCCTGGCCCCGATCTGGGTCCGAAAGCGGCCCCGGGCAGAGGCCGAACGCCAGGCGCGAGACCTGCTCGAGCGAGTCGGCATCCCCGAGCAGGCCGAAAAGTTCCCCGGCCAGCTGTCCGGTGGTCAGCAGCAGCGCGTGGCCATCGCCCGTGCCCTTGCGATGGAACCGCGGATCATGCTCTTCGACGAGCCGACGTCGGCATTGGATCCCGAGATGATCAAAGAAGTGCTCGACGTGATGAAAGAACTTGCCCTCGGCGGTATGACGATGATGGTCGTCACCCACGAGATGGGCTTCGCACGCGAGGTTGCCGATCGCATCATCTTCATGGAGTCCGGCGAGATCGTGGAGGCCGGCACCCCCGAACACTTCTTCACCAATCCGCAAGAGGATCGGACCAAGCTCTTCCTGTCGCAGATTCTCTGACGGCTCGCAGCGGCATTGCACCCAGAGCAGGATGGCGGAATGCAGGTGGGAGCGACCGACGCCGAACTCCACATCGACCTGACCGCGCTGCAGACCAACTGGCAGCGTTTCCGTGCCCTTGCGCCCCGCTCCACCGTTGCTTCGATGGTGAAGGCGGACGCCTACGGCCTCGGCATGGACCAGGCCGCTCCAGCCCTTGCCGAGGTCGGCTGCCGGGAGTTCTTCGTTGCCGAACCGGGGGAGGGTATCGCGCTTCGACGCCTGCTCCCCGATGTCGACATCCACGTGTTGGCAGGTGTGGGCCCCGGCTCCGAAGCGACCTTCGACGAGTATCGCCTCGTGCCGGTGTTGATCTCGCTCGAGCAAGTCGAGCGATGGTCGCGGCACGCCCGCAGCGACGGACACAGCCGGGCAGGCACGCTGCACATCGACACCGGCATGAATCGCACCGGACTCGACGCGAACGAGACCGCCACCATCGTGAACGATCCGTCGATACTCGACGGCATCGAACTCGTCACGGTCATGAGTCACCTTGCGTGTGCCGACGAACCTGCGCACGAGTTGAACAGCCGCCAACGGGAACGATTTGCGCAGATACGCAAGCATTTCCCGACCGGACGAGCCTCGTTGGCAAACTCCGGTGGTATCGGACTCGGACCCGACTACCACTTCGACCTCGTACGCCCAGGGATCGGGCTGTACGGCGTCGACCCCACTCCCGATGGTCGACTGGGCCTCTCACCAGTGGTCACCCTCACGGCCCCGGTGCTGCAGATTCGCACCGCCGCAGCCGGTGACACCGTCGGCTACGGCGCCACCCGGCGACTTGTCGGCGAGCGCCGGCTGGCCACCCTGGCGGTCGGGTACGGAGACGGCTATCACCGCGCCGCCTCCGACATCGGTTCGGTTGCCTTCGGCGGCCACCGAGCCCCCATCGTCGGACGGGTCTCGATGGACCTGCTCACCGTCGACATCACCGACCTGCCTGCCGACGTACGCGTCGAGACCGGAACCAGGGCGGAGCTGATCGGCGAGACGCTCGCCATCCACGAGGTCGCCTCTGCAGCCGGCACGATCGCGTACGAGGTCCTGACGAATCTGGGCCAACGGTACACACGTTCCTACAGTCGCTAAGTAGGGTCGCTCCGATGGCAATCGCGAAAACACTGGGAATCGAGACCGAGTACGGCATCGTCCACCGAGGAACCGACGAACCCAATCCGATCACCGCCTCCTCGCTCTTGATCAACGCCTTCCTTGCGTCGGAGGGCTACCGGCCCGACACCCGCTCCGACGTCATCGCCTGGGACTTCATCGACGAACACCCCGACATCGATGCTCGCGGCTTCAGCCCGATGGGCGCCATGGCGCCAGAGATCGAAACCCACCTGGTCAACGCGGTGCTTCGCAATGGTGCCCGCTACTACGTCGACCATGCTCACCCCGAGATGTCCACGCCGGAGTGCGCCGATCCACTGAGTGTGGTGCGCTACGACCGTGCCGGTGAACTCATCATTCAGCGATCCATGGCAGCCGCCAACGACCTCCTGCCTCCAGGCCAGGAACTGGTCCTCTACAAGAACAACTCCGACGGGAAAGGAAACTCCTACGGCACGCACGAGAACTACCTCGTAAGCCGCGACACGCCATTCGGTGAGATCGTGCGCCACTGCACGGCCCATTTCATCACCCGTCAGATCTTCACCGGCGCCGGCAAGGTCGGGGCCGAACTTCCCGGTCAGCGAACCGACGAGGTGCACTACCAACTGACTCAACGAGCCGACTTCTTCGAGGAGGAAGTCGGGCTCGAAACCACCCTCAAACGCCCAATCATCAACACCCGCGACGAACCCCACGCCGACGCCCGCAAGTACCGACGGCTCCACGTGATCGTCGGAGACGCAAACCCGTCACAGGTCGCAACATTTCTCAAGGTGGGAACCACCGCACTCGTGCTCGCCTTGGTCGAAGACGGTGCGATTCCGACGGAGTTCCTCTTCAAGGCGCCGGTCACGTCACTGCGCCACGTGAGCCACGACCTCAGTCTGCGCGAAGCACTCCCGCTCGCCGACGGCAGCACCGTCACCGCACTCGAGGTGCAGTGGGAACTGTTCGACCTGGCGCGCAAGCACGCCGAAGATCACGGTTTCGACGCACTCGGGGGAGCGTGGGTACCAGAGGTACTGCGGCGCTGGGAGTTGGTGCTCACCGGTCTCGAGCGCGACCCGATGGAACTCGCCGACCAACTCGACTGGGTTGCGAAGTACCGGCTGCTCGACGGCTATCGCGAACGCCATGGACTGTCATGGTCCGACGCCAGAGTTCGGGCTCTGGACATCCAATACACCGACATGCGGCCCGAGCGCGGTCTCGCCTGGCGGGTCGGTCTCGAACAACTCATCGACGACGACGATGCGGCCGATGCGATCGGTGTTCCACCGAGCGACACCCGTGCGTACTTCCGTGGTCGCTGTGTGCGCGACTTCCCCGATGCCGTCGTGGCGGCCAACTGGGACTCGATCGTGTTCGATGTCGGTGGCGAGGCACTTCGCCGTGTCCCCATGATGGAACCGATGCGCGGGACCGAGGCACACGTGGGTACGTTGTTCGATGAAAGTGACAGCGCAGCTGAGTTGCTGCGCCGCCTTGGGAACTGAAGGAGGGAACGAAGAACACCATGGCCGAACGTGAACAAGTCCCGAAACCCGCCAGCGAACGCGATTCCGACACCGACGAAACACCCGCTGCTTCTGAACGAGGAGCGGAGTTGAAGGCAGAACTCGACGATCTCCTCGACGAGATCGACGAGGTCCTCGAGACCAATGCCGAGGATTTCGTGAAGAGCTACATCCAGAAGGGTGGCCAGTAACTCGTGAACCTGCCGCTCTTTCGCGTTCAGGACGACCCAGGGCCCGACTTCAGCCAGTTGCTGCGGCGCAGTGGGTTTGCTCCGCCCTCTTCTCCGGGTGGCCTTGCCCCCGAGGATTACCGCCACGGCACCACGTGTGTGGCCATCCGATATGCAGACGGTGTCCTCATGGCCGGCGACCGCAGGGCCACCTCCGGCCACCTCATCAGCCAACGCACCATGGAGAAAGTTTTCCCCGCCGACCGCCACAGCGGGGTTGCCATCGCCGGTGCAGCCGGCCCAGCGATCGAGATGGTCAAGCTTTTCCAGCTGCAACTCGAACACTACGAAAAGGTGGAGGGCACTGCGCTCAGCCTCGACGGCAAGGCCAACCAACTCAGCCAGATGATCCGCAGCAATCTGCCGATGGCCATGCAGGGCATGGCAGTCGTGCCGCTGTTCGCCGGATTCGACCTCTCGCGACATGAAGGTCGGCTCTACGAGTTCGACATCACCGGTGGCCGGTACGAAGAAGCCGACCATGCCAGTACCGGAAGCGGCAGCCTGCACGCCGGCACCGTCGTCAAGCTCGGCTACAGCAGTGACATGAGCATCGACCAGGTGATCGATCTCGCGATCGAGGCCCTCTTCGAAGCCGCCGACGAAGACTCGGCCACCGGCGGGCCCGACCTGATCCGTGGCATCTATCCGGTGGTCGCCACGATCACCGCCGACGGCTACAACCGAATCGGTGACGGTGACCTTGCCGAGCGCACACAGGCGCTGATCGAACGTCGCCGGGGAGGTTGACCGAGATGAACATGCCCTTCTATGTCGCTCCCGAACAAGTCATGAAGGACCGAGCCGACTACGCACGAAAAGGCATCGCCCGTGGTCGGAGCCTCGTCGCCTTCCGGTTCGAACACGGCATTGCGATCTGTGCCGAGAACACCTCCTCGACGCTGCGCAAAGTGAGCGAGATCTACGACCGAATCGCATTCGCCGGTGTTGGCAAGTACAACGAGTTCGACCAGCTCCGCATCGCAGGGGTGCGTCACGCAGACATGAAGGGCTACGCCTTCAGCCGTGAGGACGTCGACGCCAGGAGCCTCGCCAACCAGTACGCCCAGAGCCTCGGCCAGATCTTCACCCACGAGATGAAGCCGATGGAGGTCGAGATCCTGGTGGCCGAGATCGGCCATGCTGCCGACGGCGCTGACGATCAGCTCTTTCACATCCTCTACGACGGCACCGTTGTCGACGAAGACATGGCGGTGGTCCTCGGCGGAGAGACCGAGGCCATCAGCGAACGGCTCGGCACCTTCGAGCCTGGCGTCAGCCTCGCCGACGGGCTCCAGCGAGCGGTGCATGCGCTTGCCGGCCCCGACCGCACGCTCGAGCCAGCGTCCCTCGAGGTGGCAGTGCTGGAACGGGGTGAACAGCGACGCGCCTTCCGACGCCTCTTCGATCCTGAAATTGCCGAACTCATCGCCGGTTGAATCCAGTGCGACCAGCGCGCATTGCGCCGGACACGAGGCTCTCAGCTGATACCCCGCAGTCGGCTCTGTCCGGTTAGGTTGGCAAGGTGCAGCGTCGAATCTTCGGAATCGAGAACGAATACGGCGTCACCTGCACGCTGCGCGGCCAGCGTCGGCTCAGCCCTGACGAGGTGGCGCGGTATCTCTTCCGGCGGGTCGTGTCGTGGGGCCGAAGCAGCAACGTGTTCCTTGCCAATGGTGCTCGCCTGTACCTCGACGTCGGGAGTCATCCCGAGTACGCAACCCCTGAATGCGACAGCGTCCGCGAACTCGTCGTACACGACAAGGCGGGGGAGCGCATCCTCGAGTCGTTGCTCAACAACGCCGAGCAGCGACTCGATGACGAAGGCGTGCACGGCGACGTCTACCTGTTCAAGAACAACACCGATTCTGCGGGCAACAGCTATGGGTGCCACGAGAACTACTGCACAAGCCGCCGGGATGACTTTGCGTCCTACGCAGAGGTCTTGATCCCATTCCTGGTGAGCCGTCAGATCTACGCCGGCGCCGGCAAAGTGCTCCAGACGGCGCGTGGATCGATGTATTGCGTGAGCCAGCGGGCCGAGCACATCTGGGAGGGCGTCTCGTCGGCGACCACCCGGAGCCGCCCAATCATCAACACACGTGATGAGCCTCATGCCGATGCGGAGCGCTATCGACGCCTCCACGTGATCGTCGGCGACTCGAACATGAGCGAGTACACCAACTACCTGAAAGTCGGTGCGTGCTCGTTGATGCTTCGGATGCTCGAGGAACCGCAGGTCGTTCTGCGGGACATGACGCTCGAGAATCCGATCCGAGCAATCCGCGAAATCAGCCACGACATGACCTGCAGGCGACGGGTGCGTCTCGCCAATGGACGTGAGGTCTCGGCACTCGACATTCAGTCCGAGTACCTCAACCGGGCTCTCCGGTTCGCCGAGCACCACGAGCTCGATGCCGAAGAGAAGATGGCGCTGGACATGTGGGAGCACTGTCTGACCGCGATCGAGGACGACCCGCTGACCCTGGACAAAGAACTCGATTGGGTCATCAAATACAAGCTGATCGAGGCGTACCGCGAGCGTCACGATCTTGCACTGAGTGATGCCCGTGTGTCGCTTGTCGATCTTCAGTACCACGACGTGAACCAGAAGCGCGGCCTGTTCTACCGGATGCAACAAAAAGGCATGGTCGAGCGCATCGTGACCGACACAGAGATTGCCGAGGCAGTGGAGACTCCGCCCCAGACGACACGAGCGCGACTGCGTGGCGAGTTCATCAAGCGGGCCAAGGATCGAAAGCGTGACTACACCGTCGACTGGGTACACCTGAAGCTCAACGATCAGGCCCAGCGAACCGTCCTGTGCAAGGACCCGTTCAAGGCGCACGACGAACGGGTGGAGAAACTGATCGCCTCACTGTGAAGCAACCCTGATGGACAAGCTCGAACGCCTCCTCAATCTCACTGCCGCCCTTCTCGATGCAGATCGGCCCCTCACCGCCGATCAACTTCGTGTCCGCATCGGCGGGTACCCCGAGGCGAAAGAAAGCTTTCGACGAACCTTTGAGCGCGACAAGGACGATCTGCGGAGCTTGGGAGTGCCGCTTCGAGTCGAGACCGTGCCCGGTGAGGATCCCCCGATCGACGGCTACCGGATCGACCGAGACGAGTACGCCGGATCGGGACTCCACTTCGAGCCGGACGAGCTCGCAGCATTGAATTTCGCCACAAACCTTGTGCAAGTCGAGGGCGACGAGACGGGACCGATCAAGATCGGGGCAGCAGGCGGCTCCACAACGGGCGAACAGCTTGGTCGGGTGCCGTTCCCCGATGCGCTCTCGACCCTCATCAGTGCGGCAGCGGATCGACAGGCCGTCTCGTTCGTCTACAACGGAGAGGAGCGGACGGTCGAGCCATGGCGGGTCTCGTTCTCGCGCGGACACTGGTACCTGCACGGGTGGGATCGAAGCCGAGCCGCCGATCGGCTCTACCGCGTCGACCGCTTGGGCAGCGATGTTCGCCTTGCCGGCAAGGCGATCGAGCCGGTCGGCACCGTTGCCGACCCGCTCGATCTTCGCGGTTGGGAGCTCGGAGACGGACCTGCGACCGAAGCGACCGTGCGGGTCGACCCCGACCAGGCTGCGTATGCCCGGTTCTTGCTGGGCGATGTGGAGCTTGGTGACGACGGGTCGATCACGGCGACCCTTCAGGTTCGCAACGTCGAAGCGTTCCGCAGCTTCGTGCTGTCGTTCCTCGAACACGCCGAGGTGATCGGGCCGCCCCAGATGCGGGCCGAATTCATTGCGTGGCTGGAGGCGCAGACATGAGTGACAGGCTGACCGCCCGCGAGCGGCTCGCACGGTTGCTGTCGGTCATCCCCTGGGTCGCCGAACAAGCTGCTGGCGCCCACATCGACGACATCGTCGAGCGATACGCCTACCCCCGAGAGCAGCTTCTCGCCGACCTGCAAGACATCGTGTTCTTCGTGGGGGTGCATCCCTTCACCCCCGACTGTTTGATCGAGGTCGAACTCAGCAACGATCGCGTCCACATCCGCTACGCAGACTGGTTCTCCCGTCCGTTGCGACTCTCCGTGGAGGACCAGACCCGGCTCCTGACAGCCGGGCGCTCGGTTCTTGCACTCACGGAGAGCGAGGGATCCGATGAGGAGGCTGCCTCCCCATTGCTTCGCGCACTCACAAAACTCGAACTTGCCCTCGGGGACAAGGGGCGTGGGGCGGTGGATGTTCACCTCGGCTCGGCACCCGCCGACACGCTCGAACAGCTGCGGAACGCAATCGCAGCGGGCCGCCAGGTCGAGCTGGAGTACTACGCCTACGGACGTGACAACCTGAGTCGGCGGCGGGTTGACCCGGGGCAAATCTTCTCGGACCAGGGCAACTGGTACCTCAGTGGCTGGTGTCACACAGCCGAAGGAGAACGAACGTTCCGCGTCGATCGGATCAAGTCCATGGCCGTGACCCCACAGCCGATCGAACACATGACGCCGGGGGGCCACATCTTCACGCCGTCCGATGATGACCCGCGGGTGGAGCTGCGACTCGAACCCAGCGAACGTTGGGTGATCGAGCAGTACCCGACCGAACGGGTCGATGACACAGGCGATGCTCTTGTGGTCGAGATGGTCGTTACGGCATCGCCGTGGCTCGAGCGTCTGTTGCTGCGACTCGGCGACGCGGCCGAGCTCCTTGCCGTTGGTCCGCCGCTGGACCTCGATCTTCGGCGCAAGGCCGCCAACAGAGTCCTGGAACGGTACCGCTGATCCTTCGTGCCACGTTCTCGAGTCCAGCTCCCGGTAGGGTCCCCCCGTGACTGACGGCGGCTCACCTCGTTCGACGGCCAATGCATCATCGTCCCTCGAACGAGACGCCCTCGAGTCCCCGACATCGGCGCGAGCTGAGGCAACACTGGGTCAGCGCATCAACGAGGCGCTTCGCTCCCTGGTCGAATGGACCGCCGTCGCAGTCGGTGCACTGGCTGTGGCCCTCCTGATCAAGGCGTTTCTGATGCAGGCGTTCTTCATTCCGTCGGGATCCATGCAGGACACACTCGACATCAACGACCGCGTGCTCGTGTACAAGCTGAGCTACGCCACCGGAGAGGTGGATCGGGGGGACATCGTCGTGTTCGATCGACCTGCTCAAGCCCGTGGCCCCATCGACGAGTTCATCAAGCGGGTCATCGCCACACCCGGAGAGACGATCACCTTCGCCGACGGTGCGGTCTACATCGACGGCCGCCGTCTCGAGGAACCGTATGTCGGCGGTGCAGACACCGCGAGCCGCGCGGTTCCCATCGAGGCCGAAGGTTGCATCAACCCGCCCGCCACCGACACCTGCACCCTCGCAGAGGGCTACTACTTCATGATGGGGGACAACCGGCGGAACTCCACGGACAGTCGAGATTTCGGTCCGGTGCACGAGGACACGATCATCGGTCGCGCTTTTTTGAAGGTCTGGCCGCTCGACGATTTCGGTTTGCTGTAGGCACAGAGGTCACCGAAAGGTGGCCTCGACGGCGACGAGGCGATCGACGTAGTCGCTGTACACCGCATCGATGCCCTGATCGATCAACCGGGCGATCTGGCGCTCATGTTGCGCATCCCAGCCGAAACACAACACATCGAAGCGGTGAAAGAGCGTCGTGAGCCCACCGGTCCACTCACCGTGACGCAGATTGATTGCTTCGATCCGGTTCGCCGCAAGTTCCGCCGCTCGCTTCTCTGCGCTCACCGGCAGCTTCTCGAGCGACGTGGAGTTGACCAGATGGCACTCAGGAGCACGATCACGCCAGTCGACAAGACAGTCCAGCTCGGAATGACAGATCCAGAGATGATCGATCGCCCCGTGCCGGCGAGCGGTGGCAACCACGGCGTCGAACGCTGCCGGATTCTTGATGTCGATGCTGAGGGGCAAGGAGGTTCCGACCACGCCGTAATACTCGTCGAGGGTGGGGATGTGCGTTTTGAGGTCTGCTCGATCCACGTCGGCGATCCATCGGCGGGGAAAGCGGCGGGCATGACCGTCATGGTCGAGCACGACCTCTCCATCGCGTGTGATCCAGGCGTCGGTCTCGATGCCAGTTGCCCCCAGGCGCTTGGCAAGCTCGAATGCCTCGATCGTGTTCTCGGGGGCATTGGCTCGGGCGCCTCGGTGTGCGAAGAGCACGGGCGGTGACCACAGTGCGCCGATCCGAGTCGTCATGGGCGTCATCGTGGCACTTCCGTTCGCCAGAAACACAGCTGGCGGCTCATCCTCGTCGACACAGCCGAAAAGAATGCGTTCCCAGAGAAATCAGTCCTCAAGTACTGCAGCCAACACGCCGAAGACCTTCGGAGTCACGACAACGAGGTTTGATCATCATGGCGACCATCCGGGCGAGCTGCGAGACATGTGGAGATATCGAGCTCACCACAGCTGACGTTCGTGTCCGCGTCTGTGACAGCGACAACCGAGGCGAGTACAGCTTCCGGTGCCCCGACTGTGCGATGACCGTCGTGAAGGGCGCTGAGCCCCGAACGATCGATCTCCTCGTCGCCAGCGGCGTGGAGATGGACACCTGGAGCCTTCCGGCTGAAATGGATGAGATCAAGGTCGGCCGGCCGATCAACCACGATGACCTGCTCGAATTCCACGCCAAGATCAACGACACGGCGGCGTGGGACGAGGCCCTCGACGCTCTTCTCAGCACCTGACGGACTACGGTCACCCGGTGTGACCTGGCTGAGTCTGAGTCCCGCGCTGGCAGTGGTGGCATCGTTGGTCGTGTTGACGATCGGTCTCCAGCGCGTCGGCGCCGAACTGGCGGCGGTACGCAGGGTGCTGCGTCGCTCGCAGGCCGCTGCCGTCGCCATCGACGATGTCGAGCGGTCGGCCCAGCAGATGGCTGATCGAGCCACCGAGCTGCACGAGCGTGCGTCGCTTCGGGTGCGCAGCGGGTGGACCCGGCAGCGCTCGATCGATCGATAGCATGCTCCTCGATGGGAAACCTCGGCTCGGGTGAGCTCCTCGTCATCTTCTTCGTCGCCCTGATCGTTCTCGGGCCAACCAAACTCCCCGAAGCAGCTCGACAGATCGGGCGGGCGATCAACGAAGTGCGCCGTGTGTCCGGAGGCTTCCAACGGGAGATGCGGGAGGCCATGAAGGAGCCGATCGAGGCCATCGACGACCTCCGAAGGACAGCCAACGGGCCGTTCGACATGACGCCGACAGGGGACGGGCCCGTGAAGCCGGCCCACAACCACCGAGACGAGGCGGTAGCGAGCACCGCTGATGACAGTGACAACACAGCCGGCAGCACCGACCCGCCGGATACCGGTGAGCTCGATGCCTGAAGCTGGGGGCGATGGCGAAGCGGGCCAGATGACCATGATGGAGCACCTGGCGGAGCTTCGGCGGCGACTGATCATCAGTTTCGTGTCGATCGGGGTCGGTGCGATCGCAGCATGGGTTCTCTACCCCGAGATCATCACCATTCTTCTCGAGCCGTACTGTGACACCCTCGAGACCGGCGAGGAGTGCCAACTCTATGTTCGCAACCCGCTCGAGCCGTTCAGCGTCCGACTCACCGTCGCAGGGTACGGCGGCATCATCGCTGCACTTCCGATCATCCTGTGGCAGGTCTGGCGTTTCATCGCTCCCGGGCTCTACGCCCACGAAAAGCGGTATGCCGTTCCTTTCATCATGGGTGGTGTCCTGCTGTTCTTCCTCGGCGCCGGACTCGCATACTGGAGCATTCCGCGAGCGCTCACATTCCTGGGTGAGGTCGGAGGTGACGATTTCACCGAACTGTTTGCGCCCGGGGACTACCTCGGCTTCGTGATGAAGATGATCGTTGCATTCGGCATCGGCTTCGAATTCCCGATTCTGCTGATCTTCCTGCAACTCCTTGGCATTGTGCAGTACCGGACCCTCACCAAGGGACGCCAGTATGCGATCGTCGGCATCGTGGTACTCGTCGCCGTCATCACGCCGTCAGGAGACCCGTTCACGTTGATGGTCCTCTCGGTCCCCATGTACCTCTTCTACGAGACCTCCATTGCGTTCGGCTGGATCCGCACGCGACGAGCTCGCAAGCGCGCCGCACCACTGGCGTGAGCAGTCCGACCCACGGATTCGAGCTCGACCGATTTCAGCTCGACGCGATCGAGCATCTCGAGGCAGGACGTTCGGTACTCGTTGCCGCTCCCACGGGCAGCGGCAAAACCGTGATCGCAGAGCACGCCATCGATCTGGCGCTGTCACAGCGCAGGCGGGCCTTCTACACCGCGCCGATCAAGGCGCTGTCGAACCAGAAGTACCGCGACCTCGCGGCACGAGTTGGATCGAATCGAGTTGGGTTGCTCACCGGAGACAACGCAATCAATCCGGATGCCGACATTGTGGTGATGACCACCGAGGTCCTCCGCAACATGCTGTACGAGGGACGCCAGCTCGATGACCTCGACTTTGTCGTGCTCGACGAAGTCCACTATCTCGAAGACTCGTTCCGAGGTCCAGTCTGGGAAGAGGTCATCCTCCACCTACCGCCCCACGTGCGGCTTGTCGCACTCTCGGCAACAGTCTCGAACACCGACGAGCTCACCGGATGGATCGAGTCGATACGAGGGGAGACCGGGTGTGTCGTCGAACACAGGCGGCCGGTGGCCCTCGAGCATCTGTACATGATCGCCGACAAGCGTGGGCATCGCCTCCACGTGCTTCCGACGCTCGTCGACGGGGAACCCAACAGCGAAGGGCATCGATTCGACCCTGACCTCCGCCGCAGTCGCCAGGATCGAGGTCGGCATCGATCAGGGAACAACACTCCGTGGGCCAGCCCGAGCCAGTTGGAGGTGCTCGATCACCTCGAGGAACATGATCTGCTCCCGGCGATCTGGTTCGTTTTCAGTCGCAAAGGCTGTGACCAGGCGGCTGCTGCGCTGGAACGAGCAGGCGCCCGCTACACCGACCGAGAGGAAGCGATTCGGATACGAGCGATCGCCGAGGACCGACTTGCGGGACTGGCAGCCGCCGATCTTGCTGCACTCGACACAACCGGATGGCTCGACCGTCTCGAGCGGGGAATCGCAAGCCATCACGCCGGACTGGTGCCGGCCTTCAAGGAGTCGGTGGAACTCGCATTCGCGGAGGGGCTGGTGCGAGTCGTCTTCGCCACAGAAACCCTGGCCCTCGGCGTGAACCTTCCCGCCCGTTGCGTGGTGATCGACAAACTCACGAAGTTCACCGGCGAAGGCCACGAGGTTCTGACCGCCGCGCAATTCACGCAACTCACCGGGCGGGCCGGCCGTCGCGGTATCGATACCGTGGGCCATGCGGTCGTGCCGTGGTCACCGTTCACTCGCTTCGAGCAGGTTGCCTCGCTCGCGGGAAGCAGAAGTTTTCGTCTTCGCTCCGCCTTCCGCCCGACCTACAACATGGCGGCCAACCTGTTGCAACGTCGCAGCCCCCAGGACGCCCGGGCACTCCTAGGGACATCCTTCGCTCAATACCAGACCAATGCGGGGACGGTGCGGCTCGAACTGCGCCTTGCCCGAGCGCGTTCGCTCGTTGCGTCGCTCGAGGCCGAAGAGCCCGAAGAGGAATTCGAGGTGCGTTCACCGGGAATCCCCGAGACGATCGCCGATGCGGTCAGCAAACTCCGGCCGGGCGACGTGGTCGTCGACGATCGCGGTGACCGCTGTGCCGTCCTCGGTGTCAGTTGGCGAAAGGGAGGCCGGGCCCGAATTCGGCTCGTCAGCGAGGAGGGTCGGGAGATGCGGTGGGATCTCGCCGACTTGGAGAGCGCCCCCGACACGATCGGCCGCATCGATCTCCCATTCCCGATGGCCCCCGAGCGCATCGACTACCGCCACGACGTTGCACGTCGCATCCGACGGAACACGTCGTCGCGCCCGAAGACCCGCCATCTCCGCCGTCGGCCTGATCGCCGTACGCGCCTCGAGCGAGCCCGCCAGGAACTGGTGAAGCTCGAAGAACGTGCCAGCAGTGATACGGCGTCGATCGCCAACCAGTTCGATTCGATTTGCGATGTGCTCCGCGATCTCGGCTACCTCGAGGACTGGACCGTCACCGACAAGGGCCGCATCCTTTCCTCGATCTACCACGAAACCGATCTGCTCATCGCCGAGGCGGTCACGACCGGTCTCTTCGACGATCTCGAACCGGCGGCACTCGCATCACTCGTCTCATGCCTCACCTACGAGCACCGCAGCCCAACACCAGCGCCCGAGCCATGGTTGCCATCTCGTGACGCCCGTGCGCGCTGGCGGCAGCTCGAGCACCTGTCGGACACCGTCGGCCGGGCCGAGCAGCACGCCGGCGTGACCGAGACCCGACGACCCGATGCCGGGTTTGCGCCTGTCGCCCATGCCTGGGCAGCCGGCGAAACGCTCGAGATCCTCCTCGACAGCGAGCCCGACATGACAGCGGGAGACTTCGTACGCAATGTCAAGCTCCTGATCGACCTCCTGCGTCAGGTCGCCGCAATTGCGCCGACAGCAGCGACCCGCACCTGCGCTCGCCAAGCGGCCGACAGCATTCACCGTGGTGTCGTTGCCCTCTCCGGATCGGTAGCAGTCGCATGACCGTCGAGCGAGGTGGCGACTGGGGAGAACGGGCGAGACCGCCCGATGACTTGCGGGTGTTCGACGATCCGCTCGAAGCACTCGACTTCATCAGCAGAACGCGTCGAACCGGTGCTGACACTCCGCCACTCGGACTCACCAGAGGTGATCTCGTCCGAACCCTCGGCGGCTCGACATCATCGGACCTCAAGGCTGCAGACGAGGCACTCCATGTCAAGGTGGATCTCGGAGCGGTTCTGATCGACGGCACGCTGCACTGGTTCCTGTCCCACCTCGTAGCCCGGCGCTCGTGGCTTCGCGGGCGGATCGTCGTCGCCGCAAATGCGGCGTTTGTCGGAAGCTGGAACGTTGCCCCTCGAGCGCACCCCGGTGATGGTCGACTCGATACCGTCGAGGTGGTCGGCATGGCGGTCACCGACCGCATCAAGGCGAGACGACGCATGGCGAGTGGCACTCACATTCCCCATCCCGACATCGCGGTGCGCCGCGTACGAGCCGCACAGTTCGAGTTCGAGCGACCGACGAACATCCATCTGGACGGGCGGTTGACCGCATCAGCGCGCTCACTGAGCATTCGGGTCGAACCCGATGCCATCGACCTTTGGGTGTGATCACTGGCGATCATTCGCAACCCTTGCGCAGACCCGTGCAACGTCCCGTAGCCGAGGTGATGGCCGCCCGACCAACCAGACTCCATCTCTCCGCGTTCGGCTCGACCCAATCCGCGATGGCTCCGTTCGCACGCCGTAAAGTCATCGACCGATGACGGTCTACATCGCCGAAGAGTTCACCGCCGACGAGGCCGACATCCTCCGCCGGTACTTCACGAACCTCGATCAGCCAGTCTTCGCGCTGGTGAACCTGCCCGAAGTTGTCAAAGGTGCACTGTTCGCCCGGTACTCACGCACGGCACTCAGCCTCCGTCGGCTCTTCCTGAAGGAGTTTGTGGGAGAACTGGACATCGAGGGCGACCAGTCGATCGATGCCACCATCGGCTTGCGGCGGGCCGAAGAGCTCTACGACAAAGTCTTCTTCGAGTACGGCGACGACTCCGTTGCGCAGCTTGGTGGCGTACACCTCGCATGCGAACAGGCATCGAACGTCCTCACCAAGGTGCTCGAATGGGGCCGGCTCATGTCCTATCTCGAGCAGTCGACCCGCTACATCGCGTACGACCAACGCCTCGGCGGCCGCTACCGCTACTACCGGGATCCCGACATTCTCTCCAACGCCCTTGGCGCTCGGTACATCGCCGATATGGATCGAATGTTCGATTCGTACTCGGATCTCATCCCTCAGATGCAGGAATTCTTCCGAGCGGCCCAACCCAAGCAACCCGGCGACAGCGACTTTGCGTATCGCACTGCGATCAAGGCTCGGGCCCTCGACTCCATCCGAGGAATGTTGCCGTCCTCCTCACTTTCCAATGTCGGCATCTACGGCACCGGCCAGGCCTATGAGGCACTGCTCCTGCGGATGCGAGCCCACCCACTGCCCGAGGCGCGCGCCTATGCCGATCTGATGCTCACCGAGCTGCGCAAGGTCGTACCGTCATTTCTCAAACGGGTGGATCTTCCCGAGCGGGGCGTCCGGACAAGTGGCCACATGGTCGATGTTCGAGACTCGATGGACGCCCTTGCCGACCGGTTCTTCGGTGACGAAACCGGGGGGCCAGTCGCCGACGACATGGTGGAGCTGGTCGATTTCGATCCAGACGGTGAGATCAAGATGGTCACGGCGATGTTGTACCCCCACACGTCGCTGTCCGAAGCCTCCATCGAAGCTCGAGTCCGTCGTATGACCGTCGATGAGCGCCTGGATGTCATCAAGGCCTACGTCGGCAATCGGGAAAATCGCCGCCACCGGCCCGGTCGCGCCTTCGAGCGAACCGACTATCGCTTCGACGTGTTGAGTGACTACGGGGCCTTTCGTGACCTCCAGCGTCACCGCATGCTCACCATCGACTGGCAACCGCTGTCACCACGCCACGGGTACGTTCGTCCCGCAGCCGTCGACGCTGCGGGACTCGCATCGGAGTTCGACGCAGTCATGAGTCGATCGGCCGAGCTCCACGATGCCCTGCTCGACGAGCACCCCGACCAGGCCTCGTACGCCGTGTCCTTGGCATACCGGGTCCGCTATTCGATGCAGTTCAATGCTCGCGAAGCAATGCACATGCTCGAACTGCGCACGGGGCCCCAAGGCCACGAGGCGTACCGTCGAGTCTGTCAGCGCATGCATACCGCCATACGCGATGTCGCCGGCCACGCAGCTGTGGCGGAGGCGATGAACTTCGTAGATCACTCGGTCGAACCCGTACTCGGACGCCTCGATGCTGAACTCGCGTCGGAGGCAAAGCGGAGGGGATTGAGTTCGATCTGAGATGCTCGGTGCCGGGTCCCGGCAACGCGTTCTCCGGAGTTTCGTGCACGAGACGTTGCTCCGGAGCCGAAAATGTCTATGCTCCGCCGCATCCCCCGAACTCAGGTGCACGATGGCTGACGACGAAACCACCGACGACGAAACCACCGACGACGAACTCGACGACGACGAACTCGACGACGACGAACTCGATGACGAACTCGATGACGAACTCGACGACGAGTTTGCTGATGACGATGATGTCGATGACGACGACGACGATGACGTCGCCACACCGCCGCGACCGTCCAACGACGATGACGACGACGAAGACGACGACGATGTCGAAGCTGATCTCGATGCCATCTTGAAGGATCGAATTGCCGCCGGTGACGACGAAGACGAAGAAGACGAGGACGAGGCGTCTGGCCCAGCGAAAAAACCGACGGCTGCGTCGGGGGACGCCGAGCCGGTGCAAGCACGACAGGACAATGAATTCTCGTGCCCGAACTGCTTCCTGCTCGTCAACAGCACTGCGGTGAACGACGGTGAGTGCCCGCACTGCGGCGGTCCGGTCTGAGCCAACGTCATGACACACGCCGACGACGACGAACTGGCCGAGCGGCTTCTCGATCTCTTCGTCTATGCACCGCTCGGGTTGGCGCTCGAGGCCAAGGAGATGATCCCCAAGCTTGCCGAGCGGGGGAGAGGTCAGGTCGCCCTGACCAGACTGGCGGGTACCGTCGCTGCACAGCGCGGGCAGGCCGAGGCCAGCAAATTGATCGACGAGATCAGCGACGCACTCGCAACCTTTCTCGGGGGTCAGCCGGCTGGTGCGGACCCTGTGTCCAGCGAGACCGAGAGCTATGACCTCCCCATCGCCGACTACGCCGAACTCACCGCAGTCGAGATCGTTCGTCTCATCGCTGACCTCGACGACCACGAACTCGACGTCATCGAGTCCTTCGAGCGAGAACACCGAAATCGGAGCACGGTCTTGAACCGCATCCGTCAACGTCGGGGTTGAGATGGAACTCGGCGCACGCCCAGCGGCCGAGTCGGATCTGGACGTCGTCGTTGCCCTCGCCCGAGCAGCCACCGAAGAACTTCGACCTCTGCGGGGCGGCCGGATCTGGGCCGAGCTCGAGACGAGAGATGAACCCCTGGCGGTCGCCTTCGCCCGCGAGTTCGTCGCAACCGAACGCCTCGTCCTCGTGGGAACGATCGACAGGACGGTCGTGGGGTACGCCGCAGCGCACGAACTCAACCTCCGAAGCCATGCGGCGATCTCACGCATCACCGACCTCTACGTCCTCCCCGATGCCCGAGGCGTCGGGGTAGGGGAGCAGCTCCTGATCACCATCGAAGAGTGGGCCCGGGGGAGGGGACACACCGGTCTTGATTCTCTGGCACTGCCCGGCGATCGCAACACGAAGAATTTCTTCGAATCGTTCGGCCTTGTGGCCCGGGCGATCGAGGTCCATCGATCCCTCGAACCGTGACAGGCCTCATCACCGTGGCTGTCGGTGCTGTCGCCGTGGTCGATGATGCGATCCTGTTGATCGAGCGAGGGACCGAACCCTCAGCGGGCTGCTGGTCGATTCCGGGGGGCCGAGTCGAGCCGGGAGAAACGCTTGCAGAGGCGGTCGTGCGAGAAGTCGCCGAGGAGACCGGACTCAACGCGGTCGCCGGCTCCTTGATCGCCATCGCCGAGCGGATCAGCTCGGCCCATCACTTGCTGATTGCGAACCACTTCGTCGAGATCATCGGATCGACCAACCCCACAGCAGGCGACGACGCAGCCGATGTTGCGTGGGTACCGCTCGAGCACCTCGAACAGGTCGAGCTGGTACCCGACCTGCTGGAGTACTTGCGTGCCAATGGCATCACTCGATGATCAGCGGCCCTTCCAGCGAGGGCTCCGCTTTTCGATGAACGCTCGTGGCCCCTCTGCATAATCCTCTGTGGAAGAAAGGGCTGCCATCGCTGCCGACGCAGCCCGCATCCCCTCTGCGTCGGTTTGTTCGGGTGCTTCGAGAATCAGTCGCCGGCTGGCCTGCACTGCCAACGGCGCATTGGCCAGCACGCGACCGGCCAACGTCAGTGCGCTGTCGACAGCCTCACCCGGCTCACAAAGCTGGTTGATCATGCCGAAGTGGTAGGCACGTTCGGCGGAGATCGTGTCTCCGGTGATGGCCAACTCCATGGCGATCGCCGGGGGCAGCACGCGTGGGAGGCGGACCAAACCACCGGCCGCTGCCACGAGTGACCGCTTCACTTCGGGGATCCCAAACATGGTTTCGGTCGACGCAACCCGAAGATCACACGCCAAGGCGATCTCGGTTCCGCCTGCGACTGCGTGACCATCGACGGCTGCAATCAGCGGCTTCACGCGATCCCGCAGAACGATCCCGCCGAACCCGCCCCGCTTCGTCCACAGGCCGTCTGCGTTACCGGCAGCGATCTCCTTGAGATCGGCACCCGCACAAAACGCTGGACCGTTGTGCGTCAAGATCCCCGCCCAGAGCTCGTCGTCGTGTTCGAGACGATCGATGGCAGCCTCCATCGCCTCGGCCATCTCGGCGTTGATCGCATTGCGAGCCTCGGGCCGATCGAGCGTGATCACCCCAACCCGGCCCTGCACGTCGAAGTGGATCATTCCTCTTCGTCGACACCAACGTCAGCCGACACCGTCTCCGGCGGTGTCGTTTCCGACACAGCAGCCGGCGCCTCGGCTGGCGGCGGTGGGGGAGTCGGCCGTCGCTGACCCCGGGACTTGGGAGCCGGGGCTTCGATGCCGAAGAGGGCGGCAAGCTGGGGCACCCGACCCGCCAGCTTCTTCATCGACTTCAAGAGTTCCTCACTCGGAGACGCAGGAATTCCCTGGGCGATGACCTGCGATCGCACCGGGGAAAATGCGACGGAATCCACCACGAGGGCCCAACGATCCGATGTCACCTCGCTCGTGAGCGCTTCAGACGCCGCTGCGGCAAGCCGCTCAGCCATATCGGTCGGCAGTGGCGCTCCCGCCTTCGGTGGGCGAGAACTCAGACGCAGAGCGCGAACGGTGCGCCCTTCCGCAAGATTCTTCGCAAGCTCATCACGCCAAGCCTGATGATCCGCCTCGGTCCGCACATTCAGCCCGGCACGGAGTTGCTCGGCAAGTGTGCGGGACTCCTCGTCGCGAGCGGCGCTGTCGGCCGCTGCAACGACACTTCGGATGTCGCGAAGATCGATGGTCTCGATCCCGGCCACCGCTGCCTCAGCCCGATCGCGCCATTCAGCAGCCCTGAGTGCCGGCGAAAGCCGCTCTGCGAGGGCGACGAGTGGGTCTCGCTTGATCTTCGGCATGCCTTCCGCCGTTGCCAGCTCGTTCATCCGGTCGATGGTTTGGCGAACTCCAGGGACACCGCCACGGAGCACCTCCTCGGCGAGTTGCTGCTGCATCTTGGGCAACGCGTCGATCGCAGCCTTGCGATGGTTGCGAGCGGGTCGAAGGCGAGGGGCCTTCGGGCGAGCCGGAGGCTTTGGGCGCTCGCGCCGGGGACGATCGGAACCGCCCCGCCGATCATCGCTGCGACCACCGCGCTCACGACCACGCTCGTTGCGATCACGACCACGTTCGTTCCGGTTGCGTCCGCGACCACGACCACGATCGTCGGAGGTCCGCTCGCGGCCGCGCCCGCGACCCTTCGGTGCAAGCACCTGGGTCACGAGGGGCTCGTCGCGAGTGCTGCCGAGCAATTCGAGCCGCTCAGCCTCCTTGCGGGGGCCCTTCGGGGCGAACACCGTCGCGATCGACAGACCGTCAAGGTCGGCTTCCGCCTCGACCTTGAGCACATCTCCGACGGCAGCCCCGTCGGGGAGCAGTGCCGCCTCGACGATCCCCTTGGGCATTTTTGCCCCCGCTGCGCGCCAAGTCCACTGACCGTCGCCGCGGTCGGAGGTGAGTTCGATGTCAAGCCGTCGTGCCACGACGGAAACGGTATCGTCCAGGCGACGGTGCGGCGACCTTCCGGTCGGCGATCGTCACCCGGTAACGAGGTCGCTGGGGTCGACGTTGCCGCCGCACACGATCACCGCAACCCGTTCCCCAGCGGCCGGTACGTATCTCCCCGAACGAACCGCAGCCAGCGCAACTGCCGCCGCAGGTTCGACAGCGACCTGCAGTTCGTCCCACAGCGCCTGTCGAGCGCCCATCGCCTCTGCGTCCGACACGAGCACACTGTCGACGTTTCCGGCGAGCACCGCCCACGGGAGAGACCCGACCGTCTTCGCGCCGAGTGCGTCAGCGGCGACACCGGCAGGGGCGACGCTCACCCGCCTGCCGGCGACCAGCGCAGCATGGAGCGCGTTGCACGTCGGGGTCTCGACCGCAACGATGCGGGTGCGGGGGAGGGCGAGACGTATCCCGGAAACAAGCCCACCGCCGCCGACCGCAACCACAACCGTGTCGACATCGGGCACTTGCTCACCCAGTTCGACTCCCAAGGTGGCCTGACCGGCCACGGTGTGTGTCGCATCGTACGGATGGATGTTGAGGGCACCAGACTCGGCCGCCCGGGCATCGCACGCCGCTTGTGCATCGTCGTAGAGCGCACCGGTGACGTGCACCGTCGCTCCCTGGGCCCGAATCCGCTCGACCTTCACCTTCGCCGAGACGCTCGGGACGAAGATTTCCGCAGGCACCCCAAGCACACGGGCCGTTCGGGCAACCGCGATGCCATGATTGCCTCCCGACGCAGCGATCAGCCCCGATGCAGGGATGTCGGATGCCAGTGCGTTGTTGAGGCTCCCTCGGGCCTTGAACGAACCGGCGTACTGCATCGACTCCAACTTGATGGCAACCCCACCATCCAGCCCGAGGTCTCCACTGGCGGACTCGACGACCGGCGTACGGCGGATCAGGGGCCGGCACCGTTCAACCGCCGCTGCGATGTCAGCATCGGTCGGGGGCATCTGTTCGGTCATACCTCTGGTTCTAGCTGCCGGGCAGCGGGTCAACCCAACACAGGCGAGCGTCCCTGGCTCAATACCGCCGGAAATCTTCGTTATGTAAAGCTACATATCACCTCTGGTCGGGTTGTGGACTCGAAGGAGCCCCACCCACCTTCGGTGTGGAGATGGCGCCCTATCCTCCCCCCATGAGCGACGGACGTTCTTCCCCCGGCGAGAAGCGCCTGGCCGTTCGAGTCACGAAAGATGCACTCAAACACGTCCGACGTGGTCACCCCTGGGTGTTCGATGCGTCGATCACGTCGGTGTCCCATGATGGCGCGCCTGGAGATTTGGCGGTCATCTTCGACGACCGAAGAAACTTCGTCGCCATCGGGCTCTGGGACCCGGCGTCGCCGATTCGGATCCGTGTACTCCATCACGGACGGCCGCTCACCATCGACGACGCGTTCTGGCGCAGTCGGTTCGAACTCGCCGCAGAGCGACGTCGTTCACTGCTCGACGATGAGGCGGTCACTGGCTGTCGGTTGGTCCACGGCGAGAACGACGGCCTTCCGGGGCTCGTCATCGATCGGTACGGCGATGTGTGCGTGGTCAAGCTCTACAGCGGAGCCTGGTTCGCACACCTGACAGGTGTCGTCGACGCAATCAGAAGCTGTTGGGAACCGGCGAGCGTCGTGCTGCGCCTGGCCCGAACGCTCCAGGACACCACACCCTCCGGGTACCACGACGGCGCAGTCATCGCCGGTGAGGCGCCGCCCGCGCCGACGCCGTTCCTCGAGGCAGGTGCTGCGATGAGTGCGGATCCGATCGGCGGGCAGAAAACCGGCTATTTCCTCGACCAGCGTGCGAATCGCCTTTTGGTCGGCGCCCACGCAGCCGATGCACGGGTGCTGGACGTCTTCTGTTGCCACGGCGGGTTCAGCGTGCAGGCGGCGATCGGCGGCGCTCGTCAGGTCCACTCGGTCGATCTGTCCCCTCACGCAACGGAGGCAGCGAGGCGGCATGTGGCGGGCAACGCACCGGTCGAGCACCGGATCACGACCGGGGATGCGTTCCAGGTGATGGAAGCGTTGACCGCCCAACAAGAGCGCTACGACGTGGTTGTCGTCGATCCCCCGTCGTTCGCATCCCGAACCAGCGCAGTCCCTGGCGCTCTCCGGGCCTACGCCCGCCTCACTCACCTCGCCCTCGGTCTCGTCGAACCCGGGGGTGTGCTGTTTCAAGCCAGTTGCTCGAGCCGAGTCGACCGCAGTCGCTTCGAAGCCACGATCGAAGCTGCCGCAGAGCGCGCCGCGCGCCACCTCGACATCGAGGCCCGCCCGGACCATGACCTCGACCATCCGATCGGGTTCCCGGAAGGCGCCTATTTGAAGGCAGTGCTCGCCCGAGTGGACGCCTGACGGGGGCGGCCCAGCTCCTCGCGTGGACGGCGCTACGGTGACTCCGTGAGCGGCGCAGCACGGATCGAACTCACGGTGTACCTCTGGGCCACCGCATCGACCCGGTTCGAGGAGTACCTCACCGCCTTGGTGGCACTCCTCCCCCGTCACCGGGCCCACCTGGTGCGACGCATCGAACCACTTGCCGGCCGAACCACCGAGCCAGACGCCGTCCTCGTGATGAGCTTTCCCAGCGCTTCCACCATCGACAGCTTTCTTCGCGACCCGGCCCGTAGCGACCTGGAAGAGCTCGCCGAGACCGCGGTCGCCCGGTCCGCCATCACCGACGGCCGGACCCGCATCGACCCCCAGAAGCCCGCCACGCTCCACCACCTCCCCCGCCATGACGGATGAACCAACACCAGTCGAGGTCAAGGACTCGACGATTCACGGCAGAGGGTGCTTCGCGACCCGATTCATCCCAGCCGGTGCATTCATCGGCACGTACACGGGCCGGGCGACGGACGTCGACGGCACCTACGTCCTGTGGGTCGAGGGCGATAACGGGACCTTCTCCGGCATTGACGGCGACGGAGTCCTCCGTTGGCTCAACCACAGCAGTACGCCGAACGTCGAGTTCGACGGACCGAAGCTCTTTGCCCTCCGCGACATCGAGCCGACAGAAGAACTCACATTCCACTACGGTGACGGGTGGGAAGGCATCGACTGAGAATCGAACCAGTGAGCGACGGGTCCAACACCATCGAGACCCGGCCACCTCGAGACAGCGAGTCGCTGCGAAACGAACTGCTTGGCTCGAGAGACCGCCTGCAACGGCTCGTCACCGAGGGCGAGGCCGGCGGCCGTCGCCGCCGCGAAGGTACAGCCGGAACCCCGAACGTGCGGCGTGTCGATCCACGGCGCCTCGATGCGATGGACCCCAGCATCGGCCGTGACGGCGACGTCGACCGCGAGTTCACCGCGGACGGCTCCGCCAGTTGCGACCACGAGGCCAGCACCGAGGGCTGCCAACCCGTGAGCTACCGACGCCACATCTGCCGGCGATTGCACATCGGTTCCGGTCAGGACCGCAACCTCGCGCAGATTCGGTGTCACGACCGCAGCAAGCGGAAAGAGGCGATCCCGCAGTGCGACCTCGAGGCCGGTATCACCCAACCGGGCGCCCCGGCCGTCGACCAGCACCGGATCGACCACCGGCGCGGGCAGACGGCCGGACAGGATGCGGTCGGCGATC
This sequence comes from Acidimicrobiales bacterium, assembly GCA_049437325.1. GTDB lineage: Bacteria > Actinomycetota > Acidimicrobiia > Acidimicrobiales > Aldehydirespiratoraceae > UBA11606. The sequence goes on from JBMTIM010000008.1 coordinate 31,428, forward strand.
AACAACACAGCCTCGACCGATCCGAGCAGACCGACCTTGACCGCGGCGAGCGGCAAACTCGAGATGATGCCGTCGAGCTGTGCCTCGAGGAGATCGGGCGCAGTCGGCTCCACCCGGTCCACTGATCCGAGTCGCTGTGCCGTGACCGCCGTGACAGCAACCGTGCCGTGCACCCCGAGTGCAGCAAACGTCGCGAGATCGGCGGCGATGCCGGCACCGCCAAGGGGATCGTGCGCGGAGATGGTCAGGACGACCGGTGGGCTGGCAGCCATGGAAAAGATGCTCCCACACGCGAAGATGACTTGGTGACAACCCGAGGCCACCTTCTGGTCGCGAGCCCGACCATGACCGATCCGAACTTTGCCTTCACGGTCATCTTCATGCTCGAACACGACCCCGAGGGTGCGCTCGGGGTCGTGTTGACTCGGCCCTCGGAACTGCCGATGGCCGAGTTGTTCGACCAATGGGGCGCACACGCCGCCGTACCAGCTGTTGTTCATCGTGGCGGGCCCGTATCACCGTCGTCGGTCATCTCACTCGCAGTGGCGAACGGCACCGTGACACCGACCGCATTCAGCCCCGTCAGCGGTCGGATCGGGACGATCGACCTCGATGCAGAGCCCTCCGACATTCTCGGCCTCCAGGGCCTGCGAGCGTTCGGTGGCTACGCCGGCTGGTCGTCAGGCCAACTCGAGGCCGAACTGCACGGCGATGCATGGCTCGTCGTCGAGGCCCGCCCCCACGACATCTTGCATCCCCAACCCGAAACGCTCTGGTGGGAGGTCGTCGGCCGTCAGCCCGGTGCGGTCAGGCTGCTACGGCACTATCCCGAGGAGCCCTGGCTGAACTAGCCGGCGGAAGCACTTCTCCCTCGGATTCGGCCCAGGCCGATCATCTCGGTCGACCTGACGAACGTATGTTCGGTACACTCCAGTCATGCTCGCCTATCAGGGATCGTTGTTCGGAAGCGGCCCGCCCGGGGTGTCCGGCACCGTTGCGGTCGAGCGTCAACACCTCGACGAGCACAGCTGGATCGACCACGCTCATGGATGGCTCCACGGCGCCGACATGCTGCTGGCCGATCTGGCGACCACGCTCCGCTGGCGCACCGGGAGCCGCCCGATGTACGGGCGGATCGTCGACGAGCCTCGTCTCCATGCCCACCTCGATGTCGACCTCGTCGCCGCTCGTCCAGCGCTCAGCGACATCGTTGATGCACTCCAGCGTCGCTACGGGCCCGGACTTCGACCCGGCGTTGTCAACTACTACCGCACCGGCTCGGACAGTGTTGCGTGGCACGCCGATCGCGTCGGAACCCGGCCGGTCGATCCCATCGTTGCGATCGTCAGCCTCGGCGGACCGCGTCGGTTCGGACTCCGCCCCATGTATGGCGGCCAAGGCCGGCGCATCGTCCTGCACTCCGGTGACCTCCTCGTCATGGGCGGTGCCTGCCAGCACCACTGGGAGCACTCGATTCCGAAAATGCGCCACGCTTCACCCCGGATGAGTTTGACCTACCGCTGCGTCGATGACAGTCCAGAGCGCGCCTGGTGGTCCGAGGCGGTCGACCACGACTCCCGGGGGTAGCAGCCTCGCCATCAGTGCGGCAGAGTACGCCGATGAAGATCACCCAGATCCGGGTCTATCGGCACGGCATCGAGGTCGCCGACGGCCGCTATCAGATGGCCATATCCGAAGTATCGACACTGGACAGCACCGTCGTCGAGTTGGTGACCGACGAGGGCCTGTCGGGTTTCGGCGAGACCACACCGCTCGGCCCCACCTACCAGCCCCAGCATGCGCTCGGTGCCCGAGCCGCCATCGCCGAGATGGCACCGACACTCCTCGGTGTCAATCCCCTCCGCACCGGCTTGATCCGACGTGCCATGGACCGCGCACTCACCGGGCACAATTACGCCAAGTCCGCCATCGACGTGGCCTGTTGGGACCTGCTCGGCAAAGTCCGTGGTGAGCGCGTGTGCGACCTCCTCGGTGGAACCGATCGCAGCGCCGTCGGCTCCTATTTCGGGGTGATGCCCGACACCACCTCACGAACCGCAGACGCAGCCCGCCAGCGAGAGGCTGCGGGGTACACCCGACTCCAGATCAAGGTCGGCGGACGACCCTTGGCCCATGACATCGAAGCAACCCGGGCAGTCGCCGACGCCGTCTCCCCGACAACCAAACTGCTCGTCGACGCCAACCGGGGCTGGACGATGCGCGACACGATCGAGTTCAGCCTCGCCTGTCGTGATGTTCGTCTTTCGATCGAAAACCCCTGCCGCACCTACGACGAGCATCGCGCCATCGCCGAAAAACTGAATCACCCGCTCTTTCTCGATGAGTGCACCACCGATCTCGACGTCATCACCAAAGCGATCGTCGACGGCGTCGCACAGGGCTTCGGCATGAAGCTGTCGCGCGTGGGTGGCCTCACTCCCCTACGGACGGTTCGCGATCTCTGCGTCGCTCACGGGATCCCTCTGACGATCGATGACACCTGGGGTGGTGATCTGACCGCTGCCGCCACCGTCCACATGGGTGCCACAGTTCCTGATCCGTTCTACGAGGGGACCTGGATCTCGTATCCGTACCAGAACCCGGCCTACAGCTGCCTCACCCCTGCAGTGCAACCAGGCGACGGAATGATCCCGATTCCGAGTGGTTGTGGGTTGGGAGTGGAACCCGATCTTGCCGAGTGGGATTCCCCGATCGGCATCTACGGCTGACGGTGGCCACGACCACTCCTCGAGTCGTGGTGATGGGGGTCTCAGCGGCCGGTAAGACCTCCGTCGGCACGGAGCTCGCCAAACGCCTCGGGGTTCCGTTCGTCGATGCTGACGATCTTCATCCTGCGTCCAATCTCGCCAAGATGACTGCCGGTGAACCCCTGACCGATACCGACCGGGCTCCGTGGCTCGAGAGGGTCGCCCACGCCCTCCGGGGATCCGGCGGTGCCGTGATCGCCTGCTCTGCGCTGAAGCGCGCCTATCGAGATCAGCTTCGTGGTGACGGCGACATCGAGGTCGGTTTCGTGTTGCTCGAAGTCCCGAGCCACGTGCTGGAGCGGCGACTTTGCGAACGAGCCGATCATTTCATGCCGGCCAGCTTGCTCGAGGACCAACTCGCCACGCTCGAACGGCCCGATCCGGACGAGACCGACGTGTGGTCTGTTGCGGCGACAGCGCCGCTCGAATCGGTGGTCGACACCGTCAGCTCGCTCCTCGACATCAAGGCAGGACGTCGGCCGGGAACCTGATGAAGACTCCCTCGGCTTCCGCACACAACGTGTCGCCGTGATGAAAGGTCGCAGCAGCGAATGCCTTGCGCCCCTCGACGTGCTCGATCCATCCACGCATGCGAATCGGTTGATCGAGGGGCGTAGGCGCTCGGTAGCGAATCGTCAGCGTGCCGGTGAATCCGCTCACTTCGTTGATCACACACACCGATCCCAGGAGCTCGTCGATGACACCGCTGATGACTCCGCCGTGCACTGCGCCGGGAGGGCCGTTGTAGACCGCGCCGAAGACGTGCTCGGCCTCGATCTCCACCCACGCCTTCCCAGGCACGGTTCGGAACTCGATCGGAGGAGCGACCGGGTTCAGCGCTCCGATGTATGGGCTGAAAGGAAAGAAGTTCTCGAGACCGAGCTTCATCACATGCGACCGACGCTCGCTGTTCACCGCGCCAAATCGTTCCTGCAGCTCGCCGGTGCGGAGTGCGCTCTGCATCCGAACATCGTCCACGGCTTCGAGCTCGAGTCGTTCGGCGACCGCCTCCAACGAGACAACGCTGGAGGCCAGATCTTCCTCTGACACTGCGTCGAGGTCGGCGACGCGGGCGGCGCGGATCACCCGCCGCAGGGCGGCCATCACATCGGTCGGCTCGGTCACGGCCCCGGACGGTAGGCGAACCGGCAATGGCTGCACGAATCGCAGGGCGCAGCCCCCAGGGGTACGATCCGCGTCGATGACTCGTTTCTCCGACAGGGTTGCCTTCCTCACCGGTGTTGCCAGCGGCGTCGGCCGATCCACGGCGATTCGCCTCGCCCGCGAGGGCGCATCGGTGTTCGGTGTCGACATCGACGAACAAGGGATGGACGAGACACGCTCGACCATCGCCGACACCGACGGGTCGATGACGACCCAGGTCGTCGACGTTGCCGACGTCGATCAGATCAAAGCAGCGGTGGCCGACTGTGTCGCCCGATTCGGTGGAATCGACATCGTCGGCAACATCGCCGGTATTGCCAAGCAACACCATGTTGCCGATGTCAGCGAGGCCGAGTGGGACCTCCTGAACGCCGTCAACCTCAAGGGTCCGTTCTTCGTCGCCCAAGCGACGATGCCACACCTGATCGAACGTTCGGGCACGCTCATCAACATCGCATCCAATGCAGGACTGATGGGACAGGCCTACACCGTTCCGTACTGTGCCACGAAGGGCGGCATCGTGAACCTCACGAGAGCCCTTGCGATGGAGTTCGTCAAAACCGGTGTGCGGGTCAATGCCATTGCACCCGGAGGCATCGACACACCCCTGGTCCACAACTTCGAACTTGCCGACAACATCGACTTCAACCTGATGCAGAACCACATCGGCTATCGGACCCCGAGTTCGCCCGACCAGATTGCGGCATTCTTCGCCTTCCTCGCCAGTGACGAGGCGGCCAACATTCACGGCAGCATTCTCAGCGCCGATGGCGGATTGACCGCAGCCTGAGATGGCGGAGCTCGACGCGTTCGTCCTCGGCGTCGATCTCGATGGAGTCTGCGCCGAACACACTCTCGGCTTCAGAGCAATCGTCGCCGATCGCCTCGGTGTCGACGAAAGCTCACTGCCGCTCGAACGGGGCTGGGACTTCGCCGAATGGGGGTTCGGTCCCGGCGAATTCGAAGATCACCATCGATATGCCGTCATCGAAAAGCGGATGTTTCGCGATCTTGCGGTCATTGACGACGCCGCCGAGGTCCTCTGGCGCTTGAGTGACGCCGGCGTATGGATCCGAATCATCACGCATCGGCTCTATGTCAACTGGGGCCACCAAACGGCAGTGACCGATACCGTCGAGTGGCTCGACGCCGCCCACATCCCCTATCGAGATCTGTGCTTTCTCGGAGCAAAGCCCCAAGTGGAGGCCGACCTCTACATCGACGACTCGCCCGGGAACGTCTCGGAGCTGCGGCGGGCCGGTAACGAGGTGATCGTCTTCGATCAGCCCTACAACCGAACGATGGACGGGCCGAGGGCATCGACCTGGGCCCAGATCGAGGAGATCGTGCTCGATCGCGTTGCCGCATGGTCCGGAATCCACGGTGTGCAACCGACCCTTCCCGGCGTCACCGCAGGCGATCGATTGTTCGGACGGCGTCCAACCGACGCACGGTAGGGTCGTCGGGTGCCCGATGACCTCGAGCTTCTCGACTCTGCGATCAGACGCGACATCCGGCGCCTGGGTGGCCAACTGGGCGAGGCGTTGGTCCGCCAGGTCGGTCCGGATCTGCTCGAACAAGTCGAAGAGATCCGAGCCTTGGCCCGTGCCCTCCGGCACGGCGACGACCACGTTGGCGATGCGCTCACCGACTCGCTTCGCAACACGCCGGTCGTTCGTGCGATCGAGCTCGTTCGGGCCTTCACGACGTACTTCCACCTGGCCAACACCGCAGAGCAAGTCCACCGCATCGACGACTTGGCCGAGAATCGCACGGCGCGCTCCCAACGCTTCGCCGAGACCGTCAACCGCCTGGTAGCAGACGGTTTCGGGCCGAAGGAGATTGCGGCGGTGGCCAACCGCGTCCAGCTCTACCCGGTATTCACGGCCCATCCGACCGAAGCCTCGCGCCGCAGCATCCTCGACAAACTCGCGGAGATCGCAACGCTCATCGAGCAGCGTGAGACCGAACGAGAGGCATCGGTGGTCGCGCGCATCGATCGACGGGTTGACGAGCTCCTCGACACGATCTGGCAGACCGACGAACTCCGACGGGAGAAACCCGATCCTGTCGACGAAGCCCGGTCCATCCTCTACTTCCTCGGCGAAATGCTCGAGGCCGGCGTACCCGAGCTCTTGGACGACATCGATGCAGCACTGATGGCGCACGGTTACGAGCTCGAACCGCAGAGTCAACCTGTGCGCTTCGGCTCTTGGGTCGGGGGCGATCGCGACGGCAACCCGAACGTGACCGCCGAAACGACGTGCGACGTCCTTGCGTTCCAACGAGCACGAGCGCTACGGCTCTTGATCAGCGAGATCGAAGGCCTGTCTGCCGAACTCAGTGTTTCCACCGCCGTGCGTGGGATCTCCGACGAACTTCAGGCGCAGCTCGATGCCGACGACGAAGCGTTCCCCGAGGTTCGCGAGCGTTTTCGGGCACTCTCTGCCGGAGAGCCGTACCGTCAGCGTCTCTCGGTGATGCACGAGCGACTGCGGTCCGCTGCCGAACATCCACCCGGCCCTCAGGCCTACACCCGACCCGACGAACTCGCCGACGACCTCGGCATCATCGCTCGCTCGCTCGAGGCTGGAGGCGGAGAACTTCTCTCCCGAGGGCGCGTGGCGCGCGTGCGCCGCCTCGTCGGCCTGATCGGCTTCCACCTCGCAACCCTCGACATCCGTCAACACAGTGATGCGCACCATGCGGCACTGGCCCGACTGTTCGCAGCAATCGGCACCGACTACGCATCGCTCGACAGATCCAGCCGAGCCGCGCTGCTCGACGAGGAATTGGCGTCACCCCGTCCGCTTGCAGCACCCCAGATGGGCGACCCCGACGAGACCCGGCTGCTCTTCGAAGTCATGCGCGAACGCATGGATCTCTTCGGCGACAACATCATCGAGAGTTACATCATCTCCATGACCCAAGGCGTCGACGACATCCTCGCGCCGGCAGTGCTTGCTCGCGACGTCGGCCTCGTCGACCTGTCGGCCGGTGTCGCACGTCTGGGGTTCGTTCCACTCTTCGAGACCATCGACGACCTTCGGGCGGTCGGTGGCGTGCTTCGCCAATTGTTCACGCTGTCGTCCTACCGCACACTCGTTGCGCTGCGCGGCGATGTGCAAGAGGTGATGGTCGGTTACAGCGACTCGAACAAGGACGGCGGTATCACGACGTCGCAGTGGGAGATCCACAAGGCACTCCGCACGATCGCCGACATCAGTGACGAGTTCGGTATCGCCATCACCGTCTTTCACGGACGCGGCGGTACGGTCGGCCGCGGAGGTGGACCAACCCACGCCTCGATTCTTTCCCAGCCGGCTGGCGCTGTTCGAGGGGCAGTGAAGATCACCGAGCAGGGTGAGGTCATCGCCGACAAGTACGGACTTCCCGAAATCGCCAATCGGAATCTCGACCTTGCCTTCTCTGCGGTGGTCGAAGCATCGATCGCCCACCGAAAGCCGCGGAGCTCTCCCACCGACGTCGCTCGCTGGAACGAGGTCATGGAGACGATGTCGAACGCCGCATTCGACCGCTATCGCGCCTTCGTCGAGCAGGACGGTCTGGTGGACTACTTCACGACGTCCACGCCGGTCGAGGAGCTCGGGGCGATGAACATCGGCTCGCGGCCCTCTCGACGACACGGCAGCAACCAGCTTTCGGATCTTCGCGCCATCCCCTGGGTGTTCGGCTGGACCCAGTCACGCCAGATCATCCCTGGCTGGTTCGGTGTCGGTACAGCCCTGCGTAGCGCAGTGGATGCCGGACATGGCGATGATCTCTCCCAGATGTACGAGCAGTGGCAGTTCTTCCGCACGTTCATCTCGAATGTGGAGATGACACTTGCGAAGACCGACCTGGCAATCGCCCGGCACTATGTGACGAAGCTCGTCACGCCATCGTTGCGTGGGATTTTCGATCAGGTCGTCACCGAACACACCGCCACGGTCGACCAACTGCACCGACTCACGGGCGGCGTGTTGCTCGACGATTTACCCATCCTGCGACGAACCCTCGCCGTCCGCGACATCTATCTCGACCCGATCAACCTCCTCCAGGTCGATCTCCTGGCCAGAAGCCGGGCCGGTTCGGCCGACGACGCCGAGCAGGCGCGGTTGCAGCGGGCCCTGCTCTTGACGATCAACGGGGTGGCGGCAGGACTTCGCAACACTGGTTGAGCACGTCACTTCCGCTGGAAGTTCGGGGCGCGTTTCTCGGTGAATGCGCGGGGGCCTTCTTTGGCATCCTCGGAACGCATGACCTCGTCCGCGTAGTGGGGCTCATGGGCCCACGCCTCCGCCTCGGTCATCCCAGATGTCTCGTGCATGGTTCGAAGGACCGCTTCGACGGCGAGTGGACCATTCGACGCGACGATCTGCGCGACCTCCATCGCATGGTCGAATGCAGTCCCGTCGGGCACGATCCGACTGATCAGGCCCATCGCCTTCGCCTCGGTGGCGGTGATGTGTTTTCCGGTGAGGAGGATGTCGGCTGCTTCCGCATACCCGATCTGGCGTGGAAGCCGGACCGGTGACCCACCCCCCGGATACAGCGACCAGCGGACTTCCGACACCCCGAACGTGGCCGACTCAGCTGCAACCCGGATGTCGGTACCCTGGAGAATCTCGGTACCACCGGCAATCGCCACCCCTTCGACGGCGGCGATGATCGGCTTCGTCGGACGATAGGTCTTGGTCAGGCCTTCATAGATCCAGGCTGCTCCGTGCTCGGCCATTGCACCGGCGACATCCCAGTCGTCCCTATCGTCACTGTCACCGGCAAGGCTCCTGAGATCCATTCCCGCACTGAAGTCACCACCGGCACCTGTCAAGACGATGCACCTGATGGAGTCGTCGCTGCTCGCCTCTCGCCAGGCATCGCGCATTCGGCCGAACATCGGCAAGGTCATGGCGTTCTTGCGCTGCGGTCGGTTCATGGTGGCGATCATCACGTGACCGCGCTGCTCGACGAGAAGATCAGGCATGCATGGACGGTATGCCTCTGCGATGGGCCCTACCAAACGACGTGGGCGTCTCGGGACGACCGGGCACAGAGGCCGAACCTCCCTGTGTCGGTGGCCGTCACGAGGCTCGAGCCGGCGCCGCCTCACGGCCGTCGACTGGGCCGAAGAACTGCCCAGCCGCTTTCTGGATGCCATATCCCCACGTCGGGTACGCATGCACCGTTTGCGCCAGACGACCGGTGAAGCCGCCCATGCGCATGAGGAGCGCCACCTCGTTGATCATCTCACCAGCTCGGGGCGCCACGATCGTTGCGCCGATGATCCGTCCACCGAAGACGCGACGCGAGACGAGCTTCGGGCCAGCGATCAGCTTGATGAAACCCTCCTCGGCGCCGTCGGTGATCGCTCGATCCATCTCGCGCAACGGAAGGTACGCAACCCGGCCACCCATCGCCGCCGCGTCAGCCTCGGTCACCCCGATGCGAGCGACCTCGGGTGCCGTGAACGTGACCCAGGGTGTGCGATCGGTCCGGTAGCGACCGCCGTAGCCCTTCCCGAGCGCATTGCTGGCGGCCATGCGTCCCATCTCGTCAGCAGCATGGGTGAACAACAACGTCCCAGTGACATCTCCAGCCGCGTACACCCCTCGAAGCGAGGTCCGGAGCCGGGCATCGGTTGCAATGAACCCGCGGTCGTCGACAGCCACTCCGAGTTCGTCGAGTGCGAGACCCCCGGTGTTGGCAACCCGTCCCACTGCCACCAAGAGCGCCTCGACCTCCACCGAGTCGGTCGCCGTGTGCACACGGATTGCGCTGTCGACCCGCTCGACCGACGTCGCCGTTCGCACATCGACACCCAGCGATCCCAGTGCGGACTCGATGATCGATGACGCCTCGGCCTCCTCGCGGGGAAGCAGCCGGGTTGACGCCTCGAACAGCGTGACCGAGGTCCCGAGGCGGGCGAATGCCTCAGCCATCTCGCATCCGACCGGACCCCCACCGATGATTCCAAGTGTCGCAGGCTGCCGATCGAGCGCAAACAGTGTCTCGCTGGTCTGCGCGTCGACGGTGTCGATCCCGGGGATCGGCGGGAGATACGGGCGCCCACCCGTCGCGATCACGATGCGAGGAGCAGTGATCCGCTGCTGCCCCACGACGACGGTGTCGTGAGTGGCGAGTGAGGCCCGACCCTCGATGACCTCGATACCCGAGGAGCGAAGGACATCGCTCGTCTCGGTTGCAGCGATGCGCTCGACCGTCGAACGCACGCGCGCCATGGCGTCCACGAATCCCATGCCGTCGCGAGCAGCACTGAGCAACGTCTTCGACGGAATACAACCGGTGAATGTGCAATCGCCGCCAGGGGGGCCGTCGGTGATCAGCAACGTGTCGGCGTTGCTCCACTGCCCGGCCCGCGCAGCACCCAGTCCGGCCGCACCCCCACCGATGATGATCAGATCGTGATCCACAGCCCAGCCACCAGGTCAAGCCTTTCCGGGACCATGCTGGCAGACCGTGGGTTGACGTGCGTGTCAGGCGTCCAGCGCAACACGAAAGTCGTGCACCAGTTCGGCGACACCCTCAGGCCCAGCACCATCGAGCATCCGCTGGACGATCGCAGAGCCGACAACTGCGCCATCGGCAACCGCGCTGACCTCGACTGCCTGCGCTGGTGTACCAACCCCGACACCGACGAGTACCGGCTTCTCGGTGATGGCCTTCACCCGCGCCGCGATCTCGAGGGCCGATGCAGCGAGATCGGCCCGTACACCGGTGATGCCGAGCAGTCCGACCGCATAGACAAATCCGCCGGCCCGCGCCGCAATCCGAGGCAGACGGTCGTCCGGAGAGGTCGGAGCGGCGAACATCACCGTCTCGACCGCTGCTTCATCCGCCGCCTGGGTCCACTCGTCGGCTTCCTCGAGCGGGATGTCGGGAAGGATGCAACCACTGACACCCGAGGCACTGAGTTCGTTCATGAACCGCTCCCACCCCATTCGGTAGGCAACGTTTGCGTAGGTCATGACCGCCATCGGGACACCGATATCGGCGTCCCGAAGTGTGTCGAGAATCAGTTGAGGTGTCGTGCCCGACTCGAGCGATCGATCGTTGGCTGCTTGGATCGTGGGACCATCCATCACAGGGTCGCTGAACGGGATACCGATCTCGATTGCGTCGGCACCCGCATCGGCCACAGCCATGACGGTCTCGAGCCAGTCATCGCCCAGCCCACCGGTGAGGTACGGCACAAGGCACTTGCCGCCATCGTTGCGACGGGCACGCAGTGCCGTCTCGATGGCACCTGTCACTGGAGGATGTCCATCATCTGATTCACATCTTTGTCGCCGCGACCACTGAGGTTGATCAGCACGGACTTGCCTTGGAATTCGTCTTTCGCCTTTGCGATCCATGCAATGGCGTGGGCCGACTCGAGCGCCGGAATGATCCCCTCCGTGCGCGAGAGGAGTTGGAACGCCTCGACGACCTCGGCATCGCTGACCGGTTCGTAGCGGGCCCGTCCGCTGGCTGCGAGATGTGCATGTTCCGGGCCGATACCGGGGTAGTCGAGTCCGGCAGAGATCGACTCTGCTTCGAGTACCTGCCCCCACTCGTCCTGCATCAGATAACTCTTCGAGCCGTGCACGATCCCAGGGACCGCTCTCCCGACGGCTGCGCCGCCGGCCGGCTCGGCCCCGACCAGGACAGCGTCGGTGTCGGCGAAACCGGCGAAAATGCCTGCGGCATTGGACCCGCCACCCACACAGGCGACCACGACGTCGGGTGCGCCACCGAGAAGCTCCTGGCACTGTTCACGCGCTTCGTCTCCGATGACCCGATGAAATTCGCGCACCATCCAGGGGTAGGGGTGCGGACCCATGACCGAGCCGAGGCAGTAGTGGGTGTCTTCTACCGCCGAAACCCAGTACCGCATGGCCTCGTTCACCGCATCTTTGAGTGTCTGTGATCCGCTCTCGGCGGCAACAACCTCGGAACCGAGCAGCTTCATCCGGAACACGTTGAGCTTTTGGCGTTCGATGTCGACCGTGCCCATGTAGACCACGCACTCCATGTCGAACAGTGCCGCCGCGGTTGCTGTGGCGACCCCGTGCTGGCCGGCACCGGTCTCGGCGACGAGCCTCGTCTTTCCCATTCGCTTCGCAAGCAGCGCCTGGCCGAGCACGTTGTTGATCTTGTGGCTGCCCGTGTGATTGAGATCTTCCCGCTTGAGCAGGATCCGGCAACCCAGTTCCTCGCTGAGGTTGGCACACTCGGTCAGTGGGGACGGGCGCCCGGCATACGTCGTCAGGAGATGATCGAGCTCGGACCGAAACGTCGGATCTGCCCATGCCTCACGAAAGGCCTTGTCGAGCTCGATGCACGCCGGAATGAGCGTCTCAGGGACGTACATCCCCCCAAAGTCGCCGAAGCGACCCGTTGCCGTCGGATCGGTCATGGTCATGACAAGAAGTCCTCTTCCCAGTTGTACGGGCCCTGTGGGGAATACGAGGCGTCATCATCCGCTGGACGCAGTCGCTCGCCGGCCGCTTTTGCGGTGGCGATGAACTCGCGCATCTTGACTGCGTCCTTGCGTCCTGGCGCCGACTCCACCCCGGTGGCGACGTCCACTCCCCAGGGTTGTACGCGTTCGATGGCATCTTCGACGTTGCCCACATGAAGCCCTCCGGCCAACAGCACCCGATGCCCTGCAGTCGGCGCGCTTTCGGCGAGGCTCCAGTCGAAGACCTCGCCACTGCCGGGTTCGGCACCGTCGATCATCACGGCGTCGGCTCCGAAGTCGGCGAGGCGACCGAGTCCGGGATGTCCGGCCGGAAAGGCTTTGATCACGATCGGTATGAGCGAGCGCACGTGGCGGGTCTGCTCCACAGACTCATTGCCGTGCAGTTGGGCAGCCCGGAGCCCGGCCCGCTGTGTGAGTTCGACGACCCGACCCGGAAGCTCGTCCCGGAAGATCCCGACGGTCAGCGTCTCCGGTGGGAGCCGGCGAACGATTTCGCGTGCCCGGTCGGGCGCAATCTGTCGAGTGGACCCGTTGACGAAATTGAACCCCAGCGCATCGGCTCCGAGGGCGACAGCGAGCAGCGCATCTTCCTCGGTCGTCACACCACAGATCTTCACGAACACATCGATGACGCTACCCGGAGTCAGCAGTCTTGGTATCGGCTTTCCTCGGCAACTCTCGTGGTCAGTCGAGGCCGCGGAGCCGGCGGATCTCCGATGCGGGATCGCTGCTTCTCACCAGCGTCTCACCGACCAGCAAGGCGTGGTAGCCGGCTCGGGCCAGCGCTGCAGCGTCGCTCGCATCTCGCACACCGGACTCGGCGACTCGGACGACACCGGATGGAATCTGGGGTGCCAAGCGCACTGCCCGCTGCTGGTCGACCGCAAACGTCACGAGGTCGCGTTGGTTGACCCCGATCAAGTCACCTTCCGCTGTGAGTGCCCGTTCGAGCTCCGCCTCGTCGTGGATCTCGATGAGGGCATCGAGACCGACTTCGTTGGCGAGCGCACGAAAATCGCGCAGCTCTGCGTCGTCGAGGGCGGCCGCAATCAGGAGCACGCAGTCAGCCCCCATGAGCCGGGCATCGACCACGTCGCGGGTATCGACGGTGAAGTCTTTGCGGATGACCGGGAGCGAGGTGGCAGTCCGCGCCGCCCGCAGGTCCGCCACGGAACCACCGAACCACTGTTCATCTGTCAGAACAGAGAGACACGTTGCGCCCCCTCGTTCATAGGTGCTGGCGAGCAAACCCGGGTCGAGGTCAGCGAACAGATCTCCCTTCGACGGGGAGCGTCTCTTGATCTCGCTGATGATCGCGACTCCCTCGGACGCAGCCGTCAGCGCGGAGCGAAAGCCACGAGTCGGCTCGAGATGCGCTACGTCCTCGAGAAGCGCATCGAGGATCCGAACGTCGGCCCTTGCCGCTGTTCGATGCGCTTCGAGGATGCGATCGAGGTAGGTCGCGGGCAGGGTTCAGAGACCCTTTCCGGTGGCGGGGGTGAGACTGATCAGCTCAGGTGCACCGCCGAGGAGGTCGACGATCGCAGTCTGAAACGCCTTCATGGCCTCGGTGCCGCCGTGGAGCTTCAGCGAATCGACATCTCGGTAGAGCTCGTAGATGTAGGCGACGTTGTCGTCTTTGCGATCGAAGTGAAGGATGTAGATCTCGGTTCCCTCCTCCTGCGCCACCTGGGCATTCATGGCGTCGTACGCAGTCAGAAAGGCTTCGCGGGCGCCTTCTTTCAGCGGAAGTTTGGCAATCATCGCAGTTTTCGACATGGTCGAAGGGTAGGGGTCGGCGTACCGAACGCGCGAATCAGGCACCGGTGCGTCGCTCGCCACGCGCAGCTCGGCCGAGCGCAACGATGGGAGCCGCAACGAGCAGGAGTACGCCTGCCACGACGATCGACACCACACCGAGGCCGATCACCTGTCCCGCCCCGAGGATCGCGCCGAAGAGAATCGAGGAAAGTCCGCCGACCAACAGCACGGCTGGCGCAACCGTGAGCCACCTCGGCAAGGCACTGTCGGTGATCGGCCGATCATCAGCATCGTCGAACGCCTCGTCGGGACCGGCGTCGAAGGGTCGAAAGTCGTCCCCGCTGTGGCGGGACCGATGGTGCCGGGGTGTGGGCTGTGGCGCCGCAGCTCTGAGCCGTTGCCGGTCGTACGCAGCCCGTTCGTCGGGATCACCGAGCACAGCCCACGCCTCGTTGATCCTGCGCATTCGGTCCTCGGCTGCACGACGGGACGATTCCGAGTCGTGGTGGAGGTCAGGGTGAGCAGTTCGAGCCGCCGTGAGGTACGCCCGCCTGATCTCGGCCATCGATGCCTCGGGGGCAACGCCGAGAACCTGGTAGTGCTTGGAGCTGCGGCCGTTCACGAATCGAACCGTACTTGTTCACGGTTCGCTAACACCTGTGAGCGAAGATGAGTGGGTGAGCGAAGAACCTGTCATCGTCGTCGTCGAAGACGATCCCAACATCGCCGACCTGGTCGAGCTCTATCTGCGACGTGATGGCTACCGGCCATATCAGGCACCGACAGGTGAGCGAGCGCTGGAAATCGTTGCCCTGCGTCGACCCAAGCTGGTGATACTCGACATCGGACTTCCCGGAGAACTCGACGGCATCGATGTCTGTCGCAGTATCCGTGCCGAATCCGACGTTCCGATCATCTTCCTCACCGCACGAGACGACGAGGTCGACCGCGTCCTCGGACTCGAACTCGGCGCCGACGACTATGTCACGAAGCCGTTCAGTCCCCGTGAACTCGTGGCTCGGGTGAAGGCAATCTTGCGACGCACCGAGCTGACCGCAATGGACCGCAGTGACGATCGGCCCGAACCGATCGATCTCGGCGCCGACATCATCATCGACCCGGCCCGACGAGAGGTGACAGTCGGTGGTGCAGCCGTTGCACTCGCCACCCGAGAGTTCGACTTGCTCCTGCATCTGAGCACGAACCGAGGGCTGGCGCTCTCGCGCCGTCAGTTGCTCGATTCCGTCTGGGGCGACGGCTGGATCGGTGACGATCGCACCGTCGACGTTCACGTTCGGCAACTTCGAAAAAAGCTTGGCGATGGACTCGTGCTCGAGACCGTCTGGGGCGTCGGATACCGGCTCGACTGACATGCGCCGTCGTCTTGCCATCGCCATCGTCGGTCTCGTGGTCGCTGCGCTCTTCCTTGCCGGGATCGGAACGATCGTGCTGACCAACGTCACCAGTCGAGCCGACGCCGAACACGATCTGCGGGAGCAGGTGGAGGCGATCGGAGGGCTGCTCGACGAGTTGACGCTCGTCCGCACCGCTCGGGACAATGAGGCGACGCTGCGAGAGCGGCTTCGGAACATGGCCGCATCGATCTCGGTCGAAGGGATCGGCCTCTTGGTTCTCCCCCGGAACGGCGATCCGATCGGGGAACTCCCTGAGGGGCTGACACTCGAGGACCTCGATCTGACATCGCTACGGATCGGCGAGACGATCAGCAATCGCGAGAGCGAGTTGATCTGGGCGGCTCGAAGCAGCGAAAACCGCCAGGGGATTCCGCAACTCCTGGTGATGACCACCGACGCAGACCCGACCCTGCCTCCTGCGTTTCGCTGGTTCCTTGTCGCATCGGCGGCAACCATCGGCATTGCCCTTGTGGTGACCGTCCGCCTTTCCCGCCGCCTGACCGAACCCATTCGCCAAGCCCGCGACGTCACGGGACGTCTTGCCAACGGGGAGTTGACCGCCCGTGTACCCGTCGAAGCTGCCGACATCGGCGACGAGGTCGGAGAACTCACGGCATCGATCAATCAGATGGCGGAAAGTCTGCAACGAGCCAATGCCCTCGAACGCCAATTCCTGATGTCGGTCAGTCACGATCTCCGTACACCCTTGACATCGATCAAGGGCTACGCCGAGGCGCTGACCGACGGTGCGGTCGACCAACCCGAACGAGTGGGCGAGATCATCGAGCAGGAGGCGAACCGTCTGGAACGGCTCGTGGGCGATCTGCTGCTGCTCGCCCGACTCGAGAGTACGGAATTTCCGCTGCACCACTCGATCATCGACCCGCGATCGACCATCAGCTCGGTCATCGACGGCCTCCACCCCGATGCGTCGGACCGCGGGATCGAGATCCTTTCCCGCTTCCCCGACCATGAGGTGACGATCGACGTGGATCCCGATCGATTTGCCCAGATCGTCGCCAACCTCGTGAGCAACGCACTCCGCTACGCGTCTCGCACGGTGTCGCTCACCCTCTGGACCGGCGCGGATCGAGTCCACTTCGCCATCGGCGATGACGGGCCGGGAATCGACGACGACGATCTCCCCCACGTCTTCGAACGGCTGTACACCGCAGCAGCGAATCCGGCGATCAAGGAGTCGGGGTCCGGACTCGGACTGGCGATCGTGCGGGATCTGACGGAACGAATGCGCGGCTCGGTGACCGCTCGCCGCTCCGCCATGGGTGGTGCCGAGTTCGTGGTCAGCTTTCAGAAGGCGCGCTGACGACCGCCGAGACGCCTCCGATCGACACCGTGTCTCCGATCTCGACCTTGCGCATCAGTGGCGCGAGCGCCACCAACCCTGCTGCTGACGTCACCCGCCCGACGTCCGCACCGTCGGCGGTGACCACCGCTCCCACCTCGAGTGGCTCTTGCGCAACAAGGACGCGTACCGGACGCGGCACATTCCCACCGCGACTGTCGATGCGGGCCACGAGTTCCTGGCCCGTGTAACAGCCCTTCGTGAAGCTGACGCTGACGTCGATCAGACGCTGACCACCCTCCCCTGGAATCGTTTCACCGGTGAGCTCGGCACCCAGCCGTGGCATGCCCGCACGGATCCGCTGCTCTTCGTCGGACGGGTCGTCGGCACCGGGCCACACGACAGGAACAGGAATCGCTGTGTCCACGAGTTCGATCGCGGCATCGGTGCGAAGCTTGAATCGCTCGAGCCGGGCGACGAGACCATCGGCGTGGCCAGCATCGGTGTCGAGCAGGAAATCGGTGGCGTCGAGCCGGTGGATCCGGAACCACGACGCAACCTTGCCGTTGGGTTCGAGGATGAGCGACCATGCCGTGTCGCCTGGAGCGAGCGAGTCGACGTCCTGGGAAATCTGCCCCTGGAGATACCTGGCGGCATCGGGGCCGTGGACCCGCACAGTGTCGCGCACGGTCATTGCGGCACACCCCGACGGGCGGCGGTCATCTTGCGGGCCGCAGGGATCGCAGCCAACAGGGCCTTGGACTTGTTCTGACACTCGAGATGCTCGTCCTCGGGTACCGAGTCGGCGACAACGCCGGCGCCGGCCTGAACCGATCCTCGGTTGCCACTGATGAGCATCGTTCGGATCGTGATGGCCGTATCGATATTGCCAGAGAAGTCGAGATACCCGACGACGCCGCCGTAGGGCCCCCGCTTCACCGGCTCGAGTTCGTCGATGATTTCCATGGCCCGGACCTTCGGCGCCCCTGACAGCGTCCCGGCGGGCAACGTGGCTCGCAGCACGTCGATCGCCGTCTTGCCCGACCGCAGCTCGCCGGACACCTGCGAAGTGAGGTGCATGACGTGGCTGTACTTCTCGAGCGTCATCATCTCGTCGATCTGAAGAGACCCGAACTCGACAACCCGACCGACGTCGTTGCGAGCAAGGTCGACGAGCATCACGTGCTCGGCAATCTCTTTGGGGTGCTCGACGAGTTCGGCCGCCATCTTTCGATCTTGCTCTTCGGTCGCTCCGCGCTTTCTGGTACCGGCGATCGGCCGGCTGATCACCCGACTCCCGAGCAACTGGACCATCGGCTCGGGTGATCCGCCGACCACCTCGAGATCGGCATGCCGCAGGAAGTACATGTACGGGCTTGGATTCACCTGTCGCAGGACCCGATACACATCGAAGGCGTCTGCATCGACGTCCAGATCGAAGCGTTGCGACAGAACCACCTGGAAGATGTCACCTGCCAAGATGTAGTCGCGTGCCGCTTCCACTGCGGCGCAGTAGTCCCGCTCCCCCATGGTCGATGTCACCTCAGGAAGGGCATCATCGAGCCCGGGGAGCGCCATCAGCGGTTCGTCCAGTGGCTTGGCACCGTCAGCCGCAATCCGACCGAGGCGGTTGACGGCATCGTCGTAGGCGGCCTCGAGGTCGGTGTCATCGCTGACGAAGACGTTGGCGATGAGGGTGACGCGCTGCTTCCAATGGTCATAGACGGCAAGTTCACCGATCATCGAGACGACAGCATCAGGGTGGCCGAGATCGTCGTCGGGGACCTCGGGCAGGTGCTCGACCTCTCGCACGACGTCGTAGCCCAGGTAACCCACCAACCCTCCGTGCAGCGGTGGGAGGCCCTCGAGTTCCGGCGAGCGATAGTGATCGAGCAGGCATTCCAGAGCGTGCAACATGCCCTGGTCCGTAGGAAGTTCGATACCCACCGCTCCGTGGATCTCGAGCGTGCCGTCTTTGGAGACGATCGTGGCCTGCGGGTTGCGACCGATGAACGACCATCGGCTCCAGGTATCGCCATTCTCGACCGACTCGAGCAGGAAGCCTTCGCCATCTCCGACCACTCGAGCGAAGGCCGCAACCGGCGTCGTAAGATCTGCCAGCACCTCGGACCACACCGGCACGACGCGATGGTCGGCTGCCAGGGCCTTGAACTCCTCCAGTGTCGGGCGGATCTGCATCGATCAGGTGAAGCGAAGGGTCTCGGGGTCGTCGACGGAGCGGTAGTAGCAGGTCTGGCGCGTCGTCCCGTCTGCATTCGTGGTGTGGCAGGCACCGGTGCCGGCCTTGCGAACCTTGTAGATCAGACTGTTCTGCTCACAGTTCACCGCCACCTCGACGAGATCGAGTACGTCACCCGATGTGGCGCCCTTGTGCCAGAGTTCCTCTCGAGACGTGCTGTAGAGCACCGCCGAACCACGCGCGAGGGTCTGACGGTACGCCTCTTCGTTGGCGTACCCGATGAAGAGCACGTCCCCCGAGTCGGCATCCTGCAGCACGACCGGGACAACCTGGTGCCCGGCCCGACCGATCTTTGCGACCTTGTCGAAATCGAGCTGCACCGTCAGTCCTTCTTCGAGCGCGTTCACGTCGGACATGGTGTGCAGCGTATTGGGTTCGATTCACAGCCAGTGCCTAGATTCGCCCCGATGCACGAAGAACTCGCCCGCCTCGACGCCGTTGCGCTCGCCACCGCCGTACGCCGAGGCGATGTGACACCGGCCGAGGTGCTCGAATCGACGATCGAGCGTCTCGATCTGGTCGATGGGAAGATCAACGCCGTCATCCATCGCCACGACACCGAGGCGCGTGCAGAGGTTCAGGCGGGGTTGCCGACCGGACCCTTCACCGGGGTACCGATGCTCATGAAGGACCTCTGGGCCTGCGAGGCAGGTCGACCTCACCATCAGGGAGTCCAGGCACTCAAGGACCGCAGAACGCTGGCCACTCGCGATTCCTATCTCGTGGAGGCATACCGGGCCGCAGGCTTCATCTCGCTCGGCCGCACCAACACGCCCGAACTCGGTGCCGGCGCAACAACCGAACCTCTCGCCTACGGCCCCAGCCGAAATCCGTGGAACCTCGACCACGGTACGGGAGGCTCGTCGGGTGGCGCAGCAGCGGCAGTCGCCGCAGGGGTGCTCCCTGCTGCGAACGCAAGCGACGGAGGTGGGTCCATCCGGATCCCTGCTGCGCTATGCGGCCTGGTCGGGCTCAAGCCGAGCAGAGGCCGTATCTCGATGGGCCCACAGCTCGACGAGTCGGGCAACAGTGTCCAGCACGTGGTGTCGCACAGCGTCCGCGACAGCGCCGCCATCCTCGATGCCACGATGGGCGCGCGGGCCGGTGACGGCGTCATCGCTCCCCCACCACGAGCGCCGTACCGGGTACTGGCGGCTCACGAGGTCGGATCGCTCCGGATCGGCTTTCTCGACCATGCGATACGAAGCAACACCGAGATCGACCCAGAGGTCGCTGATGCCGTCCGATCCACCGCTCGACGACTCGAGTCGCTCGGTCACACCGTCGAACGGAACGCTCCGGCGCCGTTGCTGGAGGAGTCCCGAATCACTGCATGGGGTCCTGCTCTTGCTGCCGGCACAGCGGCCAGTGTTGCCGCCATCGAACAAGAAATCGGACGACCCATCGATGCAGGTGACGTCGAACCGTGGACCCGTTTCATTGCGCAGCGGGCTGCCAACATCAGCCCGACGGCGGTGATTGCAGCACAACGAGCGATGATGACCTTTCGCCGTGACACCGCCCAGTGGTGGGCTGATGGGTTCGACATCCTGTTGACGCCAACCTGCCTTCGGCCTGCGCCCCGGCTCGGTGAGATGGCACCGGATTGCGACGACCTCATGGCTGTGCAGAACACGACGCTGCACTACAGCCAACTCACGCAACCGTTCAACGTCACCGGGCAGCCGGCGCTGTCACTCCCGCTGAGCCGATCATCACACGGACTACCGATCGGCATGCAGTTCGTCGGCGCCTACGGCCGTGAGGACCTCCTGTTCCAGCTGGCGACGCAACTCGAGGCCGAGTACCGGTGGGCTGACCACCGAGCCCCGCTGCATCCCTGAGTCGCTCTCGGCACACCACGGTCCGGCCGAGCCGAGTGCCCGGGCGCGCTGGACGCCTCATGACGGGATCAGAGCGACAGCCGACTCAGAGGTAGAGGCCGGTAGAGCCCTCGTCGAGCCGCTCCGCTGCGACCGCATGAATGTCACGCTCCCGCAGCACGATGTAGTCGGTTCCGTGCACCTCGACCTCGTAGCGATCTTCAGGGTTGAACAACACCTGATCGCCAGCTTCGATGTTGCGAACGTTCGGGCCGACTGCGACGATCCCGGCCCAGGTGAGGCGCTTGCCGACCTGGGCAGTTGCCGGGATCAGGATGCCGCCGCTGCTGCGACGCTCCCCGTCGGCCTCCCCCAGCTTGACGAGAATCCGGTCGTTGAGCATCTTGACCGGGAGGCGGTCGTCGTCGTGGAGCGGTCGTTTCTCGGCGGTCACAGTGCACAACGCTACCGCTACCGTGCCGACATGGAACCTGAGCGCGAGTCGATCCGGATACAGGTCGGCGACAGGGTGACACTCGCTGCCGATGTCGTGACACCATCCGTCCCGGTCGGAACATTCGTGGTGTGTCACCCGCATCCCCTGTTCGGGGGGTCACGCCACGATCCGGTCGTCACTGCCATGCTCGAAGGATCGGTTGCGGCCGGTTGGCAGACGGTCCGCTTCGACTTCCGCGGGGCCGGTGACTCCACTGGTAAACATGGTGGTGGCAACCCCGAACGAATCGACGTGCTCGCCGTGCTCGACTCGGTGGGCGCCGTCGACCGAGTGGTGCTCGGCGGCTACAGCTTCGGCGCCGACGTGGCACTCACGATCGATGATCAACGAATCGAGCGCTGGATCTGCTCGGCGCCCGTCCTGACCGTTTTCGAACACTTCGTCGCCGCCCACGATCCTCGGCCCACCCACCTCCTCGCCGGAACCGACGACCACCTTCGGCCCGCATCGGCACTTCGTGACGCAACCGCGAGCTGGCACTCGGTCGACATCACCGAGATCACCGGCGCCGACCACTTCTTCACCCGGTCCCACACCGCCGTCACCGCCCGGGTGTCCGAGATCCTCGCTGGCTAGCGCCCTGGCGGACGCACCGTCACGCCCGCATCGTGCAGTGCCCGCTTTGCGTCGACAACGGTGTACTCCCCGAAGTGGAAGATGCTGGCAGCCAACACTGCATCAGCTCCACCATCGAGGACCCCCTCGACGAGATGCGGCAGGCTACCGACGCCACCACTGGCGATGACCGGCACCTCGACGGCACCGGTGATGGCCGACGTCAGTGGAATGTCGAAGCCGTCCTTGGTGCCGTCACGATTCATCGACGTCAACAGAATCTCTCCCGCCCCCAAGCGCACCACTTCGCGCGCCCACTCGACTGCGTCGATGCCGGTCCGGGTTCGGCCGCCATGGGTGAAGACCTCGAAGCCCGATGTCGTGTCGCCGCTCGACCGAGCGTCGACCGCAACAACACAACACTGCGCCCCGAATTCCCGGGAGATTTCCCTGATCAGTTCTGGGCGCTTGACTGCAGCGGTGTTGATCGACACCTTGTCAGCTCCGGCCATCAGCAACTGTCGTGCATCGTCGACGGTGCGGACCCCGCCGCCGATCGTGAACGGGATGAACACCTGCTCAGCGACGGCACGCGCCATCTCGACCGTCGTCTGGCGTTGGCCCGACGACGCCGTGATGTCGAGGAACACGAGTTCATCAGCACCCTGTTCGTCATAACGAGCGGCCAGTTCCACCGGATCGCCGGCATCTCGGATCCCGACGAAATTGACTCCCTTCACCACACGCCCACCGTCGACATCGAGGCACGGGATCACCCGAACGGCACGAACGGTCACACCTGCCCCCTGAGTGCGGCGACGCCCTCTGCGACGGTGAATCGGCCCTCGTACACCGCTTTGCCGACGATGGCTCCGGTCAGCCGCCGCCCTGAGACGTCGAGCGCCGCCAACGCGCTGAGGTCCTCGAGGGACCCGACACCGCCACTTGCAACCACCTCGACAGGCGTCGCTTCCACGACCTGTCGCAACCCTTCGAGATCAGGGCCTTCCAGTGTTCCGTCACGGCTGATGTCGGTGACGACGAAGGCGTCGACACCGACGTCGGCAAACGAACGGGCAACGTCGAGGACGCTGCGACCGGACCCCACGAGCCAACCATCGGTTGCAAGTTCACCGGACTTTGCATCGAGCCCAACCGCAACACGGTGATCACGGGCCAGAACACCAACGAATGCCGGATCGGAAAGTGCCGCTGTGCCGACGACGACTCGCTCGACACCCGCACCGAAGAGCGCTTCCGCGGCGGCGAGGTCGCGCACTCCCCCGCCGGCCTGGACCGGCACCTCGACGGCATCGGCGATCGCGGCAACGACGGCACGATTCACGGGCACACCCGTCCGGGCTGCGTCGAGGTCGACGACATGGATCCAGCCGGCACCCGCCTCGGCGAACGCGATGGCCTGTGCGACCGGGTCATCTCCGTACACGGTCTCCTGGCCGTAATCGCCCTGATGGAGTCGCACGCAGCGCCCGGCCCGCACATCGATGGCAGGAAACAGCAGCATCAGGCCGCTCCAGCGAGCGAAACGAAATTCTCAAGAATGCGTATACCGGTGCGCCCGGATTTCTCCGGATGGAACTGACACGCCCAGACGTTGTCGCGACCGACGGCGGCCACGAGATCACCGCCGTAGGCGCAGGTGGCGAGCACATCGTCTCCTGGTTCGGCGCTGTAGGAGTGAACGAAGTAGACCCACGCCTCCTCACCCAAGCCGGTGAACATCGGATGCTCGGCATCGCAATACCGGAGCATGTTCCACTGCATCTGTGGTCGCTTGACGCCATCAGGCAGCCGCACGATCCGACGGTCGAACACGCCGAGTCCGCTGTGACCATCGGCCTCCTCGGAGCCGGTGAAGAGCAACTGCATACCGATACAGATCCCGAAGAACGGTACGCCGGACGCAACCCGTTCGAGCGCAAGCTGGTCGATCCCACGCGTCCGCAGCGCGTCCACGCAGGGACCGAACGCTCCCACCCCTGGCAAGACGACGCCATCGGCCGCCTCGATGTCTCTTCGATCGGCCGTGAGACGAACCGTGGCACCGGCATGATCGAATCCCTTGAGCGCGGAGTGGAGGTTCCCGATCCCGTAGTCGAGGATCGCAATACGGGGCCGGGTCACGTCAGAGCGTGCCTTTGGTGGATGGCATGGTGTCGGACTCGATTCGGACTGCGTCTCGGAGGGCCCGGGCGACCCCCTTGAACGTCGCCTCGACGATGTGGTGCGTGTTGCGGCCTCGGTGCATCACGACGTGGAGCGTGATGCCCGATGCCATGACGAACGCACGCCAGAACTCCTCGACCAACTGGGGATCGAATGGTGGGTCACCGAGGATCTTTTCTCCGGGGAATTCGACCGCGTAGTGGAGGTACGGGCGTCCCGAGAGATCGAGGACGATCTCGACAGCAGCTTCGTCGAGCGGCACGGTGTTCGACGCAAACCGGCGGACCCCCTTCTTGTCACCCCACGCCGCACGGAAGGTTTCGCCGAGCGCGATCCCGACATCCTCGACGGTGTGATGCGCATCGATCTCCAGGTCACCCTGGGCATGGACCTTCAGATCGAAACCGCCGTGACGGCCGAGCTGATCGAGCATGTGCCCAAAGAACGGCAAACCGGTCTCGATGTCGGTTGCGCCCGAACCATCGAGGTCGAGCACAATCTCGATCGCAGTCTCTTTCGTGATGCGTTCGTAGGTGGCAGTGCGCTGGGGGGCAGGGGCAGAGCTCACGCAAGGACCTCCGTGAGAGCATCGAGGAGACGGTCATCTTCTTCTGGTGTTCCGATCGTGATCCGCAGACATCCGTCGAGGCGGGGCCACGTCGAACAGTTGCGGACGAGAATGGAACGATCGACCAGACCCTGCCACACGGTGTTGCCGTCGTGGTTCGCAGGGCGGATCAGGACGAAGTTGGCTCCCGATGGCCAGACTTCGAGCGGCAGGTCTGCAAGTCGTTCGACGAGACGAGCTCGCTCCTCGACCAATCGTTCGACTCGGTCATGCATTGCATCGAGATGGTCGAGTGCAACCGTCCCGGCGACCTGGGTCATTGCGTCGAGATGATAGGGAAGCACCACTTTTTCGAGTTCGCGCACAACCCAGTCGGGGGCGAGGAGATAGCCGAGTCGAGCCGCAGCCATTGCCCACGTCTTCGAGTACGTGCGGCTCACCACGAGCGGCGTGTCCTCGTCCAACAGTTCGACAGCCGAGAAATCGGAGAACTGGCCGTAGGCCTCATCGACGCAGAGCAGGCCGCCACAGCCCTTCACCATCTCGAGCACTGCACGAATCGTGTCGGGCGTGTCGACAACACCAGTGGGGTTGTTGGGGGAACACAGAAAGACCAGGTCGGGCTCGTGATCCGTCACGACCCGCTCGACTTCGGCCAGATCGATCGAGAAATCATCGGCCCGCTCTCCCTCGATCACGGTAGTGCCTGTCACCCGACTCAAATGGCTGTGAAGGGCATAGGTCGGCTCGAACACGGCGCTGACGCGACCTGGGCCTGCGAATGTCAACAGCAGCGTCTGGAGCACCTCGTTGGAGCCGTTGGCGGCGAACACCTGTGCTTCGGACAGCCCGTAGGTCGCTCCGATACGGGCACGGAGCTCACTCGCCGATCGTTCGGGATACCGGTGCCAGTCGATCGCGAGGACTCCCTCGGCGACCGCCTCGGCGAATCCGGCCGGGGGTGGCTCAGGACTTTCGTTGGTGTTCAGGCGCACGGCCACATCGATCTGGGGCGAGTGGTAACCGGCCATCAACGCAATCGACGCTCGGGGTTGCGGGCGAGTCACCATGTCGCCCCCCGACGAAGGCGGATCGATGCAGCGTGCGCGTCAAGACCTTCGGCACCGGCCAGCACTTCCACCGTTTCGGCGAGCGCCTCGAAGCCTTCACGATCGGCCCGCACGACATGGAGGTCCTTCATGAAGTCACGCACGGTGAGGGCACTGGCAAACCTGGCCGTACCGCTGGTGGGCAGCACGTGACTGGGACCCGCCGCATAGTCGCCGATGGACGCGGGCGCGTAGGCGCCACAAAAGACGGCTCCGGCGTGCCGCACAAGTGCCAGCAGCGCTTCGTCATCAGCGGTTTGCAACTCGAGATGTTCGGGCGCAATGAAGTTGGCGACCTCCATCGCTTGCTCGATCGTGGCACAGATCACTGCGACGCCCGAGGACTGCAGCGTTGCTTCGATCTCGGCGCGCCGGGGGGCTGCTGCAACCAGCCGTTCGATCGAGTTCACGACCTCGTCGGCGAACTCCTCGTTCCATGTGACGAACCATGCCAATCCGTCAGGTCCGTGCTCGGCCTGCAGAATCACGTCGACCGCTGCGTAGTCGGCGGAGACCGAACCATCGGCCACGACCACGACCTCGGACGGACCGGCGAACGACGACGGAACACCGACCAGACCGGCAACTTCCTGCTTCGCCAACGCCACGAACACGTTGCCCGGGCCAACGATGACATCGACAGGCCGAATCGACTCGGTGCCATACGCAACCGCAGCGATCGCCTGTGCTCCTCCGACCGAGATGACTTCGTGTACGCCGGCAATCGAGGCCGCGGCCAGCACGACATCGGGCACGGCTCCATCGGGGCCCGGCGGCACGCACAGCACGATCTCGTCGACGCCTGCGACCGCTGCGGGAATCGCCGTCATCAGCACCGTCGACGGGTACAGCGCCCGCCCACCGGGTACGTAGCACGCAGCCCGTTCGACTGCCCGATGCAGACCCCGGACCGAGAGCCCTGGGTGCTCCACGGAGACGTCGCCTGGCATCTGCGCCTCGTGATACGCCCGGATCCGTTCCGCTGCCGTCTCGAGAGCTTCTCGCACGCGGGGATCGACCCGATCGATGGCGGCCTCGATCTTCCCCCCGTCGACGACAAGGGTGTCGAGCGACACCCCATCGAACCGCTCCGTGTAGGCACGAACCGCTGCGTCACCCTCGGCACGTACCGTGGCGAGTATCTCGCGCACGGCGTCGACAGGACCGCCCGACGGGGTCGTCGGACGGGGCAGAACCTCCTCGAGTGCCGCGCTGGACGCGCGGAGGTCGATACGGCGGAGCACTCCTACACGCTACCGGCGGGGCTGTCGCTCACCCGAGGGTTTCCGGCACACTGCGGGATGGACTCCGACGCCGCCGAGATCTCTTCACTCACCACTGTCATCGCCGACGCTGCCCAACGCATCGGTAACCTCGCCGAGCGACGGACGACGGATCCCGATGATCCGGTGGTCGGCCGCCTGCACGAAATCGAGCGTCAACTCACGACCGTACAGCGCCGACTGCGCGACGTCGGGCGCGCACTCGGCTGAGAATGGTGACGCACACAATCACCCCCAGCACGCTTCCCCACCGGTGAGGTGCGGCGAACAGCCAGTCACCCACCGACGCCCCGACCAGGACCACGATCACCACGCTCGGGATGATCCCGATCGCAGTCCCGACGACAAACGGTGTCAACCGCACGGAACTGACGCCGAGCAGCCAGTCGGCAGGCGTGATCTGGCCGGTGAAGACCCGAAACAACGTGACCTCTCGAACACCACCTCGGGTCAGTCGACCGTCCCACGCCCGGAAACGATCGCTCAACCGCTCCTGAACCCAGTCACGAGCAACCCATCTTGCGAATGCAAAGGCAATGAAGCTTGCCCCCATGTTGCCGATCCACGAGAGGGCAATCGCCACCGGTGCCGGCCAGACCAGCGACGCCGGGATCATGAAGACAGGCCCGGGCAACAGCATCGGCTGGAGCACCCACATCGCCACGACGAACACGACAGGACCGAGCCAGCCCCGGTCGAGCAACACATCCTCCATCTCGCCGGCACCGACCGCAGCATTGAGCAGCACTGCAATACCACCAACCGCTCCAATGATCAGCACAGTCGTTACCCGTCGCACACCTCGAAGTGTGCCGGAAAAGGACTGCGGCCACCCCCGAAGGGGTGGCCGCGGGCGACACAGGGCGGCGGATCCCTCATGTCGCCTTGCTGGCCGAGCGGGGGGTGCTCGGCCAAGCCCGCACGATACACGCGATACGTGGCACCACACAGTCCGAATGCGGCCCGGCCGGCACCCGCCTCGGTCAGCTCCGGGTCGCCTCGATCGTCACCGACAAGACCCACCTCCTGTGATCTCTTCGGGAGCCAATCGTCCACCGGTGTCGAAGTACTTTTGGCACGGCGCCCAGTCGATACCCTGACATCGTGACTCTCGACGTTGCCGGCCCCACGCCGGGCCCATTCCGCTGGAGCATCGTGGTTCCGGAAACCCGAATCACACTCGACCTCCACGCCGAGATCGTCTCGACCCTCGCCGCCCTCGACCGGGGTCCCGTGCAACTCTGGATTCGCGATGTCGACGAAAAGGCCAATGCTGTCGCCACTGCACTGGGCTTTCGGCAGTACCGCGATCTCTGGCAGCTTCGCTGCCCCCTCCCGAACGAACCGAGTGGCCTCGCCACGTCCGCCTACACCCCCGATGATCTCGGCGAATTCATCGGTGTCAACAACCGTGCATTTCACTGGCATCCCGAGCAGGGTGGGCTCACACCTGAAGCGGTCGAAGCGACGATGACCGAACCGTGGTTCGACCCCGAGGGCTTCCGGCTGTACCGAGATGGTGGTGCCCTCGTGGGCTTTTGCTGGACCAAGATCCATCGCGACATCGAGCCGAATCTCGGAGAGATCTACGTCATCGCCATCGACCCTTCACACCACGGCCAGGGGCTGGGGAGACCGATGACGCTCGCAGGGCTCGAGTGGCTCGCCGAGCAAGGCCTCGAACATGGCATGCTCTATGTCGAGTCCGACAACCACCCGGCGAATGCCACCTACGCAGCCATCGGATTCTCCCGGCACCACACCGATCGAGCGTACGAACTCGAATGGCCATGAGCAGCCCCGTCATCCTCGGGCGGTCCCATCGGGACGCGCCGATGCTCCGGTACGACCCGAGCAAGGAGGAGCTCGCCCAACTCCTTGCCGGGGAGCCCGGTTACCGGGTCGAGCAGGTGTGGACCGGTATCCACGAGCGAGGACCCGAGATCGAGGAGCTGAGCAATCTGCCGAAGGCACTCCGTACCCGTCTCGCCGAAGAATTGCCGCTCGGACTCGCCCCCGAACACGAGTCGGTCAGCGACGACGGCGAGACGGTGAAGTGGCTCTGGCGTCTCCACGATGGCCATCACATCGAGACCGTCCTCATGCATTACGACGACCGCACCACCGTGTGCGTATCGTCGCAGGCCGGTTGTGCGATGGCGTGTGGCTTCTGCGCAACCGGACAGTCGGGGTTCGATCGACACCTGTCGGTAGGGGAAATCGTCGAGCAGGTCGTTCGCGCCCGCCGCCAGTCGGCCCCGCGCCGCGTGTCGAACATCGTCTTCATGGGCATGGGAGAACCCTTCGCCAACTACGACCGCACCTGGCGTGCGGTCGAACGACTCAATCACGACCTGGGGATCGGTGCCCGCCACATCACGATCTCGACCGTCGGCGTCATCCCGGGCATCGAACGCCTCGCCGACGAAGCACTGCCGGTCAATCTCGCCGTGTCGCTCCACTCGGCGAACGACACCGACCGCAATGCGCTCGTTCCGCTCAACAAGCGCTATCCCCTCGCCGAGCTCGCCGATGCGTGTGCTCGCTATCGCGCCGCAACGAACCGGCGAGTGTCCTTCGAATGGGCGTTGATCGACGGTGTCAACGATCGGCCATCCGACGTCGAGGAACTCGCCGACTATGCCCGCTCGCTCAGAGCACACATCAACCTCATTCCTCTGAACCCGACGCCGGGCTACCCGACCCGCGGGACCCCCCTCGATCGGGTCTATGCGTTTCGTGCTGCGCTCGAAGCCCGAGGCGCCAACGCAACGGTACGACGCACTCGCGGCACCGAGATCGATGCCGCCTGTGGGCAGTTGCGTGCGGGTCGTCAGCCGGTCGATCCGCCGCGGCGACGCTGAGCGTCACACCGGACGCATAATGGGTCGGTGACCGACCGAATGTTCGTCAACCCCCGTCAGCCCCAAACGCTCTACATCTCCCAGATACTGCTCTACATCACTGCGGTGGGTGCAGTGTTGTTCCGCTCAGTCGGTGAGGGCTGGATCGAAGCGCTCCCCCTGCGGTACCTGGTTGTGCTTCTCATGACGATCGGAGCCGGTGTCGGTGCGTACGGCATTGCGAACGCTCGGAAGTGGGGCTACCTGCTCGGCGTCGCTGCTGCGCTTGCGCCGTTCGTGATTCGTCTCGAGATCATTCGCAGGGTCGACCTCTTCGAGATGCTGCGCTGGAACCCGATCGGCCTACTGTTCGACATTGCCATCCTTGCGGCGCTGGTTCACCCCGAGAGCCGGTCCTACCAGAAGCAGTGGTTTCAATGAGTCCGAACTCGCCGATCCTCGACGAGGGCGTCACGCTCGACCCGGATTCGTTGCCGTCCGGTGAGCAGAAGCGTCGCCAGGTTCGGTCGCTGTTCGACACGATCGCACCCCGCTACGACCTGGTGAACCGCATCATGTCCTTCGGGCTCGATGTTCGCTGGCGGAAGGCGTCCATGAAGCAACTCGCCCTCCCGCCCGGTTCGGTGGTCATCGATCTCGCGTGCGGTACCGGCGACTTCTGTCGCGAGATCGAAAGCAGAGGAATGGTGGCAATCGGCCTCGACCTGTCGATGGGCATGCTCGCCGAGGCACGGACCGGTGCAGCGCTGCTGCACGCCGACATCCTGTCGATGCCGTTGGCCGAAACGGCAGTGGACGGTGCCACCTGCGGCTTTGCCTTGCGCAACCTGATCGAGTTGCCGGGCTTCTTCGACGAAGTGGCCCGGGTGGTTCGCCCGGGCGGCCGGATCGCCTTCCTCGATGCCTCCCCTCCGGAAAACCCGCTGCTCCGGTTCGGTCACAGCATCTATTTCAACCGAGTCGTCCCGTTGATCGGAGGTCTGCTCAGCGAAGGGCGGGCGTACCGGTACCTGCCGAAGTCGGTCGCCTATCTTCCTGCGTGGCCCGAACTGAAACGCCAACTCGAAGCGGCCGGGTTCGTCGACGTCGAGCGGACCGTCTTCTCGGGTGCCCACCTGTTCACCGCCACCAGAGGAACACCCTGATGGTCGCTCGCGCCCTCCATCACGTCTCGTTGAACGTCGACGACGTTGCGCCTGCGGTCGAGTTCTACGAGGCCCTCGGGTTCCGCAAAGTTCAACGACCGGATCTCGGCTTCGATGGTGCGTGGATGACACTGCACGGCGCAGGCGAGCTTCATCTGCTCGGCTTCACTCCACCCGAAGCGATGGGTCAGCACTTCGCCGTCCAGGTCGACGATCTCGACGCAGCGCTGGCCGAACTCGCAAGGCACGGCATTGCACCGGCCCGCACCGGCGAGATCACAGGAATCTGCCGTCAGGCTTTTCTCGAGGACCCGTCCGGCAACGAGGTCGAACTCAACCAGCCTCTCTGATCGACACGCCGAGCACTCGGTCCGTGCGCCTTCTCAAGCGCTGATGGCGAGACCGGCGGCGAAGGCAAGGCCGGAGATCAGCTGGACCTGACCGGTGAGTCCCAAGACCTTGACGAGCGCTCGACCGGACGTACCCTTTCCCACATCGACGCACGCCTGGATCACGAAGGCCAGACCGAATACCACCATCAGCCCGGCAAGGCGATCGTGAACGATGCTCGTCGTGACTGCGAGTGCGAGGGCCAACAGCTGCAGTGCGATGTACACCACCCGCGTTGCAGACGCACCGATTCGCACGGCCAGTGTGTTCTTGCCGGCCTGCGTGTCGCCAGGGATGTCCCGAAGATTGTTGATCACCAGGATCGCTGTGGCCCACAGGCCGACACTGACACTGGCAAAGGCCGACAGCGACGTGATCTCCTCGACCAGTACGTAGGTCGTGCCGATCGTGGCGACCAGCCCGAAGAACACGAACACGAACACCTCGCCCAGTCCGAGATACCCGTACGGACGAGGTCCGCCGGTGTAGGTCCAGCCGGCGAGCAGACACGCAGCTCCCACCACCCACAGTTCGGGACCGACGACGAGGGCCAAGACGGCCCCTGCACCACCCGCGACGGCGAAGGCGACGGTTGCAGCACGCTTGACCGCCGCCGGTTCGGCCAGGCCTGAGCCGACAAGGCGCAGGGGGCCCACGCGCCGGGCATCGTCGGTGCCACGGATCCCGTCGGAGTAGTCGTTGGCGTAATTCACCCCGACCTGCAGCGCAAGCGACACCACGAGTGCCAGTGCGGCCCGCCACCACACAACGTCGGTCTCGTGGCCGACTGCAGCGGCGGCGCCGACGGCGACAGGCACGATCGCGGCCGGAAGGGTACGCGGCCGAGCACCTGCGATCCAGAGAGACACACCGGTGGGCTGGTTCTCACTCATCATCGTTGGAGATAGTCGCCGATCGCCTGGACCAGCAATTCGTGCTCGACGGCGTGCACCTTTGCCTCCAGCGATCGACGCGAGTCGTCATGGGCGATATCGACCCGTTGGGCCGCCAGCACCGGCCCGTTGTCGACTCCTTCGTCGGGAACCAGATGCACCATGACTCCGGTGTGGTCGAGCCCGTCACGCTCGTGGGCGACCCAGGCATCATCGATCGCATGCGCGCCGGGGAACGCCCCCGGCATCGCCGGATGAAGATTGACGACCATGCCTGGAAAGCGATCGAGGAACGCAGCACTGAACAGATGCATCCAACCGGCCTGCACCACCAGGTCAGGGTGCACCTCCGCGATCTCGCGAGCCAGCGCAGCGTCGTAGGTCTCGCGGGCTCGCCGGATGTCGCCGGGGAACTGGTCACGAAACGGTCCCAGCGGCCGGTAGGCCACGGGAACGCCAGCTTCCTGCGCGCGCTGTGCTGCGCGCGCCGAGCGACGGTTCACCACGACGAGCACGACGTCCGCCTCGAGCCGCTCCTCTGCACATGCATCCAGGATCGCCTGAAGATTCGACCCGGAGCCGGACGCCAGAACGACCAGCCGGGCCTTCACCGCCAATCTCCGACCAGGGTCACCTCGCCGCTGTCGGAGGCCACCAGCCGACCGATCACCGGGTGCCCGGCCGCTGCTGCCGCGTCGACATCGGATGCATCGATGACAGCGATGAGACCGATCCCCATGTTCCAGGTCCTGAACGATTCGGTGTCGGGAACATCACCCCACTCCACAAGCTGGCGAAAGCCGGTCGGAACGGACCAGGTGCCAAGTTCGATCTCGGCGGCAACACCGCCGGGGAGCACCCGTGGGATGTTCTCGAAGAAGCCACCGCCGGTGATGTGGGCGAGCGCCTTCGGTTCGACGCCGAGCGCACGGAGCTCATCGACATCGGTCAGGTAGCTCCTGTGTGGCGTCAGCAGCCAGTCGACAAATGCGTCGGAAGGGTCGTCGCGACGGTCGAGGAGGAGCCGGATCAGGGAATAACCGTTGGTGTGTGGGCTGTCACTCGCCATCCCGAGCAGGACGTCACCTACCTCGATCGCCTCCGTTCGAGGCCAGAGCGCGTCGCGGTGCACCGCCCCGACGATCGTGCCCGCAATGTCGACGGAGCCGTCGGTGTACACCCCTGGCATCTCGGCCGTCTCGCCACCGAGAAGCGCGCAGTCCACGGCTCGACATGCCTCGGCCATTCCCGTCACGATCTCCGCCACGAGTTCGGGAACGAGTTTCGCGGTTGCGATGTAGTCGAGGAAGAAGAGCGGCCGGGCGCCCTGGACGAGGATGTCGTCGACGCAGTGGTTCACCAGGTCCTGGCCGACTCCGTGCCACCGTCCGTACCGCGCTGCGAGCTCGACTTTGGTCCCGACACCGTCGGTCGATGCAACCAGCACCGCACCCTCGCCGAGCGCGTCGGTCGAGAAGAGACCGCCGAACGCGCCGAGTTCTGACAACACGGCCGGCGTGTTGGTCGATCGGACTGCCTCGCCCATCAGTTTCACGGCTCGGTTCCCGGCATCGATGTCGACGCCTGCGTCTGCGTAGTTGGTCATGTTCGTACCTGCGCTGTCTCACGGGCAATGTCGGAGCGATGCTGCATTCCCTCGAACTCGATCACGGCGATGCCCGCATGGGCAGCCTCGGCGGCCTCTGCGAGCGTCGGTTTCACCGCAGTCACCGCGAGCACGCGACCACCGCTGGCGTGGATCACGCCGTCGCACAGCTCGGTCCCGGCATGGAACACAACGCACTCGTCGGGAACGTCCTCGAGGCCGCTGATCGGCGCCGGTGCAGAACTCGACGTGGGGTACCCGCCAGATGCCGATACGACGGTGACAGCCGCCTGACCGGCCCACTCCACATCGAGGGATCCGAGCCGGCCCTCCACACACGCCATGAAGACGTCGTAGAGATCGGTTTCGAGGAGTGGAATCACGACTTGGGTCTCGGGATCCCCGAACCGGCAGTTGAACTCGATCACTTTCGGCCCTGCGTCGGTCAGCATCAGTCCGGCATAGAGGACACCCGTGTACGGCCGCCCTTCTGCAGCCAAACCGGCAAGTGTCGGCTCGATCACTCGGAGTGCCACCGTTTGGAGGAGGGCATCGTCGGCGATGGGCGACGGGTGAAAGGCACCCATGCCACCTGTGTTCGGTCCCAGATCCCCGACCAAGAGACGTTTGTGGTCTTGGGCGGCCGGCATCACGGCGTAGTCGGCGCCATCGCAGAATGCGAGCACAGACACCTCGGTGCCGGTGAGCCGTTCCTCGAGCAGGACCTCGCGTCCAGCTCGGCCGAACCGGCCGTCGACCATGATCTCACGAATGGCAGCGGCTGCTTCGATGCGGGTCTCGGCGACGATCACGCCCTTTCCGGCCGCAAGTCCATCGGCCTTCACGACCGGCACGTGCTCGAGCGAGTCGAGGTACGCGAGTGCCTGCTCGGCATCGGTGAACGAGACCGCATCGCCCGTCGGAATGTCGTGGGCGAGGAGAAACTCCTTGCAGTGCGACTTCGACCCCTCGAGGCGTGCGGCTGCCGCAGAGGGTCCGAATGCTGCAAAACCGGCCTCGAGCAGGTGGTCGACCAGCCCTGCCACCAGCGGATCCTCAGGGCCGACGACGACGAGGGAGACCTGTTCTCGCTCAGCCAAGGCGACAATGCCGTCGATGTCGGATGCCGACGTATCCGATGCGCAGAGACAGCCGGGTTCCGCTGCCATTCCCGGGTTGCCCGGCGCTGCGATCACCTGATCGACGTGCGTGGAGCGCAGCAGACCCCACACGAGAGCGTGCTCGCGTCCCCCACTCCCGACCACCAGAACCCGTTCGCCCATCAGTCGCCCCACACGTTTGCGAACTGCTCTTTGGGATTGAGGGTCAGTTGCACGAACCGCTCGGATTCGAAGGGATACTCACCGGTGAAACAGGCGTTGCAAAATCCGGTGTCGGCCTCGAGGCCCCGCATCATTGCGTCGATCGACAGGAAAGCGAGCGAGTCGGCACCGATGTGCTCACAGATCTGGTCGACACTTTGGTTGCCAGCGATGAGTTCGTCACGGCTCGCCATGTCGACCCCCATGTAGCAGGGATCGGTGATCGCCGGACAGGCCACGCGCACGTGCACCTCGGTCGCTCCTGCGTCGCGCAGCATCTGCACCAGGGGACCTGACGTGGTGCCCCGAACGATCGAGTCATCCACCATGACGACTCGTTTGCCGAGCAGGTTGTCGCCGAGCGGGTTGAACTTCATGCGAACGCCGGTCTCTCGCAACCGTTGTGTCGGCTCGATGAAGGTACGGCCGACGTATCGGTTCTTGATGAGGCCCTCGGTGTAAGGAATCCCTGCCTCTTGCGCGAATCCCACGGCATGCGGTGTTCCCGAGTCCGGGACCGGAACGACGAGGTCGGCTTGGACCGGGGCCTCTCGTGCGAGCTCGCGTCCAAGGTTCTGCCGGGTGCTGTGCACCAACTTGCCGTGGTGGATGGAGTCGGGACGGGAGAAATAGATCTCCTCGAACGTGCAGAACGCTCGCTTCTTCGGAACCGCGCCCTGTTCGACGTGATACCCGCCGTCGTCGAGTCGCACGATCTCCCCGGGTTGAACCTCGTGCACCAGTTCGGCGCCGATCGCCGAAAACGCACACGTCTCGGAAGCAAGCAGGTGGCCGCCGTCGAATCGGCCGACCACCAGGGGGCGGAATCCCCAAGGATCGCGAACGCCGTAGACCGCATCGCGAGTGAGGATCGTGAGCGCAAACGCACCCTCGGCCTGCGCCATGAGCATCCTGATCCGATTGGACCAGTCCCCCCCACCGGCAGCGGTGAGCAGATGAACCATCACCTCGGTGTCCGATGATGTCTGAAGACCCACACCACGTTCGAGGAGTTGCCGACGAAGCAGGTTGGCGTTGACCAGGTTGCCATTGTGGGCAATGCCGAGTGGACCGTCGATCGTCTCGATCATGTAGGGCTGTGCGTTCCGAAGACCCGAGCCACCGGTGGTGCTGTACCGGGTGTGACCGATGGCAAAGTCGCCTCGCAACGTCGACAGGTTCTCTTCGTTGAAGACCGCAGAGACGAGCCCTTGCCCCTTGTGAATGTGAGCGACACCATCGTCGACCGAGGCAAGGCCGGCCGCTTCCTGACCTCGGTGCTGCAGCGTGTACAGCGCGAAGAAGCCAAGTCGGGCAGCATCCCGGCCAGGAGCGTGAATGCCGATGACACCGCACTCCTCCTTGGGTCGGTCATCGGTCGGGTACATGGATCACCCTCCAGTGAGCGCGTCGCGCGCCTCGAGTACTCGTTGCAGTGCATGCGCCGGGTCGTCGCTCACACAGGTGAGGTGCCCCATCTTTCGGCCCGGCCGGGCCTCACCCTTGCCGTACAGGTGGAGGTGCACCCCGGGCTGACCCATGACGGCAGACCAATCTGGTTCGCCGGAATCCCAGAGATCTCCAAGGAGCTGGGCCATCGCAGCAGGACGGCACGATCCGTCGCCGAGTG
The DNA here is from genome assembly GCA_049437325.1 of Acidimicrobiales bacterium. GTDB lineage: Bacteria > Actinomycetota > Acidimicrobiia > Acidimicrobiales > Aldehydirespiratoraceae > UBA11606. Next base: position 68,476 of record JBMTIM010000008.1, read on the forward strand.
GCATGCCGGTGACGGCTCGCAGTTGCTGCTCGAATTGCCCGGCCGACGCCGCTTCGATGGTGCAGTGACCGCTGTTGTGCGGTCGTGGGGCGATCTCGTTGACCACGATCCCGTCGGCGGTGTCGAACAACTCGACGCACATCACGCCGACGAGTCCGAGCCCTTCGGCGATCACTCGGGCAGTCGAGCGGGCGGCCTCGGCAGTGGCCTCGTCGACCATGGCCGGCACCACTGTGGTGTCGATGATGTGGTTGACGTGTGTGTTCTCCATTGCGCCATGGTCGACCATCGCGCCATCGATTCCGCGAGCGATCACCACGCTGAGTTCTCGCTCGAACGAGATCACCGACTCGACCACGAGGCGGGAACCGCCGAGTGTCTGCCACGTCTCACCGACCGCAGCAGCGTCGTCGATACGGACCTGGCCCTTGCCGTCGTAGCCAAAGCGCGCCGTCTTGGCGATCACCGGCGCCCCCAACGTGTCGACTGCCGCCTCGAGTTCAAGGCGGGTTGCCGCCGACCGCCAGGGCGCAACCGCCACGCCGAGATCGGTGAGGGCTCGCTTCTCGAGTTCCCGATCCTGAGCAACGGCAATGATCGACCCGGACGGCCGAACCGGCACACCGGCTGCCTCAGCAGCATCGGCCAATGCAGGATCGACGTTCTCGAACTCCCACGTGACTGCGTCAACCGTTGCGAGAAACGCAGCAACCTCGTCCGGGTCGGCAAAGTCTCCAGAGAACTCGCGATCGGCGAGCACACCGGCCGGCGAACCCGAGCCACCTCCGGTGAACACCGCCACGCCGTACCCATGCTGTCGGGCCGCCTGTGCGAGCATTCGGCCGAGTTGTCCACCTCCGACGATGCCGATCGTGGTTCCCGGACCGAGGGGTGCAGCAGGCATTGGCTCAGCGTTCGAGTTCGATCGATCGGACCTGCGCCGCTCGCTCGGCTCGGAAGTCACGAAGCGCTTGCGCGAGTTCGCCGTCATGTCGGGCGAGCATCGCAGCGACGAACAATCCGGCGTTGATCGCCCCTGCCTCGCCGATCGCCATGGTGGCAACCGGCACGCCGCCGGGCATCTGGACGATCGACAGCAAAGAGTCCATCCCGTTGAGCGAGCGACTCGTGATCGGCACCCCGACGACCGGAAGGATCGTGTGGCCGGCAACCATGCCCGGGAGGTGCGCAGCTCCCCCTGCCCCCGCAATGATCGCCTCGAGTCCCCTGTCCTCTGCAGTGCTTGCGTATTCAACCATCCAGTCGGGGGATCGATGGGCCGAGACGACGCGGGCCTCGTGTGCGATTCCGAACTGCTCGAGCACATCCGCCGCGCGCGACATCGTGTCCCAGTCGGAGTCACTTCCCATGATCACGCCTACTCGCGGATCGTCTGCCACGGAACCCGATCCTCCCCGGAAGCCCGCTCCAGTTTGCATCCTCGCGCAGCCGGTGAGGCGCGCGTTGGATACGAAGTTGTGTTGATGTTGGGGTTAGGCGACAACGGCGTGCAGAGCAGCGCTCACACGCTCGGCTGCGGGATAGTCAGCCGGCTCGAAGGTGCGACCGGTAAGCGCTGCGAATGTCTCCTGGTACACACCGGCGGTCTGGCGTGCGAGTTGCTCGGGCAACGGCCACGGCTCGTCGCCGGCGGCAGGGTCGAACCCGGCTCGCACGTAGGCGAGCCGCACGTACTCCTTGTCGAGGTTCTCGGGCTCCTCGCCGGCGGCTCGTCGCTCGTCGACGGTCGAGGCCCGCCAAAAGCGAGATGAATCTGGCGTGTGGACCTCGTCGATGATCGTGAGCGTGCCCTCGGCGTCGAGACCGAACTCGTATTTGGTGTCGACGAGAACAAGACCGGCATCGGCCGCCACGCGGCGTCCTCGTTCGAACACGGCCAGCGCAACCGAGCGCACCTGCTCCCACAGTTCGTCGTCGACAAGTCCCTGCGCAACGATCTCGGACTCGGTGATCGGTTCGTCGTGACCGCCCCTCCCCGCTTTGGTGGTGGGAGTGATGATCGCCTCGGGCAGTGGATCATTCTTTGCCATGCCGTCGGGAAAGTCGATGCCATAGATGGTTCGTTGCCCCGCCGCGTACGACGTCCACAACGCAGTCGACGTCGAGCCCGACAGTTGGCCTCGAACGACGACTTCCACGGGCAATGTCGTGCACTTCTTGCCGATCGTCACGTTCTCGTCGGGGACCTCGACCACATGCGACGGTACGAGGTCGGCGATCTGCTCGAACCACCACACGGCCAGTTCGTTGAGTACTTGACCCCGGTACGGCACGGTCCCGAGAACATGGTCGAAGGCCGAGAGGCGGTCGGTTGCAATCAATGCGATCGTGTCACCAAGATCGACGATGTCGCGTACTTTGCCGATGGTGAGCGGCCCGAGAGCGGCAACAGCTGCGGGGCTGACGCCGGTGAACGGGTGCGCCAGCGCCGGTCCGAGATCGAGACTCATCTGGCCCCGGCGACGAACGCCTCGAACAACGGGAGTCCCGAGCCTCCCTCCGGACCGGAAGGACGCTGCCAATCGAAAACGTGATCCTCTGGATGAGGCATCAGCCCGACGATGGTGCCGCCGTCGTCGCAGATCCCGGCGATGTCGTTGACCGAACCGTTCGGGTTGGCCGGATAGACACCGCCGGCGGGGACCGGATCGTTCGAGGTCGGACGAGGCCCATCGGCCAGGTATCGGAAGGCCACCAGCCCATCCTCGAGGTGCACGGCAGTGGAGGGATCGGCGACTGCCACACGGCCCTCGCCGTGCGCAACCGGACACCGGATCGTCGTACCGCCGATCGCCCCGAGCCAGCCACTTCGGCATGCGGGCTCCACCCGGAGGGTCACCCAACGGCACTCGAAGCGGCCCTCGGCGTTCTCGGTGAGCGTCACCGAACGTGGTTCGCCCATCGGGCCGGGGAGCAGCCCTGCCTTCACCAGCACCTGAAAGCCGTTACAGATGCCGAGCATCGGTTTCCCGTTCTCGGCAGCTTGGGCGAGTTCGTCGGAAAACCACGTACGCAGCTCGAGCGCAAGACGACCCCCCGCCCCCAGCGCATCGCCGTAGCTGAAACCACCCGGTAACAGCACGGCTGCGTGATCGGCGATCCGCACGGCACCGCTGCGCAGCTCGTTGACATGTGCGATCCTCGGGTGACCACCGGCAAGTTGGATCGCTTGGGCCGCCTCGTCATCCCGGTTCGTGCCGGAGGCATGCAGAATCAGCACGGGTGGCCGGCTCACGCCACGACTCCGGTCGTGTTGGCGAGAACGGCAGCGTCGAGTGGCACGACCAGCTCGCCCAGGTGGATGGAGTCATCGGCGGTCACCGACCCGATTCGGCGGCCGTGCTCTCGAAGTATCGACGACACCGCCGAGCGGTCTGCCGGACTGGCCGTCAGGACCAATCGACCGGGTGCTTCGTTGATCAGCGCCGTGGCTGCATCGAGCCCATCAGCCGGTACATCGATGGCCACTCCCAGTCGTGCGCCGATCGCCATCTCTGCCACCGCGACCGCAAGGCCCCCGTCGGCGCAATCGTGGGCTGCCGAAACGAGACCTGCTGCGATGGCAGCGTGGACGGCGCGATAGCGCGGGAGGGGATCCACCAGCGGAGTCGGGACATTCGTCGCGCCGAGATCGAAGGCTTCCGACGCCAGCGACCCGCCCAGTGCCGCCTGGTGCTCACCGACAAGCCAGACGTCATCGTCGAGCACCATGCCTGCCGAGTCGATCGCACGGCGAAGGTCTGGGACGAGCCCGAGTGCCGAGATGAGCAGAGTGCCCGGTATCGCGTTGCCGTCGAACTCGTTGAAGAGGCTGTCCTTGCCGGAGATGAACGGCATCGCATAGCGGCGCGCACCTTCGGTGCACCCCTGTACGGCTCGGACCAGCGAGCCGAGCCGGTCAGGTTTGGTGGGGTCGCCCCAGCAGAAGTTGTCGAGCACGGCGACCTGGTCGGGGTCGCCCCCGACGGCGACCAGATTCCGGACCGCTTCGTCCATGGCGAGCAACGCCATGGCGTACGGGTCGTGCTGTCCGACGGCCGGGCAAATGCCGTTGCTGAGCACGACGGCCGTGGTTCCCGACGTCCCGAGTGGCTTCAGCACAGCAGCATCGGCTGGTCCGTCGGCCTCGGGACCGACGTAGGGGCGCACCACCGTCCCGCCGCGCACCTCGTGGTCGTATCTGCGAATGATGTCCTCGTTGGAGGCGACGTTGGGATGAGCCAGCAGGCGGAGCACGTGCGACACATCGAGGGGCGGCACCTCCACAGTGCTCGGCGCCGTGTCGGCCCAGACGGCGCGCATCTCACGTCGGGGAATCCCATCGTGCAGAAAGTCCATCGGAAGGTCGACCACAGGAGTCTCGCCGTAGCGGACCACCAGACGCGCAGAGCCGGTGAACGTCCCGAGATCGGTGACCTCGACGTCCCAGGCAGCGCACAGTGCCTCGAGGTCGGCGATGCTGCTCGGGGGCACTGCGATCACGATACGTTCCTGCGCCTCGCTCAACCAGATCTCCCAGGGCTGGAGGCCGGGGTACTTGAGTGGCACGGCCGACAGGTCGACGTCGACACCCAACTTCTCACCCATCTCACCGACCGATGACGAGAACCCGCCGGCACCGCAATCGGTGATGGCGTGATAGAGCTGGGCATCACGGGCCCGCGAGATGACTTCGATCAGCCCTTTCTCGGTGATCGGATCGCCGATCTGGACCGCAGATCCGACATGGTCGACCGTGGAAGCATCCATTCCCGCCGATGAAAAGGTCGCGCCGTGGATGCCGTCACGCCCCACCCGGCCACCGAGCGAGATGATCCGATCGTCGACCTGTGGTTCGGTCGGGTGAGATCCGTGCGGGAGGATGCCGAGCGCACCGCAGTACACGAGAGGATTGGCTGTGTAGCCGTCGTCATAGAGGACCGAGCCATTGACCGTGGGCAATCCAAGCTTGTTGCCGTAGTCACCGATGCCAGCCACGACACCATCCCGGATCCGTCGAGGGTGCAGCACGCCCTCTGGTACCCGATCGTCGGGCAGGTCCGACGGCCCGAAGCACAGCACGTCGGTACACGCAATCGGTCGGGCCGAGACACCGATGACGTCGCGAACCACGCCGCCCACCCCCGTGTTGGCGCCGCCGAATGGTTCGAGGGCCGACGGGTGATTGTGCGTCTCCACCTTGAACGCGAGGTCGAACTCGTCGTCGAATGCCACGATGCCGGCATCGTCGACGAACGCAGATCGAAGCCATGGTGGGTCGAGTTCTTCGGTGACGGCCCGGAGCGCAGCGAGCAGACCGTCATGGTGGGAGTGGGTGACAGTTCCGTCAGCTGCGGTGTGGGTGAGTTCGATCATGGCCCGAAACGTCTTGTGCACACAGTGCTCGGACCATGTCTGGGCGAGCGTCTCGAGCTCGGCGTCGCGGGGGTGTCGACCTTCGGCCGCGAAGTGTTGCTGAATCGCCTCCATCTCGGTCAGATCGAGCGACAGGACACGGTCGTGGCTGAGTCGAAGCAACTCGTCACCCGACAGGCCCTCGAGCGGGACCGCCTCGACCCGCACATCGGCTTCGGCCGCGCCTGCGAACTCAGCCGGCAGCTCGCCCTCGGTCCAGATCTCGATTGTGTCGTTGGCGAGCAAGCGACGGGTGATGGTCGCAACATCGGCGTCGGAGAGCTCGCCCAGAAGGTCGTAGCGCCGGGCTGTGACGACTCGAATCTCGGGAAGGCCCAAGTTTCGTGCAGCCTGCTCAAGCTCGCGAGCGTCGGTGTCGGTCGCTCCCGGCATCAACGCCACCTCGACAGCGCGGCCTTCATGGGGTGTGACACCGTCGACCACACGCAGATCGACGACCGGATCGACGAGCACCTGATCGCACAGTTCGGTGATCTGTTCGAGCGTCACATCGCCATCCACATGGTGTACCCGAGTGACCCGGCACGCAGTAAGTGCACGCACCCCGACAAGCGGCGCATTCGCAACCACGTGGGCGCCTCGGGGGTCATCGGGGGCGGTGACATCGATGCGCACGCTCATCTCGTGGAACCTAGACCGAAGGATTCACGCGCGTGCGGCAATCGGAGACGTCTGCGTGCCCAACGCAACGGGGGGTCGGTTGTCGGACGAAGGACACGAGAGATCACGATGGGCCGGGTGATTTCTTGCCTACCGTGGTTCACATGCGTCGGGACGTTGTCGAGCAGCGCCGCTCGAGTGTGCCGAAGATCACCTACCCGTCCGATCTTCCGATCGTCGGGCGCCGGCAGGAAATCCTCGACACGATCCGCAGCCATCAGGTGGTGGTGATCGCCGGTGAGACCGGGTCGGGCAAGTCCACCCAGATTCCCAAGTTCTGTCTCGAACTCGGGCGCGGTGTCGAGGCCATGATTGGCCACACCCAGCCGAGGCGACTCGCCGCACGTTCGATCGCTGCACGAGTCGCCGACGAACTCGGGACAACGATCGGCGACCTCGTCGGCTACACCGTCCGCTTCACCGACGAGGTGAGCGATCGCACGCTCGTCAAGGCCATGACGGACGGGATTCTGCTGGCCGAACTGCAGCGCGACCCCGACCTGCGCCGATACGACACGATCATCATCGACGAGGCCCACGAGCGAACGCTCAACATCGATTTCCTGTTGGGGTATCTTCACCGCCTCGTCGACCGACGAGACGACCTGAAGGTGGTCATCACCTCGGCGACGATCGACACCGAGAAGTTCTCACGTCACTTCGGCGGTGCCCCGATCATCGAGGTCTCGGGCCGGACCCACCCGGTCGACATTCGCTACCAGCCGCTCGGTGACCCGGATGATCCCGACAGCACGCCGCTCGATGTGGGCGAAGGCATCGAGTGGGCTGCTCGGACGCTGTTGCGCGAGACCCCGGGTGACATCCTCTGCTTTCTCCCCGGCGAACGGGAGATACGCGAGATCCAGGAGCACCTTGGCAACGCGATGCGTGACGTCGAGATCCTCCCGCTCTATGCGCGTCTCTCACCGGCTGAACAGCAACGCATCTTCGAACACCACGACCGGCGTCGGATCATCCTCTCGACGAACATCGCCGAAACCTCGCTGACCGTACCCGGCATCCACGCCGTGGTCGACACTGGCACTGCACGGATTTCCCGTTTCAACCGACGTACCAAAGTCCAGCGCTTGCCGATCGAGGACATCTCGCAAGCCTCCGCCGACCAGCGAGCGGGTCGATGCGGCCGTCTCGGGCCCGGTATCTGCATCCGACTCTTCGACGAGTCCGGCTTTTCGGACCGTCCCGCTTTCACCGAACCAGAAGTTCAGCGGACGAACCTGGCATCGGTCGTCTTGCGTATGGCGTCACTCGGGCTCGGCGACCCAGCGTCGTTTCCGTTCGTCGATCCCCCCGATGCCCGTGCGATCCGAGATGGCATCACCTTGCTGGAGGAACTCGATGCAGTCGACCCGAGCCGGGCTGGGACCCACGACTGGCTCACACCACTCGGACGGCAACTCGCCTCGATCCCCGTTGACCCGAAGCTCGGACGCATGCTTCTCGAAGCCGACGACCAGGGATGCTGTGCCGAAGTCGCGATCATCGTGGCTGGCCTCTCCGTCCAGGACCCGCGGATCCGGCCAACGGGAGCCGGCAGCGGAGCAGCAGCGGAGCGAGCAGCGCAACTCCACGCCCGCTACACCGACGAGTCGTCGGATTTCTTGTCATGGCTTTTGCTCTGGGCACATCTCGAGAGGGAGCGACACGGACGTTCGGGGAATGGCTTCAAACGAATGTGTCGCGAGGAGTACCTGCATTTTCTCCGGATCCGGGAGTGGCAGGACGTGCATCGTCAGCTCCGTACGATCGGCACCGAGTTGGGTCTGCGATTCAACGACAATCCTGCGCACCCTGATGCCGTGCATCAAGCACTGCTTTCCGGCCTGCTCGCACATGTCGGCTTCTATGATCGCGATGCTCAGCAGTATCGCGGCACCCGCGGTGGCCGCTTCGTCGTGGCCGGCGGGTCGGCA
>JBMTIM010000009.1:0-68572 GCA_049437325.1 Acidimicrobiales bacterium
CCCCCCCCCCCCCCCCCCCCCCACGAGGGTGGTGGGCTAGCCCTCCGCCACGACTGGTACCTGTGCCATGGCAGCGGCGATGGCGTCGTCACTGAGGTCATGGTCGACCATCTCACCGGACAGGAACTGCTCGTAGGCGGCAAGGTCGAGATGACCGTGGCCGCACAATGCCGTGAGTATCACCTTCTCTTCCCCCGACTCCTTGCACCGCATCGCTTCCCGGATGGCAGCAGCGATCGCATGGGTGGGTTCGGGGGCGGGGACGATGCCCTCGGTGCGGGCGAACTGCAACGCACCGGTGAAGCACTCGGTCTGGCCGATTGCTTCCGCCTCGACCAATCCGGTCTCGTAGAGGTGGGAGACCAAGGGCGACATGCCGTGGTAGCGCAAGCCACCGGCGTGGATCGGATCGGGGATGAATTGGTGACCGAGGGTGTGCATCTTGACCAGGGGCGTCATCCCTGCCGTGTCGCCGAAGTCGTAGCGGTATTCGCCCTTGCTCAGCGACGGGCACGCTGCCGGTTCGACACATCGAATGGTCGGGTTCATGTTGCCGGCGAGCTTTTCGCGAAGGAACGGGAAACTGAGACCACCGAAGTTCGAGCCACCGCCGGTGCATCCGACGAGCAGATCGGGCTGCTCACCGACCTTGGCCAACTGCAGCAGGGCCTCCTCGCCGATGATCGTCTGGTGCAGCAGCACGTGGTTGAGCACCGAGCCGAGGGCATAGCGGGTGTTCGGGTCCTCGACCGCCATCGCAACGGCTTCGGAGATCGCAATACCGAGACTTCCGTTGTGGTCGGGGTTTTCGGCGAGTAGCGAGCGCCCGTACTCGGTGACGTCACTGGGTGACGAGTGCAGTGTTGCGCCCCAGATCTCCATCATGGTTTTGCGGTAGGGCTTGGCTCGGTACGACGCTGCCACCTGCCAGATCTCGCACTCGATGCCGTACTGAGCGGTGGCAAAGGCCAACGAACTGCCCCATTGGCCGGCACCGGTCTCGGTGGTGAGCTTCGTGATGCCTTCCTGGTGGTTGTAGAAGGCCTGGGGTACCGAGGTGTTGGGTTTGTGTGAGCCTGCCGGGCTCACACCTTCGTACTTGTAGTAGATGCGAGCCGGTGTATCGAGCAGTTGTTCGAGGCGACGAGCCCGGAACACCGGGCTCGGACGCCACAGCTTGTAGACGTCGAGGACGCCACCGGGGATGTCGATGTAGGAGTCGGTCGAGACCTCCTGCATGATCAGTGCCATCGGGAACAATGGCGCAAGGTCGTCGGGACCGATCGGCTCGTGGGTTCCGGGGTGAAGCGGGGGTGGCGGCGGGCTCGGGAGATCCGGGATGACGTTGTACCACTGGGTGGGCATCTCGGATTCGTCGAGCAGGATCTTGCTGTAGTCCGCGGCCATGGGAACCTCTTCTCGTCGTCGGCTAGCGCTCGGTTTTACTCGCTGGGTCGGCGTTGTGCATCTGTCGTGGTCTGCTGATCGCCGAGCAACGTGAAGAATGCACCCCGGTACGCACCTTCGGGGTCGGCGCGGACTGCTTCGTCGAGTGCGACTGCATCGTCGCCGACCAGGATTCGCCACTCGCCGTTCGTCACGGCTTCGAGGATCACGCTGGCCGCTTCCTCTGCGGTCATCGGTGCGTTCGTCTCGAACAGTTCGGCGGTGGCGACGAGGAGTTCGGCGATCTCGGCGTCGGGTTCGTGGAGGGCATGGCGCATCGTGTTGGCGACGATTCGGGTGCCGATATGTCCCGGCATCACGACATGTGCGCTGAGGTGGGGAGCATTGACCTTGAAGTCCTCCTGGAGCGCTTCGGTGAAGCCCTTCACCGCGAACTTCGCAGCGGAGTAGGCCGTGTGTGGTCGCTCGGGTCCGACACTGGCATAGAAGCCGTTGACGGAGCTCGTGTTGACCACTGCGCCAGCCGGTGCGGCTGCGAGGAGTGGCAGGAAGACTCGGCAGCCGAGATACACGCCACCCCAGTCGACCCGAAAGACGTTCTCCCACTCGTCGCGGGGCACGGTGAACATCGAACCGCCACCGGCAACGCCAGCGTTGTTGAACAGTGCGTGGATGTGGTCGGTGCCGAAACCCTCCACGATCGCATCGCGGAACGCCTCGAGATCGGACTCGACGGCAACGTTGACGCGGTGGGTGACGACCCGGGAATCGGGTGCCTGATCGGCGACGATCGCTGCGGTCTCGGCCATCGTGTCGGGGGCAATGTCACAGAAGGCGACATCGGCGCCTGCGAGAGCGAGCTGACGGACGAGTTCGCGGCCCATGCCCGTGCCGCCCCCCGTCACCACGGCGATCTTGCCGTCGAAGTTGTCGATCACGCCCAATTCACCTTCACCGGAAGGTGTTTGTAGCCGTGCACAAAACTTGCCGCCACGAAGTCGCGATCGCCGGCGGGCTCGATCGAGTCGATGCGTTCGACCATCTGCTCGAGCAGGGCGGCGATGCTCGCCTTGGCGAGGTGAGCTCCAAGGCAGTAGTGCTCGGCCCAGCCGAAACCGAGGTGCCGGTTGGGGTTGCGGCCGATGTCGAATCGGTTGGGATCGTCGAACACCTCCTCGTCTCGGTTGGCTGCCCCGTAGAACATGCACAGGCGATCACCTTCGGCGATGGTCACGCCGTCGAGCTCGTAGTCACTGAGGGCCGTGCGTTTCATGTAGTTGACCGGCGCGGTGTACCGCACGACTTCCTCGACCGCAGTTTTCATCAGCGAACGGTCGGCCTTCAGCCGTTCGAACTCTTCGGGGAAATCGAGAAATGCGCCCATCGCTCCTGAGATCGAGTGCCGCGTCGTGTCGTGTCCGGCGTTGAAGACGATCAGGTAGTAGCCGAGGGTTTCGATCAGACCCATCGGTTCACCGTTCTCGAGGGTGGCAGTTGCCAGCAGGGTGGCGAGATCGTCGCGTGGGTGGGCTCGGCGGTCTTCGATGATCGCGTTGAACATGGTGAAGAACTCCATGGCCAGTGCGGCGGACGCGGCCTCGCGGTCTTCGCCGGGTCGGCCCACGTCGGGGTCGTCGAAGGCAAACAGTTGCGACGTGAGTTGGAGCAGGTGGTCTTCGTCCGCCTCCGGCACGCCGAGGATGGTGCACAGCACGCGCAGCGGGTGCCGCTGCGCCACCATTTCGACGAAGTCGACCGTTTCGTCGCCTCGTTCGGCGAGGCGATCGATCATCAGCTTGGCGGTGTCGGTGACGATCTCGTCGAGTCGGGTGATGCCTCGCGGGGTGAAGAAGCCGCTCGCCACCTTGCGGAACTCGCGATGGTCGGGCGGATCCATCATGATGATCACGCGCATCTGGTTGAAGGCGTTGTCCGGATCGTTGTTCCCGTCCTCCTGACCCTCGGGGAACAGGATGATGTTTCCCTTCTCACTGGAGAAGACATCGGGGCGGGCGGAGATCTCGGTGATGTGCCGATGCCTGGTGATCGCCCAGAACTTCTCGACCCCGGTTGCGTCGGTCCAGTGGATCGGATCGTTCGCACGGAGCCACGCCCATTCGTCGAAGGGAAAGCTTCGATCGGCGTAGGACTCGTTGAGGACGAGGAAGTCGTCGAGGTGCGCAGGGGCATTCGTCATCCCACGACGGTATTCGCTCCGGACCCGGTGGGGGAAAATTCCCACCCGGGCACGGGGGCCGCTGCGGCCATCATGAGAGACTCCAATCGATGGACACACCTGGCGTCCCTGGGCTCGAGCCGGTCTTCGCGACCATGACCGATGATGATCCCGACTGCCCCTACATCCAGGTTCGCAGTCAGCGGAATGCCGACGGCTCGGTCGCGCATGTGTGGGAGAAGTGGGTGGCCTTCTCCGTCGAACCGCTCTACCTTGCGCTGTTCGCCCGCTACGACCCCGGCATGATCGTCCGTCGGCATGGGCACTTCAGCCCGCACACCGTCGTCGTCTTGTCGGGGCTCTTGATGATCGGCGACCACGAACTGGGAGCTGGAGGTCATGTGGAACTCCCGCTCGGTGCATCGTTCGGTCCCTTGCTGGCCGGTCCCCACGGAGCCGAGCTCTATGAGGTCATGATGGGTGATCCGCGATCGTGGAGTGACGACGAAGAGTCGATGCAGCGCCTGCTGGCCGCTCGGGGGGCCACGCAGCTACCAGATCCACCAATCGATCTGCCGGCCGGACTCGACGACCTCCGGGCTGTCTTCGGTCGTGCTGAGGGCATCGCAGCCGAGACCGATCCCGACTCGTGAGTGTCCCCGTTCTCGGTGTCGGGTGTCCGATGTGGGCGAATCGGGCCTGGGTCGGCCGCTATCTGCCCTCCGACACGCCGTCGGGGAGGGAACTCGAGCCGTACTCGCAGGTGTGCAACGCGGTCGAGGGCAACACCACGTTCTACGCCGAGCCGACGGCAGATGCGGTCGCACGGTGGCGGGCCACGACACCGGAGGACTTTCGGTTCGCATTCAAGTTGCCTCGCCAGATCACGCACGATCGACGGTTGCGAGACACGAAGGAACCGCTTCGGGTCTTTCTGGATCGTATGGAACCCCTTGGGGAGCGCCTCGGCCCGTTCATGATCCAGCTTCCGGCGTCCTTCGGCCCCGATGTCCTGTCGGTGCTTGCATCGTTCCTCGACGGTTTGCCCGCAGGTTTCGAGTGGGCGGTCGAGGTTCGTCACGCCGCATTCCACGCCGGTGGGGACGCCGAGCGTCCCCTGAACGATCTGCTCCACCAGCATCGGGTCAACCGGGTGATGTTCGACAGTCGACCGGTCTTCGACGGACCCCGCGAAACCGCCGAAGAGATCGATGCCTGGGAGAACAAGCCGCGCCTGCCGGTTCGGGCGGTGGCAACCGCCGGACAACCGATCGTGCGGTTCATCGGCCGAACCGCCGCAGAGGCGAACCCGCCGTACTGGGCACCCTGGGTCGACCGGGTGGTCCGGTGGATCCAGGATGGTCGCCGGCCCACCGTTTTCGTGCACACTCCCGACAACGTCGTTGCCCCGGCACTCTGCCGCATGTTTCATGCAGAGGTCGCCGCCCGCACCGCGATCGCAGCGCTTCCCCCCGCACCCGCAGTGGCTGTCCAACAGGCGCTGGGGTAGGACCTTCGACCCGTTCGTGAGACGGTCGGGTCGGTACGCTTGGCCCAATGGCACAGCCCCCCTGCAGACCGCCTCAGCGCACTGGGGCGATGATGACCGGCATCGCCGCGATTCCGGTCGTCGTCGTGACAACGATGGTCTGGCTCGGTGATGTGGCGTCGTCCACCGACGCGTCCGACGCAGTTGCAGGAGGCCTGGGTCTCCTCAGCGGACTTGTCACGGGCCTGCTCGTGCGTCGCATGGTCGTGTCGGTCGATGTCTGTGCTCGCTCGATCGGTTGTCGATTGCGGCTGGTGGCGTTGCGTCTCGGTCGGGTACCGACGACGTCGACACCACGCTCACGCCTTCGCACCCCGGTCGCAGTCGCTGCGGCAGCTGTTTTCGTTCCGGCCGACGTCGGCCGTCGTGGCCCCCCGGCCCGTGTTGTTTGACGTCTGAATCAACCAACACGAACGAACGAGGAGAAGAACTCATGACTAATCGCGCGTGGCCACAACTCGTGGTGCTGCTTGCGCTGTGCATCGCTGCGTCGTCCTGCGGCGGCGACGACCCCACGACTCTCGCCGAGGAGATGCTTGGCGCAAGCGGTGACGCTCACGACGGCGGCGCCGAGCACGATCAACCCGACAGTGCCGCAGAGGAGTCGGTGGTCGTCGACGAGCCTGATCCGGATGCGGTCGATGGCGCCGTCGCACCGACGATCGGTCTGGACGTCACCGCCGATCCAGCCGGCGGGATCAACGTCTTCGTCGAAACAACGCACTTCGTTGTCGTCGCTGGCGCCCCGAGTGGCGCAGATGTCGACGGCTCAGGACATTTCCGGCTTTCCATCGATGGTGAGCCGATGCTTCGCTTCTACAACGATGCCATCTATGTCGGTGGTGTGACCGAGGGTGAGGTCGAGGTGATGGTCGAGTTGATGGCGAGCGACGAGCGTCCCTACGCAGTCGACGGCAAGCCGGTCGTTGCGACGACCACGTTCACGGTGCCGCCACACGCCCACGACGATCACCGTCATGGCGATCCCGAACCGATCCGTTTCGACGGCGCTGCGCCGACGCTGGCACTCACCGTCGAGCCCGACCCTGTGTCGGGGTACAACGCGTTTGTCACGCTCGACGGGATGGTGTTGTCGGGGCGCAACGCATCAGGTGCCCACGTGCCCGGTGAAGGCCATCTGCACATCGTTGTCAATGGCCAGAAACTCGGTCGGCTCTACGGCACGGCCACTCACATCCCCGTCCTGCCCGACGGGGAGGTCGAGATTCGGATTGTGGCGTACACCAACGACCACATGGTCTACGTCGACGGTGACGGTGCACCGATCGAAGCCGTGACCACGGTGAGGGGCGGATGATGATCGGCACTCGAGCTGTCGTCGTGTCGATGCTCGTCCTTCTCGCTGCCTGCGGTGGCGGTGGGAGCGAACTCGACAACGACTCGAACGACGGGGGTACGACCATTGTCCTCGAGTTCGAGGGAGGGGCACTCGTCGGCGGAGCTCGCCGAGAGATGGTCTCACTCGGCGACACTGTGGTGGTTCGCAGTGTCGGCGCATTCGACGAGCAGATCCATGTCCACGGGTACGACCTGTATCTGGACCCTGGGACTGAGGCCGACGTGCGGTTCGAGGCGTTGATTCCGGGACGCTTCGAGATCGAATTCGAGATGTCGGGTCGAGTCCTGATCGAGCTCACGGTGTCATGAATCGACGGGCACGTCTCGCCGCGGGAGTTGGGCTCGCGATCCTTGTGCTGGCGGGAGCCGAGCCGGCAACTGCGCACGGCATCGGTGGCCGGAGCGACCTGCCGCTGCCAGCATGGCAGTTGGCGTGGGCGGCCGGATTCTCGGTGGCGTCATCGTTCGTCGCCCTCGGGGCGTTCTGGTCACAGCCGCGTC
This sequence comes from Acidimicrobiales bacterium, assembly GCA_049437325.1. Classification (GTDB taxonomy): domain Bacteria; phylum Actinomycetota; class Acidimicrobiia; order Acidimicrobiales; family Aldehydirespiratoraceae; genus UBA11606. Next base: position 6,993 of record JBMTIM010000009.1, read on the forward strand.
TCGCGGCTGCCGCGACCGGGCGGGTCCTTGTCGACCTGCGGCGATCCGGCATCCGAATGCTGGGCGTGGCGGCGAAGCTCGTCGGCGTCTTCCTCCTCGGCATCGTCCTGTACGCAGGTTGGCGGGGAAACCCCAATGGAGCCGTCAACATCGCCGGCGATGCGTTTCTCATCTGGTTCTGGGTCGGCCTGCAACTGGTCGCTGTGCTGGTCGGAGACGTGTGGCGGGCCTTCAATCCATATCCGACGATCGCCGACTCGGCGGCCTGGGTGTGGGCGAAGGTCCGTGGGGAGGAGCTGGCACCGGTCGAGGCCGACGGCGAAGCGACATTGTGGCCCGCCGTCGCAGCAATCTTCGCCTACCTCTGGTTCGAGTTGGCCTACCACAGCACCGACAGCCCGCGAGCCATTGCGCTGTTCCTCTCCGTCTATTCCGGCGTGATGCTTGCGGGTGCGGCGGTCAAGGGCCGTGGGTGGGTGCGCCGTGCGGATGGCTTTGCCGTGTTGTTCGCGAAACTGGGTGCCATGGCGCCGCTGTTCCGAGACGGTTCGGGGCAGCTTCGCTGTCGCCTTCCCCTGAGTGGTTTGAGTCGCCTACCCGTTGTTCCCGGCACCGTTCCGTTCGTGCTCGTGGTGCTCGGCTCGACCACCTTCGACGGATTCACTCGGTCCTCCCTGTGGCTCGACATCGGAGGCGACCAGATCGGCTGGGCCCGGACCCTGGCCAGCACACTCGGGCTCGTGGTGGTGATCGGCTTGGTCGCAATGGCGTACTCGATCGCGACCTCGGCGATGGCGACGATCACGGGCGAGGAGCCAGCCGAACTCAGCCGCCTGTTCGGACCAACGCTCGTGCCGATCGCTGCGGCGTACGCCGTCGCTCACTATTTCAGTTTGTTGGTGCTCGACGGTCAGCGAATGTTCATCCGCATCAGCGATCCGTTCGGTCGAGGGTGGGACCTGTTCGGAACTGCCGAGTACGCCATCGACTGGACGGTGGTGTCACCCGATGTGATCGCCTGGGTGCAGACCCTTGGCATCGCGGTCGGACATGTCCTCGCCGTTGCCGCTGCCCACGACGTGGCGATCAGCCGGTGGAACCATGCACTCGCAGTGCGCTCGCAATACCCGATGCTCGGCGTGATGGTCCTCTACACCGTGCTCGGACTGTTTTTGCTCCTCGGTGCCTAATCCGGTGCCACCTCCAGACGACGAGCGAGGAAGGCGAGGGTCGTGGCCAGCGCGCTCGGGGCGAGGTGTTCGGTGAGCACACTGTGCTGCTGTTTCGAATCGGCCGGCAGGTCCTCGCCAATGAAATTCGGGCCGAGCACCGCTCGGAGGGTCTCGAACCGCTCGGCGGGCACGAGAGGGTCCAGGCTGTAGCGGAACCCGAGGACTGCGCATCCCGCTTCGACCTTCTCGGCGACAGCTGCGAGCTCGCTGTCGTCGAGGCCCGATGAACGCCGGCGCGAGGCCCCGAAGGCGAATGGCAGCGACGGCTGGCTGAGAACCGGTGCAATCACGGTGTCGTCGAGAAGCATGGCGAGGCCGAAACCGCCGGTGAAACACATCCCGACGAAGCCGACGCCGGGACCGCCATGGCGAGCGTGGAGATCGCGGGCAAGTGCTCGCAGCCAGTCGGTGGCGGGGGAGGAGTCCTGGGTTGCCAGCACGTGGAATTCCCGACTCACACACGCCTTGGCGATGACCCGCATCGCCCGCCGAGGCGTCGACGGCGCACCGGGTGTGCCGAACAACGACGCGATCGCCACCGACATTCCGGCGGCGGCGATCTCGTCGGCGAACGAGGCGACGGTCGGTGTGATCCCGGGGATCTCGGGCGCGACGAGGACACACGGACCCGTGCCGCGATGAAAGACGTCGTGGGTGATGCCGTCGTGGGTGAAGGCCTCACGGTCGTACTGGGCGAGGGGCATGGCCCGCAATGGTGCCACACCCCCTGACGGGGAGAACTATTGCATTTCGGTTACGATTCGAGGGCTGTGTTCTGTGCTTCCCGCCGCCTTCGCTTGCTCGGTGCCGTGACGGCGCTCGCACTCGGCGGTGCCGTGGTACCGGCTGCGGTCGCCCAAGACTCCGTCGACGACCTGCGCGACGCTCGCGAGGACGCCCGGCGAGACGCTGCCGAAGCGGCCGCCGCCATCGACGCCCTGGCCGCGGAAGATCGAGAACTCGTCGAGGCGCTCGCCGCCATCGATCGTCACATTGCGCTGCAGGAGTCCAAGGTCAGGGCTGCGGTCAGCGCCATCCAGGCTGCCGAGGATTCTGCTGAGGCCGCCGTCGAGCGAGCCGGGCTGCTCGATGAGCAGATCGCCGTGATCCGCCTTCGTCTTCGTGAACGAGCCGTCGATGCCTTCGTCGGCGGTGAGGCAGCCGCCCGAGACGAACTCGACACTGCCGACCTCCTCGAGTCCACCATCCGTCGCTCGCTTCTCGAACAACTCGTCGGCAACGAGTACGACCTCGTCGATCAGCTTCGGACAGCAATCGCCGAGCAAGAGGCCGCCGAGGCCAATGCCCAGCTGGCCCTCGCCGAAGCCGAGGCCGAACGTCGAGAACTGAACGACCGCCTCGCCGACCTCGAAGCCACGCGAGAAGAGGCGGAGCGCCTTCGTGCCGAGGTACAGGACCGGGTGGCGGAGTGGCAGACCATCAGCGACGAGATCGAAGCCGCTGATCGCGAGATCGCCGAGGAGATCCGACGGCTCGAAGAGGAGGCCCGTCGACTCGCAGAGGAACAGGCTCGCCAGGAAGCCGAAGCGCTCCGACTTGCACAGGAAGCGGCTCGTCGGGCAGCCGAGGCGGAAGCGGCGGCCAACCAGGGGGCCGACGGGACGGGGACCGATGGTACGTTCTCCCTCACGCATCGACCGGTCACCGGCGTCGTCACGAGTCCGTTCGGCGAGCGGGTTCATCCGATCTTCGGCACCGTCCGCAACCACTACGGGATCGACTTCAGCGGGAACACCGGGGATCCGATCGTGGCTGCGGCGGGCGGTGTCGTCCTGTCCGCCGATTGGCGGACCGGCTACGGCAACACTGTCGTCGTCTCTCACGGCGGCGGCTTCACCACGCTGTATGCCCATATGAGCGAGATGAATATGACCGCCGGCGAGGAGGTCGCCGGCGGAGATCTGATCGGTTGGGTCGGCAACACCGGCTGGTCGACCGGCTCGCATCTCCATTTCGAAATCCGGGTCGATGGCGTTGCCGTCGACCCGGCGCTCTACCTGTAGGAGGACGACGAGGCTGCGCAAGGTTGGGTGCTCGTCGACGACGGCCTCATTGTGGCGACCTACAGTCCCGAGCGATGGAGAACACCGAACGTCGAGGTCTCGTCGTGGCGTCCGCCGATGCCCAAAGCCTGAGTCACTTTTCGGTCCGTCCCGCCGTCGTCGTCGCCGTGGATCGGGGCCTCCACCCGGTCATGGACAGGGGTTGGCGTCCCGACTGTGTCGTCGGCGACATGGATTCCGTCGACCCAGCGGTGCTCGCAGCGGCCGAGAGAAGCGGTGTGGTCGTCGAGCGCCACCCCATGGACAAGGACGAGAGCGATCTCGAACTGGGCCTGGCCGCAGCCAGACGGCTGGGGGTGACCGATGTTCACGTTGTCGCTCGTGATGGGGGACGGCTCGATCACCAAATTGCCAACCTTGCCGTCCTCGCTTCACCCCGGCTCGAACCCATGCGGGTGAGCGCAACGATCGGAGATCACCGTGTCTGGATCGTGCGGGGAAGCCTGGAGCTGCACCTCGAGGTCGGAAGTCACCTCGCCATCCAGCCTGTCGGGGGATCGGCGACGGTCTCCACCGACGGTGTTGCGTTCCCGTTGGAGCGGGACGTGCTGTCCGCCTTCGAGGCGCGCGGAATCGCCAACACCGTCGTCGATGATCCGGTGCGGCTCGAGGTGACCTCAGGAGTCGTGCTGGTGATCGCCTCACCGCCCGAGCCGATGGGGTGATCAACGAGCCCAGGCGAACCATCGACCCTCTCGACGTTCGAGGCTGACGTCGAGATCGAAACAATGGGAGAGGTTGTCGGCCGTGAGCACGTCGTCGATCCGGCCCGCTGCGGTGACCGCCCCTTGGCGCAGCATCAACACGTGGGTGAAACCGTCGGGGATCTCCTCCACGTGATGGGTCACCAACGCGATCGGCGCCACCGCCGGATCGGTGGCCAGGTCGGTGAGCGAACGGACGAGCTCCTCCCGACCGGCCAGATCGAGTGCCGCCGTCGGTTCATCGAGCAGGATCAATCCAGGGTCGACCGACAACGCCCGGGCAAGCAGCACTCGCTGCCGCTCTCCCGACGACAAGACACCGAACGTACGGTCGCGAAGATCGAGCGCCCCGATCCGTTCGAGCGCCGCGTCCGCCTCAGCATGGTCGGTGGCGGAGTACTCGTGCCACCACGGTTCGAGGGCACCGTTGCGAGCGGTGACGACGACGTCGTGCGCGGTCAATCGGGGCCGAAGCTCGTTCGCCATCGCTGCACTCGCATACCCGACACGGATGCGGAGCCTTCGCACATCAGTCCGGCCGAGGTCATGGCCAAGGAGCCGGATGTCGCCGCGCGACGGATGCAGCCACATCGACGCGATTCGGATCAGGGTCGTCTTCCCGCAGCCGTTGCTTCCCAGCACGATCCACCGCTCGCCGGCCCTTACGGTCCAGTCGACGCCTCGAAGGATCTGGTTGCCGTCGGTGGTTCGGTGCACGCCCACCATCTCGAGCACCGGTTCGTTCACGCGGCACCCCCGTGTCGGACCCAGGTCTCGAACAGCGCTGCATACCGATCTCCACGGGCGACGAGTTCGGCGTGTGTTCCCAACTCGACGATTCGACCGTCGTCGACCACTGCGATGCGATCGGCGCGGCGGGCCGTGGCCAGACGATGAGCGATGATGATCGCAGTGCGACCTTCCAGCAGCACGTCCAGTGCCGCCTCGACTCGGGTTTCGGAGTGGAGGTCGAGGTTGCTGGTGGCCTCGTCGAGAATCAGTACCCGGGGTCGGGCGACGAAGGCGCGGGCGAGCGCCAACAGTTGCCGTTCGCCTGCCGAGAGGGATGCGCCGCGTTCATGGACCGGCGCGTCGAGCCCACCCAGCCGATCGATGACATCGTCGATACCAACCGCAGCGAGGGCGGCGAGGAGTTCGTCGGCGTCGGCGTCGGGCCGGGCGAAGGCGACGTTGTCCCGCACGACACCGGCGAACAGGAACGGCTCCTGCGGCACGACACCGAGTTGGCGTCGGAGACTTGCGATCGAGACGTCGCGCAGATCGTGCCCATCGATACGGACCGCGCCCTGGTCGGGGTCGTAGAAGCGGGTGAGCAGTTTTGCAATGGTCGACTTGCCCGATCCGGTTTCGCCGACGAACGCAACGGTCTCGCCCGGCGCGATTGTCAGTGACACGTCGTGGAGCACCGGTCGACCGGGTTCGTAGGAGAACGTCACACGGTCGAGTTCGAGTGCTCCCTGGATGGGTGGGAGATCGATGGCGTCGGGTTTCTCGACGATCGAGGGCTCGGTGCTGAGCAACTCGCGCAGCTTCACGATCGCAGCGCCACCCTGCTGGTAGCTGTTGTAGAGCTGCACCAGTGTTTGGATCGGTGCAAAGAACGAGGCGAGGAACAGCAGGAATGCTGCCATCTCGCCGACGGTGATGCGGCCGCTCGCTGTCATTGCGCCGCCAACCGCAAGCAGCGTTGCCTGGGTGCCGATCCCGATCATTTCGGTACCCGGGGCGTAGGTCGAGTTGGCGCGACTGGTGGCGATCTGGGCGTCGCGATGGCGACCCACCTCTCGGCGGTGGTCCACGAGGTTGCGGGCTCGTCGGTTGTGGGCGGCGATGACCCGGATACCGGCCAACGACTCCTGCAGGTGGGAAAGGAGATCGGCGATGCGATCCCGCACCCGCAGATAACCGACCGACGAGACGTTCCGGAACCAGAGACTCAACGCAAGCGTCGGTGGCAGCGTGACGGCCAGTGTGACGATGGCGAGGAGCGGGTCGTAGACGAACAGGGCGACGGTGATCACCGCAAGGGTGAAGATCTGCACGAGCAGGTTGACGATGCCCTCCTGGAAGAGAACGGACAGTGCCTCGATGTCAGACGTCATTCGGGTGAGAAGGACACCGGCCTTCTCGTCGGTGTACCAGTCGAGTCCCTGGCGCTGCATGTGGCCGAACACGCGCAGTCGCAGCTGCTCGTTGAGTGACTCGCCGAGGCGGCCGGTGAACGAGACCCGTGCCCACCCAAGTCCGGCCGCCACGACGACGGCACCGACATAGACGAGTGCCACGGTGACGACCACGCCTCGATCACCTCGACGGACACCGTCGTCGATGCCGATCTGGGTCAGGATCGGTCCCAACTGCAGGGCAATGGTTTCGATGAGGACGAGAGAGATCGCCGCCAGGAGTCGCCACCGGTGAGGGCGCAGGAACCGGGGAAGCGAGAACGGCTCGCGATCCCACCCATCAACCCGCCAGTCGACGTGAGGCACGTGATGTTCGGGTTCGTGCTCGAGGACGTCTTCGACGCGGCGGCGAAGCTCGCCGGGAACGTCCGCTGCCGGCAGACCGGCGGCAGCGTTCGACGCCATCGACGACGGGCCCCCCATCGGTCCGCCGGTACCGCCGCCCATGGAGAACATCAGGCGGTCTCCTCGGCGGGTTCCACCGAGCCATCGGCAAGGATCGCGGCGTAGCGCGGGTTGGTGGCCAGCAGCTCGTCGTGGGTGCCGGTGGCCGCAACCCGACCCTGGTCGAGCAGGATCACGCGATCAGCGAGCGCGATCGTCGACAGTCGATGAGCGATCAGGATGGTCGTGCGGTCGGCTCGTCGTGTTTCGAGCGCCTGATGGATCCGTTCCTCGACGGTGACGTCGATCGCGCTGGTGGCATCGTCGAGGATCAGCACGGTCGGGTCTGCGAGGAGGGTGCGGGCGATCGCCAGCCGCTGCCGCTGGCCGCCGGAAAGTGTGAGTCCTCGCTCGCCGACCTCGGTTGCTGCGCCATCGCGCAGCTCGGCGACGAACTCTCCGGCTGCGGCGTCGGCGATGGCAGCGTGCACTTCGTGATCGGGGGCATCGGGCCGGGCGAACGCCACGTTGTCGTGAATACTGGCTGCGAACAGGAACGGGTCGTCGGTGACAGTGGCGACAGCGGCGCGAAGATCGCGCAGATCGAGGCTCCGGACGTCATGGCCGTCGACTCGCACAGCACCGTCGTCGACGTCGTAGAAGCGCGGGATCAACCGGGCGAGTGTCGATTTCCCGCTCCCGGTGGCGCCGACGATCGCCACCGATTCTCCCGGTTCGATGGTTGCGGTGAAGCCGTCGAGGACCGTCTCGCCCTCTCCCGTCGGGTAGGCGAAGCGGACATTGTCGAACTCGATCCGCCCCACCGGTTTCGGGAGGCCCGTTGCGTCGGGCGGTGACACGATCGATGGCTGCTCGTCGAGGATGTCGAACACGCGCAGCGCCGCCGCTCCCGCTCGCTGCCACTGGATGAGGATGAAGCCCAGCATGCGAAACGGCGTCGACAACAAGACGACATAGGTACTGAACGCAACGAGGTCGCCGATCGCGATCGAGCCTTCGATCGCTTGCAGGCCGCCATAGAGCAACACCAGCGCGAGGCCGAGGCGGGGGATGGACTCCATCCCTGGCGCGTGTCGGGCGCGGGTGTCGACGACCGCCGTGCCTGCCCAGCGCAGCCGGCGAGCGCTGCGGGCCAGGTGCTGGACCTGCGTCGACTCCTGATTGAAGGCCTTGACCACGCGAATGCCCTGAATGTTCTCGTCGACGATCGTGGCCAACTCCGCCTGCCGGGCGGTGACGACCCATTGCAGCGGGAAGATCTTGTTCCTGAGCCGAACGCCGACCCAGTAGACGAACGGCAGTGGGGCGATCGCCACGAGGGTGAGTGGGATGTCGACGAGGACCATGACGATGACGGCGAAGACGAACATCACGACTTGCATGGCGACGAGGGGACCGAAGGCGAACAGGAGTTGGATCGAACGAATGTCGGTGTTGGCTCGGCTGATGACCTGACCGCTCTGTGTTCGGTCCCAGAAATCGAACGAGAGCTCCGTGAGGCGCTCGTACATCAGGTTTCGCAGATCGTTCTCGATCCGGAGCGCCGAGCGGAACAGCCCGAAGCGGTAGGCGAAACCGAAGACGAAGCGGATCACCGCCAGGATCGCCAGAACGACCACGAAGGTCGTGGGTGACGTTCCCTCGGCGACAGCATCGATGCCGGCACCGAGCATGACCGGAACGGCGACTTGGGCGGCGATACCGATCATTCCGGCGCCGATCGATGCGAGGAACGTCCACTTCTGGACCATGACGATCGGCCAGATCCGTCCCAACCACCACAGCGAGCGATCGGGATCGACGCCTGCGCCCGGTCGAGGATAGTGCCGCTCTGTGTCCGGGCCGGGTGGCGAATCGACGGGCATCCGTTCACCGTAGGGGTAGATTTCTTCCATGCACGAAACGGTTGGGGGCTTCTGATCGACACCGCCCTTCGGCTCTTGGCTGCGCTCGGCCTCGTGGTCGCAAACGCTGGTTTCGTCGCCGCCGAGTTCGCACTCGTAGCGGTCGATCGCGCGCGGGTCGACGACCGAGCCGGTCAGGGCAGCGCGCGGGCTGCGCAGGTCCAGCGGCTCCTCGCTCGGCTGTCGTACCACCTGTCGGGAGCGCAGCTCGGCATCACGATCACGTCGCTTGCGCTTGGCGCACTCGCCGAACCGGCCATTGCACAGGTCATCGAGCCGTACCTCGCCGACACGTTCGGTGCGTCGTCGACCGGGGTGTCGATCGCCATTGCGCTCGTCGTCGCAACTGTGGTGCAAATGGTGTTCGGGGAACTCGTTCCCAAGTCGATTGCGACGACGAAGCCGGTCGAGACGTCCTTCGCACTCGCTCGACCGACTGCCGTGTACGGCGTTCTGGCTCGACCACTCGTGGCACTGCTCGACGAGATGGCCAATCGACTCACCCGGAAAGTCGGCGTGGAACCGGCGGACGAACTCGAAGCCACGCCCGACCGTGGAGAACTCGAACACCTCATTCGGTCGAGTGGTGAGGAAGGCACGCTCGATGCCGGTGAGGTCGAGTTGTTGACTCGGTCGATCCGGCTCGCCGACAAGTCGGCCGACGACGCGATGATCCCGCGGACCCGCGTGGTGGCGATCGACTCGATTGCGACCGTGCACGACCTCGTCACCGTTGCAGCGGACACCGGTCACAGCCGGTTCCCGGTCGTTGGTGAGGATCTCGACGATGTGCTCGGCGTGGTTCATGTGAAAGCGGTGCATGCGGTGCCGGTCGATGCGCGTCCCGACACCGCGGTCACCGACCTGATGGCGCCGGTTGTGGCAATCCCGGAGTCGCGTGATCTCGACGAACTCCTCGTCGATCTTCGGGAAGGTGGCCAGCAACTCGCCGTCGTGGTCGACGAGCACGGCGGCACCGCCGGCATCATCACGCTGGAGGACGTGCTTGAGGAGATCGTCGGCGAGATCGACGACGAGTACGACGCGCCCCCGACGATGCTGACGCGGGTCGAGGCCGTCGGCTCGACGGTGGTTCCCGGGTCGTTGCATCCCGATGAGGTCGAGGCCGCTACGGGATTCGACATGCCCGAGGGGGAGTACGAGACGCTGGCCGGCTTGGTGCTCGATCGGCTGGGCCATATCCCCGTCCCCGGGGAGATGGTGCAGGTCGATGGGTGGCGGCTCGAGGTCGTTGCCATGGACCGTCTGCGTGTCGCCACCGTTCGTCTGGTGGCTCCGAAATGACCGGCTGGTTCATGCTCGCTGCGCTTGGGCTGCTCGCAGCCAACGCCTTCTTCGTCGCGGTCGAATTCGCGCTTCTGGCCAGCCGGGTGACCCGGCTCGAGCCGATGGCCGAGGACGGAACCGACAGGCGGGCGGTGCTCGCACTCGAGTCGATCCGTGATCTCCAACCGCAGCTTGCCGGTGCGCAGCTCAGCATCACCATGTCGTCGCTCGGCCTTGGGTATGTCGCCGAGCCGACACTGGAGCATCTTCTCGATGATGCGATCGGCGGCGTCTTCGACCTGCCGTCAGGGGTGACCCACACCCTGGCATTCCTGCTTGCGTTCACCGTTGTCGTCGTCATCCACATGGTGATCGGCGAAATGGTGCCGAAGAACATCGCGATCGCAATGCCGGAGCGGTCGGCTCGACTGCTTGCACCAGTCCACAACGCCTACGTGACGGTATTTCGACCGGTCGTCTGGTTCCTGACCTGGGTGTCGAACGGCATCACGCGGTTGCTGGGAATGGAACCGGCTGACGAACTCAACACTGCGCTCACGGTCAACGAATTCCATCGCGTCATCGAGGGTGCGGTGGAGGAGGGCAAACTCGAAGCAGAGGAGCACGAGCTTTTGGCGGGTGCGCTCGATTTCCGGGCTCGGACCGCCGGATCGATCATGGTGCCTCGCCGGCGCCTCGTCACCGTCCCTCGTTCGACCTCGGTGGCCGAGATCGAGGCGCTCGTTGCTCGGGTCGGCCACAGCCGTATCCCCGTCACCGGTGTCAACCCCGACGATGTCGTCGGGTTCGTGCACAGCAAGGACCTGTTGCGGTTCGGGGCCGGCGAGCGAGGTGACCCTGTGCCGCTCGAGATGGTTCGACGCATGCTCATCGTCACGCCCGACCATTCGGTTCGAGACCTCATGCGATTGATGCGTGGTCTTCGTCGCCATATGGCACTGGTGCGCACCAACGAGGGACAGCTTCTCGGGATGGTGACCCTCGAAGACGTCCTCGAGGCACTCGTCGGCGATATCACGGATGAAACCGACGGCGGCGCTCGAACGACTCCGGTCGATGCCTGACGCCCACGGTCGCCACAGTTCCCCGAGGGCGGCGCCGCTCGGCTCCAACCGGGGGCTTTGTTACTGAACGCCCGGGGTGGCGGGCGTCATGGCAACAGCATCAGACCCCGACTGCGTGGAAGCCACCGTCGACGTGGACCATCGATCCGGTGGTCGCCGGGAACCAGTCCGAAAGCAGCGCGACGGTCGAGCGGGCCACCGCAGAGGAGTCCTCGACGTTCCAGCCCAGCGGCGCACGGTCGTCCCACACGTCCTCGAACGCTTGGAACCCGGGAATCGACTTGGCCGCCATCGTCTTGACCGGACCGGCGGCGACCAGATTGCAACGGATGCCCTGCGGCCCCAACTCGCGGGCGAGGTAGCGGTTGCAGGATTCGAGCGCAGCCTTGGCGACTCCCATCCAGTTGTAGGCGGGCCACGCAGTCGTGGCATCGAAATCGAGACCGACGATCGAGCCGCCATCTGCCATCAGCGGCGCCACGGTCTCGGCGAGGGTCTTGAGCGAGTAGGCCGATATCTCGATCGCAACCTTGACGTCGTCCCACGTTGCGCCCATGAAATCCTCTCCGAGGCACGCCTCCGGAGCAAAGCCGATGGCGTGCAGGGCACCGTCGACCCGACCCCACGTCGAGGCGAGAGCTTCGTTGAGCGCCGGCACGTGATCGGGATCGGTGACGTCGAACTCGTACACCGCCGGCTCCGACGGCAGCTTGCGCGCCGTGCGTTGGGTGAGGCGTAGGCCGCGGCCCGCACCGGTCAAGATGATCTCGGCCCCCTCCTCCTGCGCCAGCTTTGCAACGCCGAACGCAAGACTGGCGTCGGTGAGCACGCCGGTGATGAGGATCTTCTTGCCGTCGAGAATGCCCACGGTGCTTTCGTCTCCTGAGGATGGGATCGGCTGGTTCGACCCACTCGTGTCACTGCACGTTACGGGCTGACGGGTACCGTCCACACGATGCGGCTGTACGACACCGGGCGGGGTGAGATCGTCGACTTCGACCCGGGTCCGATCGTCACGATGTACGTGTGTGGCATCACGCCCTACGACGCCACCCATCTCGGGCACGCAGCCACGTATCTCACCTACGACGTGGTGCAGCGGCGGCTTATCGATCTTGGTCACCAGGTTCGCTACGTGCGCAACATCACCGACGTCGACGACGACATGCTTCGAGCCGCAGCGTCGCGTGATGTCCACTATCTCGATCTGGCATTCGGTGAGACGGCCCGCTTCGGTGACGACATGGCAGCACTCAATTGCCTTGCACCCTGGTCCGAACCTCGGGCAAGTGGAGCCATCCCGAACATTCGTGGCCTGATCGACACGCTGCTCACCCGCGGGGTGGCGTACCAGGTCGACGGCACCGTCTTCTTCGACACCAGCACCCCTGCCGACTTCGGTGCACTCGCCGGTGTCGGCTTCGAACGGATGCATGAGATCCTCGGTGCGTGGGGCGAAGAGCCCGACGATCCTCGGAAGCGCAATCCACTCGACTTCGTGCTGTGGCAGCCGTCAGTGGCCGGCGAACCGTCGTGGGACGCTCGCTGGGGGACGGGACGCCCTGGCTGGCATGTGGAGTGCTCGGCGATCGCGCTGCGCGAACTCGGGCCCACCATCGACCTTCATGGCGGAGGGATCGATCTGCTGTACCCCCACCACGAGTCGGTTCGCGTGCAGTGCGAGGCGGCGACCGGAACGACCTTCGTGCGCCATTGGCTCCACCAAGCGATGGTGCACTGCAACGGTCGCAAGATGTCCAAGTCGGACGGGAATTTGATCTTCGTGCACGAGTTGCGGGAGCGGTACGAGCCTGCCGCAATCCGACTGGCGCTTTCGATCCATCACTATCGACGCCCGTGGAATTGGACCGACACCCTGCTGCCCGAAGCCGAGGCTCGGCTCGCACGGTGGCGGTCGGCGGGCAAGGGTGAGGCGGCGCTCGCTGCGGTTCGTGCCGCACTCGACAACGACCTCGACGTGCCGACCGCCATCAGCGCCATCGATCGTGCCGCTGCCGAGGGTGGGGGTGTGGACCAGGCTGCTGCGCTCATCGGCGTGGCGCTCTGATCACGACGGAAGAACCGCCGCCGGTCGTGGGGCGCGCCGGTAGTCTGGGTCCTCATGTCCGATGTGATCTCCGTAGTGCTGCCCGACGGCTCCCGCCGCGAACTCCCGGCCGGTGCGACGACGTTGACCCTTGCCGAATCGATCGGACCTCGACTTGCTTCCGATGCGATCATCGGTGTGGTCGACGGCCTCGAGGTCGACGTGAACGTTCCACTCACCGACGGCGCCGCCGTGGAGATCGTGACCTCCTCGAGTGAGCGTGGTCTGCGCACCATTCGCCATTCGACCGCCCATGTGATGGCGCAGGCGATCCTCGATCTCTACCCGGGAGCGCAGCTGGCGATCGGCCCGCCGATCGAGTTCGGGTTCTACTACGACGTCGAGTTGCCGGACGGCAAGACGCTCAGCGAGGACGACCTCGAGCACATCGAGGCTCGGATGACCGAGATCGTTGCCGCCGACCAAGCCTTCGTGCGTCACGAGCTGCCTGCATCGGAGGCGGCCGCCTTCTTTGCCGACGAGCCGTACAAGGCCGAGATCATCGAGCGGGTGATCAGCGGCGCGGCCAGTGGGGAGGATTCGGGCGAGATCGGCGGAGGCGACTCGATCAGCTACTACAGCAATGGCCCGGTGGGTGAGGAGGGGGCATTCCGCGACATGTGCACCGGTCCCCACGTTCCGTCGACCGGTCGACTCGCGTATTTCAAACTGCAGTCGGTTGCGGGGGCCTACTGGCGAGGCGATGTCACCCGTCCGATGCTGCAACGCATCTACGGCACCGCGTGGGATTCGAAGAAGGCACTCAAGGCCCATCTGCAGATGTTGGCCGAGGCGGAGAAGCGTGATCATCGCCGCCTCGCCGCCGAACTCGATCTCGTCAGCTGGCCCGATGAGCTCGGCCCCGGCCTCGCCGTGTGGCATCCCAAAGGGGCACTGATCCGGAAGATCATGGAGGACTACTCCCGCGATCGTCACGAGCACGGTGGCTACGAGTTCGTCGTCTCCCCTCACATCGCGAAGTCGGTGCTGTGGGAGACCTCCGGTCACCTCGACTTCTACGCCGACGGCATGTACCCGCCCATGGAGATGGATGGCGCGACCTACTACCCGAAGCCGATGAACTGCCCGTTCCACGTCATGATCTACCGCTCGCGGCAGCGGAGCTATCGCGAACTTCCGCTCCGGATGTTCGAGTTGGGGGCGGTGTACCGCTATGAGTTGTCGGGTGCAGTCCACGGTCTCATGCGCAGCCGAGGGTTCACACAGGACGACAGCCACATCTTCACCACCCAGGAAGCCATCCAGAGCGAATTGGCCTCGCTGCTCGACTTCGTCCTGTCGGTCCTGCGGGCGTTCGGCTTCGACGACTTCCAGGCAAAGCTCTCGACTCGCCCGCCGGTGAAGTCGGTCGGTGACGACGCCCTGTGGGACGAGGCAACCGACGGCTTGCGCGCCGCACTCGAGAAACAGGGTCTGGACTACGTCGTCGACGAGGGAGGCGGAGCGTTCTACGGCCCCAAGATCGACGTCGATGTGAAAGATGCAATCGGCCGCGCCTGGCAGCTGTCGACGATTCAGCTGGACTTCAATTTGCCGGAGCGTTTCGATCTCGAATACGTGGCCAGTGATGGCAGCCGCAAACGGCCCGTCATGATCCATCGTGCGTTGATGGGTTCGATCGAGCGATTCTTCGGTGTGCTGATCGAGCACTACGCCGGCGCGTTCCCGGCTTGGCTTGCGCCGACGCAGGTGCGCGTGCTGCCGGTGGCCGACGTCCATCAGCCCTATGCCGACGGCCTCGTGGCCGACATGCGTGAGGCCGGCTTTCGGGTTGACACCGTCGGTGCTGTCGAACCGCTTGGCAAACGGGTTCGCAACGGCAAGGTCGAGAAGGTGCCCTACGTCCTTGTGGTCGGCGACGACGATGTCGCCAACGGCACGGTCGGCGTCAATCGTCGCGGTGAGGACACCCCGGAGCGTGATGTGACGGTCGCCGCATTCGTCGAAGCACTCCGGGTCGAGGTGGACGAGAAGCGGTGATGGCGTGAGCCTCGAACAGCTCTGGGCCGGTTGGCGTCTTCGCTACATCGAAGGTGCCGATCGTCCGGAGGACGAGCGATCCTCCTCCCGATCCGAGGGCCTGACCCTTTTCGAGGCGATCTTCCGATCCGATCTCCCCGACGACGAGCGCTACGTGCTCTGGACCGGCGAAACCTGCTTTGCCCTGCTCAATGCGTTTCCCTATACGAATGGTCACCTGATGGTGCTTCCGCAGCGTGGGGTGGCGTCGCTCGACGGCCTCACCGACGATGAGTACACCGAGCTCTGGACCGGCGTGCGGTGTGCAACGCACGCAGTGCAGACGGCGTACGAGCCCGAGGGCATCAATGTCGGGCTCAACCTCGGGCGGGGGGCAGGTGCCGGCGTGCCCGACCACCTGCACGTGCACGTGCTTCCGCGCTGGGGTGGTGACACGAACTTCATGACCACCGTTGCCAATACCCGGGTCTTGCCCGAGTCGCTCGGTGACTCCTGGCGACGTCTCTCCGACGCCTGGCCCGCATAACCTGACCGCATGGCTGAGATCGACGAGGGCGACATCCGCGACGAGCTGCCGGCTGACCTCGATCCGTCGCAAGTCACGGCGCCGTACCTCTTTCCCAACAACAGTCGCCGCAGGATTCCGGCGGTGCTCTACACGTTGGTCGGACTCGGTTGCCTGGTGCTCTGGTGGGCAGCCGGCGACCAGGCAGTCTTGGTCAACCGGGGCGTCGCCGTCGCCGGCGTGGTGCTGATCGTCATCGCGCTGTACCACGGGCAGGGGGCATGGGATCTTGCATTCGACGAAGAACATGCGCTCGGTGCGGCGGCCGAGGCGGTTGGCTTTCCCGCTGGCCATGCGTCTGCTCAGCTCGGCTGGCGAGGTCTGCGCAGCAGGCCGACCTGGCGGATCCTGCTCTACAGCAAC
Organism: Acidimicrobiales bacterium; assembly: GCA_049437325.1. Taxonomy (GTDB): domain Bacteria; phylum Actinomycetota; class Acidimicrobiia; order Acidimicrobiales; family Aldehydirespiratoraceae; genus UBA11606. Next base: position 22,934 of record JBMTIM010000009.1, read on the forward strand.
GAGGCGGTCCCCGAGAGTCGGGGCCTTGTGATGGTCGACGGCGTCGATGGCGAGATCATCGACCAGTTCGTCGAGAAGAACCCCGAGGACTGGACGAGTTACCAGTCCTGATCCACTCGCTCGGGTCGGGAGTGTCGAGCCGTGCCGAGTCCGCGCGCCGTACTCGGGGACGTGCCGGGTTGGCTGCTAGCATGGCTCGGTACCCCACCCGGGAGTTGTCTCATGTTCGACGGCAACCTGCGCGAACAGGTCGACAGAGGGCTCGTGCCCATCGGTCGCAGTCTCGTCAAGACGGGCATCACGCCCAACGTCATCACCATCATCGGCATCGTCATGAGCTGCGTCGCCGCCGTCACCATCGGTGCGGGGTACCTCCGTCTCGGGTTCCTGTTCCTGCTGCTCACCGGTATTCCCGACGCGCTCGACGGTGCAGTTGCTCGGGCCGCCGGTACCGGGTCCAAGCGCGGCGCCTACTTCGACTCGGTCTCCGATCGCCTGACCGACGGCATGCTCTTCGGCGGCGTTGCGTGGTATCTGGCCAGCAACGAGCCAGGTCGCATCATGATGTTGCCCGTCGCCATCATGGGCCTTGCCATGTTCATCTCGTACCAGCGGGCCAAAGCCGAGTCGCTGGGGTGGGACGCCAAGGGCGGGATCATGGAACGCGCCGAGCGGGTCATCGTGCTCGCCTTCGCCCTGTTGTTCCCCGAACTGCTCATCCCGACCCTGTGGGTCATGCTGGTACTCACCACGATCACTGCCGCCCAACGATTCGCAAAGGTCTGGAAGCAGGCATCGGTCGATGCGCCCGTCCCGCCGAGCAGACAGCGTCGAATCCCTCGTCGTCAGCGCGCCTCGGAGCCGCAATGGCGACAGCGCATGCAGGCCCGCAGGGCCGCTCGCCAGAACTGATCGATTCGGCGAACTCTTCCTGATCGCGATGGTCGGTGTCGGTGCGTACAAGGCGGGTGCCTTCCTCGCCCGCCGTGTCCCGGACGGCGTTGCCACGGCAGCTGCGCGACTGGGAGGCTTCGGTGCGGGGATGCTCGCCGGTGATGCAGGCACGATCGTCGGGCGCAACCTCGAGCGGGTCTACGGACGCGAGTTGGGATCGGCTGAGAAGCGTCGAAAGATCGCCGAGACCTTCGAGTGGTACAGCCGGTACTACGTCGAGAGTTTCCGCCTCCCCGCCGTCGGGGTCGAGGAACTCGACCGGGGCTTCTCCTATGACGGCGTCGATACGATCGAGAAACACTGTGGTCCGGGCAAGGGCGGGGCGATCCTCGCTCTTCCGCACCTCGGAACCTGGGAGTGGGCTGCATTCTGGCTCGCTCGGGTGATCGATGTGAAGGTGACTGCGATCGTCGAGCCGCTGCAACCTCCGGAGTTGTTCGATTGGTTCGTCGGTCTGCGCGAATCGCTCGGAATGGAGATCCATCCGCTTGGTCCGAACGCCTTCAAGCAGATCCTTGCCGCACTGAAACAGGGCCACCTGGTGTGTTTGCTGTGCGATCGGGACCTGCAGGGGACCGGTGTTCCTGTCACGTTCTTCGGAGAGAAAACGACCCTTCCGGCTGGGCCCGCAACCTTGGCACTTCGCACAGGGGTACCCCTGATGCCCTCTGCGGTCTACTGGCGCAGCAGTGCGCGGCACGGTCTGTGCGGGCGTCCCCTCCAGATCGAACGAACGGGTCGACTGCGCGACGATGTGCAGCGCGTCACGCAGATGATCGCCGACGACTTCGAGATGTTGATTCGGCAGGCACCCGAACAATGGCATCTGCTGAACCCCAACTGGCCGAGCGACTACGAGGCGCTCGGTCGCGAGATTCCCGAGCATCTGCAAGGCCTGGGCGGGGGGAGATAGGCGATGCGCATCGGGATCATCTGTCCGTACAGCCTCACCGTGCCCGGCGGGGTGCAGATGCAGGTCCTCGGCCTCGCCCGTGCGCTGCGCCGGCACGGCGAGCGCGTGCGGGTACTCGCCCCGTGTGACGGGCCACCGCCTGACGCAGGCGTCACGCCACTCGGCAACAGCCTTCCGACCGCTGCGAACGGGTCGATCGCACCGATCGCGCCAGACCCAGCCGCCCAACTACGCGCCGTGCGAGCCATGCGCGACGAGGACTTCGACGTCATACACATCCACGAGCCGCTCTCGCCGGGACCGAATCACACCGCGCTGCTCTTGCGGCCCGCGCCGATCATCGGAACCTTCCATGCAGCCGGCGGCAGCCTCGCCTACGACCTCATGCAGCGTGGAGTGCGGTTTCTCGCCGGTCGACTCGACGACCGGGTGGCGGTGTCCGAAGACGCCCGAAAGATGGCGGAGGAAGCTCTCGGCGGCACGTACGATCTCGTGTTCAACGGGGTGGAACTCGCCCGCTTCTCGGCAGGGCAGCCGCACCCCACCACCGGCCCGACGATCCTCTTCCTCGGCCGCCACGAACCCCGCAAAGGGCTTCGGGTATTGCTCGATGCCATGGTCGACCTCCCATCCGACACCCGTCTGTGGATCGCCGGGGACGGCCACGAGACCGCCGAACTCAAACAGCGCTACGCAGGCGACAGCCGACTCGAATGGTTGGGAACGATCAGCGAGAGCGAGAAAGTTGCCCGTCTGCAGGGCGCCGACGTGTTCTGTGCCCCCTCGTTGCACGGCGAATCGTTCGGCATCGTGCTTCTCGAGGCCATGGCGGCGGGCACTGCGGTGGTGGCCGGAGACATTCCGGGCTACGCCAACGTGGCTCGCCACGGACGTGACGCCCTGTTGGTGCCACCGAACGACGCTCGCTCGCTCGCCGACGCGATTCGAGTCGCGTTGAACGATGCAGCGCAACGGGAGCGACTGATCGACTCGGGCCTCAAGCGAGCAGAGGAGTTCTCGATGGCGCGGCTGGCCGAGGTGTACTTGGCCCGCTACGAGCGTCTCATTGCCCACGCAGCCGTCTGACTGCGGGCTTCCCGAGCGTTCCGGTTCGGTACAGTGATGGTCGCCGCGGTGATCACCGCCATTCGGAGGTCGTACCCAACATGATCATCTTCCTGGTTCTGCTCGGCGTCGTGTTGTTGCTGGTCGTCTGGGTGATCAGCCTCTACAACAACCTCGTCAAGCTCCGAAACCGTATCGAGAACGCATGGGCGCAGATCGATGTGCAACTGAAGCGCCGTTGGGATCTGATCCCCAACCTGGTCGAGACCGTCAAGGGATACGCGGATCACGAACGGGAGACGCTCGAGGCAGTCATCGACGCCCGCAATGCGGCAACCTCTGCTTCGGGGCCCCAGGAGTCCGCCGCCAACGAGAACATTCTCAGCGGTGCCCTGCGTCAGTTGTTCGCGGTCAGCGAGGCGTACCCGGAACTGAAGGCGAACCAGAACTTCCTCGAGTTGCAGGAAGAACTCACCGGCACCGAGGGTCGTATCGCCTACGCCCGCCAGCACTACAACGACCAGGTGCTGAAGTACAACACGGCGATCGAGACCTTCCCGGCGGTGGTGATTGCCGGAGCGCTGCGCTTTACCGAGCGCGAGTACTTCGAAGCCGACGACGAATCGCGCGGCACCGTTTCCGTCGAGTTCTGAGCCGAGTCCCTGACCGAGCGAAAGGTCGCCTGATGCCCTCTGTGTCTGCCCCCGCGATCGCGTCGATCCCCGCCGTTCTCGTGGGGATCGTGGTCCTGCTTGTGCTCGTTTCCGTCGACCTGGTCGTGGCGCTCGCCGCCGCTGTCGGGTTGGCTGCCCTCACCCTGGTGTTGGTGCAGCGAACGGCCACCAACCGTGTGCTCTCGTCGCTCGCCGCCGAGCAACTCGACGACGGTGTGGCGCCGCGCCTCGAGAGCCTGGTCGAGTCGATCTGCGCCAGTCATGGCATCAACGAACCATCCTTGTACCTCGCGAAGACGTCGGCCGTGGATGCTGCGGTCGTCGGTCGCTCCGACGACACCCGTCTCGTCGTCACCCAGGGTTTGCTCGATCGGCTCGATCGGCTCGAACTCGAAGCAGTCGTCGCTCGTCAGCTCTCGATGTTCGGCTCCGGTGTGTTCTCCGGGACCGTGCTCGCATCGGTCGGCAGCCTGCTCGGCCCGCTCGGTGGCCGCATCCGTGCACGATTGCTCGACGGTCGCCGGTTCGTGATCGCCGATTTCGATGCAGTGGGAGTGACCAGGTATCCACCTGCACTCGCCTCTGCGTTCTCCAAGGCGTTGGAAAGTGCTCGCGTGACGCATCGGGCGGCCTCTGATCACCTGTGGATGATCGGAAGCGGAACCGATCCCGTTCAGCCCGATCTCGCTGAACGGGTCGATGCGCTGCGGGAACTGTGACGGTGGCCCGGCATCGGCAACGTTTCGTCCTGGTGTCGATGGCCCTCGCCCTCGCCGTGGCGTCGTGTGGAGCCGAGGACGACGGTGCTGTCGACGAGCAAGCCCAAGGTGACGATGCCCCGGGGCTCGAGCAATCCGCCGGGGAGGACCGACCTGCGAACGCTGATGAGCCGACGGAGTCGGCAGAACCACCACCTCGCATCGATCCTGGTCCCAAGGCCACCCTCACCGGGCTTCCGGCTGATGCATCGCTTGCGTCCACCCCTGCAGTCGTCGTGAAGATTTCCAACAACGATGATCGGAGTGTCGCAGCGCTGATCGGCATCGACTCCGCCGACATCGTGATCGAGGAGCGGATCGAAGACCGAGCGACACGCTTCGCTGCGATTTTTCACTCCGACCTTCCTCCACTGGTCGGCCCGGTGCGCTCGGCTCGAACCACCGATGTCGATCTCATGCGCAATCTCGGCTCGCCGATCCTCGTCTTCTCCGGCGCCAACATTTCGGTTCTCAGCGAGATCCGCGACCTTTCACGCGACGGTGGCGTCGTGCCTGTCGTCAACGACGACTCCGAGACCTACCACTACCGCGACGGCGACTACTCGGCGCCCGACAATCTCTTCACCGATGCGGTCCTCGTCGGTGCGGATTTCGCCGAGGCTGCCGGTGCTGCCATGCCGATACTGGCTTTTCGCACCAACGAATCCGACACCCGTTCAGCGAGCATCGATGGCACCGGGGTGACCATCGAGGGTCGTGACGTCGTGAGCTTCGTCCATCACGGCGTCCTCGGGTACGTCCGCGTGCAGGACGGTGCTGTCCACGTCACTCGCGATGGAGTACCGCTCACCGCCACCAACGTCGTGGTGATGCAGGTCGACTACGTCACCAACGCCGACGATGCCCAGTCGGTCGATGCGGTCACCACCGGAACCGGTGTTGTCAACGTGTTGATCGACGGCCGACGGTGGGAGGGGACCTGGAAGCGCGAGTCGGCAGAGGAGCCGTATTCGTTCTTCGATCGCAACGGGGTGGAGGTCGTGCTCGAACCAGGAACGACCTGGTTGACCCTTGTGCCGAAGGGGACCTATCGCTTCGAGGTGGAGGCCGAGATCGTCGGTCTCGTGGCCGGGGGCGCCGGATAGAGTTTCGGGTATGACCGAGACGAATCGTGCAACTGGTAGCCCCCTCGTCAAGCGGGGCCTCGCTGAGATGCTCAAGGGTGGCGTCATCATGGATGTCGTCAACCCTGAACAGGCCCGCGTCGCTGAAGATGCCGGTGCCGTGGCCGTGATGGCGCTGGAACGCGTGCCCTCCGACATCCGCAAGGACGGTGGCGTGTCCCGCATGTCCGACCCCGAGATGATCAGTGGCATCCAGGCAACGGTGTCGATCCCGGTGATGGCCAAGGCTCGCATCGGTCACTTCGCCGAGGCGCAGATCCTGCAGGCACTCGATGTCGATTACATCGACGAGTCCGAGGTGCTCACCCCGGCCGACGAAACCCACCACATCGACAAGTGGGCGTTCGACGTCCCGTTCGTGTGTGGGGCAACGAACCTCGGCGAAGCGCTCCGTCGCATCAGCGAGGGTGCATGCATGATCCGCTCGAAGGGTGAGGCCGGGACCGGCAACGTCGTCGAAGCGGTCCGTCACATTCGTTCGATCGTCGGAGACATCAAGAAGATCGGTCAGGCTGACGAAGCGGAGTTGTTCGAGTGGGCCAAGCAACTTCGGGCCCCGTTGCCGCTCGTGCAGGAGATTGCCGAGACTGGCGAACTGCCCGTCCCGCTGTTTTGTGCCGGGGGCCTGTCGACGCCTGCCGACGCATCGCTTGTCATGCAACTCGGTGCGCAGGCGGTGTTCGTCGGTTCGGGCATCTTCAAGTCCGATGAGCCAGCGAAGATGGCGGCGGCCATCGTCGAGGCTGCAACGCACTATCAGGACCCGGACATTCTCGTGAAAGTCTCGACCGGTCTCGGCGATGCCATGAGAGGCCTCGAGATCGCCACGCTCGAGACGAAGCTCGCCGAGCGGGGTTGGTGAGTCGCACCGTCGGCGTCCTCGCCCTGCAGGGGGCGTTCGCGGCGCACAGTGCGGTTCTGCGGTCGCTCGGGATCGACGCGGTCGAGGTGCGGACTGCCGAGCAGCTGGCCTGTGTCGACGCGCTCGTCCTTCCCGGCGGCGAATCGACCACCATGTCGATGCTGCTGGAGCGGTTCGGATTGCTCGAACCCCTCCGCAGTCGGATTCACGACGATCGACTCCCCGTCCTCGGTACCTGCGCGGGATTGATTCTTCTCGCCGACGAGATTCTCGACGGCCGTGCCGATCAGCACTGCCTCAAGGCACTGCCGCTTGCTGCGCGTCGCAACGGGTACGGGCGCCAGCTCGCCAGCTTCGAGACCGACCTCGACATCGTCGGCCTCGACGCGCCGTTCCACGGCATCTTCATTCGGGCTCCGATCGTGGAACGCATCGGCGATGCGGTGGAGGTTCTCGCCGAGGTCGATGGTCAACCCGTCCTGTGCCGTCACGAGGGCGTTACGGTGGCGTCATTCCACCCAGAGTTGGCGGGTGATGCCCGGCTGCACAGGCAGTGGTTGAGCGACGCCGGTCTGATCACGGACTAGCGCCGGATTGAGTCGAGGAGGACGTCCCACATGAGTGGTCATTCCAAGTGGGCAACCATCAAGCACAAGAAGGGCGCTGCCGACGTCAAGCGGGGGAAGCTCTTCGCAAAACTGATCAAACAGGTCGAGGTGGCAGCGCGGACCGGTGGTGGCGACCCCGATTCCAACCCCACCTTGCGAACGATGTTCCAGAAGGCGCGCGACAACTCGGTACCGCTCGACACGATCGAGCGGGCGGTCAAGCGGGGCACCGGCGAACTGGAGGGGGTCAACTACGAGACGATCACCTATGAGGGGTATGCGCCCGGTGGCATCGCACTCCTCATCGAATGTCTCACCGACAACCGCAACCGCACATCGGGTGACGTTCGTTCCACGCTGTCGAAAAACGGTGGGTCGCTCGCCGAACCCGGTGCTGTGTCGTGGCAGTTCGAACGCAAGGGCGTTGTGCTCGTGCCGACCTCGGTCGACGAGGACGAGGTGATGCTCGCTGCTCTCGACGCCGGCGCCGAAGACATCATCGACGAAGGCGAGATGTGGCGAGTCACCACCCCGCCATCGGAGCTTCCCGTGGTCAGGGAGGCGCTCGAGGCAGCGGGTATTGCCGTGGAATCCGCCGATCTGGCGATGCTGCCGACATCGACAGTCGAGGTGACCGATGTCGGGGCGGTCAAGCAACTACTGAAGTTGATGGACCTGCTCGATGACCTCGACGACGTCCAAGATGTCCACGGCAACATGGATGTTGCCGACGAACTGATGGACGAAGCCTCAGCCTGATCCTGTCTCACCGGGGGTCGACCGGTGATCGGATCCGGTGTCAGACCCCGTCGGCCACGCCGAGGAGGCGCTGACGTTTGACTCCCCGCATACCGCGCCACGTCGAGACGATGCCGATGCTCCAGGCGATCGCACCGATCATGACGGTTGTGGTCGTCGTCCCGTAGAGCGCTCCCGACGCCTGGGCATACGAGATTGCGATCAACGGCAGGGTGATGAGTCCCGATGCCTGCTGGGCAGCGGCTGTCGACTTCACCTTGCCTGAGAGACGGAGCACGAGCGACAGTCCGATCAGCAAAAAGCCGGGGAGGACCCACAACATCAGTAGCCACCATTGCTGGGTCGGGAAGAACCAACCACCGACCTCCGGGCCAACGATCAGGTTCACGATCAACGAGTAGGCCGTGAAGCCGACCATCGTCGTGAAGTAGCCGGGGACGAGCGATGCCATCAGTTTTCCGAGGTAGATCTCACTCGTGCTGGCGGGGGAGTGGGCGAGGAATTCGCCGGTGCCCCGCTCTCGTTCACCGACCAGGGATGCGGCGCCGACCGCTGTCGAGATCGTGAGGGGAACGACAACGGCCATCGGCGCAAAGAGGAACACCGCAAGGGCATAGGAGGTTCGCCCCTGCGGGGTATCTCCCTGGATCTGCTCCTGTGCTTGGGGTGGAAGAACCTCGAGGGTCTCGGCCACGTTCTGGACTGCTGGATTGTCACCAAGACTGGCGATCGACAGCAGCAGCACCAGCGGCACCACCACGAAGAAGATGCTGCCGAGAATGCCCATCGGCATCCAGAAGTCCTTGGCCAGGACCAACTGCTTGACGTCGGTGCGGGCCACGGTGAACGTTCGGTGCCAGTTCATCGGGCCACCTTCTCCCGGTCGGACCCGGTGTGAGCTGCCGCCGCTTCACCCTCCGAGAGGTCGCGGGTCGATCGGCGGACTGCGAAGTAGAGCTCCTCGAGCGAGGGCTCGTGAGGGATGATCTTGCGGATGCGGCAGCCGGTTGTGATCAGGGCTGCCACGACATCCGGGGTGACCGCCGGGTGGTCGAGCACCACCCTGGCCTCCGGGTCCCGGCCGCCTTCGCTCAAGGGTTCGATCCGCCGAACGCCGGGGAGCTCCGCGAGGTCCTCGAATGGCGCAACGGAGGCGGGATCGTGTTCGACGGCGATGAGCACCGAGTCTTCCGGCCAGTACTGTCGGACCAGGTCGGCTGGCGCACCTGCGACGAGGTCGGTGCCCGCATCGAGCACCACAATGTGGTCGGCAAGACCTTCTGCCTCGACGAGGTGATGGGTGCACATCACGACCGTGTGGCCGTCGGCGGTCATTTCTCGGATCAATCCGAGCACGGCTTGGGCCGACTCGGGATCGAGGCCCGAGGTCGGCTCGTCGAACAGCAACAGGCGCGGCTCGTGCAGCACCGAGCGGGCCAGCGCAAGTCGTGTCTTCATGCCGGTGGAGTAGCCGCCGACCTGCTCGTCGAGGGCGTGCTCGATGCCGAACCGTTCGGCCGAGGCCATTACCCGAGCAGTGATGTTCGCCTTGTCGACGCCGTGGAGTTCGGCGGCATACACGAGGTTGTCCCAACCGCTGAGCCGGTCGTAGAGCGCCGGTTTGGCCGACACCACACCGCATTCGCGGCGTACGGCTTCACCGTCGATGTCGGGGTCGAACCCCAGGGCGCGAATCGAACCGTGATCAGGGCTCATCGCTCCGGTGATGCATCGGATCGCCGTCGTCTTGCCGGCGCCGTTCGGGCCGAGGAGGACCGTGATGTTGCCCTGTGGTGCAACCACGGTGAGATCGCAGAGCGCTGGTTTGTCGTTGAACGACTTGAAAACGCCGTGCAGGGCAACGGCCGGAGTGTGTTGCGACATGGTCACGCTTGTTCATCGGCTGCCACCACCGATTCTTGATGGTCGGATAGAGTCGTACATGTGTTCGTTCTTGGGATCGACCCGGGTCTCTCGCGGTGCGGCTACGGCTGCATCGAACATGGGCGTTCGCCTCGTGCTGTTGCCGCAGGTGTGATCCGAACGGATCCAGGCGTCGATCTGCCCCAGCGCCTCGCCGAACTCCAATGCGAGGTTCGCTTGCTGATCGCCGACCTCCGGCCTCAGGTGGTGGCGATCGAGCGTGTCCTGTTCCAGCAGAACGTCAGTACTGCGATGGGGGTCGGGATGGCGTGCGGGATCGTCATGGCCGAAGCGGTTGTGGCCGAGTGCGATGTTGCCGAGTATTCGCCCAACGAGATCAAGCAAGCCGTTGCCGGGTACGGCGCGGCCGGCAAGCACGAGGTCGGTCAGATGGTCCAGACCCTTCTCGGGTTGCCCAAACGTCTGTCGCCGGCCGATGCCGCCGATGCTGCCGCTGTTGCACTCTGTCATCTGGCTCACGTTCCCGGTCGTTCTGCACGGGCCCGAGTGTCGGGAGTGTCCGCATGATCGGTTCGCTCCGAGGGCGACTGCTCGACCGCGGCCCCGACGGGGAACTGCTGATCGAAGTGGCCGGGGTCGGCTACCGGGTGTCGGTCACTCCATCGACGGCAATGTCGATCGGAGAGGTCGACGCCGACGTCTTCGTCCATATCGTGCACGCCGTTCGTGAAGACAGCGAGACGCTGTACGGCTTCGCCACCATCCACGAACGCCGCGTCTTCGAATCGCTCATCTCTGCGCACGGGGTCGGTCCTGCGCTCGGCCTCGCCATCTTGTCGGTGCACGGTCCCGATGCACTGAGACGAGCGGTCGCCGAGGACGACATCGCCTCGCTGTGCCTCGTGCCCGGTGTCGGGAAGAAGACTGCGGCTCGTCTCGTGATGGAGTTGAAGTCGAAACTCGATCTCCCCGATATCGACAGCGTCGTGCGTGCGACCGACGGTGGGCCGGCGGTGTCGGGGACGGGCGCGCGCGCTGATGTCCGCACTGCCCTCGAAGGCCTGGGCTATGCCGCCGACGAGATTCACGCTGTCCTGGTCGACCTGCCGGCCGATGGTGAGACCAGTGATCTCCTCAAAGACGCATTGCGCCGGCTGGCGTCCGGCGTCTGAGCTCGATGGTCTGCTAGGGATTCATCGTGGCCCGCGAAGAGCTGCTCTCTCCTTCCGAAGAACCAGACGACGTGGCCGTGCTGCTCGACGAGCCGGGCCTTCGGCCCCGCACGCTCACCGAATTCGTCGGGCAGCAGGAACTGAAAGGTCACCTCGGCGTCATGCTCGGAGCCGCTGCTCGCCGGCGCGAGGCAGCCGACCATCTGCTCTTCGCCGGTCCCCCTGGCCTGGGAAAGACGACACTGGCCAACATCATCGCCGCCGAAATGGGAACCAACCTGCAGATCACCTCCGGACCGGCGCTCGAGCGGGCTGGCGATCTGGCCTCGATCCTGTCCAAACTCGAGGACGGCGACGTGCTGTTCATCGACGAGATCCACCGCCTCCCTCGTCCCGTGGAGGAGGTGCTGTATCCCGCAATGGAAGATTTCCGAATCGATGTCGTGCTCGGGAAGGGTCCGGCAGCGCGGTCGATTCCGCTCGATCTGGCGAGGTTCACGCTCGTGGGTGCCACGACTCGGACCGGCTTGATCACCGGGCCGCTCCGTGACCGGTTCGGGCTGGTCGCCCGCCTCGACTACTACGAGGTCGCTGATCTCCAGTCGATCGCGATGCGGGCCGCCGGGATCCTCGGGGTCGATATCGACGAGGGTGGCGCCTTCGAGATCGCCCGACGTTCGAGAGGTACACCTCGGATCGCAAATCGACTCCTCCGACAGGTCCGTGACTATGCCGATGTCGAGCGGGACGGCCACGTCGACGCTCGGGTCGCGTCGGACGGTCTCGCCTTCTTCGGTGTCGATGAGCTCGGTCTCGACAAGGCGAGCCGAGCAGTCGTCGAGAGTGTCTGCAAACGGTTCGGCGGCGGCCCCGTCGGCCTCTCGACGCTCGCAATCTCGATCAGTGAACCGACCGAGACGGTGGAGGATGTCTACGAGCCCTATCTGATCCAGCAGGGCCTGCTGATGCGGACGCCGAGGGGCCGTGTCGCCACTCCGGCCGCGTACGCCCATCTGGGCATGACGCCTCCGCCGACGGTTGCCGAACCAGCCGACTCCGACCCACCGCCCGGTCTCTTCGACAGCAGCACGTAACCGCTCGCACAGGCCTCTTCGGCGAGAACTGCGGATGCGTCCACCGTGCAACCGGCTGTGTTTCGCAAGCGGTCCCGTACCCTCTGCTTCGTGACCGACCGGCCGGAGAAGCTCGCCGACATCGAGTACCACCTGCCCTCCGAGCGGATTGCTCAGGAGCCGATCGAGCCCCGAGATGCCGCTCGTCTCCTCGTGGATCGTGGCGACTCGGTCGAGCATCACACCATCGCCGACCTGCCCTCCCTGCTCCGTGCGGGGGACCTGGTCGTGGTCAACGACACGAAGGTGCTGCCGGCCCGTATTCCCGTCCGCCGCCGGACCGGTGGTGCCGCAGAGATTCTGCTTCTCGAAGAGCGATCCGATGGTTCGTGGGAGGCGCTTGCCCGTCCGAGCAAAAAGCTTGCTCCCGGGCATGTGGTCTCCGTCGGGGGCCTCGACATCGCGATGGGCGAGGATCTCGGCGACGGGCGCCGCATCGTTTGGCTCGATCCGGGTGACGTTGATCTTCACACCCGGCTCGCCGAGGTCGGGCTGCCACCGCTCCCGCCCTACATCGAGAAGCAGATCGAGGATCCCGGTCGGTACCAGACGATCTTTGCCGACCGCCCCCTTTCGGCAGCGGCACCGACGGCCGGACTCCACTTCACCTCGCAGGTGATCGAAGGCTTTGTCGTCAACGAGATCGCAGTGGCGACTGTGGAGCTGGCTGTCGGTCTCGACACGTTCCGACCGGTGATGGTCGAACGCCTCGATGATCATGTGATGCACACCGAGTGGTACCGGGTCCCCGACGAGACGGTGGCGGCGATCGAACATGCCGAGCGGGTCGTCGCCATCGGGACCACGGTGGTTCGGGCGCTCGAGTCTTGGAAGCTCACCGGTCGGCAGAGTGGCCGCAGCGATCTCTTCATTCGTCGGCCGTACGACTGGAAGATCGTCGATGTGCTGCTCACCAACTTTCACCTGCCACAGTCGACGCTGCTGTGCCTGGTCGACGCCTTTGTCGGCCCGAGATGGCGCGACCTCTACGAGACTGCAGTTGCCGAGGACTACCGTTTTTTGAGCTTCGGCGATGCCATGCTCTTGCGACGCTCGACCTGAACGCTCGTGTCGTGTGGTCGGGGCCGTCGACACTACGGTGGCCAGCGCACCGGCGTGACCCCGAGGAGGCGTGATGGGCTGGTCGATCAACCGGGCGACAGGGCTGACCGCCAACCGACCGGACCTGACGACCGAGGGCTACACGCTCGTCACGCCCAGCGCCGATGATGCTGCGTACCTGATCGACATGAACGGGCGGGTCGTCCACCGCTGGACATTCGAGACCATCAAACCCGGGTACGGGCGCTTGCTGGACAATGGCAACCTGCTGATGTCGGGTTCCGACGTGCATCTGCCACCGCCGCCGGAGGACGAGCCCACGAAACCGCCACCACCGTTCGAGGTCCACATCACCCGTCTTGGCGGGTACAAGACCACCCTCCTTGAGGTCGATTGGCACGGCAAGGTGGTGTGGTCCTACGAAAATCGGGCACAGCACCACGACTTCGTCCGGCTCCCGAACGGCAACACGATGGTTCCGGAGTGGGTCGAGCTGCCCGAAGAACTCCACAAGAAGGTGCGGGGTGGACATCGGTTGCCGCGAGAACGGCTGCCGCGCCTGTTGGGTGACGACCTCGTGGAAGTCGACCCCGCCGGGGTCGAGGTGCGCCGTATCCACACGTGGCAACTTCTCGACCCGGTCGACGACCCGATCCATCCGACGAAACGGCGTTGGGAGTGGACCCACGTCAACGGCATCGACGTGAACGATGCCGGTGACATTGCGTTTTCTGCTCGAACCAACGACCGGGTGTGCGTCATCGATGGCAGGACGGGTGAACTGACGTGCAAATTCACCGACACCCACGGACAGCATCACGTCACATGGGTCGGCGAGGATCTGATTCAGGTGTTCGACAACGGCGCTTCGGCATCTCGGGTGTTGGAGATCCGGGTGAGTACTGGTGAGATCGAATGGAAGTACGAGGGTCGACCCGTACACCAGTTCTTCTCCAACTACATCTCGGGGGCGGACCGACTGTGGTCGGGATCGGTGCTCGTGTGTGAAGGATCGAGTGGCCGAGTCTTCGAGGTGACACGTGATCACGAGGTGGTGTGGGAGTGGATCAATCCGTTCACGAATCATCGCGACAACGGCGAGCCAGCTGTCGGGATCTACCGAGCGCATCGATACCCGGCCGATCACGTGGCGTTCGAAGGGCGCGATCTCGATCCCGAGGCCTACGCCAACCTCAACCGCCTCAACGGGTTGCTGTAGTTCCGCTGTCGAGACGACAGGCAGGTCTCGACGGCCGACTGCACCTGCGGATCACACCTCGACAAACCGCCGTAGAGCTCGGCGATATCCGATGTGGCGTCCGTTTTCGACAATGCCGTAACCGCAGGGAACGAAGCCCTGCGCGACCGACAATTCGTCGAACGGCATCGTCAGCGCCGCCCTGTCGACGAAGAACGCATTGATACCGAGTGAATCGCACCCCACCAGCGCCAGGTTCCGTCGATCTGCCGCAGCGGCGAGGGCGGCCAGGCTGGCACCGAAGTAGTCGTTGACCTCCCAGACCAAGGCGGGGTCGTAGGCGACCGTGAGCCGCGTCGTCGGGCCCAGCGATGCGTTGTACTCCACGACAAGAACGCGTGGAGTCCACTGCTCGTCGAGTGCATCGAGGACCCAGTAGTCGTTCGAATCGATGTCGATCGACACCAGGTCGGGGTGCGCTGGAACGTCGTGGTCGGCGAACAGTTCGTTGATGTTGTCGGCGGTGACGACGACCTGCTCGACCCGACTGCCGGGCGGCTGACCGGCCCCGTCCCACCAGGTGTGGGTCCATCCGTACTCGTCGACGAGGCGCAGTGAGTTGCACTCCGTGGGTCCAATGCCGACGCCGAACTCGATGGCATGGCGATTGGTGGTGCCGATCGATTCGAAGAGCGCCTCGAGGATGCCGTCCTCACCGTTCTGCGAGGTCACGCGCCGCTCGTGAACGTGGAGTTGGGCTGATGACGGTTCGGTCACAAACGCCGACCGTACCCAGGGAGGCCCTAGCCTCGGGCATCGTGCGTGCGTCCTTCACCGAGACCGCTCGAGACGGCGACGCCCGTTGTGGGGTTGTCACCACTGCCCGCGGTGCGTTCACGACACCTCGGTTCATGCCGGTCGGTACTCGAGGCGCCATCGTTCACCTCGCAGCCGACGACGTCGAAGCGCTCGGTGCGCAGGTCATCCTTGCGAACACCTACCACCTGATGCTGCGCCCAGGTGCCGATGTGGTGGCAGAGCTCGGCGGCATCCATGGGATGGCCGACTGGTCGGGGCACGTTCTCACCGACTCGGGCGGCTATCAGATCTTCTCGCTCGGGCCCGAGCTGAGCGATGAAGGCGCCCGCTTCACATCGATCTATGACGGCTCGATGCATCTCCTGTCGCCCGAGAAGGCGGTAGACGTGCAGGCCAAGATTGGCGCCGACATTCAGATGGTGCTCGACGTGTGTCCGTCGTCGGTCGCAGACCTCGACATCGTTCGTGCCGCCGTCGAGCGAACCGGCCAGTGGGCCGAGCGAGGGCGCTCGGCGTTTCTCGACCACCCCGATGCCAAGGATCGGCAGTGCCAGTTCGGCATCGTGCAGGGTGGCACCGACGAGCGACTTCGGGAGCAGTCGACCCGACAGATCCTCGACATCGACTTCGACGGCTACGCCGTCGGCGGTCTCAGTGTCGGTGAAGACCGCGAGCAGATGTTGTTCGGACTCGACGCCTGCATGAGTCTTCTGCCCCGGGACCGACCGCGCTACTTCATGGGCCTCGGTGACCCGATCGGGATTGTGGAATCGGTCGCTCGCGGGGTCGACATGTTCGACTGCGTGCTCCCGACCAGGTTGGCTCGCCACGGTACGGTTCTCTCCGACGCAGGCCGCTACAACCTCACCCGCGCCGAGTTCGCAACCAGTCGTGAACCGCTCGATCCTGACTGGCCTGAAAGCCCGGCTGCCCGCTATTCGCGGGGCTACTTGCGCCATCTGTTGCAGACGAAAGAACCGACAGCCCCTCGGATCATCACCCTGCACAACGTCGCCTGGATGTTGCGATTCATGGATCGGATGGCCGACTCGATCCGTTCGGGAACCTTCGCCGACTTTCGCGCAGGCGTTCATGAGGTCTGGTTGGGCCGATAGCCTCCCGAAGTCATGGGAAGCATTCTCTTTCTCGGCGTCCTCCTCGGTTTGATGTACGCCGTCATGATCCGTCCGCAGCAAAAGCGCATGCGTGAACACCAATCGCTGATCCGGTCACTCGAGGAAGGTGACTTGGTCGTCACTGCGTCCGGTGTCCACGGCGCTGTCGCCGAGGTCGAGGACACGTTCATCTGGCTCGAAGTCGCGCCTGAGGTCGAACTGAAGATCGACCGGGCGTCCATCGCCCGTCGGGCCGAGGATCCCGATGCCGACGCCGACGCAGACCTCGTCGATGTCGACGCCGACGCCGACGCCGACGCCGACGACTGAACGGCCTGTCCCCGGTGCGTCAACAGGTTGTCTACGCCGTCGGCATCGCTGCCATTGCGATTGCCGGCATTGCGTACACGCTGGCGTCGGGGAACGAACCACTGCTGGGCCTCGATCTCCAGGGTGGGGCGTCCGTGGTGCTCGAGCCCGAGCCGCTGCCTGACGGCCGAGAGATCACCGACGAGTTGCTCGACCAGGCGGTCGACATCATTCGCAATCGAGTCGATGGCCTCGGTGTGCGCGAGCCCGAGGTGACTCGGCAGGGACAGACGATTCTCGTGCAGATCCCTGGTGTGGACGATCAGCAGCGCGCCATCGAGTTGGTCGGCCAGACCGCCGAGCTGCGGTTCCGGCCGGTCCTCGCACAGGCAACCCAACAAGACGAGATCGAGTACAACACCGCAGCCGCCGTACTCGACAGTGACGAGGGCGACGCGGCGGTTCGTGCGCAGGCGCAAGCCGTTGTCGACCGGTGGGCGCTCACCCCCGGGGCCTCCGCCGACGAGCCGTCGGTGCTGCTCCAAAAAGACAGCGATGCGTTCACCAACCGCTTCCGCCTCGGTCCGGTCCCGCTCGTGATCGACCAGGGGAGTGTGCCGGGTCAGCGCCTCACCGGCGAGACACTCGAATCCGCAGCTGCACGGTTCACGGTCCAGGGCTGGTACGTCGCCCCCACGTTCAAAGCCGGCTCTCCCGGTATCGACGACTTCAACGCGCTGGCTCGCGAATGCAACGCCGGCTTTGCGTCGTGCCCCGGCCTGCGCATCGCAATCGAGATCGACGGCCGGATCGAGAGCGCTCCGACCGTGGGTGTTGCGCAGTTCGAGCGCGACCAGATCCAGATCACTGGTGCCTTCACCGAAGAAGAGGCGAAAGACCTTGCCCTTGCGCTGAACTTCGGCGCCCTTCCCCTCGAACTGACGCCACAGGAGAGTCGCATCGTCAGTTCGACGCTCGGCGAAGATGCGCTCGATGCCGGTCTGGTCGCCGGACTCATCGGCGTCGTCCTCGTCTCGATCTATCTCGTTGCCTACTACCGGTACCTCGGAATCGTGGCGATCCTCAGCCTCGTCATCTCCGGTGCACTGCTGTGGACGATCGTCGCGTGGCTGGGCGAATCTCAGGGTCTTGCGCTCACCCTCGCAGGCGTCACCGGTCTGATCGTGTCGATCGGTGTGTCCGTCGATTCCAATGTGGTGTATTTCGAACACCTGAAGGAAGACGTCAAGGGAGGTCGAACACTGCGATCGGCGGTCGAGCGGGCATTCCCGGTCGCCTACTCCACGATCGTCAAAGCCGATGTTGCGAGCCTCATCGCTGCTGTCGTTCTGTACTGGTTGACCGTCGGGCAGGTTCGAGGCTTTGCATTGTTCCTCGGTCTGGCGACCGTGCTCGACCTGATTGCAACGTACTTCTTCATGGGGCCGGCGATTCGAATCATGGCGGTTCGCCAGTCGACCTTTGCGACCAAGCCCTCGCGCTTCGGTATCCCCCGCGCCATGGTCACACCTGAGGGAGGTGCATCGTGAACCTCGTGCGCATGCTCTACCGAGGTGAGCACGCCTTCGACTTCCCTGCCATGTGGAAGAAAGGTCTTGCGGTCTCGGGTGCGCTCGTGGCCATCAGTCTTGTGGCCCTCGGTGTCGGAGGTCTCAATCTCGGAATCGAGTTCGAGGGTGGCACGTCGTGGGAGGTCGAGGCGCCGGGTGCATCGGTCGCCGATGCCCGCGCTGCCCTCACCGGCACGGGGGCCGAGTCGGGCAAGATCCAGACGGTCGGAACCGACTCCATTCGAGTACGGGCCGATACCGACCAAGCGGCCGACGTCGTCGAGATCAGCGCTCGACTCGCCGAGTTCGCCGGCGTCGACCCCAACGACGTCAGCGTCACCTCCGTCGGTCCTTCCTGGGGCGATCAGATCACGGGCAAGGCCCGCAATGCGCTCCTCTGGTTCTTCGCCATCGTTGCGGTCTACATCGCCATTCGGCTCGAGTGGAAGATGGCCGCCGGGGCCCTGGTCGCCGTGGCCCACGACATCGTGATCTCGGTCGGTGTCTACGCCGTGTTCCGATTCGAGGTCACGCCTGCGACGGTGATCGCCTTCCTGACCATCATGGGGTACTCGCTCTACGACACCATCGTCGTGTACGACAAGGTGCGCGAGGTTGGCGGGCGACTCACCGTCACCGGCCGTTACACCTACACCGAGATGATGAATCTGGCGCTGAATCAGGTGCTCATGCGCTCGATCAACACGTCGATCACCTCGGTTCTTCCAGTCCTCTCGATGCTCGTGATCGGTTCGTTCTTCCTCGGTGCGCTCACCCTGCAGGAGTTCGCGATCGCGTTGCTGATCGGGATCGTCGTCGGCACGTACTCCTCGATCTTCGTGGCCTCGGCCCTGGTTGCCTGGATGAAGGAACGTGAAGAAGAACATCGTCTTGTCGCCGAAAAGGTTGCTGCAGACAACGACTCCGACGGGGGAACCCGCCGTGTGCTCGACGACGATGTCGCGCTGGCGGGTATTCCGGCAAAGCGCAGTCCGTCGGCCACTCGGCCTGCTCGGGGCCAGGCAGCACAGCGCAGCGATCGCGCCAACCGCACCCAACAGTCTGCGCGTCCAGGACAGCCTCCCAAGCCGCGAAAGAAGAAGAAGCGGTAGAACCGGTACCGTTGCGCGATGGTCGACTTCACGGCGTTGATCCGGGATGTGCACGACTTTCCCGAACCCGGGATCGTCTTCAAGGACATCATGCCGTTGCTCGCAGACGCCGAGCATCTTCGATCGGTCGTTGCGGCCCTGGCCGATCCGTGGCGGGATGCTTCCCTCACTGCGGTGGTGGGTATCGAGGCGCGCGGGTTCCTGCTCGGTACGCCGGTCGCGATGGCGCTGGGGGTCGGTTTCGTCGCCGTCCGCAAGGCGGGGAAGCTGCCCGGTCCGACCGTGCAGGAGACGTACGGGCTCGAATACGGCACCGACACCATCGAAATCCACGCAGACGCTGTCTCACCGGGCGACCATGTGCTTGTGCTCGACGATGTGCTTGCCACCGGAGGAACGGCCGCGGCCGCCGCTGCGCTGCTGCAGCGCCTCGGTGCGTCGGTCGCAGGCTTCAGCTTTCTTCTCGAACTCGGTTTCCTCGACGGTCGGGCGCGGCTCGGTGACACCCGCATCGAGCGGCTCATGCGCGTCGACGATGAGGCGGGAGACTGAGCATGGCCACCGTCACCCGGGTGCTTCCCTGGCGTCGAGCGGCCAATCGGTCGGCATCGGCTGAGATCGCCGAACTCCTCGCCGAGTTCACCAGACACCACCCGAAGGACAGCACCGAGCTCATCGAACGGGCGTTCACGATTGCCGACGGAGCCCATGCGGGTCAGCGACGGAAGTCCGGTGAGCCATACATCCGTCATCCAGTCGCTGTTGCGACCGTTGTCGCCCAGCAGGGCCTCGACGACGTCACCATTGCCGCTGCGTTGCTGCACGACGCGGTCGAGGACACCTCGGTTGGTCTGGAAGATCTCGAACGGGAGTTCGACGCAGAACTCGCAATGATCGTCGACGGCGTCACGAAGCTCGACCGCGTGCGCTACGACTCCAAGGAGGAACAACAGGCCGCCACGATGCGAAAGATGATCGTGGCGATTGCGCAGGACCTTCGGGTCCTGATCATCAAGCTCTCCGACCGGCTCCACAATCTGCAAACGATCGCAGCGATGCCGGCGTTCAAGCAGGAACGAAGCGCTCGCGAGACCCTCGACGTCTACGCTCCGCTGGCCCATCGCCTCGGAATGCAAGACATGAAAATGCAACTCGAGGATCTTTCGTTCGCAGCGCTGCACCCTCGTCGCTATGCCGAGATCGATCAGATGGTCCAACAGCGAGCTCCGGAGCGCGACATCTATCTCGCCCAGGTTCTGGGCGACGTGCAGGCCCGGCTCGCCGAACTCGGGATTCGAGCGGAGGTTGTGGGCAGGCCCAAACACCTCTGGTCCATCTACGAGAAGATGGTCGTCAAGGGGCGGAGTTTCGACGAGATCTTCGACCTGATCGCCATCCGTGTCATCTGCGACTCGGTCCGTGACTGCTACGGCGCACTTGGTTCGATCCACGCCACATGGCGACCGGTCCAGGGCCGCTTCAAGGATTACATCGCGATGCCCAAGTTCAACCTCTACCAGTCGTTGCACACGACGGTGGTTGGGCCGCAAGGAAAGTCGCTCGAGGTGCAGCTCCGTACGAGAGAGATGCACGCCCGCGCCGAGTTCGGGGTTGCCGCCCATTGGGACTACAAGGACGACTCTCCAGGCGGCGATCTCGCCTGGCTGAACCGAATCGTCGAATGGCAGCAGGAGACCGAAGATCCGTCGGAGTTCATGTCGAATCTGAAGGTCGACCTCGATCAGGACGAAGTCTTCGTGTTCACACCGAAGGGCAGGGTCATCGAGCTGCCGGTTGGAGCGACACCCGTCGACTTTGCCTACACGATCCACACCGATGTGGGCCATACCTGTATCGGCTCCAAGGTGAACGACCGGCTGGTGCCGCTCGACACTCGGCTCGAGTCCGGTGACAAGGTCGAGATCCTCACCTCCAAGGTGGAGGGTGCCGGCCCCAGCAGGGACTGGCTCAAGTTCGTCGCCAGTCGTCGAGCATCGAACAAGATCAAGCAGTGGTACACCAAAGAGCGTCGTGAGGACGCGATCGAGGAGGGAAGCGAAGACCTCATCCAGGCGCTCCGCCGAGAGGGCCTTCCGGCTCGACGAATCCTGAAGGAAGCGGTGTTCGCCGACGTGCTTGCGGCGATGAACTATGTCGACGAGGACGCGCTGTTCGCAGCGATCGGCGAAGGGCACGTCGGCGCGTCCACCGTTGCCGAGCGAATCGGACGTGAGTTGCGGGGCGAGGACGACACGCCGCAACTGGGTGAGCGTTCACGGCTGCCTTCGACAGTGTCGCGCCGAAGCGGAGTCCGAACGCGCGCCACGCATCAGGTGGGCGTGCATGTCGAGGGGCTCGACGACATCATGATCCGGCTGTCGAGGTGCTGCTCCCCAGTTCCACCTGACGAAATCATCGGGTTCGTCACCCGAGGTCGTGGGGTGTCGATTCATCGCAGCGACTGTCTCAACGGCGCCGAACTCTCCGAGGGGCAACCCGATCGGCTGATCGAGGTCGAGTGGGACGCCGAGCACCAGGGTCAGTTTCCCACCACGATCGAGGTCAAGGCACTCGACCGCGGCTCCCTCCTCGTCGATGTGGCGAGGGTCCTGGCCGATCACGGCCTCAACGTCACCGGAGTGTCGACCGAGACCGGCAACGATGCCGTGGCCATCATGCAGTTCGACTTCGAGTTGGCCGACGTCAGCCAGCTCGATTCGGTGCTGTCCTCGCTCTACAACGTCGAGTCGGTCTACGAGGCCTACCGGCTGCTCCCCGGTGCAACGAATCGCCGCTGAGGGCACCCGCTGAGCAGCCGCCATGCGCCGGTAACCTGAGCGCTCGTGGCCGCTCCGACCTTTCGTGCCCCCAAAGGCACTCGCGACATTTTGCCCCCTGAGTCGGGGCGACGCCGCGCGGCGCTCGATGCATTCGCCGAGCAGGCAGAGCTCGCAGGTTTCGGCGAGATCATGTCGCCGCTCTTCGAGGACCTCGGAGTGTTCAAGCGCCTTGGAGAGTCGACCGACGTGGTGACCAAGGAGATGTTCGATTTCTTCGACAAGGGAGACCCTCCTCAACACCTCGCCCTCCGCCCAGAACTGACCGCTTCGGTGTGTCGAGGATTTGCTGAACACCGACCAACCCCGCCGTGGAAGGTCTGGTACGAGGGGCCGCAGTTCCGATACGAGCAGCCACAGGCCGGCCGGTACCGCCAGTTCCACCAGGTCGGCGTCGAAACGCTCGGCACCGACGACCCGCAAGCGGACATCGACGTCATTGCGCTCGGCTGGAACTTCTATGCCTCTCTCGGTCTCCGGCGGATCTCTCTGCTGCTCAATTCGCTCGGCGATCCTTCGTGCCGGCCTGCGTACCTCGACGCGCTCCGCAGGTATCTGAGCGACAACCAGGCATCGTTGTCGGCGCAGTCACGCGTCACGCTCGAGCGCAATCCGCTTCGCGTGCTCGACTCCAAACGTCGTGAGGATGCCGAGATCGTCGCAGCTGCGCCGCTGATGGTCGACTTCCTCACCGACGAAACGCGCGATCACTTCGATGCAGTGTGTGCTGGGCTCGACCAGCTCGGCATTCCCTATGAGCTGTCGCCTCGGCTTGTGCGTGGGCTCGACTACTACACCCGGACTACCTTCGAATTTGTCGCCGAAGCCCTCTCGACCGCCCAGAATGCCGTCGGTGGTGGCGGGCGCTACGACGGACTCGTCGAAGACCTCGGTGGCCCTCCAACACCCGGTATCGGGTTTGCCCTCGGCCTCGATCGAATTCTGCTGGCCTGTGACGCCGAGGATGTCTTCGCCACCCCTGCACCGGTGACGAAGGTCTTCGTCGTCGACGTGACCGGCGGAAGTCATGCCCTCGTCGTCTGCAACGCGCTCCGGGCTGCCGGGATCGGGGCTGATCGAACCTACGACGGTCGGTCGATGAAAGCCCAGATGAAGGTTGCCGATCGGTCCGGCGCCCTGTTGGCGGCCATCATCGGCGAAGACGAAGTCGCCAGCGGCGAGGTCACCCTTCGCGATCTCCGCAGTGACACCGGCCAGCACCGAGTCGCCCTCGACGATCTCGTCCCGTCCGTGGCCCGTCTGCTTCTGTAGTACCGCCTGATCCCTCCTGTTCGCTCCAACCAAGAAACCATCACCACCATGCAGGACCTGACCACTTCGATGCGCACCGACATGTGCGGCCACCTCACTGCAGCAGATGCAGGACGAACCGTCTCGGTGTGCGGCTGGGTCGATCGTCGGCGTGAGCACGGCGAACATCTGGCATTCATCGACCTGCGCGACCACACCGGAGTGGTGCAGTGTGTCGTGAACTCGAGTCACGACCTTCGCAGTGAGTATGTCGCCCGAATGACCGGCGACGTTCGGCTGCGCCCGGACGACACCGCCAATCTCGATCTCGCCACCGGCGAGATCGAGATCGAGGTGCGCGAGATCGAGATCTTGGCCGAGGCCGAACCCCCGCCGTTCCCGCTCGACGAACGAACCGATGTCGACGAAACCATTCGGTTGCGCCACCGGTATGTCGATCTCCGCAAGGGTCGCATGCAGCGCAATCTCCGAACCCGTGCGTTGGTGAACTCGGCCGTTCGCCGTGGGATGGAAGAGCAGGGTTTCGTCGAGATCGAGACACCGATGCTGATCGCGTCGACCCCGGAAGGTGCCCGCGACTTCGTGGTTCCGTCTCGCAAGGAACCCGGCTCCTTCTACGCACTCCCGCAGAGCCCGCAGCTGTTCAAACAGCTCTGCATGGTCGGAGGAATCGATCGCTATTACCAGATCGCCCGTTGCCTCCGCGACGAAGATCTGCGTGCCGACCGCCAGTTCGAGTTCATGCAGCTCGACGCAGAGATGAGCTTCGTCAACCAGGAAGACGTCTTCACTGCGATCGGTCACGCAGTTGCAAACGCTGCCGAAGCCGTGACCGGCGATCGGCCCTCGGTCTTTCCCCGTATGACGTGGCTCGAGGCCCAAGAGCGGTTCGGTTCCGACAAACCCGACACCCGCTTCGGGATGGAACTCGTCGAACTCACGTCCATCTTCGAGGGCACCGAGGCCCGTGTGTTCCAGGCGCCGTGCGTGAAAGGCATTCGCATGGAGGGCGGTGTCGAGGCGCTGAGCCGCAACCAGATCGACGCCCTGGTCGACACCTGCCAGCGCTGGGGAGCGAAGGGTCTCGCATGGATGAAGGTGATCGCCGGTGACTCGGGGCCGGCACTCGATGCCGGCGTCGCCAAGTTCCTCTCGGGCACCGAGTCGACCGCCGTTATCGACGCGCTGGATGCCGTGCCCGGGGACATGGTCTTTCTGGTGGCCGACGAGCGTCGCGTCGTGCGCCATGTACTGGGCCTGCTCCGGCTTGAGCTCGGCAAGCCACCGGTGAATGAGGGCGGGCTCAATTTCCTGTGGATCGTCGACTTCCCGCTGTTCGAGACGATTGCCGAGAACGGCATGCCGGTGCCGGCTCACCATCCGTTCACCATGCCCCACGAGGATGACTGGGGACTGCTCGAGCAGACCGGGGAGGCGCTTCTCGAGGTTCGTTCCCAGTCCTACGATCTCGTGCTGAACGGCTGGGAACTCGGTTCTGGCTCGATCCGGATCAACCGTTCGG
Source organism: Acidimicrobiales bacterium (assembly GCA_049437325.1). Lineage (GTDB taxonomy): Bacteria > Actinomycetota > Acidimicrobiia > Acidimicrobiales > Aldehydirespiratoraceae > UBA11606. Next base: position 47,678 of record JBMTIM010000009.1, read on the forward strand.
ACGTGCAGAATCGCATCTTCGAACTGCTGGGAATCGGTGAGCAGGAGCGTCAGTCGAAATTCGGTTTCTTCATCGATGCCTTCCAATACGGCGCTCCCCCGCACGGCGGCTTCGCCTTCGGTCTCGATCGCCTGGTTGCGCTGCTGGCTGGAGAGACCAACATCCGAGAGGTCATCGCGTTTCCCAAGACGCAGTCGGGAGCCGATCCGCTCACCAACGCCCCATCGCAGATCGATGGAGGACATCTCGACGAATTGGGTCTCCGGGTCCTTCCCCCGGCCACCTGAACGACGCAGCCGCTCGACCGGCGGACCCCGGTCCTCGTCGGTGTTCTTCGGCTCGGTGCCGTGGATCAGCGGAGCTGGAATGTTGCGACCACGGCATCGTCGGGCACGGTCGCCAGACGATCGCCCAGCACTGCTCGGATGGCGTCAGCCGATCCCATGATCTGCACGAGCACGGTCGCGTCCCGACGTGCGGCGGCGATCGAGCGTTCGTCGGGCAGGGAGAGCACGAAGCCGAGTCGTTCGAGTTCGGCGGCAAGCGCCTCTGCGACGACCTCGGGTGATGCCGTGGTTGTCAGGCAGAGCAACCGGCGTGGATCGATGTCATCGGCGACCAGCGGCGACAGATCGGCGGGCATCGTGATCCCTGCGAGCGCCTGGGCCAGCGTCTCGGCCTGCGGATCCCCGGAGGCGTCGGGTGCAGCTTGCAAGGACCGACGCTCGTGCGGATCGGCGGCGGGCGTGTCGTCCGGTGGCTCCTGCGTGGCGAGTTTCGCCTCGAACGCCGCGATCCTGTCATCCCGATCGGAGGACGTCAGCGGCTGCCGTTCGTGAGGTGCTTGGTCGGCTCGCAGGGTGCGGGAGGTGACGAGTCGGCGCACGAAGATCAGGATCGACACGGCGGTCCAGATCCAGAACATCACGACGAGGAGATCGACCACACATGCCCATCGGCAGCGAGCGACACCTCCTGAGCGTGTGGGCGGAGGCTGTTGCCGGTATCGGCCGGTAGGGTCGCTTCCGTGGGGGAGGACCTGTTCAGTGCTGCAGCCGACGAACGCCTTTCGCGCCGCTCTCCGCTCGCTGCACGCCTGCGGCCTCGGCACCTCGACGATGTCGTGGGGCAGCGCCATCTGCTCGCACCCGGCAAGCCACTGCGTACTCTCATCGAGGACGACCGACTGTCCTCGGTGATCCTGTGGGGCCCTCCCGGCACCGGCAAGACGAGCCTCGCTCGTCTGATTGCCACCACCACGGAGAAGTCGTTCGTCGAACTCTCTGCGGTCACTGCATCGGTCAAGGATGTGCGGGAACAGATCGCAGCAGCCCGCCATCGATTGGGAGAGCGTGGTTCGGGCACGATCCTGTTCCTCGACGAGGTGCATCGATTCAACAAGGCACAGCAGGACACGCTCCTGCCTGCGGTCGAGGAGGGGCTGATCGTCTTGATCGGCGCAACGACGGAGAACCCTCACTTCGAGGTCAACCCACCGTTGATGTCTCGCTCGACATTGTTCCGTCTGGCTGCCCTCGACGATGCCGATCTTGCGACGTTGGTTCGCCGTGGGTTCGAGGTCGAGGGTGCCTCGGCCGACGATGATGCCGTTGCCCACATTGCCCACCGCGCCGGCGGTGACGGTCGGCACGCACTCACCAGCGCCGAAGTTGCGGCGGCGTTGGCAGCTGCCCGGGGCAGGCCGATCCACGTGACGATCGACGATGCCGAGGGCGCGGTCGACGCGAAGGCTGTTCGCTATGGGCGCGACGGGCACTACGACGTCATTTCAGCCTTCATCAAGAGCATTCGTGGTTCTGATGCCGACGCTGCGGTGTACTGGCTGGCTCGCATGCTCGAAGCAGGGGAGGACCCGCGCTTCATTGCCCGCAGGTTGGTGATCCACGCATCAGAGGACATCGGACTCGCCGACCCACAGGCACTCCTCGTTGCCACCGCCGCTGCGCACGCTGTCGAGTTCGTCGGGTTGCCCGAGGCACAGCTCAACCTTGCGCAGGCCACACTGCATCTCGCCACGTCCCCGAAGTCGAATCGTGTCACCCGAGCGATCCTCGATGCGCGAGCTGCAGCCCGCGAAGCCGGTACCGGTGAGGTTCCCCCGCATCTGCGCGACGCGCATTACGCCGGGGCCGACTCGCTTGGACACGGGACTGGCTATCGGTACCCGCACGACGAACCCGAAGGCTGGGTCGAACAGCGGTACCTTCCCGACGAGATGGTCGGCCGCACCTTCTACGATCCCAGCTCCCATGGGCGCGAAGGTCGATTGCGGGAGTGGTGGCCCGGCCATCGTGAGGTCGACACCGGCACCACCGACACCACCGATAGCCATGTGGTTGACTGAGGACTCATGAGCGCCACGGATCTCGCCGCGATCGTCGTCACTGTCGTTTGTCTGCTCGTCGTGGGCGTCCTCGGGGTCGCAATCCAAGCCCTCGTGCGCACGTTGCGAGAGCTGCGGCTCACCGTCGACGAGTTGCGGGCAAGCACCCTGCCGATGGTCGACGATCTCCAACGCACCGTGAACCGAGCCGGTGACGAACTCGAGCGGGTCGACGGGGTACTCGACCGAGCCGAACGCATCACTGCAACCGTCGATGTTGCAAGCCGACTTGGGTATCGAGCCTTCGCACCGCCGGTGATCAAGACCCTTTCGGTCGTGCGGGGTACCAGCCGGGCCGCCAAGGTGATTGCGCGGCCGCGGCGACGGAGTGCCATCGATGTCAAGGGTCACCGAAGGTAGGGCAGGTGAAGCGAACGTTCTACACGGCGGTGGGCTACACCCTCGGGGTCGGCACCGGCTGGTACGTCCAACGTCGGCTCAAACGGACCGTCGAGAAGGTCGCGCCCGATCAGGTGGTTGCCGAGGTCCGCGATCGTGGTCGTCAGGTTGCCGATGCCGGTGTGCAGGCCGCCACACGAGCGCGCGACCTGGCGGTCAATTTCCGCGATGCCACCCAGGAGGGCATGGCGACCATTCGTCGGGAACACGCCGATCTGTTGGCGGAGTTCGCAACCGATGAGGCCATGCACACCGGTCCGGCCCGACGACTTCCCGGTCGGGGCGACACGCAGTCCGGTGGGGGATTTCGCCCCCGCCACTGAATGGCGCGCCGGTAGGCTGATTTCCGCATGAAGTCCAACGAGGTACGCAAGGCGTTCACCGACTTCTTCGTCGAACGCGAGCACAACCATCAACCGTCGGCGTCGCTGATTCCCCACGATCCGACCTTGCTGTTCACCGTGGCAGGGATGGTGCCGTTCAAGACCTATTTCACCGGCGAGGAAATCCCCCCGTACCAGCGCGCCGTCACCATTCAGAAGTGTGTGCGGGCCGGTGGCAAGCACAACGACCTCGACGAGATCGGCCGCACGAAACGTCATCTCACGTTCTTCGAAATGATGGGGAACTTCAGTTTCGGGGACTACTTCAAGCATGACGCGTGCGCGTGGGCATGGGAATTCGTCACCGATGTCCTCGGGCTCGACAAGGATCGACTGTGGGTCACCGTCCATCTCAGCGACGACGAGGCTGCCGAGATCTGGGAACACCATGTCGGCGTTCCTGCCGAGCGCATTCAACGCCTCGACGAGGACAACTACTGGAAGATGGGCGACGTCGGTCCGTGTGGACCGTGTTCGGAGATCTTCTGGGACAAGGGGCCCGAGTTCGGTGACGACGGTGGCCCTGAACACGGCGACGAGGATCGATTCATCGAGATTTGGAACCTCGTCTTCATGCAGTTCGATCAGCAGGCCGACGGCTCGAAGGTGCCCCTTCCCAAACCGTCCATCGATACCGGGATGGGCCTCGAGCGCACAGTGTCGGTCCTGCAGGGTGTGGATTCGGTCTGGGACACCGACGAGCTCTTCGCGTTGCAGGGGGCAGCCGCTGAACTGACCGGTGTCGATCCGTCGACCGCCCCGTTCGAGCAGCTCGTGTCGCTTCGGATTCTTGCCGATCATGCACGATCGACCTCGATGCTGGTGAGCGACGGGGTGTTCCCGTCCAACGAAGCGCGCGGGTACGTCCTACGCCGCATCCTGCGCCGCGCAGTGCGCCATGCGTACATCCTCGGCGTCGAAACCGCAGTGATGGGAGGCATGGTCGACGCAGTCGTCGAGACCATGGGGCCCGACTACCCGGATCTTGCCGCCAACCACGCATTCGTCCGAGACGTCATCGATCGTGAGGAGGTTCGCTTCCGGGAGACGCTTCGCAAGGGTCAGACGATCCTCGACGAACAGCTCGAATCCCTGCCCGAGGGGGCGCCTCTGCCCGGTGACATCGCCTTTCTCCTGCACGACACCTATGGCTTTCCGCTCGAGGTGACCCAAGAGATCACCCAAGAGCGAGGGGTCGACGTCGACGTTGAGGGATTTCGTTCGGCGATGGCCGAGCAGCAGCGACAGGCCAAGGAGGCCCGCAAAGTCGCAGCTGCTGGGGACACGGCGCATCTCACCGCGATCGTCGACGAATACGGCGAGACCGACTTCACGGGCCGTGACGAGGTCTCCTCGCAGGCGACGGTGTTGTACATCGATGACGAGATTGTCGTACTCGACCGCACGCCGTTCTACGCCGAGTCCGGCGGTCAGATCGGCGACACCGGCACGATCAGCGGCGGTGGAACCACGATCGACGTCACCGACACCCGCTACGGCGTCCCCGGGCTGCACATCCACGAGGTCACCGGGAGCGGTGGGATCGAGCTCGGCCAGACCGTCACCGCCACGATCGATGATGAGCGTCGTGCGGCAATTCGTCGCAACCACACCGCTACGCACATTCTTCACCATGCATTGCGCGAAGTCCTCGGTGACCACGTCAAGCAGCAGGGCTCCTACGTCGGTCCCGACCGGCTCCGGTTCGATTTCAGTCACTACGAGGGCATGACTCCCGAGCAGGTGGCGGCCGTTGAAGATCTTGTGAACGCCGAAGTCCTCGACAACGGGTCGTGTCGTCATTTCGAGACCACGATGGAGACTGCCGAGCAGCTCGGGGCGATCGCCTTCTTCGGCGACAAGTACGGAGACGTGGTTCGGGTGCTCGAAGCAGGGCGTCATTCCGTCGAGCTGTGCGGTGGTACCCATGTCAAAGCGCTCGGCGACATCGGCCAGTTCCGCATCGTCAGCGAGGGTTCGATCGGCTCCAACATCCGTCGTGTGGAGGCGCTCACCGGAACGGCGACGATCGCACGGGCACGCCAGATGGAGTCGATGGTCACCGCGGCTGCGGGGACGCTCGGCGCCCAGAGCACGTTCGACCTCGAAGAGGTCGCCGCGACCCGCATGGCCGAGATCAAGCAGCTCAACAAGGAACTTGCTCGGCTCAAGCAGCAGGCGGCGGTCGGTCAGGCACCCCAGCTGGCGGCAACTGCGGTCGATGGCGTCGTCGTCGCACGTGTCGACGATCTCGAACGCGATTCGCTTCGCGATCTCGCAGTCTCGATCCGCGACCAGGCCCAGGTTCACGCAGTCGTCCTCGCCGGAGCGCTTGCAGGCGGGAATGGTGTTGCTCTGGTGAGTGCAGTCACGCCCGAGAGCCCGCTGAACGCCGGCGTGTTGATCGACGATGCCAAGACGACGGTCGGTGGTGGCGGGAAACCTGCTGATGATCTGGCAGTGGCGGGCGGCAAGCATGTCGAGAAGATCGATGAGGCGCTCGAGCAGGTCCGGGCGGCGGCCGGAATCGAGTGACCACCGTGAGAGCCCTCGGGCTCGACCTCGGCCAGAAACGGGTCGGGGTCGCAGTGAGCGACAGCGCAGGTGCGCTTGCGATGCCGATCGAGGTGCTCGATCGACTCGGTGACCGCACGCGCGAACACCGGGCCATTGCCCAACTCGTCGAGGAATGGGACGTCGAGATCGTTGTCGTGGGCCTGCCCTACAACATGGACGGCACGGTCGGGTCGCAGGCCCGGCGGTATGCCGCCGAAGCCAAGGCACTGGGCGACACCCTCGACGTGCCCGTTGTTCTCTACGATGAACGACTGACGACGGTCACTGCGGAGCGGAGCCTGATGGAGCAGAACGTGAACGCCCAGCACCGCCGACACATCATCGACAAGGTCGCGGCGTCGGTGATGTTGCAGTCGTGGCTCGATGCCGGTCAGCCTCTGGGTGACGAGCCCTCGCCAGAGTCGGGGTCACGCTGATGGCAAAGCGGAACTGGAGTGCCTTTCTCACCGGCGCGGTCGACGATGCAGAACCGAACGAGCCTCGGGGGCCGGTGAGCCCTCCGGTACCGGGCACTCCCGGTGCGTCGCCTTCTCAGATCTCCGACCAACCGCTGTACCCTCCGGCCCGCACTCGTCGACCTGTCACCCGGGTCGCACGCCCCGTGAGCGCTGCACCGGCGGCGGCACGCACGGATCCGATCGTCCTCGGCCCCGCAGGGCAGCCGCAGTCCTCGATTGCCCTCCCCGATCACGAAGCGCCACCCGGTGCGGTGCTGGTGGCCGGGGTCGACCCTGACGGCACCGAGTGGGTACTCGAAGATGATCCCGAGGCGTTTCCCCTCGTCGATCCCCGCTACGACGAGGAAGACAAGAACTGGGTCCGCTACCGCACGAGTTGGGGTGGCTTTCTCCGGTTCGTGGCGTTGGTGCTGTTCTCGGTCTGGCTGGTGTTTGCTGTGCGCGACCGCATCTACCAGTGGGTTGACGATCAGATCGAGCCTGCTGGGCTGCAAGGCCTCGACGCGATCGAATTCGTCATCCCGACGGGTGCATCGACCAACAATGTCGCCACGTCGCTCGAGGGCGCGAACATCATCCAGAACGCCACCGTGTTCCGGTACTGGCTTCGCTGCGAGGGTGAACTCACGATCTCCGGGTTCCTCGGCTGCGACACCGAAGTCACATTCCAGGCCGGTGAGTACGAGCTCTTCGAGAACATGGAGTTCGAAGACATCGTGTCGACGTTCGATGCCGGACCGATCCCAGAGGTGTTCGTGCGCTTCAACGTGCCGGAGGGGCTCCGTCTGAACGAGATCGTCGACCGGCTCGTTGCCGTCAACGAGAACTTCGATCGCACCGAGATTCTCAATGCGCTGCGAAGCCCGAGTCTCGTCTCGGAGTTCTACGCACCAGGCTCGGAAGCACCAGCATCGCTTGCCCTCGAAGGAACGCTCTTCCCTGCGTCGTACGACGTGAACGAAGACGATCTCTACGACGAAGCGAAGTTCCTGCAGCGCATGGCGGACGCGTTCGACGAACGATTCCAGTCACTTCTCGGTGAACTCGGTCGCGATCCAGCCATCCTGGAACTCGGCCTCAGCGACTACGACGTGATCATCATCGCGTCGTTGATCGAGGAAGAGGCGAAGGTCGACGTCGACCGTGCTCGTATGGCGCGCGCGATCTACAACCGACTCGCCCAGGGTGTGCCGCTGCAGATCGATGCGACCGTGTATTACGCGGCTGGCAAGTCGTTCACCGAGCCGCTGTTCCAGTCCGATCTCGATGCCGAGTCGCCGTGGAACACCTACACCACGGCGGGCATCCCACCCACGCCCATCGCAGCACCTGGCGAGGCAGCATTGCGAGCCGCGCTCGCCCCGGCCGACGGGGAGTGGATCTTCTGGGCGCGCACGGACGAGGGCGGCATCGTGGGTGCGCACACGTTCTCGGTGACACTCGCCGAGCACAACGACGCCGTTGCGGTCTGTCGCGAGTTGGGCTACTGCGGATGACCTCGATCACCGGGGCCACGATCACAGTCGGTGTCATTGGCGACCCGGTTCGGCACTCGTTCTCACCTGCACTCCACAACGCTGCATTCGCTGCCCTCGACGTCGACGCAGTGTCGGTGGCCTACCCGGTCGCCACCGGTGACGATGCCGGCCGATCGGCAGTCGAGGCGATGCGGACACTCGGCATCCGCGGGCTCTCCGTGACCATGCCGCACAAGGAGTCGGTCGCTGCGGCCGCCGACCGTCGCACCGCAGCGGTCGACACCCTCGGATCGGCGAACTGCCTCGTCAACGACGAGGGGGTCGTCACCGCACACTCGACCGATGGCGATGGGCTCGTCCGGAGTCTCCTGATCGAGTCGTCGGTCGACGTCAGTGGCCGTGAGGTGGCCGTGATCGGCGCCGGGGGCGCGGCTCGTGCGGTGATCGAGGCCCTTGGTCGGGCGGGTGCATCGATCACCGTTGTCAACCGCAGTGCCGACCGTGCGGCTGCTGCTGCGGCCTTGGCCGGTGAGCGGGGGCGGGTCGGCGTTGCCGCCGACCTGTCGGCTGCCGACCTGATCGTCAACGCAACGCCGATCGGCATGGGTTCCGATCCTCGCAGCCCGGTTGAACCGACCCTGCTGCGCGCGGGTCAGGTCGTGGTCGACCTGATCTATCACCCCGCTCGCACGGCCCTGCTCGACGCGGCAGAGGCGGTCGGTGCCCAGGCGGTCAACGGGCTGCCGATGTTGTTGCACCAGGCCGCCATGCAACTCGAACTGTGGACCGGCGAACCGGCACCCGTCGATGCGATGCGCGCGGTGGTCGCGGCAAGTTTCACGTAATGCTCAGTTGACCGCTGATGTGTGCCGATGGTGTGGTGTCGCTTTACGAAGGAGTTCACCGTGGCGCTGTCGGGCAGTCTCGAAACATTTGATCTTGCCGATGTGCTCCGTCTTCTCGCCTTTTCCGAGAAGACGGGTCGATTGGTGGTCGTTGGGCCGCATGCATCGGGAAGGGTCCACGTCGTGGGTGGGCAGGTGGTGGGGACGGAACTCGAGTCTCCGACAACGCTCGAGTTGAACGACACCGAGGCCGTGTTCGGCCTGCTCCGCTTCGAAGCCGGCACCTTCACGTTCGAGAACGAAGACGTCGCGTCCACCCCCGGCGCGGGTTCCTCGATGGAAGAGCTGCTCGGCGCGGCGGAGGCGATGCTGGCGGAGTGGCGTTCGATCGAACCCGTCGTACCGTCGCTGGAGGTATGGATCACCCTTCGCCCTGAGATGGAAGGGCCCGACGTCACGATCGATGCGCAACAGTGGCGCTGCATTGCGCTCGTCGGCACCGGCGTGCAGGTTGGTCTGGTGGCCGAGACGCTGCGTCTCAACGAGCTCGAGTCGTGTCGACTGGTGAAGGAGCTTGTCGACGCCGGCCTGCTCCAGACGATCGACATGCCTGTGGCAGCGGTGCCCGTTGCGGAGCATCACGTCGTGGCTGCCGAGCCGGAGGAGGACGAAGGCGACTACGCGCCGGAGCCGATTCCAGAGCCTGCGTCCCCGGGGGTCAGCGGTGAAGCTGACCCGTCGTTCATCGACGATGTCGCCGTCGAACCAGCGCCCGTTCCCGAGCATGAAGCGGCAACCGGCTCCGAGCCCAACCCAGGGGGAGCACTCTCGGTTGCTGAGGACGAGCCGATGGGTGATGAGGTTGCGGGGGTGTCAGATGCAACCGCCGATGTTCGCGCCGAGGTGGAGGCCGATACCGATGCCATCGATGCCGACGACATGGCCCGTCAACTCGCCAACCTCTCGCCGCGTGCTGCTGAGGCTGTTGCCGCAGTTGTCCACGCAACGACCGATACCGAGCCTGAGGGTGGCGGAACCGCACTGAAAACTGCGGTGAAGCCGGGCAAGCGACGTCGTCGCCGCAGGTCTCGGAAATCCTCCGAGTCGTGAACCTGTCTCGGGTCACCGAGACAGCACGATCGATGTCCTCGGGCGAGGGGCAACGCGGTATCCGATGGACGTGATTCCCATCCTCGTTGCGATTCCATGCGGTCTGCTCGCCGGCGGGTTCGCTTCGGTCCTCATCGCCCGAATCCCCGACAGGGTGCCGCTCACCATGGCGTCACGCTGTCCGGCCTGCGAGTGCCGTCTGGGACTCGGTGACATCGTGCCGGTGGTGTCGTGGGTGCTCGTACGCGGTCGTTGTCGTCATTGCGCGTCGACCATTTCGGTTGCCTATCCGATCGTTGAGGTTGTCACTGCCTCGCTGTTCGTCCTGGTCGCAGTCGAATACGGCATCGACTGGCTGGCGCTTCCCCCGCTCGTTCTCGTCGTGGCACTCGTGGCGCTTTCGGCGATCGACATCGACGTGTATCGGCTGCCGAATCGTCTGGTCTTTCCTGCCGTGGCCGTATCGGCCGTGGTGATGAGCGGGATTGCCGTTGCCATTGATCGTCCGGAGGTCCTGCCCAGGGCGGCAGCGGGAGCGGCCGGCTATTTTCTGCTGTTGTTCGCAGCTCATCTGATCTCGCCGCAGGGGCTTGGCTTCGGCGACGTCAAACTGTCGCTCCTCCTGGGGCTCCACCTCGGCTGGACGGCAGGCGTGAACGCTGTCGGCTGGGCGCCTGTTGTTCGCCTGGTGTTCCATGCGCTCCTCATCGGCTGTGTCATCGGCGTTGTGGTGGGGCTCCTCGTCGCGGTGCTACGCCGTGGGGGGCGTGATCTCGTACCGGATCCAGCAGCAGATGTCGAGACCCCGCCCGCACGACTCCTCCACAACAGCTTTCCGTTCGGCCCGGCGTTGGCAGCGGCCACGATGCTCCTGGTGCTCTATCCGGATCTCGTCATCGGCTGAGCGAACTAACCTTGCGGAAATGACAGCTCCGTCGATCACCACCATCACCGTCGATCTCGGTGATCGCAGGTATCCGGTGCTGGTCGGACATGGTGCTCGCGGCGAGCTCGCAACCGTGATCCCCAACGGCGCACGGCGGGTCGCCATCGTCACCCAGCCCAGTATTCCGTGGGCCGTCGACCCCGGTGTCGACTCGATCCGGATCGAGATCCCCGATGGTGAGGCGGCCAAGTCACTGGCTGTCGTGGAAGACGTCTGTCGACAGTTGGCGGTTGCCGGCTTCACGAGAGCTGATGCCATCGTCGCCGTCGGCGGTGGGGTGGTCACGGACGTGGCGGGTTTCGTTGCCGCCGTCTATCACCGTGGCATTCGTTTCGTGTCCGTTTCCACGACGTTGCTCGGACAGGTCGACGCCGCCATCGGCGGCAAGACGGGGGTGAATCTCGCCGAGGGCAAGAATCTGGTCGGCGCGTTCTGGCAGCCGTCGGCCGTCATCTGTGACACCGAGACCCTCGAGAGCCTTCCCCCACGCGAGTTCCAATGCGGCGCAGGTGAGATCGCCAAATATCACTTCCTCGGCGGCGGACGCCTCGACAAGCTCTCCCTGGACGAGCGGGTGGCGGCCTGCGTGAGGATCAAGGCGGACGTGGTCATGGCCGATGAGCTCGAGAGCGGCAAACGCGCCATCCTCAACTACGGGCACACCCTTGCCCACGCGATCGAGACAGCAGGGGCATACGACCTGCGTCACGGCGAGGCAGTCGCAATCGGTCTTCGGTACGCAGCCGAGGTGGCGCACCGACTGGGGAGGATCGGGTCGGACCGAGTCGCGGAACACGAGCGAGTCCTGTCGGCCTACGCGCTGCCGTCGAAGATTCCCGATGAACTCACCGACAACGAATTGCTCGCCCTCTTTGCACGGGACAAGAAAGCGATCGACGGGGTGACATTCGTGCTCGACGGACCGTGCGGCGTGGAGACGGTTGTCGGTGTCGACCAGTCGGTCCTCGTCGGCTCGTTCGAGGCAGTCCGGTGACCAACGCGGCGGTTCTGGCCTCCCTGCCGCCACTGCGGGTCGATGGACGAGTCGACAAGTTGCGAGCGGTGATGAGCGATCAGGGCCTCGATGCATTTGTGGTCTCGGGTCTGTCGAGCGTGCGATGGCTCACCGGGTTCACCGGTTCCAACGCAGCGGTCGTGGTCACACCCGACACCTTCACGCTCGTCACCGACGGCCGATACGAGACGCAGGCGCCGGCGCAGCTTGCCGAGGTCGGCTGCACGGCGTCGGTCGTTCTCGATCGGTGGCTCGTCACCGGGGCGGTCGGCGCCATCGGATCCGCCCGACGGGTTGCGCTCGAGGCCGACGTCGTGACGTGGTCGGTGTTGCAGCGCTGGCAGGACGAGATCTCCGACACCATCGAACTGGTCCCGACGCACCGAGTCCCCGCCGAACTCCGAGCCGTCAAGGACGATGCCGAACTCGCTCGGATCGCCAAGGCGGCCAGCATTGTCGACGGTGTCCTTGCCGACGTGGAGTCGTTGCTCGTCCCGGGAGTCAGCGAGCGAGAGATCGGCTCGGCGCTCGACGACGGAATCCGGGCGGCGGGGGCATCGGGTCCCGGCTACGACACCATCGTAGGTTCGGGTCCAAACGCAGCGCTCCCGCATGCCCGACCGACCGACCGTGTCATGGAGGCCGGGGATCTGGTCGTGATCGACGTTGGTGGCCTGGTCGACGGGTATCGCAGCGATATGACCCGTACTTTTGTGATCGGTGGTCCCGACGCCGCCGACGACACCGCAGTCGAGATCCACAGCCTCGTGACTCGGGCGCAGGCGGCTGGTGTTGCTGCGGTACGGCCGGGCATCGAGGCTCGCCAGGTCGATGAAGCCTGCCGCTCGGTCATTCGGGAGGCTGGTCATGGCGATCACTTCGGTCACGGCACTGGCCACGGGGTCGGTCTCGACATTCACGAGCTGCCGTCTGTGCACGCCACCGACACCGCTATCCTCCAGCCGGGACACGTGCTCACCGTCGAACCCGGCGTGTATCTCCCCGGCATCGGTGGGGTTCGGGTCGAGGACCTCGTGGTGGTCACGGAGACGGGTTGTCAGCCCCTGACATCGTCACCCAAGCTCCACTTCTCTCCCTCCTAGCACCACCGAGGTAGCCGATGCCCACCATCACGACCAACGACTTGAAAAACGGCATGACTCTCGAGCTCGAGGAGGGCCTCTTCCAGGTGGTCGACTTTCAGCATGTCAAGCCGGGGAAGGGTCATGCGTTCGTTCGTACCAGCCTGCGCAACGTTCGCGCCGGCGGCACCGTCGAGCGAACGTTCCGGGCCGGTGAGAAGGTCGAGCGTGCGACCATCGACAAGCGAGATTTCAATTTCCTCTACCGGGACGGCAGCGACTACGTCTTCATGGACAACGAGACGTACGACCAACTGAATGTTGCGCCAGAGGCGCTCGGTGATGCCGGAAACTTCATTGTCGATGGCTCGTCGGTCGTGCTCGAGATGTTCGGGTCCGAAATCGTCGGTACCGACTTGCCGGCTGCGGTCGAACTGAACATCGAGTTCACGGAGCCGGGCCTCCAGGGTGACCGATCATCGGGCGGCACGAAGCCGGCCACCCTTGAAACCGGGCTTGTCATCCAGGTGCCGCTGTTCATCGAGCCCGGTGAGCGGGTCAAGATCGACACCCGCTCCGGTGAGTATCTGAGCCGCGCCTAGCGGCGACGGACGTCTCATGCGATCGGAGATCCCAGGCCTCGGTAGTCGCCGCGAGGCGCGCGAAGAAGCCTTGGCGATCCTCTACCAGGCAGAGCTCACCGGTGACCCGGTGGCCGAGATCCTGGCAGCCCGGCAGGTGCCTCTGTCCTCTTACGCAGTCGAGATCGTCGAGCAGGTCGATGCGGGGCGTGACGATCTCGATGCGCTTCTCGGTCGCCACCTCGAGAACTGGCGCGTCGAGCGCATGCCGCTGGTCGATCGGGTGATCGCTCGAATCGCGGCGTGGGAACTCAGTGACCGCAGCGATGTCCCGACCGGTGTCGTCCTCTCGGAGGCGATTGCAATCGCCACCCAGTACTGTGCCGAACAGTCGCCCCGCTTCCTCAACGGTGTGCTGGGCAGCGTTGCCGGCGAGGTTCGTGGCTGAGGCCTCGGTGCGGTTGCGTTCCTGGCGGGCGCAGGATGCCCCGGCGTTGGCGGCGGCCTGGAACGACCCCACGATCGCGGCGGCGTCGCAACCGCCCGACGACCGCAGTCTCGATGCCGCAGCGCGCTGGATCGAGGGTTGTGCCGTTCGTGAAGAACGACTGCTTGCGATCGATCGAGTCGTCAGCGTCGACGGCGCATGCGTGGGCGAAGTCGGTCTCTCGAGCATCGATCCGGCCCGAAAAGCAGCAGTGGTCGGCTGGTGGATCGGGATCGGTCACCGGGGCAACGGCTTCGCCACCGCTGCAGTACGGGAGCTGATCGGCGTTGCCTTCGACGAGTTCGACATCAGGACGCTCGTTGCCGAGATCGGGATCGAGAATGCCGGATCTGTCCGAGTTGCCGAACGGACTGGTTTCGAGCTGCTCAGGCAGGGGAGCGAGGACCGCCCCCACGCCTACGTTCACCGACACCTCTGCGTCACGTCGACGCGTTTCAGCAGCAGCTGATCGAGCGGCGTCGGCGGTGGTGTCGGCCGCCCGCTGCGGCGTCAACCCAAAATCCACACCACGCGCGCGCCCCGCACCGACGCGCGGCGTGTATGTTCAACAATCGACCGTGAAACGGGTCCAGTGAGGCCCGAACGGACGAAAGAGATACAGATGGCAGAACGAGAGCGACTGCTCGCGGGATCAGCGAGCGGCCACTTCCAAGCGCGTACCCAGGTCATGTCGGCCGATGACGTTGCCCGTGCCGTCAAGCGGATGGCCCACGAGATCCTCGAGCGCAACCACGGCTCTGCCGGCGTGATGCTCATCGGAATGCAGACCGGTGGTGTTGCCCTCGCAGTGCAACTCGCAACTGCAGTGATCGAGATCGAAGGATCCCAGATCCCGGTCGGCACGCTCGACGCCACGATGCATCGTGACGACTTCGGTCTCCGACCGGTGATGCCGGAGGCGGCGACCGAGATCCCCGAGGATCCGACCGGCAAGACCATCGTGCTGGTCGACGACGTGCTGTTCACCGGCCGGACGGTTCGCGCCGCCCTCGATGCGATCCATTCGTACGGACGACCACAGGCGATCCAGCTGGCGGTCATGGTCGATCGGGGTCACCGTGAGCTTCCGATTCGACCCGACTACGTCGGGAAGAACCTGCCGACGCGGCGTGACGAGATGGTCGACGTCACTGATGCCGGTGTCGAACTGGGCGAAATGGTTTCATGACTGCAACCACGCTTCGCCAACGCGGTCCCAAACACCTGCTCTCGATGGCCGACCTCGATCGCAACGACATCGAGCAGATCCTCAACCTCACCGAGTCGTTTGCAGAGGTGGGGGAGCGGAGCATCCCGCGGGTTCCGGCTCTCCGAGGCAAGACGATCGCCTGGCTGTTCTACGAGGACAGCACCCGCACTCGACTCAGCTTCGAGACGGCGGCGAAGCGGCTGTCGGCCGACACGATGAACTTCAGCGTCGCAAGCAGCTCGGTCAGCAAGGGCGAGTCCCTGCGAGACACGGTCGAAACAATCGCTGCGATGGGAATCGACGGCATCGTCGTGCGACACGGCGCCGCCGGCGCTCCTCGTCAGGTCAGCGAGTGGACCGACGCATCGGTGGTCAACGCCGGTGACGGCTGGCACCAGCACCCCACGCAGTCGCTGCTCGACCTCTACACCGCCCGCCAACACCTCGACGAACTGGAGGGCAAGCACATCGCCATCGTCGGCGACATCAAGCACAGCCGGGTTGCTCGCAGCAACGCACTTGGATTTTCGGCGATGGGAGCACGGGTCACGCTCGTCGCTCCGCCGACTCTGCTGCCGTCGACACTCGATGGGTGGCCCGTCGAGACCACCCACGATCTCGATGCAGTCCTCGAGGATCTCGACATCTGCTATCTGCTGCGCATGCAGCTCGAGCGGCAGGGGCAGGCCGTTGTGCCGAGTCTGCGCGAGTACCACACCGAATATGGGCTGACCAGCGCCAGAGCCGACCGGTTGCCGAACGATGCCCTGATCATGCACCCCGGTCCGATGAACCGGGGCGTCGAGATCGCGGGTGAGGTGGCGGACCGGCCCGCCGCTGTCATCACCGAACAAGTTGCGAACGGGGTCTCTGTGCGAATGGCGGTCCTCTTCCTGCTTCTCGGATCCGGACTCGACGTGGTCGACGAGCAACGGGCGATCGCGTGAGCGCCGACATCGCGATCACGAACGGCACCATCGTCGATGCCGGTGGGATTCGTCGGGCAGACCTCCGGATCGAGAACGGCGTGGTCGTGGAGGTGGGGGAGAAGCTCGATGGCGACACCGTCATCGACGCCGATGGTCTCGTCGTCAGCCCTGGGTTCGTCGACCTCCACACGCACCTGCGCGAGCCCGGTGACGAAGAGGCCGAGACGATCCAGACCGGCTCGCGCGGTGCCGCGCTCGGCGGTTTCACCGCCTGTGTGGCCATGCCGAACACCAACCCGGCGATGGACAGCCTGGCCGTCGTGCAGCAGGTGCTCGACGCTGCATCCGACGCACTCTGCGAAATCGTCCCGTCCGCAGCAATGACGATTGGGCGGGCTGGAGAGCAACTTGCGCCGATGGCAGAACTCGTTCGGGCCGGGGTGCGTGTCTTCACCGACGACGGGACCGGCCTCCAGAACGATCGACTGATGCGGACGGCGCTCGACTATGCCCGCGGGCTCGACCATCTGACCGACGGGTTCCATGTCGTTCTCGCCCAACATTGCGAGGTCGAATCGCTCGCCGCCGGTGGCGTGATGCACGAGGGCGAATGGTCGAGCGTTCTTGGGGTACCTGCTCAGCCGGCGGAGGCCGAAGAGCTCATGGTCATGCGAGACATCGCGCTTGCTCGACTGACCGGTGGCCGGGTGCACTTCCAGCACGTCTCGACTCGGGGCAGCGTGTCGATGATCCGGGAAGCCAAAGCGGCGGGCCTGGCCATCACCGCTGAAGCAACCACGCATCACTTCACGCTCGATCACAGCGCGTGCCGAACGTACGATCCCGCGTTCAAGGTGCACCCGCCGCTGCGGACGCAAGACGATGTCGCCGCGATCAAGGCCGGTCTGCTCGACGGAACCATCGATGCGATCGCCACCGACCATGCGCCGCACACCCGCCAGGCCAAGGAGCGGCCCTTCCTCACGGCACCGCCCGGCATGCTGGGTCTCGAAACGGCGTTCGCAGTGGCAAACACCGAGCTCGGTGCCGATATCGAACACCTCGTCCGGCTGTTGTCGGTCAATCCGGCGCGTATCGCCGGAATCGATGATCGACATGGCGGCACGATCGAGCCAGGACGCCCCGCCAATCTCACCGTCGTCGACCTCGACGACGAGTGGACGGTGACCGGCGCAGCGATGGCAAGCCGGAGCACGAACACCCCGTACGAGGGCCGCACGGTGCGTGGCAGCGTTCGTCACACCTTTTGGAACGGAGAGCAGGTGGTCGACATGGGAGAAGCAACACGGTGACCCTGAAGGAGTATCAACTGGTCCTCGCCGACGGCGAGACGTTCGAGGGGGAGGGCATCGGTGCCGACCTGACCGATGACGGTTTCGCTGCCGGGGAGGTCGTGTTCAACACCGTCTTGTCCGGTTATCAAGAGGTCATCACCGACCCGTCGTACGCAGGCCAGATCATCACCTTCACCTACCCCCACATCGGGAATTACGGAGTGAACGCCGCCGACGACGAGGCCAGTCGCCCGTTCTGTCGAGGTGTGATTATTCGTGATCTGGCTCGCCGTCAGAGCAACTGGCGCAGTGAGGAGCACCTCGACGATTTCCTGCGCCGCCATGGGTTGGCTGGTATCGCCGGGATCGACACCCGACGTCTGACCCGTCATATCCGAGATCGCGGGGCAATGCCCGGTGCGTTCGGACCTGCCGATCACACCACGTTGCTCGGCGCAGCACAGGCCGAGGCCGGAACCGCGGGTGTGGATCTCGTGAGCCTCGTGACCACCAAGGACGCGTACACCGTTGGCGAGGGGCCACGCATGATCGTCGCGTACGACTTCGGCGTGAAGACCACCATGCTGCGACACCTCGGCGAGATCGGCACAGTCACCGTTGTTCCGGCGCACACTCCCGCAGCGGACGTGCTGGCCATGAACCCCGACGGCGTGTTCCTCTCCAATGGGCCCGGCGACCCCGAAGAAGCCGGTCCGATTGTCGACGAGTTGCCCAAGCTCCTCGGCAAGGTGCCGATCTTCGGCATCTGCCTCGGACACCAGGTTCTGGCGCTTGCCATGGGTGGCACGACCTACAAGATGAAGTTCGGCCACCATGGCGGCAATGTGCCGGTGCAAGACTCCCGCACCGGCAAGGTGGAGATCACGGCGCAGAATCACAACTTCGCAGTCGAGGCAGGCTCGGTTCCGAATGTGACCGAGACGCATGTCTGTCTCAATGACGAGACACTCGAGGGTCTCGTGCACAACGACTACCCGGCGTTCAGCGTGCAGTACCACCCTGAGGCAGGACCCGGTCCGCACGACTCGACCTACTTGTTCGAGGAATTCGCGCAACTGATGGACGACTTCAACGGGAAGGTGGCCTGAGGTGCCGAAGCGGACCGACATCCACTCGATCCTCATCATCGGATCCGGACCGATCGTGATCGGTCAAGCCTGCGAGTTCGACTACTCCGGAACCCAGGCGTGCCGGGTCTTGAAGGAGGAGGGGTACCGGATCATTCTCGCCAACTCGAACCCGGCGACGATCATGACCGACCCGACCTTTGCCGACGCAACCTACGTCGAGCCACTCGACCTCTCGATCCTCGAGAAGATCATCGAGAAAGAAAAGCCCGATGCCGTGTTGCCGACGCTCGGCGGTCAGACGGGCCTGAATCTGGCGATGGAACTGCAGGAGTCGGGTGTGCTCGAACAGCACGGGGTCGAGCTCATCGGTGCTGATGCGGAAGCGATCGAGACAGCCGAAGACCGAGAGAAGTTCAAGGTCGCCATGACCGAGATCGGTCTCGACTGTGCTCGGTCGGCCATCGCCCACACGATGGAGGAAGCGAGAGCGGCGATCGAACAGGTCGGGCTGCCGGTCATCATCCGTCCTGCGTACATCCTTGGAGGGCGCGGTACCGGCATCGCCGAAACGATGGAGGAGTACGAGCGGATGGCCAAGTACGGCCTCGATGCCAGCCCCATCTCCGAAATCCTGATCGAGGAATCCATCAAGGGCTGGAAGGAGTACGAACTCGAAGTCATGCGTGATCGTGCCGACAACTGCGTGATCATCTGCTCGATCGAGAACCTCGATCCCATGGGTGTGCACACGGGTGACTCGATCACGGTTGCGCCGGCGCAGACCCTGACCGACGTCGAATACCAGAACATGCGTGACGGATCCTTTGCATGCATCCGCCGTGTCGGCGTCGAGACCGGTGGGTCCAACGTCCAGTGGGCGGTCGATCCCGAATCCGGGCGCCAGATCGTGATCGAGATGAATCCGCGCGTGAGCCGGAGTTCGGCGTTGGCCTCGAAGGCGACCGGCTTCCCGATCGCCAAAATCGCAGCGAAGCTCGCGGTCGGGTACACGCTCGACGAGATCCCGAACGACATCACCAAAAAGACGCCCGCCAGCTTCGAGCCGTCGATCGACTATGTGGTGACAAAGATCCCGCGTTGGGCGTTCGAGAAGTTTCCCGGCACAAGTGGTGTGCTGGGCACGTCGATGCAGTCGGTGGGCGAGGTGATGGCCATCGGTCGAACCTTCCCGGAATCGTTGCAAAAGGCGCTTCGTTCACTCGAACAGGGCCGTCACGGACTCAATGCCGACCCCGCAGAACTCGCCCTCGACGAGATCCCCACCGAGGAACTCACGAAGATGGCGTCGATCGGCACGCCGGATCGGCCCTTCCAACTCGAAGCGCTGCTCCGCCGTGGAGTGGGGATCGACGACGTGTTCGAGGCGACAGCAGTCGATCCGTGGTTCCTCGATCAGATGTTGATGATCACCGAGGAGCGGACCCACCTCGAGACGCTCTCCCTCGACACGATCACCAGGCGCGAGTGGCGGAGGGCGAAGCAACTGGGATTCTCCGACCCGCAACTTGCGTACCTGTGGAATGTGACCGAGGAAGCGGTGAGGGCTGCCCGGCTCGCAGCCGGCGTCGCCACGACCTTCAAGACGGTCGACACCTGTGCTGCCGAATTCGAAGCGACCACGCCGTACCACTATTCGACCTACGAGGACACCGACGAGGTTCGTGATGGGGAGCGAGAGAAGGTCATCATTCTTGGTTCGGGCCCGAATCGCATCGGCCAAGGCATCGAGTTCGACTACTGCTGCGTGCATGCGAGCTTCTCGCTGCGCGACGCCGGGTACGAGACCATCATGGTGAACTGCAACCCGGAGACCGTGTCGACCGACTACGACACCTCCGACCGGTTGTACTTCGAACCACTCACCTACGAAGACGTCATGGACATCATCGAGCGTGAGAAGCCCAAGGGGGTGATCGTCAGCCTCGGCGGACAGACCCCACTGAAGCTCGCCGACCGGCTGCCCGAGGACCTCGTGCTCGGGACGTCGCCGGCGTCGATCGACTTGGCCGAGGATCGAGAGCAGTGGAATGCCATGTGTGCCCGCCTCGAGATTCCGCAGCCGGCCGGTGGCACCGCAGTGGACATCGACGAGGCGCTCGAAATCACGGGCAAGATCGGGTATCCGGCGCTCGTACGTCCGAGCTATGTGCTCGGTGGGCGGGCGATGGAGATCGTCTACGACGATGATCACCTTCGCCGGGCAATGGCAGAACTGGCCGGTTTCGGCAGTCTCGGCAAGGAAGGTGGCCTGTCGGCGGAACGCCCGGTGCTCGTCGATCGGTTCCTCGAAGACGCCACCGAGGTCGACGTCGACGCCCTCCGTGATCACACGGGCGACTCGGTGATCGGCGCTGTCATGGAACACGTCGAGGAGGCAGGTGTGCACTCCGGCGACTCGGCCTGCTCGATTCCTCCCACCAGTCTCTCCGCCGACACCATCGCCGTGATCGAGGACTACACCCGCAGGATTGCCGAGGCTCTCGACGTGAAGGGCCTCATCAATGTGCAATACGCGGTCAAGGGAAACCAGGTGTTCGTCATCGAAGCGAACCCTCGAGCCAGTCGAACCGTTCCCTTCGTCGCC
>JBMTIM010000010.1:0-68078 GCA_049437325.1 Acidimicrobiales bacterium
AGATCGACCCGCTTGGTGGTGGGCGGGTTGTGGCTGCTGGCTGCGACCATCTCGCTCTCGGCCAGAAGAACGCTGACGGGCCGATTCCCCTTCTTGATTGCGTGCCGCTTCATGAACCGGTGGAAATCGCCTCGTGCGGCGAGAAGGCCCCCCACCACGGTCGGCGCCTTGAGGGTCACCCCGAGGTTGACATGGGCGATCACGTCCCGAACCCGCCAACCGTCACACAGCGACGCAGCGTCCCACTCGGCGGCCGAAAGGTCGCACACTGTGTCGAAGAGCGCTGCGCGTTCTTGTTGCAGGGCCGGTTTCTCGTCGATCATGCGGCCCGATCCTGACAGCGGAACCAGGGTCCTGCAATCACGCCGAGTACGGTCGCAGCGATGGCAGGTGATCCAGCGGGCATGCGACGTTTCGAGTCGCTGGAACAGCCCGAGTTCCGGCGTCTGTGGTGGGGCGGCCTGTTCGTGTTTCTCGCCATGCAAACCCAGCAGATCGCCCGTAGTTGGCTCGCCTACGAACTGACCGGCACGAACACCGCCCTCGGCGGCGTCCTCATCGGCTTCGGGATCGCCGGCCTCATTGCGATCCCGACCGGGGGTGTGTTGGCCGATCGGGTCAACAAACGCACCATCCTCGTGTCGACGCAGCTGATCAACACGTTCGTTGCGATCTCGATCGCCGTTGCCATCGAAACCGGGGCACTTCGCTACTGGATGATCGTGGTTGCGTCGGTGATCGGAGGCTCGACCATCTCGATCCTGGCACCGGCGCGCATGGCAATGACGGCCGAGATCATCGATCGTGATCGCCTCACCAATGCGATCATGCTCGGCCAGATGTCAGCCCAGGCGAGCCGTGTGGTCGGCCCGGCCGTTGCCGGCTTCCTGATCGGCGTGTCGTTCGTCGGGGCGGAGGGCGTCTACTACCTGAGCGCACTGCTCTCACTCTTCGCAGTTGGTCTCTCGATGGTTCTCCCCCTGGGTGCGCCCCAGCGGCGCTCCGACCGAAGCCCGATCGAGGATCTCCGCGAGGGAATCCGCTACACCCGAGGCAACCCGGAACTCGTTCGCCTTCTCGTCGCCAGCCTCTTGATCGTCATGTTCGGGTTCGCCTATCAGGCCTTTCTGCCATCGATGGTCGCAGACCTGTTCGGTCGCGGCGCCGGCTCACTCGGCGCGATGACCACGGTGGGAGCGGTTGGCGCGGTGCTCATGTCGATCGTGTTGGCGAACACCCCGCGAGAACGACTGACCGACCTCCAGGGTCAGGCGGCATTCGCACTCGGCGTGACGATCGTGCTGTTCGCCAGTGCGCCAACCTACGGGCTTGCCCTTGCCGCGATGGCCCTGATCGGGGCGGCAACGTCGGCGTTCCAATCGCTCAACGGTTCGTTGATCTTGTCGATCGCCGACATGGCCTACCACGGTCGAGTGCAGTCGTTGATCATGTTGAGCTTCTCCGCTTTCGGCCTCGCCGCCCTTCCGTTCGGCATGCTCGCCGATGCGGTCGGGCTTCGCGAAACCATGGCCGGTATGGGTGTCGTGGTGTGCATCACCGCACTACACAGCCACCTCTGGCGCCGCCGCATCGAAGCGGCAAAGCTCGGATCGTCCACCCTCGGCACCTTGTGAGGTCTCGACCATGATCATCGACGACAACGACCCTGTTGTGCGCCTGTGGCGCCGGTTGTGGATCGACGGCGACCACACTGCGGCCACCGAACTGCTGACCGATCCGTTCGTGCGACACACCATCGAAGGACGAACGGTCGATACGGCCAGCGCTTACGGCCACCATGTCTGCACCGTGACCCGCCACCTCAAAGGCACTGACGTGGTGGTTGACCACTTGAGCCACTCCGACGACATCACCCACGTTCGCTTCACGCTCGAAGGCGTCAACCTCACATCGGGTGAGCCGATCTCGATCGGTTGGATCGCCCAGTACCGAAGCGAGAACGGCCGGATCGCAGAGGCGTGGACGATGCGTCAGACCGACTTCTCCTGGCACGACTGAACACCAACAACGCTCGTGCGACGGGGGAGCCGCAGGAGCCCGCGATCAGGAGCCGGTGAGCCAGGTCGCCGGGTGCATGTCGTCGGCGAACATCTTCTGCTGCCAGCGCTGCATACCGGTGATCCACCGGTCGACGTCGTCGCCCTTGCGCCGCACGTACTCTTCGACCTCGGGGTGAGGTAACACATGGAACCGTTCTTCACGCAACGCTTGCACGACGACCTCGACTGCTTCCTCAGCGGTCAGATGACCGTCGGCACCGGCGACATCGGCACCCCGGGCCTGCATCGTCGAGGCGTCGGGGCTGTTCACAACGATGTTGGTCTGCACCGCCTGCGGGCACAGCACCGAGACCTTGATCCCCTGATGGCCATGGGTGATTGCGATCCACTCGGCGAGCGCCACCGCAGCGTGTTTGGTGACGGCGTAGTGCATCGACCCGAACTGGGAGAGCAAGCCAGCCGCCGACGCTGTGTTGAGCAGGTAGCCGTGGCCGCGGTCGGCCATGTATGGCACAACGGCCTGCGCCGCGTAGACGTGGGCGAGCACGTGGACCTCCCACATGCGGTTCATGTCCTCGACGGGCGCTTCGAGTCCACCGAGGGTCACGTAGCCGGCATTCGACACGAACAGGTCGATCGGGCCGATGTCGCGTTCGGTCGAATCGACAAGCGCCTTGATCGCTGCCGCATCGGCGACATCGACCGCGGCTGCCGTGCCGCCGACCGCCTCGGCCACCGCCTGTGCCCCAGCTTCGTCGCGGTCGACGACCACGACGTGGGCCGCTCCGTCGGCGTGGGCCCGCTCCGCGAGTGCCTTTCCGATACCGCTCGCACCGCCGGTGATGACGATCGTCTTCCCCTCGAGTTCCATGGCGTTGGAACCTAATCGGGCGTTCGTCGAGCTGTCAGGCTCAGAGGGCGCCGAGCTCCTCCCGCTGCTCGGAGGTCATCTGCCAGGCGGCGGCCGCTGCGTTCATGGCGACCTGTTCGGGCTTCGTCGCGCCGGAGATGACCGAGGTGACCCGATCGTCGGCGACCAGCCATGCGATGGCGGCCTGGAGCAGCGTGTGCCCCGTCGACTCGGCCCATGCCCTCATCGCCGCAACCCGCGATGCCCGCTCAGCGTTGAGGAAGCGCTCGGCCCGGTCGCCCATCGACGCAAGCCGCGTGCCCTCGGGGGCCGCCTCCCCGTACGTGTACTTGCCGGTCAGCACGCCGGACTCGAGCGGGAAGAACGGCACGAAACCGATCGCAAGGCGACCGCACGTGTCGAGCACACCGTCGCTCTCGGGGTCGCGGGTGAGCAGGCTGTAGTGGTTCTGCACCGTCTGGAAGCGGGGCATGCCGGGCTCGCACGCGACTTCTTCGGCTTCCTCGAGTTGTGCGGCATCGAAATTCGAGCAGCCGATCTCGCGCACCTTGCCCTCTGCGACCAGCTCGGCCAAGGCACCCATCGTCTCCGCGATGGGCGTGCGGCCGTCGGGGCGGTGGTACTGGTAGTGGTCGATGTAGTCGGTGCCGAGGCGGGACAGGCTTGCTTCGACCGCGGTTCGAACGGCTTGGGCCGAACCCGTCGCCGGATCGTCGTCGGGTGTCGGGAGCATGCCCCACTTGGTGGCGATCAGCACCTCGTCGCGCCGGCCGCGTAGGGCTGCGCCAAGGTATTCCTCGGACCGTCCGGCGCCGTAGCCCTCGGCCGTGTCGAAGTAGTTGATGCCGGCATCGATCGCGGCATCGACGACGAGCTTGGTCTGGGCCGCGTCGATGCGCATCCCGAAGTTGTTGCAGCCGAGCCCGACGACCGATGCGTCGAGCTGGCCGATGGAGCGGTAGTGCATACCGCCGAACCTACTGCCGTGACATCTCCGCAGTTGCGGTCGCCCTGGTCTCGCTCTCGCTACGGCGGATCGGCAGCTGGATCTCGACCTCGTGCAACGTGCCGGTGAAGGCGTACGGCGCCTCGTACCGATCCGACACAGCCGAGCCGTGGTCCTGCCCGAGACTCGAACCGACCGACGACACCATGCGCATGTAGAAGCCGATATCGCCGCGTCCACAGGGTTCGCCGTTGATCGAGATCTCGCAGAAGCCGGTGGTGCGGCTCTCACGTTCGAGGTGGACGCTCAGCTCGACATCGCCAGCCGGCACGTCGATCATCGACTCGACGATCGTGTGGTCGTTGAACGAGTTGTAGTCCGCCACGAGCTTGCCGTTCTGTACGAAGACCGAGAAGCCCGAGTTCTCGTTGCCGGTCGCCCAGAGCACACCGTGATCACCGGGCTCGATGGTCACCCGCGCCGTGAGGTCGAACGAGCGACCCCCGACGGCCGCCGACGGCTGCGAGGGCATCGGTGACATGGGCGGTCGATACACGTAGTGGCGGTCGGGGCGATGGGGCGAGTGCTCGCTGAGGTGGGGCGCGAACAGTTCGAAGCCGCGATCGTCGAGCGGCAGCACACCGTTGCGTTCCGCCTCCTGCCACCACAGATCGACGATCGTCGCGAGCATCTCCGGCTCGGCCTCGGCGAGGTCGTCGAGTTCAGAGGGGTCGTTGTCGATCCGGTAGAGCTCCCAGGGTTCGGTGTCGAAGTCGTCACCCTGGTTGTGTTTGGTGACGCCCTTCCACCAGGCACCGTCGATCTCGGCCACGAGGGCGCGGCTGCCACCGTTCTCGAAGTACTGGAGGGTGTTGGCGGCCGGGGCCGCGGCGTCGTGGAGGATCGACCGGAACGAACGGCCGGTAACCGGTAGCTGTGGGATGCCCTTGTAGGTCTCGGGCGCGGTGACGCCGAGCAGTTCATAGATGGTGGGAGTGACGTCGGAGACGTTGATGAACTGCTTGCGCATCGTGCCCGCCTCCTCGCCGAGGCCCGCGGGCCAGTGCATGATCATCGGAACGTGGACGCCGCCCTCGTGGGTGTTCTGCTTGTACCACCGGAACGGCGAGTTGCCGGCCTGCGCCCAACCCCACGGGTAGTTGGTGTGGCTGTGGGGGCCGCCGATGTCGTCGATCCGCTCGACCGCTTCCTGCGGGGTTTCGAGGATCCCGTTGAAGAACTTCATCTCGTGCATGACCCCGAACGGGCCGCCTTCCTGCGAGGCGCCGTTGTCGGCGAGCACGACGACGATCGTGTTGTCGAGTTCGCCCATGTCGCGAAGCCCGTCGATCAGGCGGCCGATCTGATCGTCGGTGTGGTCGAGGAACGCCGCAAACGCCTCCTGAAGACGACAGGCCAGCCGGCGGTCGGCTTCGGGCATCTCGTCCCACGCCGCCACACCTGGATTGCGCGGAGCGAGCTCGGTGCCGGGCTCGATCACGCCGAGTTCGATCTGGCGTTCGTACCAGCGCTGACGGATGATGTCCCAGCCTTCGTCGTACTTGCCTCGGTACTTGTCGAGGTATTCCTGCGGGGCCTGATGCGGCGCATGGGTCGCGCCGAACGGCAGGTAGCCGAAGAACGGCCGATCGGGCCGCACGCCCTTGCTGTTGCTGATCATCAACAGCAGGTTGTCGACCAGGTCTTCGCTGACGTGGTAGCCGTCCTCGGGACCGGCCGGCGGGTCGACATGGGTGTTGTCCTGCACTAGCTCGGGATGGAACTGATCGGTCTCACCCTCGAGGAAGCCGTAGAAGCGGTCGAACCCGCGCTGCACCGGCCAATGGTCGAACGGGCCGGCCGCCGATGTGTCCTGCGTGGGTGCGAGATGCCACTTGCCGGCGCAGAACGTGGCGTAGCCCTCAGCGCTCAGCACCTCGGCGATCGTGGCGGCCGAATGGCTGATGTAGCCGAGTTGGCTCGGGAACCCGGTTCGCCAGTTCGACACGCCGCGCATGCCGACCGCGTGCTGCGATCGGCCGGTGAGCAGGGCGGCACGTGTCGGCGAACACAACGGCGTGACGTGGAAGTTGGTGAACTGCACGCCACCGGCACACAGCGCGTCGACGTTGGGCGTGTCGATGTCGGAGCCGTAGCAGCCGAACTGAGCGAAGCCGAGGTCGTCGATCAACACGATCACGACGTTCGGCGCGTCGTCGCCGGGGTGCGGGGGCTCGATGAAGTGCGGCGTGGAGTCGGCCAGCGTGCGGCCGATCGTGCCCTGGAACTCGGTCATGGGGTGTCTCCTGTCGATCAGTGCGCGTGCGGCGGTCAGATGGTGACGGTGGTGAGGTCGTCGCCAATGACGACCTCACCGTCGAAGAACGCGGCGGCTCGCGCGATCCAGTCGGGGTAGTCGGCCGGTTGCGGGGCGGGGACCATGTGGGTCAGCACCAAGCGTTTCGAACCGACCCGCGACGCCGTCTGGGCCGCGTCGGCGACCCCGGAGTGGTACTCGAGGATGTCCTGGACCCCTTCCATCGGGATCGGTTCGAGGATGTCGCGCCGCAGCACCGTCTGGACGTACGCGTCGGCATCGCGGGCCAGTTCATCGACGCCATCACACGGCAGCGTGTCGCCGACCAGCGCAGCAATCGCACCCTCGTGTTCGATGCGGAAACCGATGGTTGGCTTCACCGGCGAGTGCTCGGTCGCTGCAGTGGTGATCTGCACGTCGTTGACCGTGAACGAGTCGCCGGGCTCGAGGTCGGTGACCTCGTACTGCGGACCGTTGGTCAGGAAGTCGTGATGCTCGACCCGGTACGAGATGTCGGGTTCGAGTGCGTGCATCTGGCGTTCGACGAACTGCGTGGTTCCGACCGGACCATAGATCTTCAGGGTCGCGGTCTCCTGCGACATGACCCAGTGCGTGGTGATGACGTCGTTGAGGGCACACACATGGTCCGAGTGCAGGTGTGTGACGAGGACGGCGGCGAGGAAGGGAGGACCGGACCCCGCACCGGCGAGGCGCATGACGACACCGCGACCGGCATCGACGAGGATGTGCGAGTCCCCCGCCTTCACCAGTGTCGAGGGTCCGGCCCGGTTGGGGTCGGGAATCGGCGTGCCGGTGCCGGTGAGAACGATTTCCATCAGCTGTCCTCCTGTGCTGCGTCATGAGCGGCCTTGGTCGCAGGGTGATCGAGTGGCGGTTCGGTGAGCCGGCGCAACCGGTTCCGGAAGGGCCCGTAGCGCCACACCATCACCGCCTCGTCCCCACTGCCGTCGAGGTGTCGGGTGACGGCCACGACCTTCTTGTTGAACGGTCGTAGCTTGTGCACGCCGTCCTCCCATGTCGCGGCCACGCGGATCCGCGGACCGCCGATACCGGCGGTGTCGTCGACACCGTTTTCGAGGGTGCCGTCGCAGAACATGTCATGGACGAGACCACCGGTGGTGATCGTGATCCGATTCCCGGCCTGTTCGACTCGCTCGACGTGGCCCTTCATGCGGCCCTCGTAGCACTCCCAGACACCGCGCAGGTCGGCCGCGCCGTCGACGAGCGGCTCGAGGCAGCCATCGAGCGTGCGACTCGGCCAGTCGTTCCACGTCGCATCGGGTGCAGTACGTTCGAGCGGGATGTCCGAAGCGGGTGGCCCCGAACCGTCGAGGTCGGGACGGCCATAGTCGGCGGGATTGTGAGGGCGGGCGTACGTTGCGAGCTCGTCGTTGTCGACACCGCCGAACACCTGCTTGAGTACAGCAACGATCGGGATCTTGGCCATCAGGTCTCCTCCGGTCCCCAGACTTCCAGGTTGTTCACGCGCTCGACTCGGCGGATCGTGCGCAGGTCGAGCCAGGGCTCGAGTCCGCAGGCTCGGAAGACCTCGCGGGCGCGAGCCTGCGCTTCGGGCGCCGCCGCCGCCAAATCGTCGTGCAGTTTCTGCATCAGCCAGAAGCGGTACGGCATGACGCCTGTGGTCAGCTCGATGCCCCGCCACTCGAAGGTGGCGGTGCCCCGGCCGACGAGCCCCCTTCCACCTTTGAGACCGCGGTCGCCGGGTCGCTCGAGTCCGTTCGTTCCCGGTTCGATCTGTGGGTTGGCGGCCAAGTAGTCGTTGGCCTCGTCGACGTGAGCAACCAACTCGGGCAGGTACTCGACACTCACGAACCGCATCAGCTCGAGCAGGGTCTCGGGCAAGGTCCCAGAGTCGACGAGCGATCCGTCGTGGTCGGGAAATTCGTGGAGATACGGCTCCGAGGTGGTCATCCGCTCGACCCAGCGCCCGACCCGCGGCGCCCGCTGCTTGATCAGTGACGCCGGAGCGGGGTCGCGGTACAGATGGGCCCACATCGCGGCGATCAAGCCGAAGTCGCCGATCGTCGGACGCCCGCCGAGCAGGTACGGGTGATGCTCGAGGTGAGCGGAGAAGAGGTCGAGGAACTCCTCGAACGCGGCTTCGATGAGATCTATCGACTCGGGGACGACGCCGAAGGTCACTGCGGCCTTTCGCATCCGGCCACTGTTGTGGAGGAAGCCTTCCTCGTCGTGCGTCCCCGGTGGGACCAGAACGGAGAACTCGTCGTTGAGAAAGGCGAGGTTTTGGTCGTCGAAGTTCCAGCGGTAGTGCATCGCCGGACGAAGCAGGCCCTCGCCCCCAAAGACCTCGAAGACATGGCTGATCGCAAGGAGCGTCGGGTCGTCGGGGTAGCTGTCGAACGCCCGAAGCCTCTGCCCCGGCCCGTTCTCGAAGTGGTCGATGATGTCGGCGCCGTCCTGAATGACCTCGCCGTCGGGCGTTTCCAACACCGGGATGATCCAGCGCTTGATCTGCGGCACGATCTCCTCGAGGTAGCGCTCACACCCGGGCGACAACTCGACGAAGTCGATGCCTTGGCGACGAAGATACGCCCGCGCCTTGCCGGTGTAGAGCGACACCGGAGCGCCGTAAAGGGTGTAGGTCATCGAGTTGCCTCCTCGATCGAGGTGACCGGCACGGGTCCGTGGAATCCGGAGCCGTCGACGATCACCAAGCGGGCCGGATTCGGCAGTGCCGCAACGAGCGGACGGGCCAGCCCGACGGCCCGAGACGACCACTCATCGGGCAGCGCGGACGTAACCTCCCGCCTCGACGTCCAGGCCGGCACGAGTGCCGTCCCGTCGCCAACATCGAGTACATCGATCGTCCGGCCCGCGTCGAAGCGCACGGTGTGGTGCTTGTCAACCGACAGTTCGTGCACTCCGTCGGCGAGCGGAGCGACGGGGCTGGGGACGGCGACCCGGACCATGCGATGTCCGGCCACGTTGCGAACCTCGAGTGGCCCGTCGTCGTCGGCCCCCGGAGACCGACGGAAGAAGGCGAGGTCGGCACCGGCCGCGCCTGCGCCGGCGAGCAACCAGCCCGCAGGCAGGTCGAGACGCTCGACCGCCGCATGCTCGACGACGGTCTGGCAAAGCCACACGCTGTTCGTGGCGATCTCCACCAACTCGAGCCGGACACCAGGGCCGAGGGTCCAGTTGTCGGACCACTCGACGGTGCCGATCGCGGGGTCGGCGGCGACCGTCACGAGGCCGGCCCCAGCCAGGCGAGCAGTGCGTCGTTGTAGGCCCCAGGGATGTCCTCCTGAAGGAAGTGACCACCGCCCTCCAGGATCACGTGGGGTTGCCCGGCCGCGCCGGGAATGCGCTCGACGATCGGCTTCCAGCCGTCGGGAGCGACGGTATCCATGTCGCTGAAGATGGTGAGGACCGGCTTGGTCCATTCGTCCAGCACCTTCCACGCCTCGTAGTTCGCCGGGTACATCGGGTTGTCGGGCCGCGTCGGCAGCAGCTGGGTGAACGCTCGGCTCCCGATCGTGAGATCGGGATCGGGATAGGGCGCGTGATAGCCGGCGATCTGCTCGGGTGTCGGTTCGTTGGCGAGCACCAGTGGGAGCAGCGTCCACGGTTCCCATTTCGGTGCGGTGCGAGCCATCTCCTGAAAGTCGGCGTACGGACCGGTGGCGTCGATGTCGGCGGGGAGTGGCTCGGTGATGTCGCGCCAGGGCAGCCCTGTGTTGGAGATGACCATTCGCTCGACGAGATCTGGTTGCTCGGCAGCGAGCCGCATGCCGATGATCCCGCCCCAGTCGTGCAGCACGAAGGTGCACTCCGAGAGCACCAGTTGATCGATGAGCAGACACCGCATCCACTCGACGTGGCGCTCGACCGAGTAGTCGTCGAGCTCTGACGGCTTGTCGGACATGCCCATGCCGACGAGGTCCGGAGCGATCACCCGATATCCCGCGTCGACCAGCGGGCCGATCTGGTGGCGCCACAGGTACGACCACGACGGATTCCCGTGGAGCAACACGACGGGCGACGCGAACGGCAAGCCGGCGTCGATGACGTTGATGCTGATGATCTGACCGTCGCCGGACGGGATCTCGACCCAGCTGCGCTCGGTCGGGTATCCGGGCAGGCCGTCGACAGCGTCGGCCGGACTCTGGAGGATCTTCACTGTTTGGCGTCGACCGAGGCCGACAGGCGGTTCAGCGTCGACCGGAGGCCGAGCGCATAGGTGTCGGCGATCGCGGTGTTGCGATGATCGTTGTGGGCCTCGACCCGGTCGGGGTCCATCGCCACCTCGAGGAACGCTCGCCTGCTTGGGAATGTATTGAAGCGCACCTGGTGCCATGTGCGGCCATCGCCGAGGATCGTGCCCTCGGCCGAGAACCAGCCTTCGATCCGCAACCCGTTCGGTACTGCGACGGTTCCGGCGACCTTCTGGTACTCCTCCATGTGGTCCGGTGTGTGCGTGGCACCGTCCTCCTCGTGGAACCGGATGACGTGCATCATCGTGTACGGCCCATCTTCATCGGTCGGCGGATGCGGGACATCGTCCCAGTCGACGATCTCGTCATCGGCCGCCTGGGGTATGTCGAGCGGTAGGCAGCCGATGACGATGCTCTCGGCCATGCCCGCTTCCTTGTGCTTGTGCGACTCCCGGAAGTCGGCGCGCTCCTGCATCTCGATGAACGCCCGTCGGGTCGGGTACTTCACGATCCCGATGCGGTCCCACTCGATGCCGTCGCCGAGGAAGCGATCTTCGACGGTGGCGACGAAGACGAGTTCGGCGCCCACGCCGCTGAGCGACTCGGTCGGGGTGTACTCGTCGTCGGCTTCCTGCCCCGTGAGCGTGGTCTCCCGTCCGTCGGCGTACTCCGCGACGTCCTTGTAGCGCATCAGGTTGACCATCCACACCGGCCCGTCGTCTTCGGGCGCGGTCGTGGCGAGGGTGAGTCCGTACTCGTGGTCGACCTGTCCGTAGTCCGGCATACCGGACACTCTATCTATTGTCATCTAGACTGGCAATAGTTGGAGAGGACGGCACCGCCTCCCCTCCGGCGCGTGCCGCGAGGGCCCCGTGCCATGCCGAGCGTCGACAGGTGTCGTGCGCCCGATGCTGACCATGAGGGCGCCCTCACATCAATGGCTTGCCGAAGGTGCCACATGATGCGCGACGTCGGGCGCGGCCTCCGGTCGTTCTGGAACGATCCGTCCGGTCGAGCGATCCTGGGGGTTGCGTTGACCATGATCGGGACCGCCACGGTCTTCTACCGACTCGTCGAAGATCTCGACTGGATCGACAGCCTGTATTTCTCGGTCGTCACGATCAGCACCGTCGGCTACGGCGACATCTCACCCGAAGCCGTGCCGGGGACGCTCTTCACGATGGCCTATGTGGTCGTCGGGATCGGCGTTTTTGTCGCCACGGTCTCGACGATCGGTCATCACCAGCTCGCGGTGAAGCAGCCGGCCGAACTGGAGACGCCGGGCGACTCGACGCTCAGAATCGCCTGGAGGCTCGAGGCGAGGGTTTTGCGCGTCTCGGCCTCAGAAAGGCCCCGGTACTCGCGCAGGAATTCGAGCGAGTCGAGCTGCGTCAACAGATCGCCTGCGGCGATGACACGCCTCCGTCGCTGCGCGTCCATCTCGCCGAGCTCGGGCGCGAACTGCAGCTCGAACTGCTCGCGCATCAGCGCGCGATTGCGCGCTCGCGTCTCGTTGACCTGCCGATGACGTGCCGCGTTGGCGACGGTTGCCCGAAACACCGCAGCGTTGGCGCGGTACAGCCGCACCCGCATCCCGACGAAATCGTCGATCCGCCGGTCGAGCGACCCCTCACCGATGGCGTGGAGCTTCGAAAGCGATCGTGCGACTTCGTCGTTGCGGGCGATTGCGGCTTCGCGTAGCTCGCCTGGGTCGGCGAAGTAGCGGTAGAGCGACCGGAGCGACAAACCAGAGCGCTTCGCAGCCTGCTCCATCGACGGGAACATCGCGTCTTCTGCGAACATCTCGAGCACCACGTCGAGCACCGCCTCGATGTTGCGCTGCCGGCGCGCCACACGACCGTCGATCGGTGTGGTGATCTCGTCGACATCGGTCATCGATGATCGAACCTAGCTGGCGCGCTCTGCAGCGAGTCGGAGCATCTCCCGGGCGACCATCGGCGCGGCGTTCTGGTTCTGGCCGGTGACGAGGTTGCCGTCGACCACCCAGTGGTTGGCCAGCGGGTCGCGCCGCTTGGTCTGGCTCTCGAACTCGGCACCGAGCCTGCGAAGCTCGGTCTCGGGGTGATGCGGCGTCGAGGTGATGCCGAGCTCCCGAACCTGCTTGTCGGTGACCGCGCTGACCTTGCGGCCTGCGACCAGGGGCGAACCGTCGGGCGCCGTCGCCTTCAGCAACCCGAGCGGACCGTGGCACACACCGCCGATGATCGCGCCGTTCTCATTGGCCCGGGTCATCTGCGAGCCGAGTTCGTCGGAGAAGCCGAGGTCGAACGCAGCACCCCAGCCGCCCGCGAGACACACGATGTCGTAGTCGTCGATATCGACATTCGCGATGGCGAGCGACTCAGTGATCTTGGCCCTCAGGTCGTCGTCGGCGAGGAAGCGGTCGCACGCCTCGGTGCGCACCGGGGCACGCAACGACTGGGGGTCGACCGGGATGACGCCGCCACGGGGACTGGCGACGTCGACCTCCATGCCGGCATCGAGGAACGCGTAGTACGGCACGGTGAGCTCGCTCGCGAACACTCCCGTGGGTTTGCCGATGTCGAGGACACCGTGATTGGTGGCGATGCAGAGCGCCCGGCGACCGGTGAGGTCGACGTCGATCGTTTCGGTGTCCTCCGGATGCATGCCAGCGCGCTGGAGCAGCTTGCGAAGGGCGCGGGCAGGAGGGGGCGGGGTCTTCATGCGGGTCCTTTCGGCACGGGCGGCGTAGGGCCATGGCTCATGACGGGGGGGTACGGCACGGGTCCGTTCGGCCGCCAGTCGATCGACGAGGAGAGCGAGCACTGCCGCCGCGTCGGCATCGTTCCATCGGTTCTCCGCTTCGATGGGGTCAGTGTCGAGGTCGTACAACTCCCACTGATCGGGCAGGGGTTCCGTGCGGTACAGGTCGCCGCCCACGCCGGTGCTCGCCAGATGGCGAACACCGGGCTCGGTCCAGGTTTCAGGATCGTCGAAACTGCGAACGATCTTCCAGAGCCGGCCACCACCGCCAACGGCATCGCCCTCGGCGACCCGACTCACAATGCTCTCGAAGTTGGCGGGAGCGTGAGCCGGGACCTGGATCCGCAGCGGGGGCGGCTGCTTGTCGATGCGGCCAATGCGGCGGGCCATGGCGCTCGCCCCGGTATCACCCTCCGGCATGTTGTCGCGCGTGATGGCGTAGACGATTCGGTCGACATCGGCTTCGGCACCGTCGACGACCGGCATCAGATCGCGGCCCGGAAGGGCGTGGAACTCGGTGAAGTCGTTGCGAATCGCTGCGCTGGCCATCTCAACGTCGATCCCCGCGGCACCGAGCAACGTCGGCACCAGATCGACATGAGACGTCGGCGCATCGACAACCTCGCGTGCGGCCGTTGGCTGTGCGCCAGTGCGAGCGATCGCAAACGGTACCCGTGTCGCCTCGTCATAGAGGTTGAACCACTTCTGGTGAAGACCCCCATGGGCTCCAAGGAGCTCACCGTGATCGGCGGTACGAACGAGCAGGGCGTCACCCCCACCGGTCACGACAACCTCGCGCACTCGGTCAAGCTGACGATCAGAGGCAACGTGGAGCCGATAGTAGAGATTGCGGTACTCCTGGGCCTTGCCTTTGTAGGCCGCTTCGATCATTGGCGCCGGTCCGTATGTACTCAAGTACGAGGCCCGAAACGCGATTTGAGCAGCCGGCTTGGTCGAGAGATCTTCACGGTCAGTCGGCGACTCGGGGATGTCGGGCGGATTGAGCGGATCGTCGACAAACGGGTTGTCGGGCCCAAAGCGTCCCAGCCACCCTGGCGCGAACACGATGTCGTGCGGATTGACGAAACTCACCACCAGCAGAAACGGCCTCAACGCCGCCTCGTCACCCTCGGCTCGCCGGGCGTACCGGCCCTGGAGGAACTCGATCGCTCGATTGGCATAGATGCCATCGCAGATCAGGCCTGACAACGCGGGCTTGCCGCCGTGCGGCTCTGGCCCTACCCAGTCGGAGAAGCCGAAGGGGTCGAGCACATCGGCATCGAGGTAGGCCTGCACAGCCTCGGGCCGGATCGTGCCGTCGTTGCCGTGACTGAGCAGCGCGCCACCCGTCTCGGGGTCGGTGAGGTCAGCGTGGGTGATGTGCCACTTTCCGACGTAGTGCGTGTCGTAGCCACCGGCCCGGAACCAGTGGCCAAGCGTCGGGACCTCGCCTTCGCGCAACCACCGCATACGCGTGTCGTCGTCCATCTTCCCGAGCCCGTTGGTCTGGGTCACACCATGGATGTCGGGGTACTGGCCGGTGAAGAGCGTCGGCCGACTCGGCACGCACGCAAGCGAACCGGTGTAATGACGGCGGAAGTTGACGGCGTTGTCGTCGAACCACGCCTCAGCCCGAAGGGTCTCGCGGCGCCAGGCCCTGACCTCGTCGGTCTCGTACGGGGGCGTCGCCCGTTCCTGATCAGTCATCAGGATGATCACGTCGGGACGAGTCATCACTGCTCCTCCACGTGAGCCTTGAGCCCGTCGAGCATCTGCTGCGACGCCTTCCCCATGGTTCGGCCGACGACGCGTGCGATTGCCTTCTGCGGTGGACGGGGGCCAGTGTCGATCGTGCTGGTGAGCGTGACCGCTGTGGCAGCTCCGGTGTCGGACAGCGACCATCGGTTGGTCGCCGAGCGAACCACGGGCGGGAGCCCCTCGAGCGCGTAGGCGAGCGCCTCGCATGGGACCCATTCCACAACCCGTTCCAACAACGCGTTGCGCCCGACCTGCACGCGCCGGGTCACACCGAGGCCTTCATCTGCGGTGGTGGTCAAACACGAGTGATCGACGTTCGACGCCCACTGGGCGATTGCCCCGAAGTCGGCGAGAACGGCCCAGATCTCCTGACGCGGGCGGGTGATCTCGATGCTCTTGCTCACGTGCGTCATGCCTCTCCTCGCTGGTCGACCCCTTCAACTTGTGCCAATAGTATTGGCAGAAGTCGCAAGTCAGTGACGCGGAGCCGCAATCGAGCCGGAAAGGGCTTCGTCGATGGCCTGCTGACCGAAGTGCAGACCGCACTCGTAGCGGCCGAACACGAACGTCTCGTTCACACCTGCGTCGAAGTTGCGCTGGATGCCCTCGCCGATCGTGAAGTCCTCGTCGAAGACACGTCGGACAACGTCGTAGTTGGCTCGCCAGTACCGTTCGACCTTCTCTGTCGCCGGCGCCTCGGGCACAAGCATGATGCACTGAAACACGCACGTGCCCGGCCCGGTCGGAATGATCGTGTGGACGTACACATGATCGGTCATCACCTGCACGAAGTTGGCCGGGAAGACGAAGTTCTGCGTCATGAAGTGTCGGCGGTATTCCCAGTCGTCTTCCGGCACGTCGCCCAACTCGACAAGCGACGGCAGGGGCACGGAGTGGCGCACGTGGGGCCCGTAGTCGGACCAGACGCTCTGGTTGTCGAGGTAGTTGGAGCAGGCACTTTCCCGGTGGGCGGAACAGAAATGGTACGACTCCTGGAACCCCTCGAGGGCAAGGCGCCAACTCATCTTTCGATGGAGTGCCCACTTCTCGAAGACAACATGGCTTCCGAGATCGAGGTCGGAGAACTGTTCGTCGAACGGGGCCAACCACGCAGCCATGTCGATGGCCTCGGGCTGGGGTGACGGGACCACCCAGATGAGCCCGTGATGTTCATAGGCCGGTAGCTCGACGAGCTGGCGCTCGTTGCGATCGACGGAGTCGAAGCCCACCGGCTGCGGCATACCGCGCAACGCACCATCGAGGTCATATGTCCACGAGTGGTAGGGACAGGTGAACCGCCGGGCATGACCACACGCCTCGTCCTCGATACGGGCGCCCCGATGGCGACACACGTTGAGATACGCCTTCACGTCACCGGCCTCGGTGCGCGTCACCAGCATCGGGACGCCGGTGTCGTCGTGGGTGATGAAGTCGCCAGGCTCTGCGAGGTCGGTTCGGTGCGCGATCGCGATCGGGAACTGCCGGAACAGGACATCGATCTCCTGCTGAAGCTTGGCCGGATCGGTGTAGTTCGCAACCGGGTTCACGCCGACCTCAGGCAACATCTGTGTGGACTTGCGCTCGACAAGATCGAGCAACTCGCGAATGATGTGGCGTTCCTCTGCTCGGATGCCCATCCGCAAAGCCTAGCCACGGGCTGCGGGTTGCTCGAAGCCCTCATCTAGGTTCCTCCCATGAGCTCGCTTTCTTCCTCCGACATCCGTTCCTTGGTCGTGGGCGCAGTCGAAACCGCAGCTGATGTCATCGGTGAAGCAGCCGTGGCCGACCGTTGGGATCACCCATCTGCGCTCGAAGGCATGACGGTCGGCGCACTGTGCGCCCACCTCGTACGCGCCGCGGGAGCAACGATCGCCTATCTCGACCGTACCCCCACCGACCGGCAACCCGACGACGAACTGCTCACCCCAGTCACCTACTTCCGCACTGCGCTCGAGGCCCCCATCCACGATCAGATCAAGGACGTCTCCGCCGACGAAGCGGCGATCGGGCAGCAGGCCATGGCGGCGAAGTGCCGCAAGCTGGCCGCCGATCTTGCCTCGAGGTTCGCCGCTGAGCCCGAAGATCGCCTCCTGATGGCTCTGGGTGGACGGACGCTCACCCTCGACGACTTCTGCCGCACGCGACTGATCGAGGTGCTGCTCCACATCGACGATCTGGTCGCCAGCACGGGGACCGACCGGCCCGCACTGGATCCGCGTGGGCCGCTCGAGGTGATCGAGATCTGTGTCGGTATCGGCATCGACCGCCATGGCGTCTGGGGATTGCTGGAAGCACTCGCCCGCGCCGAACGCTCGGAAGGCACCGTCTTCCCGATCTTTTGATGCCGCGCCGTCGCTGCGACATGTTCGAGGTTCAGGTCGGCGGCATCTCCAGCGACCAGAGCCGGTCGGTGAGGATGCCATTGCGCTCCTGCACCGCGTCCATGGCATCGACGACGAGATCTTCGCGATACCGCCTGCCGACGATCTGCACGGCGGCCGGGCGGCCCTCGACAAGATCGACCCCGAACACACCGGCCGGTAGACCGAGATAGTTGGTACCACAGCTGTACATGGACGAGTCGAACAGGTCTTTCAGTTCCTCGAAGCTCTGGGCATCAGCATCCCAGTCGTAGAGCGGACGCAACAGGAATGGTGTGAGCAGGAGTGGGTACTCGTCGAGGAAAAGACTCCACTCACGGAGGTATCGACCTCGGTTCCCCAGGGACTGGAGGTACGCATCTCGGTCGAGAATCTCGCCGAGTTCGTAGTACCACTCGAAAATCTGTTGGATCGTCTCGCTGCCATGTGCCGTCACCGCCGGTCCGAGCGAAAGGCTCATCTCGGTCACGCCCGCCCGGAACCACTCGTTGGCCGGACCCACGATCGACGGTGGGTCGACATGCACCACGTGGTACCCGGCGTCGGCGAGCATTTCGGCGCTGCGCTCGACAAGGTCACCCATCGCTGGGTGCATGTCGTACCCATTGCTCTCGGTCGTCACAGCGACGGTGATCGGGCCGTCGAGCGGAGGACCGTCCCAGGGCAGTGGAATGTGGTTCGGGTCTCGCGCATCGGGGGCGATCATCACCGAGGTGGCGAGGCGGACGTCGGCCGCCGTGCGAGCGATGATGCCCTGACACGACATCGTGGCGGAGAGCAGAGGGCGTTCGGCGGTTGCCGTAGCGTTGAAGACCGGCACGCGGAAGCTGCTGGGCTTCACGGTCGTCGTGCCGTTGGCGAACGACGGAAAGCGAAGCGAGCCGCCAATGTCGTTGCCGTGATGCAGCGGGCCCATCCCTGCTGCACAGGCCGAACCAGCTCCCCCCGATGAGCCGCCAGGACTTGCGTCGTCGTCCCACGGGTTCCGCGTCCGACCGCGGAGCGGATTGTCGGTGGTGGCCCGCATCGAGAACTCCGGGGTGTTCGTTCGGCCGAAGATCACGGCACCGGCGCTGCGAAGGTTCGAAACAAGCGGGGCGTCCTCAGACGCCATGAGATCGGCAAGGGCTGGAACCCCATTCGGGTTGGGGGTGCCAGCTTGATCGACATTTTCCTTGATGGTGACGGGGACGCCGTGGAGCGGGCCCAGTGCCGCGCCGGCGGCGACGGCGGCGTCGGCCGCAGCCGCCTCGGCCCATGCCGCATCTCGACAGTCATAGGTGATTGCGTTGAGGTGGGGATTTCGTTCGTCGACCCGGGCCAAGACCGATTCCAGTGCCTCGGTTGCAGTGTGTTCTCGACGGCGAATGCCCGCTGCAAGTTCCACTGCTGTTCGCTGCCACAGTTCGGTCATCTCGACTCCTTCTCGAACAGGACGAACGTAGCCTCAGACCTCGACCCTGCGCTCGAAGACGAATTCGTGCTCGAGGTACGAATTCGTGTGCTCGAAGCCGGGGGGCGGGGCGATGAGCTGCGCGCTGTGCAACAGAAACCAACCATCTCGAAGGGCTTCGGTGCCCGTCTCGTAGGGCGGGTCGCCATCACGGAGATCAGGCCCAAGACCAGCGGCGCCATCGTGGAATGCCCACGCAACCACCGTCGAGTCGAGCGATGAACCGCTCCCCCACAGGTAGAGAACTTGCTGACGCACCTTCACGAGACCAACCCGTCACGCGCCGCCATACGAGTGAGGTAATGGTCGACATCGTAGGTGTCGTCGCCGGTGAGGTAGCGCCACAGCAATGCCCGCTGGATCTGTTCGTTGCGCGATTCCGTCGTGCCGTGCCATGGGTGATTCGTCCGAAAGACCTGTGCGACGCTGTCGGACCGCATCGTGGCGAACTGGTGATCGGAGGGGTCGTTGTGCAGTTCGTCGAGATCGACGGTGTTCCACAGTCGAACCTGTGGGACCGTCGGGTTGAGACGGGTCTTGTGCATCAACCGATCGTCCGCACCCGAGTTCGGTTGCCCGGCGTGCCACAGGCCGTGATGGAACACCAGGACGGTCCCCGCAGGCCCGGAGAACTGCTGCTCGCCTTTGATGTGTTGGTAGCGGTCGAGTGATGGCCGGACCCGATGAAGATGACTTCCGGGCACGAAGCGAGTTCCCCCCTCACCGGGAGCGACATCGCGCAGAAACCAGAACAGTTGGATGTCGAAGCTCGGGGCGGCGGTGTCGGTGATCGCATCGGTGTGGAGCGGCTGGGTGTAGGTCGATCCGGCCGGGACACGATGGGTCCAGTCATGATCGAATGTCGGGTCGGGTCCAACAAGTGATTCGATCATTCCGTGGATCACCGGAAGCCGCAGACAGTCGCCGATTGCCGACGGGGCCGGATAGCACGCCGAGAGAGGCGTTCCCGTTCTTGGCGGCCTCACCCCGTCGGGGCTGAGCCGTTCTCGGTGCAGGCGCTCGATCTCACCGACCGCTCGCCGATTGATCTCGGCCGGGACGATCGCATCGAATCGCAGGAACCCGTTGGTCACGAACTCGGCCATCTGCCGAGTGGTCAGCCGGTAGTCGATTGGCTCTGACATGAAGAACCTTGTAGCGGATTCTCTTCGCCACAGCGAACCGGTGACCGACCGGTCGCGGGATCCGGTCGTTGGACGTTGCCGAGCCCAGCCGTTCACCGGCACACTCCCCTACACGTGGCCGCGAGACGCTGCGCAGCTGCCCGCACCACGTGACGACGCCCTTTCCCCTACGGATTCGGCCTCACCGGGAACGGCTCGCGGCGCGCTTCGAAGACGAACCCATCGAACCCGGTCTCCGCAATCTCGGTGAGGCGATTGAAGTACATCGAACCGCCGAGGTGACCGAGGAACTGCCGGGGTTTGCCCGGAATGTTTGCGCCCAGGTACCAGGAATCGGTCCGCGGGTAGAGGGTGCGATGTGCGATGCCTTGGATCTCGGCATCCCACGACGCCTCCGCTTCGACAGTCGGTTCGACAGCCCCCAGCTCCTCGGATTCGAGGTGGCGAATGCATGCGTCGATCCACTTGGTCTGGAGCTCGGCACCAAGGGGCATCGTGAAGAAGACCCCGGGTGAACCAGGACCATGAATCATGAAAAGGTTCGGAAAGCCGGCCACGGTCATGCCGAGGTTTGTGTCGAACCGCTCCGCCCACTTCTCTCGCAGCGATACGCCTCGGCGTCCCTTCGGGTTGAGTTGCAACATCGATCCACTCACTGCGTCGAAGCCGGTGGCGAGAACGAGCATGTCGATCGGGTGCTCGGCCTCGGTGGTGTGCGCCGCCGTGGTGCTGAACCGCTCGATGGGATCGGTCCGGAGGTCGACCAGCGTCACGTTCTTGCGGTTGTAGGTCTCGAAATAGCCGTTGTCGAGGATGAGACGCTTGGTTCCGAACGGATAGCTCGGCATGAGTTTGGCCGCAGTGTCGGGATCGTCGACGATGCTTCGGATCTTGCCCCGCACGAATGCGCCGATCTCGTCGTTGAGCGCCTCATCGGTGTACACCCCTCGAAAGCTGTTGATCGCAAGATGCATGCCGCCGCGTTGCCACATCTCCTCGTAACGGGCCGCTCGCTCCTCGGGGGAGTGATCACTCGCCTGCAGCTTCGTCGTCGGGAACGGCCAGCCGCCTCGGTGACGCATCGAACCGCGAAGCTCGTCCCAGTTGGCCCGATACTCGGCCAGATCTTCCGCTGCGAGTGGCCGGTTGCGAGCCGGGAGCGAATACTGCGGGGTTCGCTGAAAGACGGTCACATGCTCGGCCGATACGGCGATCTGCGGGATGGCCTGGACCCCCGACGAACCGGTGCCGATCACGCCGACACGTCGACCCTCGAACGAGACCGGTTCGTGAGGCCATCGACCGGTATGAAAGATGTCTCCGCCGAACTCGTCGATCCCTGGATAGTCGGGCATATTCGCCACGAACAGCGCGCCAACCGCACAGATCAGAAAGCGAGCCGTCGCCTCCGTCCCCTGGTCGGTTTCGATCGTCCAGTGCTGGGTCTGTTCGTCGTAGTGCGCGTCGGTGACAACGGTGTCGAACGTGATGTCTCGTCGAAGGTCGAGCCGATCGGCGACGAACTCGACGTAACGCAGCACGTCGGCCTGGCTGCTCTGGGTCTCGGGCCAGACCCACTCGTCGACGAGGTCTTGACTGAACGTGTACGCGTAGAACGGACTACTCGGCGCGTCGACCCGTGCCCCCGGATAGCGGTTGTACCACCACGTGCCTCCGACATCGCTCGCCCCGTCGAAGCCATGAACGGCGAGTCCCATCTGATCGCGCAGGTGGTGCAACGCGTAGAGACCACCGAAGCCCGCACCGATGACGATGGCGTCGTAGGTCGTGTCGGACACAGGGCGCAACGTAACGCGCTGCGGTACGTTCCGGGAATGCCGACCATGGAACCTGCCGCACAACTCGGTTCCCGACGGAACCGAGCGCTCGGAACAGGCATGCCACTGTTCTACCGGGAGCCGCTGCACCTCGTCCGAGGCGATGGTGTGGAGCTCTTCGATCCCCACGGCCGACGGTACGTCGACATGTACAACAACGTGCCGTGCGTGGGCCACGCCAACCCCCGAGTCGCAGAGGCGATGCGAGCGCAGCAGTCCACGCTGAACACGCACAGCCGCTACCTCCACGAGTCGATCATCGAGCTGGCGGAGCGCCTGACCGATCTGCACACGACGCCGGGAATGGAGAGCGTCAGCTTCTCCTGTTCCGGAACCGAAGCAGTCGACGTTGCGATGCAGATGGCGCGGACAGCGACAGGGAACCGTGGATTCATCTCCACCGACGGCACCTACCACGGCAACATCGGTGATGTGGGTGGGCTCGGACTGGCCGCCCGCATGCCCGAGGCATTCCCGACGATCCGAACGATCCCGTTCCCGCAGACACTTCGTCCGATCGAGCCCGGGCTCGGCGACGCCGAACTCACCGAGGCCTACCTCGCTCGACTCGACGTAGCCATCGAGTCCCTGAAGACCGCAGGGCACGGTGTTGCTGCGCTGGTGCTCTGTTCGATCCAGGCGAACGAGGGCCTGCCCGACATCCCGTCTGACTTCATGGCTCGTGCATCGGCGATGGTGAAGATGAACGGGGGTCTGGTGATCGCCGACGAGGTGCAGGCCGGCTACGGACGGCCCGGCCGCTGGTGGGGATACGAGGTATCCGGACTCCGGCCCGACATCGTGGTCACCGGCAAGCCAATGGGCAACGGGCTGCCGCTGTCGGCCACGACGTCGAGCCACGAGATCGTCTCGGGGTGGCGAGCGAAGGCCGGCTACTTCAACACCTTTGCATCGAGCCCGCTGCAAGCAGCGGTGGGTCTGGCCGTTCTCGACGAAATCGAGGAACGTCAACTTGTCGAAAACGCCGCTCGGGTCGGTGCACGACTGCACGCCGAGCTCACAGCCCGCCTCGACCCGGACCATC
Source organism: Acidimicrobiales bacterium (assembly GCA_049437325.1). GTDB lineage: Bacteria > Actinomycetota > Acidimicrobiia > Acidimicrobiales > Aldehydirespiratoraceae > UBA11606. The sequence goes on from JBMTIM010000010.1 coordinate 22,738, forward strand.
ATCCGTGGATGGCCGAGATCCGAGGCGTCGGACTCTTCCTTGCGATCGAAGTCGTCGAGGCGCACGACACCCTTGCGCCAGACGCCGAACGGGCGGTCGAGGTGGTGAACCGCCTCAAGGATGCCGGCTTCTTGACCTCCAACGCCGGGGCTCACCGCAACGTGGTGAAGATCCGACCACCGCTGGTCTTCTCCGATGCCAATGCCGACGAGTTCTTGACGGCATTCGATCGCATGCTCCTCGAACTCGATGGCTGACCCCGACCTTCTTCGCGCTGCAGCCGAACGGGCCTGCGCCCGGTTCGACGTCGACGATCACCATGTCGAGTTGGTGGCTGTCGGGGAGAACGTCACCTATTGCGCCCGACGAGACGAATCGGCGTACGTCCTTCGCCTGCACCGGCCGGGCTACCACACCCTCGCAGAGCTCGACTCCGAGCGGCTCTGGCTCGAAGCGCTTCGCGCTGCCGATATCAGCGTGCCCGAGCCGGTCTGCGCGCCAGACGGCCGTTATTTCATCCCTGTCGAGGTGACATCGGACGACGAGCGCTTTGCCGGCCTGACCCGCTGGCGAGACGGTGCCGTTGTCGCCGATCTCCAACAATCAACCGACCTCACTGCTGAGGTGACCGACGAGTTCGCCCAACTCGGCACGCTGATGGCACAGATGCACACCCAAGCCGTTGCCTGGGACCCCCCCGCCCACTTCACCCGTCAACGACTCGACGCCGACGGACTCGTCGGTGAGGCTCCGTTCTGGGGCCGCTTCTGGGAGGCTGAGGACCTCTCCGCGTCGCAGGCGGATGCGCTCGAAACGGCTCGTCTCGTCGCGCTCGACCGACTTCGACGCTACGGCGAACCGGTCGACCGGTTCAGCGTGATTCATGCTGATCTACACCTCGGCAATCTCCTCGTCGACTCCACCGGTGCACTGAGCGTGATCGATTTCGACGACGCCGGGTACGGGTGGCACCAATACGACATGGCGGTTGCGCTCTTGCACATGCAGGACGCACCCGACGCTGGATCGGCCCGATCCGCGTTCTTCGAGGCCTACCGCGCGGTTCGTCCGATCAGTGACGACGAGCTCACCTGGGTGTCGTTCTTCGAGACGGTGCGATTGATGATGCTGATCGGGTGGAAGGCGCAGCGTCCCGAGGTGGTGTGGCCAGCGGGCCGATTCGACGACGTGGTCGACGAAGCCCTCGCTCGGGTCGGTGACCTCGACCAGCCCACCATTGGATGAGCTCAGATGTTGTCGAAGACGCCACCTCGGCCTTTCCCGGAACTGAACCGACGAGCCCCTTCGCGACTCTCGCCTGATCGGAGGGTGGTGTCACCGAGTAGCCCTTCGTTGTGCATCGCAGCCTCGAAGTCGAGGTCCCACTGCTCGATGGCTGATCGTCGATCGGTACGCAGGCACGACTGCGGAAACTGCGCGATCTGTTGAGCCAACTCGACAGCGGCCTCGAGCGATGTACCGGCCGGGACCACACGGTTGGCGAGCCCCATCTGTTTCGCCTCGTCGGCATCGACGGCGCGGCCGGTCAAGATCATGTCCATCGCATGGGAATGTCCGATCAACCGCGGCAGCCGCACGGTTCCGCCGTCGATCAGGGGCACGCCCCAACGACGGCAATAGACACCGAACGTTGCGTCTTGGTCCACAACGCGCATGTCACACCAGAGCGCCAACTCGAGACCACCGGCGACGGCGTACCCCGAGACGGCAGCGATGACTGGCTTCCTGAGGCGCAGGTACGACGGCCCCATCGGTGCCCGTGACTCGTGGCGATCGATCGGGGGTGCCGGAGGTGGGGTCGGTTCGAAGGTTCCATCACCGACGGCCTTGAGGTCAGCCCCGGCACAGAACGTTCCGCCGGCACCGGTGAGCACTGCGATCTTCAACGAGTCATCGCTGTCGAAGTCGACGAAGGTCTGCCCAAGCTTGCGAGCCGTGGGCGAGTCGACTGCATTCCGAGCTTGCGGGCGGTTGATGGTGACGACGAGGATCTCGCCTCGCCGTTCCGTCACGACGGTGTCGGTCATGACCCCTCTCTAGCCGAGACGAGGCCCGATGCTCGAACCCTTCACTGGCGAAGATGGTTGTCGCTTGACAGTTCTGCCGAGATTCGATCGAGTGAACCGTCGTGACGACACCGGAAAACACGATCGACCCATTCGAGGCCGAGGCACCACCCGAACTTGGTGTGGTTCGCGCCGGTGAAGACCTCGATTGGACAAGGATCGAGGCCTACCTCCGCGCTGAACTTCCTGAGGATCTCGACACCGACGGCGAGTTTTCGGTCCTTCAGTTTCCCAACGGCTCGGCCAACCTCACCTACCTGATCCGGTTCGGTGACACCGAGGTGGTCTTGCGGCGCCCTCCCCATGGCGCGCTGGCTCCGGGAGCCCACGACATGGGCCGGGAATACACCGTGCTCTCGAAGCTCTGGCACGTCTTCGAGCGGGCCCCTCGGGCGTACCTGTTTTGCGACGACCACACGGTTGCGGGTGCGGACTTCTTCGTGATGGAGCGACGTCGTGGCGAGGTGATCCGAGGGGTGGTTCCCGAATCGATGCGCAGCCAACCCGACGTTGGTCGTCGGATCGGCTACGCACTCGTCGATGCCATCGCCGAGTTCCATCTCCTCGACCCCGCCTCTGTCGGCCTCGGCGACCTCGGTCGACCCCATGGTTTCGTGGAACGCCAGGTCGTTGGTTGGAAGAAACGGTGGGATTTGGTGGCCGACGAGCGCTACGACATCGGCATGTGCGAGATCCACGCCCGTCTCGAACGCTCGATGCCGGCACCGCAACGAGTGAGCTTCGTGCACAACGATCTGAAGCTCGACAACTGCATGTTCGCCGCCGGTCAGCCAGATGTGTTGACCTCGTTCTTCGATTGGGACATGACCACGCTCGGTGATCCCCTGGTCGATCTCGGAACCCTTCTCAACTACTGGCCCGAAGCCGACGACGGTCCGGAATCACCCCGGCTCAGCCACGATGGGATGCAACGGATGGGCCTACCGACTCGAACCGAGATCGCACGGCGGTACGGCGAGCGGAGCGGCCTCGATGTCTCGGCCACCGGTTGGTACGACGCGTTCGCCCAGTGGAAAACCGCCACCGTCATTCAGCAACTCCACCACCGCTGGCTGGTCGGAGCATCGAGCGATCCTCGAATGGAGTTCATCGCGGCTCGACTACCTCGTCTTGTCGAGAGCGCAACCGCAACACTCGACGATCTCGGCCTGTAACCCTCGCTACTCCTCGGCGGGGGGCGACGTGGTCGTCGTCGTGGTTGGTGGCGTTGTCGTCGTGGTCGAAGGCGGCACCGTCGTCGTGGTCGAAGGCGGCACCGTCGTCGTGGTCGAAGGCGGCACCGTCGTCGTGGTCGAGGATGAAGGCGGCGGATCGGGCGACGTCGGGTACTGGAACACTCCCACATGCACGTGGTCGTGGTGGACCTCGTTGGTGAACGTGTGCGCGACCGCATCCGGAAAGCGCCACGGGCTGCCGAACTCTCGAATGTCGTAGCGCGACACGATCCACTCCGAGAGTGCATAAAGATCCGAGGACCTGTCGTGTGAATCGATGACCAGCTTCGACTCGAAGCTGTAGATGTCGACCGCTCGGCCGGCGGAATGGTTGCTCACTCGGTCGGTGCCGAAGACGTGGTACGCGTGGCCGGTCTGGAACACGACCACCGAATACGACATCCGGTCGGCGATGTCGAGCATCAGTTCCAGCAACTGACGGTCGATCTTGCCCTCGTAGACGTCCCAGACCGCAGTGTCGGGCAGGTCGATCCGTTCGTGATCGACGACCGCAGCAGCAATCGGATCGAGATCGATTGGCCGGTCGATCGGCCGACCACCCACCGAAGCGATGGTCTCGAGGGTCCATCCACCGGCCGCGGATCCGGCAAGGCGAATCTCCATCGTTCGGGTTTCGACCCGTTCCGGTGAACCGCTGTTCTCCCGTCCGATTTCCTGACGAATCACGACGATGATCGAGATCCGGTTGTCGAGCCACCCGCCCAGTTGGGCGTACTCGACCGTCCCACGCGACCACATTCCCGGGTGATGCACGCTCTGGACCTCGAGAACCATGGCATCGACGAACTCCGGACCAACGGGATCGACACTGCCGAGGACGTCGTCGAGCGTCGAGGTGGATTCGTAGTTGGTGATGCGGTGCGCCACAAGGGCGCCGAGGTACTTGGCTTCGGGTTGGACCTCGTTGACCGTTGGTTCGAACGGATCGGAGACGGCCGGTGCGAACGGATCGCGGACCTCTTGATCCGCCTCACGCTCCTCCTCAGTGCTGTCGACCCCACTCGTCTCGAGGGCCGTCGTCGTGGTGATCTGCTCAGACGGAGCAGTCGAGTCGGACTCCTCGGCAACGAGACGCCCATCATCGGCGACAGCAGCGCTGGGGTCGTCGCCACCGCTCCTCACAACGACGAGTGCGAACAGCACGACCACGTTCAACACACCCACGCCGACCACGAGCTGTTGGAGAAGCAGTTGGGCAGAGCGCCAGTGCGGTCCACCGACGAGCGATCCCAGCCCACTGCCGGGCATCGGCGGTGACAACTCGGTCGACTCCACGGCATCTCCAACCACCGGACCGGTGTCTCCGCCGACACTCACGGGCGCTACAGGATCGTCAGGCCGCGTCACCGGGTGACTCCGAGAGTAGGTGATCAGACGCCGCTATCGATGGGGCCGTCCGGTTGGCCTCCCACGCAGCAATCGGTCGTTCGACAAGGTGCCACGACGCCAGGGCTGCCGTAATCGTGAAGATCGCAGCGCTCCACAGCGGAATGTCCGAACGGACGAACACGTAGTGCCACAGGAAGATCCCGAACGAGATCTCAGCGACCTTGAGCAAGACGCGGTTCTCCAGCCAGGTTGGCGCTCGTCGGGCGTACTCGACAGCAACCGCCGACAGCCCAACGGCCAGGAACCCACCCCACAAGATCAGGCTCCCCGTATTGCCGAAGACGGGAAGCAACATCAGCGCGAACAGTAACGGGATCGACCACCGAGCGAGCGGAATCCTCCGCAGATCGGTGACAGCCAACAAACAACCGACCAACAGCGCCGCCGCATTCGTGTCGGTGGCGTTGTACACCCATCCCGGTGACATGATCTCGATCGCGATCACCCGCCAGACGAGGGCAGCGACGGTAAGACCACCGATGACATGCACACGCCGATGTGCCGGAATGATCTTCATCACCAGCGGCCACACCACGTAGAAGTGGAAGATCACCGCCACGAACCATGTGTGGGTCAGGCGGCCGAGCGTGACCCCCTCGGTACGGGCGTAGTTCGCGTAGAAGCCGATGGCCGGTTGCACCTGGACCCAGGCCGTACCGACGGCCAGCAGCGCCACGCACACCACGGCCAGGGCAGGCACCAAACGCACGAGCCGCTTTCGGTAGAAGCCCAGGAGATCGAGGCCACCGTTCCGGTCGATCTCCGCACAAATCGAGGCGGTGATCACGAAACCCGACAGCACGAAAAACAGCTGAACCCCCCAATGTCCGGCAGGAACGAGCTGATTGTCGACGTGATAGGCAACAACCATCGCGATTGCGATCGTGCGCAGCCCATCGAGAGCGGCAATACGTCCCATCTTCGTGCTCCTCGTACCGACGCAACGATCATCGCAGTTCGACGGCCGATAGCGCAGGCACCCGCCCGCGAATTCGCTCGCTGTCGGCGCACGAGTCCGTCCTCAGGGCCGGGGTCGGATCCGTGCAGAACTACGCCAGCTCGCCGACGGGCACTCCGGTCCTCACTGCTGGGCCCACTCGCGCTTGGCCATGGCGTCGTCGGCCTCGGGGTCTCGGCCTCCGGGAAGCTGGACGGTGACGTCGTGCAAGGTTCCGGAGAAGGCGAACGGGGCGTGGTACCGGCCCGAGACGGATGAGCCATGATCGTTGCCGATGCTCACACCGGTCGACGTGAACGACACGAGGTACTGCGGGATCTCGGCCCGACCGCAGGGTTCACCATTGATCGAGACTTCCAGCCAGCCACTTCGACCGTCACGCTCCAAGTGGACACCCAGCACGCAGTCCCCGCCGGGAACCTCTGCGCTCGACTCCACCACGGTGTGTTCGCCGAACGCGTTGTAGTCGGCCACAAGCCGTCGGTTCTGCACGAACAGCGAGAAGCCACAGGTTGCGTTGCCGGTGGCGATGAGCACGCCTTCGTCGGTGGCTGCAGCGGACGTTCGCGCCGTCACATCGACCTGGGAGTCGGTCAACGACGCGGCGGTGCGGGTTGGGATGGGGGTCATCGGTGGGCGATAGGTGTAGCGCCGCGTCGGTCGGTGGATCTCGTGATCACCGATCCGCGGGATGAACAGTTCGAGCCGTCGCTCGTCGAGCGGCAGCACGTTGTGCGCCACCGCCTCCTCCCACCACAGTTCGATCAACCGAGCGAGTCGCTCGGGTTCAGCTTCGGCGAGGTCGTTGCATTCGGACGGATCAGCGGAAAGGTCGAACAGTTCCCAGCGGTCGTCGTCAAACGCGGTACCGGGCTTGTGACGGGTGACCGCTTTCCACCAGACGCCGTCGAGTTCGGTGACCAGCGCCCGGTTTCCACCGAACTCGAAGTACTGCCTCGTGTTGGTCGCAGGCGAGTGGGCGTCGACGAGCACCGAGGCGAACGAGTGACCGCTCACCGGCAGCTGTTCAACACCCCGGTAGGTGTCCGGCGGGGTGATCCCCAGGAGTTCGTAGATCGTCGGCACGATGTCGGACACGTACGCAAACTGGTCGCGCTTGGTGCCAGCATGGTCGTCACCGAGACCTGTCGGCCAATGCACGATCATCGGCACGTGGACCCCGCCCTCATGGGTCAGCGTCTTGTACCAGCGGAACGGCGAGTTGCCGCACTGGGCCCACCCCCACGGGTAGTTGGTGTGGCTACCGGGGCGACCGATGTCGTCGATGCGCTCGATCGCTTCTTCGGCGGGCTGGTGCAGCCCGTTGAAGTGGCGGAACTCGTGCCAGGTCCCGGCGGCACCGCCCTCCTGTGAGGCGCCGTTGTCGGTGAGCAGAACGAGGATCGTGTTGTCGAGCTCGTCCATGTCGCGCAGCCCGTCGACGAACCGGCCGATCTGGTCGTCGGTGTGGTCGAGAAAGGCAGCGAACGCCTCCTGCAGTCGTGCGGCGAATCGCTGCTGTGCCTCGGAGAGGTCCTCCCATGCCTCCACGCCGGGGTTGCGGGGCGCAAGCATGGTGTCTGGGTCGATCACGCCGAGTTCGATCTGGCGGTCGAACCACTGCTTGCGGACGACGTCCCAGCCGGCGTCGTAGCGGCCCCGGTACTTCTCGAGGTACTCGTCGGGCGCCTGATGGGGTGCATGCGTTGCCCCGAACGGCAGGTACGCGAAGAACGGACGATCCGGGCGCAGACCCTTGTTGTCGTTGATCATCAACAACAGCTGATCGACCAAGTCTTCAGACAGGTGGTACCCCTCCTCCGGAGTCGCCGGCGGATCGATGTGGGTGTTGTCGCGAACCAATTCTGGATGAAACTGATCGGTCTCGCCCGGGAGGAAGCCGTAGAAACGTTCGAACCCGCGAGCCAGTGGCCACTGATCGAACGGGCCAGCAGCGGAGACATGGGTCCCAGGAGCCAGGTGCCACTTCCCGGCGCACAACGTGGCGTAGCCCTCATCACGCAGGACCTCGGCCACCGTGGCGGCAGCATTCGAGACGTGCCCGAGCGCATTCGGGAAGCCGGTGACCCACCCGGCCAGACCCCGCATACCGACCTCGTGCTGGGAGCGCCCGGTGAGCAGCGCCGCTCGTGTCGGTGAGCACACCGGCGTGACGTGGAAGTTGGTGAACTGCACGCCACCGGCCGCGAGCGCGTCGATGTTCGGCGTGTCGATGTCGGACCCGTAGCAGCCGAACTGGGCGAAGCCGGTGTCGTCCAACAGGATGAACACCACGTTCGGCGACCCCTGCTCAGGGTGGGGCGACTCCTCGAAATGGGGTTCGGAGTCCGCGAGTGTCCGGCCGATCGTTCCCTCGAAGCCGTCGGTGGGCGAAGCCATTGCTTGTGTCTCCTCAGACCGTGATGGTGGTCAGCTCGTCACCGACGATGATCTCATCGCCGACCTGCGCGGTCGTCCGTGCGACCCACGCTGAATACTGCTGGGGTTGGGGATGTCCCTGAGGAACTCGTTCCGCTCAAGGTCACGTCCATCCGTTTGACCCTAGCAGTGTATTTTCATACAATGCGAAATTATATGACGAGTGAAACGCCGGCCCCTGCGGCCCGGCCACGGAGACCGCCGATGAGCGTCCCGGTGACCGACGGTGTCTGGATGCTCGCTGCACAGGGCAACGCCTTCGCAGTCGAAACCGTCGAAGGCGTCGTGCTCGTCGACACCGGACGGGGCGGGAACATGACCGAGAGGATGATTGCCGAGCTGCGGCGGCTCACCGATGCGCCCGTCTGGGCCATTTGCTATTCCCACGGCCATGTCGGCTACAACGTCGGCGTTCCCCAGTGGCTCGAACACAACGCGCAGCGCGGTGATGCGCCGCCTCGGGTCATCGCCCATCGCAACCTTCCGGTCCGGTATGCCCGCTACCGCGAGACCGAGGGCTACCAAGCGATCCTCAACGAGATGCAGTTCCCGGGAATTGGCGCCCTGTTCGACCCGCTCAAGATCGATCCCACCGAGACCTTCGACGACCATCTTGTCCTCTCCGAGTCGCCCCGAGTCGAACTGCTGTGGACTCCGTCGGAGACCGACGACGCGATCTCGATGTGGCTTCCGGAAAGCCGAACGCTGTACACCGGCCCGGCGGTACCCGCCGACTTCATCCCGAACGTCGGCACCCCGCAGCGGTCCCTGCGTCTCACCAGCCGCTGGGCCGACACACTCGACCGACTGATCGGGTTGCGTCCCGAGATCCTCGTCATCGAGTTCGGTCCATTCGTGACCGGCGAGGACCTCATCCACGAACGGCTGACCACCACCGTCGACGCCCTTCGCTGGCTACGGCGTGAGGTCGTCGAGCGACTCAACCGCGGCCTGAGCGAGCGCGACATCCTCGCCGATCTCGACTACCCCGACGAGGTGTTCGGCTACCCGTGGCTGACCTGGGCCTACGGCAGCCCCGAATACATCGTGCGCGACATCGTCCGCGAGGAGAGCGGATGGTGGGATCGCAACCCGACGACTCTGCATCCATCGCCCCCAGCCGATGTCGCCCGAGCGACGTTCGATGCCATTGCCGATCCCGACGCCGTGATTGCGCAAGCAGAGGCCCTGGCCGCCGAAGGTAACCCGCAACTGGCCATGCACGTGATCGACCTCGTTGCGCTGGGTCCCGACGACGAACCGGCGGTGACCCGAGCCCGCTCGATCAAGGCCGACTTGTGCCGGGCCCGGTCGAAACAGATCGACCCTCTCCCAAGCAAGGGCCTCTACAAATCGAGCGGCATCCGGCTCAAGCAGGGAATCGTGTCGTGGGAGGGCGTGGTCGAATGACGAACCAGAAGCCGAACCTGCTGCTGCTGTATGCCGATCAGCACCGCGCCGACGTGATGGGTTGCGCCGGTAACGACGTCGTTGTCACGCCGCATCTCGATCGCCTTGCGGCCGAAGGGGTGCGGTTCGACCAGGCATGGACCGAGAGCCCCATCTGCCAGCCGGCACGCGCCTCGCTGTTGACCGGTCGGTTCCCGAGCGAACACGGGGTGCTCGGGAACTTTGCCGGCGACTGCCGGCCAGACTGGGACATCTTCCCCCGCCGGCTTCAGCAGGCTGGCTACACGACGGCATCGATCGGCAAGACCCATTTCGACTCATGGCCGATGGGCGCCGAACCCGGTACGCCGCCACCGACCGAAGAATGGATCAGCAGCTTCGGCTTCGATCATGTGGTGGAGGAGTTCGACAGATATGTGCACCTCTTCGACATCGACACGCCGTACATGACGTTCCTGCGCGAACACGGCGCACTCGAGCCGTACCAGGACGTGATCCGTGACAACTTCCGGGGCGGCGACAAGCACTGGAACGGTGTCACCTCTCCACTCCCCCAGGAGCTCGATCTCACCAGCTTCCTGGCCGACGAAGCGGAGCGCTGGCTCGCGGCGCGGCCGGCCGATCAGCCGTGGTTCCTCCAACTCTCGTTCGTGCAACCGCACGTGCCCCTGATCGGCGATCCGATCTGGGCCGACCACTACGCCGACGCGATGATCGAGCGCACCGCTCGGGCCGAACCGGTCATGAGCACCGAGGCGTGGGGAACGCACCTGTCCTTCTGCCGCAGGCACTCGCACAGCGAGCTCTTGACCGACGACTTCGTGTTGGCCGGGGCCCGCCAGTACTACGCCATGGTGTCGCTCATCGATCAACGTATCGGTGCCATCCTCGCCCAGCTCGACGCCCAGGGTCAGCTCGACAACACGTGGGTCGTGTACTGCGCCGACCATGGCGAGATGCTCGGCGATCACGGCTTGATGGCGAAGATGAACTTCTACCGCTCCTCGGTTCGGGTCCCGCTGATCGTGCGACCGCCCGGGGGAGCCGGCACCCGCAGCGGGCATGTCGTGTCGGCACCGGTCCAGGCCTTCGATGTCGCCGCAACCCTGCTCGAGGCGGGTGACGCCGACCCACTCGACAGGGCTCCGGCCCGGTCACTGTTGCCCTTCGTAACCGGCGATGGTGATGCCGACCGCATCCACGCAATCAGCATGATCCGCATGCGTCCCGGCACCCCGACCTGGCACGCCATCACCGACGGGCACTGGCGCGCCACCTTCAACGCCGATACCGGCGAGCCGAGCGAGTTGTTCGACCTCACCACCGATCCGGACGAAGCAACCAACCTGGTTCAAGATCGAAATGACGGCGAAACCTTGGCAACGCTGGATGCAGTGCTCACAGCCACCCTCGGCGGTCATGCAGACCTCTGAGGACGGGCGGGTGGCGCGAGGCCAACGCACCCGAGAGGCCATCATCAGCGCACTGTTCGAGCTCTACCGCGAAGGGAACCTCACACCCACCATCGAACAGATCGCAGAGCGGGTCGGCCGCACGACCCGTGCGATCTATCAGCACTTCCAGGACAAGGAAGCCTTAGCGGTGGCGATGGCCGAGCGACAGCTCGAAGCCCATGCCGAGCTGTACCGTGCCGCCCCGATCGAAGGTGATCTCGATCGACGCATCAGCGGCATCGTCGATCATCGATCGGTGCTCTTCGAGGCGGTCGCTCCCGCTCGCCGTTCGGCGCTCATCCAGCTTCACACCTCTCCGGAACTCCAACGACAACAAACAGGACTGGCTGCTCACTTCCGCAACCAGCTCGCCACGACATTCGAGCCCGAACTCTGCCTGCTCGAACCAGACGCAGCCACAGACATCCTCGACCTGCTCGACCTGCACACCAGCTGGGAGACGTGGGAACGACTTCGCACCTGGCAACGCCTGCCCGTCGACCGGACTGAACGGCTTGTCACCATCCTCGTCACGAGCGCGGTCACACCCTGACTGCGCCCGGCCTGGGGGCAGCTAGCTCCATCCCGTCCGAACGTCGATGCTCATCGGCGATCATCTGCGTGTCAGGAGACGTCCGAACGCAACGCCTCAGCGGCCAAAAGTCGGTCGTAGTCGTCCCTGGTATCGACATCGAGTGGCACGTCGGCGTCGACCGCAACCGTGGCAGATTCGAACAGGCCGGACTCGAGCAGCTTCCACACAGCCTTGTCACCGTGCAGGCCCCGCAGCGCGTCGAACACCGAGCGTGCGAACCAGAACGGGTGACCAGCTCCGTTGCGATACCCCACGACAGCGATCTCGGTGGCTGTGGCGGTGAGCAACGCCTCGACAGTCGATGAAGCCACATCGGGCTGATCGCCGAGGAACAGGAGAAAACCATCGGCGGCAGCGTCGATCGCAGCCAGCGCGGCAACAATCGACGAGGAGCAACCCTCGGTGTGATGGACGCTGTCGACCACGCAGCAGCCGGTGAGATCGACCGTCTCGCGAACCTCGGGTGCAGCGCCCCCGAGTGCCACGATCGTCTGTGAGAGGCCGAAGGAGCGCACCCGGTCGAGGGTCGCATCGAGGAGCGTTGCGCCACGGAACGGCAGCAACTGCTTTGGTTCTCCCAACCGACGCGAGGAACCGGCTGCGAGCACAACGGCGGCGACCCGAAGGTCTCCCGTCTCGACGAAGCCCGCCTCACCCATGCGGGCCAGAGTACCGGCCGCTACGGTGACGCCGTGTACGCCATTGCCGTCAGCGTGGCCGCGTGCCTTCGAGGCGGCACGCGGGTCGATGTGGCCTGGAATCTCGACCCTGGGCTCACACCGCAGTTCGATCCCAATGACGCCGTCGCCCTCACACCGGGCGGGGGACGCCTCGGCGGGCTGCTCGGCGGTGCGTTCGACAGCCGGTTGATCGAGGCCGCAGCAGCGAAACCGACCACGGGGAAAGTGATCGACGTCGAGTGCACTGCCATCGAAGCGTCCGTGCTCGGGGTCGAGACCGGCGCCCAGCTTCGACTCATGCTCGCCCCCGCCGACACACTGCCGAGCGCGCTGTGGGACCACTTGCTGGAGCGAGACCGGATCGGCCTTGCGTGCCACCGCACCGACAACACCATCGACGCATCGGAACTCATCGCAATCGAGGACGCCGCTCCCCCGTCGGTCGTCATCAGCGATACTGCGATCGAAACGATTTTCAGCCCCCGCACGACCCTGCTGGTGATGGGCGGTGGCCCTATGGCCGAGGCCGTCGTGCACGCCGGCGAATTCATCGGCTGGAACGTCGTGTCGATGCCCGGGCCCGAGGCCGCAGTCGGGCTCGCTGCGACTCTCTCGTCCATCGACGGGGTCGTTGTGGTCGGCCACGACGTCGAAGCAACAGGACGGGTGCTGCAGGCTGCCTTGGGGTCGCGGGCCGGGTACATCGGCTCTCTGGGACCCGAGTCGGTGCGGTCCGCCCGCGACGACTGGCTGGCGTATCGAGGCGTGACCGAGACCGGACGAATCGCCTCGCCCGCAGGCCTGCCAATCGGTGCGAAAGCTCCCCGCGAAGTTGGGATTGCGGTGATCGCCGACATGATCGCCCGCCACGCCCGGGGTCCGGCCTGAGTCGCAGGTGGGTCTGGACCCCCCCTGGCATCTACACTCGCCTCATGTCACTCTCCGACGAGTCCAGCCTCGATCCGGTCTGGAAGACCGACGAGATCCTCGGCATCGACCCCGATTGCAGCCCAACCAAGGTGTGCCGCAATGCCCGGGACTTCACGTTCGACGGCATCACCGAGGGCGATGAAGACCTCGCAACCGCATGGAAGCGCATCCTCGTGACCGAGGGTAAGGCCGCACCCGAGGGCGGTAGCCTCGGCGATCTCGTACTCAGCCCACCCGCCGACGACTGAGGGCGTCGGCCCCGGATACACCCGTGAGCGACACGAGTCCGACCCTGTCACCGTCGAGTGTCCCCGAGTTGCAGGAGCGGCTACGCGCCGAGGGGTATCTGGCTGGCCGCGGCCTCGCCACCGCAGCGTTCATCGGCCTTCGACTCGGTCGACCGATCCTTCTCGAGGGTGAGGTGGGGGTTGGCAAGACCGAACTGGCCAAGTGTCTCGCGGAAATCCACGGTCGAGAACTCATCCGCCTGCAGTGCTACGAAGGTATCGACACCCAGCAGGCGCTCTACGAATGGGACTACGCCCGCCAGATGCTTCACGTGCGGGCGCTGTCGGCCCGCGAATTGAACGATTCCGAGACCACCGCAAGCCTCTACGGCACTGATTTCCTGCTCGAACGACCACTGTTGCAAGCGATCCGTAGCGGCGGCAACGCCGTGCTCCTGATCGACGAGATCGACCGGGCCGACGACGAATTCGAAGCCTTCCTGCTCGAACTGTTGTCCGACTTCCAGATCACCATTCCCGAGATCGGTACAGTCGCCGCAGCCGAGCGGCCGATCGTCGTCCTCACCTCGAACCGGACCCGAGAACTGCACGACGCACTCAAGCGGCGGTGCCTCTACCACTGGATCGGCTTTCCATCGATTGCCGAAGAACTCGACATCGTGCGGCTTCGCGTCCCCGACGTCGCCGACACCCTTGTCGAGCAGGTGGTGAACGCCGTGCACCAGCTTCGAGACATGGACCTGGCCAAGCCGCCCGGGATCGCCGAGACCCTCGACTGGGTCGATGCACTCGGGGTGGTGGGAAGCGACAGCCTCAACATCGAGACAGCAGCCGACACGCTCGGTTCGGTGATCAAGGACCGTGACGACCTCGAGCTCGTGCATGCCGAACTCGACCGCGTCGTTGCCGATGGCTGATCCGTCCGAACTCCCCGGCCCCGAGCGCATCGTCGACCGGCTCGTCGGTTTTGGGCACGCCCTTCGCGATCATGGCCTCCCTGTCGGGAGCGACGACGTCCTCACCTTCTGTGCCGCAGTCGCAGAACTGTCACCGGGGGACCCCAACGACGTCTATTGGAGCGGCCGCACCACGCTCGTGCACCGACGAGACCACCTTCCCGTCTACGACGAGGTGTTCCGCACCTACTTCCTCCACGTCCCACCCCCGAACGCTGACAGTCCGCAGGAGGAACGACCGGTTCCGCAGGGCAGCACGGGGACGCTCGACGTGCCAGACAGTGAGCCGGGAGACGAGCCCGGCGACGAACAGCCTCTGATCCTTGGCCTGCAGGCGTCGTCGGTCGACATCCAGCGCGAGAAGCGGTTCGCCACCTGCTCCCCTGAAGAACTCGCTCATCTGCGCCGGATCATGGCCCGTATTCGACTCGAGCCACCGACCCGCCGAACCCGGCGACGGACCCCCGACCCCGGGGGACCGGTCATCGACATCCGTCGAATGGCCCGCGATGCGATGCGTCTCAGCGACAGCAACCCTGCGCTTCACCGGATGGATCGCAAGCTGCGGGCTCGGCCGCTGGTACTGATTCTCGACGTCTCCGGCTCGATGGCGGACCATTCGCGCAACCTGCTGCAGTTCGCGTACTCGATGCGACGGGCAGCGCAGAAGGTCGAGGTGTTTTGCTTCGGGACCCGTCTCACCCGCATCACGCCGGCGCTCGACCGACGCAGCCCCGACGACGCAATGCGCCTCGCTGCCGCGCGGGTGCTCGATTGGGACGGTGGGACCCGAATCGGCGCGTCGCTCGACCACTTCGTTCGCACATGGGGGCGTCGCGGTCTGAGCCGGGGCGCGACGATCGTGATCTGCTCCGATGGCCTCGACCGCGGGAGTCCGGCGCTGCTCGCCGACTCGATGGAACGACTCCAGCGCCTCTCGCACCGCATCATCTGGATGAATCCGCTGATCGGCAACGATGTTGGCGCGTCACCCAACACCCTCGGGATGCTGGCCGCCGGTCCGTTCATCGACGAACTGGCGTCAGGACATGACCTCGCAAGTCTCGAACACTTTGCAACTCGCCTCGCTGACATCGGATGATGGAGCCATGAGCAAGTGGAGCGTCTCCATCCGAGCCGAGGGTGATCGACCGGTCGAATTGCAAGAGGTGGTTGCCCTCGCAGACGCCGTGGCAAAGCTCGGTGGCATCGCGTCGGGCGTCGGTGCGATGGCATACGGCGCGCAAATCGTGGTCGATGCCGAGAATGCCGATCACGCCGTCGACCAGGCGGTGCCAGCCTTCGAGGCGGCCGTTGCCGAGGCCGAGCTCCCGGCCTGGCCAATCACCCATGCCGAGGTCGTCGGCGAGGACGAATACGATTTCGGCGAATGATCCGCCTCGGTTCGCTTGCTGGTTACCCCTTCGAAGGACCTCGGGTCCTGGGGGGTTGGACCCCACCGGAGCGACCGGCCGTGTATGCGATTCTCTATCGCGCCGACCCGGTCGGGAAACCACACGACTTCGCCGTGATCGACGTCGACGAGGCCGATGACCTCAGCACGGCCCGTCTTCCGTTCGGGCACCCGCGAGCGCGCTGTTGGGAGCGTCGAGCGGGCGACAAGTGGGGGCTCCACGTCTGCACCTACGAGGTGCCGGGCGGCACTGCTGCCCATCGCCAACAGATCGTCAAGGAACTGATCGCGGTGTACCAGCCGGGCTGTGCACCCGAGCAATACGACCTGGCATGGGAAGACGAATGGATCGGCAGCTACGAGGCACCGACCACCGGACCGCTCACGACGAGTCGCAAACGGCCCGAGGGTACGGGAACGCCTGAGCGCAGCTGACGATCAACTCATGTCGGGTGATAGCCGACGGCCTCGTGAAGACGGCTGCGGCGGGTCCCCATTGCAGGTTTGGCCGGCTCGGGCTGTGGATCGGGGTCGGGCTCGTACGTGGCACCGACCACGATGCCTTCCGCCATGCCGTAGAGCAGCGGAAGCGCTCCGGCGATCACACCGCCCGTGTTGTTGATGCGCTCGACCCCAGGCTCGATGACCTCGGCGTCACGGTTGATCTTCCAAACGATCTCGGCGCACTCCTCCAGAAGGGTGGCGATTCGGGTCAGCTGTCCACCAACGATGAACAGGTAGCCGGCAAGACCGGCGATGAAGACCCCGATGAGGATGACCGAGAGAACAACGAGTGTGGTCATGAGCGCACCTTTTCCAGTACACGGCCGAGGAACAGGTGATGTTCCAGGCCTTCGGCGAGCACGCCGTCGACCTGCGCAGCCGTTTCGGCGATAAGAGCGGTGTCAGCGGTATTGGCCGCCGCCCGCTCCAGCGTGTCCTTGATGGCTTCGACGCGTCGCTCGATCGTGCGAACCAGCAGCACGAGCATCGTCAGCAAGACGACGACAGCAACGATGACAACCGCGCCACCCACGATTGCGCCCCACCAGAGGTCTTCCTGGGTGTCAGTCAGTGCGAACAACATGTCAGCCTCCCAACCGAGCTCGGCCCCGAGCAAGACCGGCGGTGATCGCACCTGCGGCCTCGATCGTGGTGTGGAGCTCCTTCAACGAATCGGTGTTGACGACGGCCTGTTCGAGCGCGTCATTGATGTGTGTGGCCCGGTTCCCGATCGACCGAGCAAGCATCAGGATCGGCACCACGAGCGCAACCACGGCGATCACGACGATGATCCCGATGACGTAGCCGATCGTCCACCCAGTGGTCGAGCCTTCGGCAGCGAGTAGCAGCATGAGGTTCCCTCCCTAGATCGAGTCGCAGAAGTCGCGGACGGGTGCAAGGCTGGCGTTCACGGACGGCAGCGCGGTGGGCACGGTGGAGGTCTTGGCGGCAACCGCCTGCACCCCACCGGTGACTTGTTCGAGGGTCGAGTCGACCACCTTGAGGTGGAGCACGACTCGCAGCAGTCCGATGGCGGCAGCCACGATGATCAGGCCGGCGACGACCACGGTGAACCAAGCAACAACTGGCATATCAGTCTCCTTCTCAGCCCAGCAGCTTTCCGACCGAACCTGCGTAACGCACGGCACCGTCGGCGACTTCTTCGATGGTTTGATCAGTGGTCGCGAGCAGATCCGGGGTCGTGTCCAGCTCACCGACGAGGGCGACGCCTCCGGCGAGGATGTCGTCACTCGCCTTGCGGATTCGCTCCAGTGCGCCGAGCACCCGGCTGAGCAACGCGACTGCGATCGGCACGACGGCCAGCAGCAGTATGAGATTTCCGATCCACCACAGCATCAGGGCCTCCTCAGACGAGCTCGGGGTTGTAGGGCAGGAAGAAACGGCGGAAGACACGGGTGAGCGCCATCCGAGCCGCTCGTAGGGCGATGGCGAAGCCACTTGCGGCCTGCACATTCTGAACCTGACTCGGATCGCGGCCCTCCGAGATCGCCAACAGTCGATTTTGGACGTTGGCAGCAAAGTCGTCGAGCAGCACCGACGTGATGTCGCTGACAAGACCTCGGCCGTACTGCGCAGCGGCACCCGAGATGTTGAGATCCATGGCGACGTTGACCTTCGTCCCCCGACCCGTCGACTGCAGGCCGGCATCCAGCAGCATCGCTGCCTGACCGCGGCCCTTCTTGTCGGCACCGCTGGCGTCGACGCTGATCGTCTTTGCTTCTTCGTTTCGCTCCAGGATCTTTGCCTCGCCGTCGAAGTCGAGCTTCACCGGGCCGAGCCCGATCGCCACCGTCCCTCCGTAGTGGTCGTCGTCGAGTTCATCGGTGAGGTCGGTGCCGGGAAGGCACGACGCAACCGCAGGGATGTCGCCGAAAAACTCCCAGACCATCTCGATCGGCTGATCGACCTCGAATTCATTGGTGATCTCCATCAGATCATGCCTCGTTCCTCGTCATAGGGTCGCTCCTCGTTCGGTGGCGTACGCGGCCCGGCAACCCGGGCAGCAGAAATAGAACATCTCCCCATCGATCTCGAGGGGATGGTTGGTGTCGAGTGCGTCGACGGTCATGCCGCACACCGGATCGATTGCGAGTTCGGCCTCCGACGGATGGACTGAAACCTCGGCAGTGAAGACACCGTCGGCTCGGAGTTGCACAAGCTCGGCGAGGATCGCCACTGCGACCTCCTTATGGGTTGTGCTCCCAAGGTCGAGCCCCGCCGGCATCCGCAGACCGTCGAGTTCGGCCGCGCCCACGCCCTGCGATCGGAGGTGCTCGCGAACAGCTTCTGCCCGACGGCGCGAGGCGACGACGCCGACGTAGGCAGGGGCGGCCTTGAGGGCCGACGCGATGACGTCTTCATCACCATGGCCCTGGGTGGCGACGACGACGATCGACGCTGCGCCGACCATCCCCTCGCTGAACTCGGCACCGGTGAGTCGTTCGACCCGCCAGTCCAATTGGGCTGCCATTCCAGCGAGGCTTGCGGCCATCGGTGAGTCACCGACGATGACCAGGTGTGGCACAGGCACGACGGGCTCCAGATAGATCTGCAGAGCACCCTCGCTCTGGCACGACATCGCGATGGCCGAGGTTCGTTGCGGCAGATCACCGAAGCGCTCGGCGTCGCCGAGGGCGACGAGACGAGGCTGGCCGGCCGCAAGCACGCTCTGCGCTTCGCGAATGAAGACAGGTTCGGCACACGCGCCGCCGATCCAACCGTGGATCTGGCCCGATGCCGTATAGATCGCCCGTGATCCCTGTTGACCCGAGGACGGGCCCTCACGCCAAACGACGGTGGCGAGGACGAACGCTTCGCCGCTCTCTGCGAGTTCGACCGCGCGTTCGAGGACACCCCAGCCCTCGACTGCACGGTGACCACTCATCGGCCGGTCCTCAGGCCTCGGTCTTGACCGGCGGCATACCGGAGATGTCAGAACCGGTCGTCAGTGCCCCATAGACCCGATCGGGCAGCAGCGGCATGTCGATGTTGCGCACCCCGGTGTGCTTCAGGGCGTCCATCACTGCGTTCACGAACGCAGCCGGCCCGCCGACGGTCGCACACTCACCGATCCCCTTTGCGCCGATCGGATGATGCGGACACGGGGTGACGACCTCGTGAAGCTCGAACCCGGGCGTCTCCCATGCCGTCGGGAGCAGGTAGTCCATGTAGTTGGATCCGATGCAGTTGCCGTCTTCGTCGAAGGTGATGAACTGCATGTTGGCCATCGCGTAGGCCTCGGTCAGACCACCCATGATTTGACCTTCGACGATCATCGGGTTGATACGGACACCGCAGTCGTCGACCGCCACCATCCTGAGCACATCCCACACCCCGGTCTCCGGATCGACCTCGACCTTTGCGATGTAACACGCGAAGGGCCACGTCAGGTTGGGCGGGTCGTAGTAGGCGTTGTTCTCCAGGCCCGGCTCCATGCCGTCGGGCACGTTGCTGTAGGCGGCCATCGCGCACTCCTGGATGGAGACGCCGCGATCTTGGGCACCGCGTACGTAGAAGCGTCCGAGCTCCCACTCCACATCCTCTTCGGACACCTCGAGCAGGTGCGCAGCGATCTTGCGGGCCTTGGCCCGGATCTTGCGAGACACCATCGCTACCGCCGCGCCGGCGACCGGCGTCGAACGCGAGGCGTAGGTCCCCATGCCGAACGGCGCCGTGTCGGTGTCACCCTCCTCGACCACGATGTCGTCGGCGGGGATCCCGAGTTCATGGGCCACGATCTGGGCCCACGTGGTCTCGTGGCCTTGACCCTGGGTCTTGGCGCCGGTGCGAAGGATTGCCTTGCCGGTCATGTGAACCCGCAGTTCGGCGGAGTCGAACATTTTGATGCCGAGGATGTCGTACTCCCGGCTGTTGCCGGCGCCGAGCGGCTCGGTCATGGTCGAGATACCGATCCCGAGGAGGCGGCCTCGCTTGCGGGCCTCCTCCTGCTCCTGCTTGAAGTCGGCGTAGCCGATCGCTTCGAGACCGATGTCGAGGCACTTCTCGTACTGGCCGGAGTCGGTGAGGAACCCGAACGGCGTACGGTGCGGGAAGTCGTCGTCACGCACCAGGTTCACCCGCCGGAACTCGGCCTGGTCCATACCGAGATCATCGGCCGCGGCCTGGATCATGCGCTCCTGGAAGTACATGGCTTCGGTCACCCGGAACGAGCACCGGTAGGCGACACCACCAGGCGCCTTGTTCGTGTAGACGCCGGTTGCCGTGAGATGGGCGTTCGGGATGTCGTAGCAGGCGAACGCCGAGTGCATCAGGCCGATCTTGAACTTCGACGGCTGTGCGTCGGAGAAGAAGGCGCCGTGATCGGACTCGGTGTGCATCCGAACGCCCAGGATCTTGCCGTCGTTGCGCATGGCAACCTGACCCTTGAGGTACACGTCTCTGCCGAACCCGGTCGAAATCAGATTGCCGCTCTTGTCCTCGATCCACTTGACCGGTCGTTCGGTCAGGATCGACGCCAGGATCGACGCCACATAGCCCGGGTACACCGGCACCTTGTTGCCGAAACCACCGCCAAGATCCGGCGCAATGATGCGGATCATGTGTTCGGGAATCTCGGCCACCAGCGAGACGGCTGCACGGATGATGTGCGGCGCCTGTGTGGTCATGTACACCGTGAGCTTCGACGTCGAACGATCGAAGTCGGCGATCGACCCGCACGCCTCGATGGGCGACGGATGCGACCGCGGGTAGTGCATGTCGATCTCGGACACGACGTCGGCCTCGGCAAAGGCACGGTCGGTACCATCCTTGTCGCCGACTTCCCAGTCGAAGACCTTGTTGTCGACCTGATTGACCTTGTCGTCACGAATCAGCGGGGCATCGGGCGCCATCGCCTGTGTGGGGTTGACGATCGGGGGCAGCGGCTCGTAGTCGACCACGATCGCCTCACGGGCATCCTTGGCGATGTAGGGGTCGTCTGCGATGACACAGGCGACCTCTTGCCCTTGGAACCGGACCTTGTCGGTGGCGAGTACGGCCTGGGTGTCGTACGACAGTGTGGGCATCCACGCCAGGTTGCGAGCAGCCATCATCTCCCCGGTGAGGACAAGTCGGACGCCAGGGATCGCCCAGGCACCGCTCACATCGATCGACTTGATACGGGCGTGGGCAAGCGGGCTGCGCAGGATCTCCATGTGAAGCATTCCGGGCAGCACCACATCGTCGACGTAGTTGCCCTTTCCCCGGATGAAGCGGTTGTCCTCGACGCGCTTGCGGCTTGCGCCGAGCCCGCCGATCTTGATCTCGTCGAGGGCCATCAGGCTTCTCCTCCGTCGTCAGCCGGCGTATCGGCCGGTGCATCATCCCGCAATTTCTCAGCAGCCCACAGGACAGCCTTCACGATGTTCTGATAGCCGGTGCATCGGCAGAGGTTGCCCGACAGGGCCCACCGGACGTCGTCTTCGGTGGGGTTCGGATTCTCGTCGAGCAGAGCCTTTGCACTGAGCATCATGCCGGGTGTGCAAAACCCGCACTGCAAGCCGTGCTCGTCCTTGAAGCCTTCCTGGATCGGATGGAGTTCGCTGGCCGTGGCAAGACCCTCGACGGTGGTGATGTCGTGGCCGTCAGCCTGAACTGCGAACACGGTGCAACTCTTGACCGGCTGCCCGTCGAACAACACGGTGCAGGCGCCACAGTTCGTGGTGTCGCACCCGGTATGGGTACCGGTGAGCTGCAAGCCGTTCCGGAGCAGGTGGGCCAGCAGCAGTCGCGGCTCGATGTTGGCGGCCCGGGTCTCGCCGTTGACACGCATTTCGACACGACGGACCGGAATCTCGTCGGTCGTCGTGACCGGAACCTCTTCGAACAACGTCATGTCAGGCAACCTTTGCTTCAGCGGGCTGGTGCTGGGCGAGAAGGCGACGTACGAACGTCGCCACGATGTGGCGCTTGTAGTCGGCGCTGCCGCGGTGATCGGAGCGGGGACTGGTGGCGGCGGCCGCTGCCTCGGCGGCCGCGTCGATGGTGGCATCGTCGAGGGACGATCCGACGAGGGCAGCGGCTGCCTCGGTGGCGCTGATCGTTGCCGAACCGACGCCGGTGAGGCCGATACCGGCCTTGGCGACCGTCGAACCCGACATCTCGAGCGAGAGCGCGACACCGGCCGTAGCGAAGTCACCAACCCGTCGCTCAAGCTTGAGGTAGCCGCCCTTGCGGGTGCCGCTTGCGGGAGGAATGATCGCCTCGACGGCGATCTCGTCGGCAGCGAGCACCGTCTGGAACGGCCCGGCAACGAACTCGTCGACGGCGATCGTTCGGCGACCGTTGGGGCCCTGGGCGACAATCGAACCGTCGAGGGCAACCATGCACGAGGCCCAGTCGCCCTGCGGGTCGGCGTGACACACCGAGCCCACGAACGTACCCCGGGTTCGAACGATCGGGTCGGCCACCAACGGTGCAGCAGCGGCGATCGTCGGCTGGTGATCACCGAGGGTTGTCGACTTCTCGAGGTCAGCGTGACGCACGAGCGCACCGATGCGATAGCTGCCGTCGGATTGCGCACCGTGCTGGTCGAGTCCGGGGATGTTGTTGATGTCGACGAGCACAGCCGGCGCAGCAAAACGCAACTTCATCATCGGGATGAGGCTCTGGCCTCCGGCGAGAACTTTCGCGTCCTCGTGCGCCGAGAGCAGCGAGATCGCCTCATCGAGGCTCGTCGGGGACTTGTAGTCGAAACGTGACGGGAACACGGGCTCTCCTTCAGTGTCCGTCGGGACCCTGCGGGTCCGGTACGGCACGTGGCAACGAGTCGGGATCGGGATCAGGTCGAGGTTCTTGGTGCGGCGGCCAGGGGCCCTGCACCGGCTGACCAGCGACCTTGAGGTGATCGATGAGTTGGGGCCAGGCCCACACCGTCGGACTCGGCCCTTCCTTCGGCGAGTCAGCGATGAGCTCGTACAGCCGCGGATTGCCCGCGCTGCGACCGGACGATTCGATGGACATCAGCCCTCCCCTTCCGGGACGCAAACTCCCAGACGCCGAAACGTAGCAGACCATCTCCCAGGACGCATCTGCCCGGGATTCGGCACGGTGCGGGGGTCAAGGTTCGCGCCGAGCACTACTGTTCGTGCCCGTGACGCTCTCGGACCGTTCGATCGGGTGGCTGCGATATCTCCACCGAAAGGCCAACACGCCCGACGATTGGGATCGCAACGGCGAGCCACATCCACATTGGGACAATCGCTCCGACCCCCCGATGGCGAGCTGGCATCGGTTCGATCTCGTCGACTCGTCGTATGCGATGGGACTCATGGCTCACCGCACACCGGCATGGACCGAGCCCTACGTCGGCATCCTCGACCAGCTCATCGAACGCCACACCGGCTGGTGGTCGGCGGCCGATTGGCTAACCCAGTTCGGTCCTGATCCCGACCGTACCCGCTACCCGGACGCCTATCGACCCCTGATCCCCCGCCAACTGTGGGGCGAGTACGACGTTCCCGGGTGGACCGCGAACGGCACCGAACCATGGGGCGTACAGATCGATCCGGTGGCCGCTGACGGAATGCTGTTCTACAAGGGCTTCTTCCTCGTACTGCTCGGCATTCGCTCCATGATCGCCGACGACGATCGGTGGAACCAGCCGTTCGACATGATCCGCGACGGGAGCAACACGTTCACCTGGACCCATTCCGCCATCGCCGATCAGCTCACCCGTCAGTGGCTGGCGGCGCCGATCGGTTGTCATTGAGAGAACACCAAGATCTGGCCGTTTTGACTGGCCGGAGCGGGCCTCGGTCTGAGGCTTCACGACAACCGACACGGCACCGAATACCACGCCGAGGCCTTCGTGCCCTGGTGGCGGTACGCGCGGGAGCACTACCTCGATCTCGACACGGGTACACCGACTGCCACAACGCTCTACTACGACCCGATTCTCGACGTCCACCATCGACTCCCGGTTGCAGCAGCCCTCACGACTGCGTACTACGCCGCCCCGCAAGTGCCCGACGACGCGCAGCTGTTGTTCGATGCTGCCTGCACATCGATGGGCCTCGACCGCGAGCTGTCGCGTCCGATCACGGCCTCCCGGGGCTACGGCTCGTCACTCGTCCTCGCTCGCGAGTGGCGTATGACCGACCTCGAAGAACGGCTCGTCGGGGCGATCGAGGCGTCGTACGAACCAACCTGGGACCACACCTCCGGGGAGTTCACGTGGGGTCTCGGACTCGAGGAGACACATCCCCGCGGCCAGTTCAATGCTTTTCTGGCCACAGCAGAAGCTGCGGGTCCTGGCCGATGGGAGCGCCTTTCGGCTGCACCGATCGAGCGCCAGCCCCAAGTCGTCGGCGTCGACTTCCCCAGCGTTGCGCTCCGCACCGCCGAGTGGCAGAACGGCTCACTGCACCTCGAACTCGACGTGCACGACGAGGATCCTTCGTTGCGGACCATGTTCCGGATCGTCGGCGCTGAACCTCGGATCTGGGAATTGACCGGCATCGACGGTGCCTCGCTCGAACACACTGCGCAAGCGGTCATCGTGCGCGTCCCGAAAGTGAGTGGTCGACTGACCTTTACGCGCGGCAGCTACTGATACTCGACGAGCCACGGCGTCGCCGCCGTCGATCGTCGATCATCGACCTCCCGACATCACGAGATTGTGCCAACCTCAAAACTCGCCTTCAACAACAGTCGGGCTTCGGTGGCCGGGACTGGCTTGCCGAGGAGATAGCCCTGGGCCCGCTCGATTCCGATCTCCAGCAGACAATCTCGCTGCGCTTCGGTCTCGACCCCCTCTGCGGTGACGTCGAGGTCGAGCGCCGAGATCATTGTTCGGAGCGCTTCGACGAATGCTCGATCACTACGAGTGCCAGGCAGTGGCGTCACGAACTGGCGGTCGAGCTTCACGATGGTGAGCGGCAGGGCGCGCAGGCGCGTGAGTGAACTCTGCCCAACCCCAAAGTCGTCGAGTGCAACTCCTACACCGGCGTCCCTGAGTTCCTCGAGTTGCGCGATCGCGGTCTCGAGATTTCTCAAAATGGCTGTTTCGGTCACCTCTACGACGAGTTGAGCTGGCGCCAAGCCCTCTTCCTCGCAGATTTCGAGCATCTGTGCTGCCAGCCCTTGATGGTGCAAACTCGAACTCGAGAGGTTGACCCGCATTTCCGGCCCTGAGTCGGCAAGACCCCAAGAAACAGCTTCTGCCACAGCGTTTCGGAGTTGTTGCATGTCGCTGCGAACGACCATGCCGGACGATTCCACAATCGGAATGAATTCATCCGGTCCGATAAGGCCACGTTCGGGATGCTCCCATCGAACCAGCGACTCGAACGAAAGAAGCGAGCCGTCTCGTAGCGAGTATTCGGGCTGGAAAAACGAGACGAACTGGCCGTCGACAAGTGCCGTACTGATTTCGATCTCTCGTCTGAGGCGCGTGCGTTCGGTAAATCCCGACTCCGCAACCCCCCAGTGAACGAACTCCTTGGTGCTTTCAGACCCCATTGATTTGTAGAGCGCCGCGTAGGCAGCTCCAACAACATCGGGGTACTCGGCGTCCTTGTCCACATCCACCGCACCGACCTTGAACTCGGGCTGAAAATTCGAGCCTCCTTCGCTCAACTTCAACCTCGACAACGCCCGCCACAGCCGCGCCTCCAGATCATCCTTTGCTGCGCGAGTCCCGAACGATCCTTCGAATACGCCGTACATGATCGATGCACTGAGGTTTCCGCCGATGAAGCGGCCCGAGAGGTCGCTGGCCTCCACCTCGAGCTCACGAACGGCACTGCCGAAGAGCTCTGCCAAACCGGCCAAGCCGATGGTCTCGAAGTACTTCATTCGATCGACAATCCCCAACAGCACAAGAGCGCTGGGCGATCCATCCCCACGCAGTTGCTCCAGCGCACCGCGCAGCCCAGCCTCGTTCGGCAGACCTGTGTTCACATCGCGAAGGGTCGCGTCGAGCTCACGGCGCGCAGCGAACACTCCTTCGAGGAGGTTGCCCAGGGCTTGAG
This sequence comes from Acidimicrobiales bacterium, assembly GCA_049437325.1. Lineage (GTDB taxonomy): Bacteria > Actinomycetota > Acidimicrobiia > Acidimicrobiales > Aldehydirespiratoraceae > UBA11606. The sequence continues at coordinate 49,050 of JBMTIM010000010.1, forward strand.
CCACCTGAGTGAGCGAAACACGATCGTCGTCGGTCAGGAGGCGGCTGCTCGTGATCACCAACGCACCCCAGTTCGGTCGATGTTGAAAATCGAATGGAAGGACGATCTGGATCCTGCCGGATGCATCTCCTCCCGTCGCGGCGTCTCGAACGGTTTCCGAAGAACGAAATGCAGGAAAGTCCTCGCCCCGATCAGAGTCCGGCGCCTCCTCCAGCCAGAGTGCAGGGATTCCGGACCGCGCCAGGAGGGTCGGCGCTCCCAGCGGGAGCCCGAAAAGCTCGACGGCATCGAGTTGCCAGCCGATACGAATCTGATCGACGTAGCGATCGGCGCGTTCGCGGCTGTACGCAATGACCCGTTGCGCCAAGCTGTCCAGCGCGAAGTGGTCGACATCCCAGGCGCTTGTGGCGGTGCGTCCGATCACTCCCATCTCGTGAAGAGCCTCGATCCTGTCCAAGCTCCTTCGATGAGTTTCGACTGCGTTGAAAAAGCGCTCGACCGCCTCCATGACTTCCCGACGGCCGAAATGCACGTGCTCGTGAATCTCGACGGCAGCCTTGGCCGGCGTGAGGTAGACGAGCGAGTGAAACGTCGGGGGCACTCCCTCGGCAAAGATGACCTCGTGGGATTCGAGCTCATTGCTGTCGCCCACGGGCGCCGCACGGAACAGCTCCACGCAGACGAGGGAGCCTTCATCGAAGGCGGACCAGGTACCGCTCGAACGTTGGCTTGCCGAACCGTCCTCCGCCGAGTCGTCAAGCCGGAGTGCAACAGCGAAGACGTCGAGGTCGGCGAGCAATTCCCCATGTGATGCCAGCACGCCGCTGAGTTCGTCGACGCAGGTATCCAGGTTGGGGGAGCAGCCGGTCAGGGCACCCTGAAGCCCGACGAGCCTCCGCAGGCTCGTGGCGGAATGGACTTGGAGTTCAATGAGCGACTCAAGAGCGAACTCGACGCCCCCGTCCGCAGACGAGGAACGAGAACGACGCTCTGCTCGACCCTTCACGAACGCGCGGCGGAGCCTGCCAAGGATTCAAGCGTGGTCTGGAAGATCGGAAGAAGGACTTCGGCCTCGAGTTTCTGATCATCCTTCATGTCTGCGAGCTTCTCGCCGGCCCGCAGGGCAACCGCCAGCCGGGGATCCGAAGGGTCGTTGATCTCTCGAAGTCGCGAAATCACCGCAGGGGAGAGATCGACGCCGAGGGACTGCATCGGCTTGGTGGTCACGATCGACCCCACCAACTGGGAAACCACCGTGGCCTCCTTGGCCTTGAGCCAGATCGCAACCGCCCCGAATCCAACCCCCGCCATGCACAGGCCATGTGCCCACCAGTAGGCGCCGGAGCCGGGCCCACCGAAGTAGAAGAAGATCGGAACCCCAGCATTGAGCAAGAGCGCAAGCCCCATCTGTTGCGAGTAGCGGTCACCGAAGCGGCGGGCGAGTTGGGTGAAATGCAGCGCAACGGCCACCTGAACCCCCACCGCCAGTACCACCAAGATCGCCACCCCGGTCGTCTCGGGCTTGAGCCCTCGGAGGCTGTCTTGGGCTACGAGAAGGATCCCAAGCGCCACGCCCACGAGGGGCATCCCGACGCTCATCATTCGCCAACTGTTGGATTCATCCCGCCGCTTCGTGAGCAGGAGCAGGTAGGCGAGCGGTGGGATGGCGACGGCTGCCGCCAACTGGCCCGAGGCACCAAACACTCGCTTGGCAGAATCTGTGGCATCGAAGATCGCTCCGGGGGAAGCGACGCCGTGAAGCAGGACGAAGAGGCCCGAACTGACCAGCGCTCCCGCCACCAAGGCATTCTCGACGAACCCGACACGCACGGACGCCTGCAGGGCGAGACTCGCAGCAACGGTGCACAGCACGCCTGACCCAATCATGACCGAGGCGATGAGCCAGGGACTGGCGAAACTACCAGCGCCGGTCAGACCGAGGCTGACCGCTGGCGCAAACGCAAGAACGCCAATCAAGAGGAATGGAATCTTCACGTTGATCGAAGTCGACTGCACTCACACTCCTTCGGCAATTCGGCAACATTTCTTGAGCGGTCGGTCGTGGTCGTACGACAACCATCGTCAACGTAACACAGCGGTCAGATTCCACGAACAACGCCACGGTTGGCTGGCGGATTTCTCGGCACCGTCCGACCCGGTCAGTGGAACGTGTAATTGGTCCAGTGATGAACGATCTCGTTCGGGAGAACCAGCGGACTCATGAACGAGGAGCGGTTGACCGCATCAGGAAAGAACTGGGTCTCGAGGCACAGGCCCGCCATCGGCGCGAAGCCGCCCTGCTCGGGTGAACCGTCGAGTTGATGCCCGGTGTACACCTGCACCCCGGGGAGCGAGGTTTCGACGGTGAGGTGCTGCCCAGTCCGGGGGTCGTAGAGACCCACCTGGGTTCCAGGAGAGAGCGCATAGCAATGGTCGATACCATCGAGGCCAATGCGCCGGACGGCGTCGCCGATTCGTGGGCCATCGGCGAGGTCGAACCTGCTGCTGCGGGTGGGCCTCAGGATCCCTGTCGGGATGAGCTGCTTGTCGACATCCACAACCCCATCGGCATTGAGGCGGAGGTGATGGTCCTCGATCGTGCCGGTCCCGGCCAGATTCCAGTAGGTGTGATTGGCGAGAGAAACCGGTGTCGCTCGATCGGCCGAGGCCGACCAGGCGAAGCGGAGCCGGTTGGCCTGCAACGTCCAAACGACCTCGACATCGAGGTTGCCGGGGTAGCCACCTTCGCCGTCGAAACGATGAAGGCGGAAGTGGACTGCCGTTTCGACAGGATCGGTCTCGAACGCCCAGCGACGCTGCCCGAAGCCGGTTGGACCCCCATGGAGGTGATGCTTGCCTTCGTTGGAAACAAGATCGTGACGATGCCCGTCGATCGAGAAGCTGGAACCCCCGATCCTGTTCGCGACTGGGCCCACGGTGCACCCGAGGTAGGGCCGGTTGACGGCGTACGCCACAGGGTCACGGTGCGCAAGCGTGACGCCGGCCGCCGAGGGGTGTCCCGAGGGCATCAACGTCCAGAGGGTCGCGCCGAGATCGAGCAGTGTCACCGTCATGCAATCATTCGACAGTTCGACGGCAGAGATCGTCTCACCCGACGGCAGTCGACCCACGGTTCGGACGGAAACGGCTCCGGTCATCGGTGACGGTCCAGGGTGAAGTGGTCGGTCATCGTCAGCCGAGTCACAGCACGCTCGCTCCGGCAGATGCCGTTGCGACGAAGCCCCGGTCGAGCGCACCCGGCCGGGTCAACGCAACCACCGCCCCGCCGAAACCCGCACCCGTGAGTCGAGCGCCGTAGACACCGGGAACGGTCGAGAGCTCGTCGACGAGTGCGTCGAGCACCGATGTTGAAACCTCGAAGTCATGACCGAGGCTTCGATGAGAGTCGAGCATCTGCTGCCCTGCCTCGGCGTAGTCGCCCGTGGCGAGTGCCTTGGCGAAGATCGCGACTCGCTCGTTCTCGGTGACGACATGACGGGCTCGGGCCCGCAACACGGGGTCGTCGAGATCTTCGACGGCGTCGAGCGAAGCAATCCGCAGAGGCCCGATGACTTCCTCTGCCGCCTCGCACTGGGCGCGACGGGTGGCGTATTCGGAGTCGACAAGTTCTCGATGCTGTCCCGAGTGCACGATCACGATCTCGACGTCGTCGGGGACGAGGTGGGGGGTGATCTCGAGCGTGTGGCAATCGATCAGGAGCGCATGACCGGGGATCCCAGACGCGATCGTCAGCTGATCCATGATGCCGCACGGCACACCGGTTGCACGATGCTCCGCAGCCTGGCAAAGCATCGCACGTTCGAGCGGCGAACCTTCGTGGCCCAACATGAGTGCCGCAGCGACCTGCACGGCAGCGCTGGAAGAAAGACCGGCGACCGGCAGATCGGACGACAGTTGACCGGTAAAGCCGACAGCGCTGCCCATCTCCGCAGCAACGCCGGCGAGATGCCGCGCCCACCGCGGTTCGATGCCAGCCGGATCGGTGACCGGCAAGGAGAAGTGCGCCGCAACAGGTTCTCGGTCAGACCTCGCCTCGACCCAGTGTCCGCCCACCTCACCGGCAATACGCACACCACGGTTGATCGCCATCGGAAAAACGAGTCCACCCGTGTAGTCGGTGTGGTCACCGATCAGGTTCACCCGTCCGGGGGCGAACACGTCCCGCCTCTCCGCCGACACTTCGGTCATCGGGTCAGTCCCATCGCTCACAACGGTATGCCTACGTTCTACTGCAGGAATGCAGGCAGGTACGGGCCGTGCGCTTCGAGCAGATCATCGACCAATCGGTGGATCTGCTCGAGATCGAGCTCGGCGGCAGTGTGCGGGTCGAGCATCGCAGCATGGTAGACGTGCGCTCTGTCGCCGGTCTTGAGTGCCTCCACGGTGAGTGCTTGGGGGCCAAGATTCGTCTGGATCGTCGCAGCAAGTTGGGGAGGCAGCGAACCCACGCGCTGTGGGTGAAGTCCGGTGCCGTCGACGACCGTCGGCACCTCCACGATGCAACCGTCGGGAAGGTTCTCGATGTACCCCCGATTCGCCACGTTGGTGTACACGGTCCGTTCGGTGTCGGTCTCGATGCTGTGAATGATCTGCGGCGCGAATTCGTTGCTGGCGGGAATGTGCAGTTCCTCGGACTCGTCCTCCAACCGAGCGCGAAGCGCTTCCCACTCGGCGTTCTGCACTTCGCACCGTCTGATGTACTCGCGCAGCGGGATTCGGAACTCTTCGACAAGGTCGGGCCGATCACGCTTGATGAACCACGGGGTGTACTCGGCAAAGTGCTCACTCGACTCGGCCACGAAGTACCCAAGCCGGCGCATCACCTCGTAGCGAACAGCATCGGACAACCCCGTCTCCCCTCGTTCGGGGGCGTCAGCAGGCCTCGTATGCAGCATTTTCAGTGCGGGGTAGACGTCTGCCCCCTGATGTTCGAGGTCGAGGTAGAACGCCATGTGGTTGATGCCCGCCGCCGTGTAGTCGAGTTCGGTGGCTGGAATCCCGAGATCGTGAGCCAACTGCTCGGCGGTCAGCGGGATGGAGTGACACAGGCCGTAGCCGGGATGCCGTCCCAGCTCGGACAGCGCCCACATGTTGATGGCCATCGGGTTCGCATAGTTCAACAGCACGGCATCAGCAGCCACCTCGCTGATGTCGTTGGCCACATCGATCAGAACCGGTGCAGTTCGCAATCCCCGCATGATGCCGCCGATGCCCAGCGTGTCGGCAATGGTCTGTTGAAGCCCGTAGCGCTCCGGAATCTCGAAATCGAGCACCGTCGAGGGCTGGTATCCCCCGACCTGGAACATGGTGACCACATAATCGGCCCCGTCGAGCGCCTGTCGTCGATCCGTCGTTGCATCGACGGTCATCGAAACACCGAGGCCGGCACCGATCCGATTGGCAACGATCTCCGACGTCCGCAGCCGCTGCTCATCGATGTCGTGCAACGAGAAGCTCAATCGGCCGCGCAGCTCGGGATAGGCGTTCAAATCACCGATCAGATTTCGAGCAAAGACCGTGCTCCCTGCTCCGACGAATGCGACCCGAACCACCCTCGCTCCTCTGTGTCGTCCGCGCCCGCTCAGCGCCGAGCGTCGCCCTCAGTGATGGTCGACATAGTGCTGTGCCAGCGGATCTCCACCGAAGTCCATCGACAGATCCCGCCAGACAGTGTGCACATGGTTCACGTCACGCTGGGTGTTGTCGTACTCGATCAGCAGGTTGCCTCCCTGCAGTCGGTAGTAGTGCGGCTCACCGGGATGGATTCCACCGGCCCACAAGAAGTGGAGATCGTCGAGGTGCTGCTCGGCCCGTTTCCACTGCTCATCGGCGAGCGTCGGGTTGATCTGTTCGAGGTAGCAACCCAACAGGTCGCGCAGCAGCCGACGGTGCGCAGCAGTGTGGGTCACCGGCGCACCCTTCGGTCGAGCAGAAAGGGCAAGCGCCTGTTGATGTTCGTCGGTCCATCCGGCGTTCGTCGTCGCAGCGTCGTGCACGGCGCGGAGATACTCGTCGGTCTCGTCACCGAATCGACCACGCCAGATCTCGTCGAGGCGAAGCACCGAATCCCCGCCCCGCAACTGCGTTCGATTGGCCCCGACGATGTCGACAGGGGCCTGTGCCGACAGATGAACCGCCGCTCTCGACTCGTCGTCGAGTGACAACAACAACTCTCGGGCAAGATCTTCGGCTCCGGCCAGCGGCCGAAGAGGATGCGGACCGAGCAAGGTGCTCGACGCCGGGTCGGCACCGAGAAACAGCGGGGTCGAGGAGGCAACCCTGCCGTCTCGGATCGTGAAGTGCAACGAGACGTGATGGCCGCCGAATCGCCACGACCACTCCGACGAGTCGGGGTCACCGAAGACGGCAAGCCAGTAGAGCAGTGGATCGCGACCACGCTCGCGACCGTAGGAAACGCCAAAGCCCTCGACCCGGTCGAGGACGTTCTCGAGACCGATGATCGTCGACACGGTGGTGTGGCCGGCCTCACTGAGTGCAGCAGCGAGGAGTCGGTGCACGATTCGATGCTGACGGGAACGCATGTCGCTCAAGGCGAGGCCCCCGTGATCGGTCGGTGTGTAGAACCAGCGCAGCCGCTCGGCGTCGTCGAATGCGTGGGTGACGGCCGTGCGCTGCTCGTCGTCGAGGTCCTCCAGCAGATCCCGGACCGCCGCAGCCATCGCCTCGGCTTGCTGGCCCGGATCAGACATTGGCCGGCTCCGGGTCACCGGGTGCGTGGAGCCCAAAGATCAGTTCAGGGTCGCCAGGTTTCCAGGTACTCAGCACCTGCGACCGGGCACCGATCCGGCGGGTCCGATCGAGCAGGTCGCGGCCGAGCGCAAGCTGTTCGGTCTCCCACCGCTGAAGTGCACTGTCGATGGCACGGCCCGATCGCAGATGACGGTCGAGTGTCCATGCGTCTTCTGCCGCCTTGGCGGTACCGGCCGCCGCATGAGGACGAACGGCAAAGGCCGCATCACCGATGAGACAGACCCGCCCGAACCGCATGCGGGAAATCGAGATGTCGTAGACCACCTGCAGGAACGGCTCCTCCACCGCAGCGACGACGGCAGCAATGGTGGCGGGAAGCCGGGCCGCAGCCGTGGCCCGCAACTCGGCGACGTGTTCGGGAGCGACGAGTCCGGGGGGTACCGAGAGGTCCCGAACGACCCCGTCGTGATCGGTCAGCAGTGATCGAAGGTCGCCACCGTCGAGGTAATTGCGGTACCAGACGAAGTTGAGCAGCCGTTCGCCCTTCTCGACCGAACCGTCGAGAGACGGGATCGGGTACACGAGGATGTGACTGTTGGCGTAGACGTGGTACGTGATCGCATCAGCGAGCCGCGCGGTGATCTCGGGCGGCAGATCGGCCTCGGACACAGTGCCCCTCCACGCCACGTAGCCGCTGTAGTCGGCCCTGGCGTCGGGGAGGAGCTGCGCCCGCACGGTCGAGCCGATTCCATCAGCAGCAACGACGAGATCAGCGCTCAGCGCCGAGCCATCGTCGAACGCCACGGACGCTCCCCGTTCGTCGTTGCGGACCTCGACGGCAGTGCGGTCGAGGTGATAGCGATCGCCGTCGAATGCCCCCAGCAGTCGGCGGTACACCGTGTTCCATGAACTGAACCGGTACGCGTGCTCAGCCTGATGGAGCACTGTGTCGTCGCGGTCGAGATAGACGATCTCGCTGGTCGTGATCGAGATCTCGTCCAGATCCACGCCGGCCCGCTCTGCGAGGTAACGGGAACACGCCCGCAGAAAGCCGATTCCGGCTCCCCGTTGCTCGAGCTCTCGTGGAGCGCGCTCATGGATCTCGACGTCGTGGCCGGCGTCTCGGAGCAGACACGCAGCGGTCAGTCCGCCGATGGAGCCGCCGATCACGAGCACACGTGAGGGCTGCAAGGTCGAGATGGTCAGCCGGGTACGCCGAAGGTTGCGATCGAGTCGACGCGGCACTCAAACAGGACGCGACGCTCGTCGATCGACGGATCGCGCAGGCCGTACTCGTCTCCCTCGCCGATGTACTTCTGCCAGATCCGGTTGAGCTGTGCGGTGACGCGTTCGCCCTCGACCGGGTCGTCCTCACTGATCTCGCGTTCGACCGTGACCTTCATCGAGACCCAGTGATACATGTTCTCCGGGTTGACGATGGCGATGGTGACCTGCGGCGTGTCGCGGATCCACTGGGTCTTCTTGCGATGTTCGGCGACGTTGATCAGGACCTTGTCGCCTTCGTAGTCGAACCACATGGGCGTGAGGTTGGGACGACCAGCCGAGCCCATCACCGCCATGACGCAGGCGTAGGGCTTGTCCATCAGCTGCTTGTAGGTCGGGTCGAGATCGCTGATCGACGCGATCTGCTGGCGATCGCCGATCCCGAATTGCCCGGCACCCAACCCGGCGGAGACGTCGATGAACTTGTTGACCTGAACCATGTGAACCCCTTCTCGTTGTCCGTTCGTGTTCGTGAACGTACTCGCGCAGGTCGCAGATGTCCCACGCACCGATGCGTCCCTAGCCGCGACTCACCGCCATGATGTGTCGATATTCCGTCGGATCGATCCGCACGTCGATCAGGTAGGGGGCACGGGCGTCGAGCGCGGACCGAAAGGCTTCGTGCAGGTTCTCGGCATTGTCGACGACCGTTGCCGACATGCCGAAGCCTTCGGCGATCGCGGCGAAGTTGCTGGCTCCGTAGCGAACCGCCCGCTGGTCCCCTTGGCCGTCGCGCTGCTTCAGCTTGATGAGGGTCAGTTCGGAGTCGTTGAAGACGGTCACACACACAGGGAGCTGCAGGCGCTGAAGCGTCTCGAGTTCGGCCAGCATCATCTGGAGACCACCGTCGCCGGTGAGGCTCAGCACCGACCGATCCGGACTGGCAAGCGACGCGCCGATAGCAGCGGGCAGGGCGTAGCCCATCGTTGCGAGACCGTTGGAGATCAAGAGTTGTCGGCGTCGGGTGACCGGCCAGAACGGCAACACGGCGAGAAAATGCGCACCGGCATCGACAGTGACCATGCCGTCATCGGGCCAGACCTCTGCTGCGGATCGTACGAGTTCGATCGGCCCGAGTGGGCGAGCGGCATCGGACAGTCGCGCACGAACCGACCGCAAATGTTCGCGGGCGCCGCTGTGACTCGGCCTGCGTTCGGGAAGGACATCGGCCGGCTCACCCACGTAGGCCCACGAGACCGGAGCAAAGCGATGACTGGTCGGGACTGGATCGATGGCCACGACTTCGGCGGTGCCGGGCCAGGGACCGGGCATCGGTTCCACGTCGTCGAATCCGATCAGCACGACCATGTCGGCATCGACGAGGAGCTGACGCTCCGGCTCTGCGTTGGTGAACATGCCGGCGAGAAGCGGGTGACCCTCCGCCAGCGCGCCGGCCCCTTGATAGGTGGTGAGCACTGGGGCACCGAACGACTCGAGCGGGCCGGAAAGGTTGTCGGGTGCATGGATCCCCGTGATGACGACCGGGTGTTCCGACCCCTCGAGGCGGGCCCGAACCACGTCGGCTGCAGCAGCGGTCATCGGCTGGTCGACGCTTCGTGGTGGATCGATGTCGGTTGACGCACCGGCGTCGAGATCGAGATGCACGGCGCCGGACCGGCCACCGTCGACGCAAGACAGCAGGTCCACCATCTCCTCGGCAGTGACGTCGTCACCGATCCGAGCGGTTCGAAGGGTCACCGGGCGAAGCACGGCGCGCTGGTCGAAGCGTTGATGGGCAACCCGTTCGCGTTGCGACATCGGGACGGTGTCGGTGATGACGACGAGCGGCGCGCGGTCAAGCGTGGCCTGTGCAGCGCCATTCACGACACTCGAAACCCCTGGTCCCCGAGTGACGACGACGGCTGAAAGCGTGCCGGTGGTCAGACCATGAGCCGACGCCATCATCGCTGCGCCCGATTCACCGTGCGCCAGTACGAACTCGATGCCGTTGCGCTCCAACTCGCCGATCAGTTCGAGATTGGGACCCCCGCCAGGTACCCCGAACACGTGCGTGCATCCCCGGTGACGAAGAGCACGTGCGACCTCACCGATGGCTCCCATACCGGCGCAAACCCTACGCGGCGTGCTGCCCTGTCTGCGAAACGTTTGCAACGCCGAGCCAACACCACGGCCCAGGCGTTCGACGATCACCCGGCCGGCAAATCGACGGTCCAGGGAGCGTACGGCCACGGCGGGTACGGCCAAATCTCCAGCTCGTCGCTGGGATCCACCTCCCAGGCATCGATCTCTGCCTGCCAGTCAGGACACCCGACGCAGTCGAGCGCAAGCCGCCTTTCGGTCCAGAACTCCGCCGCCCCTACCACGAGGGCGACGGTGATCAGGGTGACGACGACGGTCCGGCTCATCGGCGACGTGGCGGTGGTGAGTCCGTGGGCAAGCAACAACGATGTGATCGCAAGGGGAAGCACTGCGTAGCGGCTGTTGGCGATGCCCCATGCGCCCAGTTGCACGAGAAGTTCGGTGAGGGCAAATGCTGTGCCGAGCACGAACAGCACATGACGAGATCCGCTGCGCACGGCCACAGCGATAGCTCCAGCAACGATCACCCCCATCACTCCCACTGCCAGCACCCAGGCGATGCTGCGACCCACCAGTATCTTGTCGGCAAGGTCGGCGCTCACCGATCGGCCCATCACAATCGGGGTGACGTGCAGGGTCCCGACGGTGGCGAACAGTTCGGCCGGGCCGGGCAGGGTGAGCTTTGTCTCCTCGAGACTGCCCGAGGTGCGAGACAGCAGCACGATGATGGCCTGAAACGCTGCTGCACTCGAGATCACGGCAGCGTGAACGAGGCGCCGGCGGGTGCGGTCGCGATACGCCTGCCACCAGAACAGCGGAGTCAGGACAGCTGTGTACAACCCGGCCAGCGCTGCACAGCCCAAGGCCGCAACGCTCGCCGCAAACTGACGGTGTGACAGGCAGTCGAGCCGAGCAAACACAAGTATCAGGCCAAGGATCCCGAGATAGGTCTGGGAGTTGATCGTGTTGCTCCACACCTCGGGGTGGGCAGCCGGACCGAAGAGGAGCAACCCGGCCGCGACCACCCGAGCTGTCGGCGTGGGCAACAGTTCGCTTTGCCACGCAAGGGTGATCCAGAGGAGACCCACGATGATGAGAAACGCCATCCAGGTCGTGACAAGTGGGGCGACCGACAGTGGCACCAGCGACGCGAGCCAGGTCCCGACGTTCGGAACGATGTTGAGGTAACCCGCCCGTTGATCGATGAACGTCAACCCGCCGATTCCACCTTCGGTGATGGCGTGGGCGAAGTGGATCGTTCCCTCCTCGGCCCAGAAGCGGCCGTTGAGCAGCACGTGGGGTGCCCGCGCCGCGGCAACGATCGTGAGCAGCGCGAACCAACCCCTGGTGCCGACACGTTCGATCTGCGCCTCGAGGGTGGTCAACATGTCATCGCCGCTCCCACATCCGCTGCGGTCCCCGTCGGCGCCGATCATCTCCCGCGCACACTAGCCCCGATGTGCGGAGTGACGATCGGGAGGGGAATGGACCCAACCTCCCCACGACACTCGCCGACAGGGCGGCTCCGCTCCAGGCGGTGGGTACCTCGCAGGCTCCCCGATCGAGCTGGAACTGTCGGCAGTCGTGCGCCGCGATCCGTGTCGTTCGAGTCGTTCGAGCGCACAGTGCGTACCCCGTACGGGATTTGAACCCGTGCTACCACCTTGAGAGGGTGGCGTCCTAGGCCGCTAGACGAACGGGGCGAGTTCGAACCACCGGAGTGGTCGGCCCGCTGAGTGTAGCGATGCGGCTGGGGCTGCCCAACCGGCCCCGTGCCTCAGGCGACCGCTGCCTCGATATCGGCCTTGACCTCCGGCGTGATCCTCGCAATCACGTCCAGGGACTCGAAGTTGGCGACGACCTGCTCGACCCGCGACGCGCCGGTGATCACAGTCGACACATTGGGGCTGAGTGTGCACCACGCCAACGCAAGCTGCGCCATCGAACAGTCGAGACGTTCGGCGATGGGTCGGAGGTTCTCGACCTTCGCGATCGTGGCAGCATCGGACATGCGTTCGGCGAGCCAGCCGTACCCATCGAGGGCGGCGCGAGAGTCGTCGGGGACACCGTCGCGGTATTTGCCGGTGAGCAGACCAGATGCGAGCGGACTCCAGATGGTGTTGCCGTAACCGGTTTCTTCGACCAGGCCGGCGAATTCGGTGTCGATGCGCCGCTCGAGCAGGTTGTACTGGCTCTGCTCGGTGACGGGCTTGTGGAGGCCGTACTTCTCTGCAATCGCCATGGCCTCACGAACCTGATCGACCGACCATTCGCTGGTTCCCCAGTAGTTGGCCTTCCCCGACGAGACGATCTCGCTCATCGTGAACACCACCTCTTCCATCGGCGTTTCCGGGTCGGCACGGTGGCAGTAGAAGACGTCGACGAAGTCGGTACCGAACCGCTCGAGCGATCCTTCGATCGACTGCAGCAGGTATTTGCGGTTGAGGGTGAGATGCATGTTGGGCACGCCCCGATGGATGCCCCAATACGCCTTGGTGGTCAGCACGTACGACCAGCGGGGCCAGCCGAGGCGAGCGAACGCCCGGCCCATGATTTCTTCTGAGGCCCCACCGGCATACGCCTCGGCGTTGTCGAAGAAGTTGCAGCCCGCATCACCAGCTGCGGCCATGCACTCCACAGCAAGACCGTCGTCGAGCTGGGTGTCGAACGTGACCCAGCTCCCGAAGGACAGCACGCTGACTTTCAAGCCGGTGGCGCCAAGGCGCCGGTACTCCATGTTCTCGTTCACTGCGGGTGCATTCATACCCCGACGGTACTCCTGCGTCGTTCAGGATCCCCCGCTGGCGGGGACGACAAGGACGGGTCCGTTCCTCGACCAGCGGACGAGATGAACGAACAGCGCCCGTGCACCCTCCGGGTAGCCGACCTCACCGTCGACCCACCCGTGGAACACGACGAGATCAGCGGCCCGATCCGGGAGTCTGACCACTTCGAGCCCACCCGGCCCCGCAACGGAGTCGGTCGACTCGAGCCATGGGTTCGGTTGCTTCTCGCATGGTCCAACCACCGACTGGCACTCGGCAAGACCAACCGCATAGTCCGCATGATCCCACCGGTTTGCCGAGTAGAAGAGCCACCACGTGTCCCCCACCTCGATCATCGAGGGGCCTTCGATCACGTCTCGCTCCCACGACAGATCGTTTCGAAGCAACTCGATGGGACTCCCAGCCAACGCGAGGCCATCGCTCGACAGTGGCTGGCTGTACACGACCGTCGGGAGCCCGCAGCAGTTGCCGTCAGATTTCCACAACAGGTGCGGGGCCTCACCGTCGAACACCACACTCGGGTCGATCGCTCCGCCCTGATCGAGTGCACAGACCAGCGGTTCGGTCGACTCGTCGAGAAACGGGCCAGCCGGATGATCGCCCACTGCTACCGAAATGCACTGTCGGCCACTGCCCGAATGACGAGTCGTGTAGTGCAACAGCCAGTGATCGCCGACCTTGGTCACCGAGGGCGCCCACACATGGTGAGGCTCGCTCCACGCCGGCAGCACCGGTAGCGCATCTCCGTGCACACCACCGGACTCGGTGCTCAACACCGGCACGTTCATGAACATGGTGTTGGTGGCGAACGCAAAGAAGGAACCGCCGAAGGCAACCACATCGGGATCGGCGAAATCGCCTGCGAACATCGGTGTCCCGTCGCGAGAGATCCGAACCCGAGCCGAGCCGTCGCTCGCCGCAGGCGTGGTGCGCGACATCGGCTGCTCCGGTACCACCGTCGATGGCGGGAACGCCACAGGCGTCGTCGGATGCATTGGCTCTGCTGTTGACGGCGCCGTTGTTGTCGACCGCTCGGTGGGGAGGAATCCCTCCTCGGCGACGAACTCGACCGTCGAGTCCGAGAACGGCCCGCGGTCGACGATGCCGAAACCGAACACCACCACTAGCAACACCGATGCGCCGATCGTGTATTGCGCCACACCTCCACCTTCGGCAGCGCAGGTGAGGCCGTCGTGAGCCCGAGGTGAGGAAACTGTAAACAGGCGGCAACGCGAAACGGCGCCCCGGAGGGCGCCGCTGTCAGCTCGGGGAGGAGGACTTGAACCCCCAATGTCTGGACCAGAACCAGATGTGTTACCAATTACACCATCCCCGAAGGATGGCCCGCGAAGGGCAGGGGAAACGATATCTGTTCCGGCGGCGTCAGCCGACCCCTCCGATCCAGTTGTCGACCCGTCGGTAGCCCAGCACCCGGCCCAGGCTCACCGCCCCCGTTTCCCTGATCAGATTGCGGATCGACGTTGCACTTTCGGTCGACGAAACCGACGCCTCGAGGCCGATCTCGTCGGCGATCTGCGTGAGACGAAGGGCGTGGTAGGGGTCGGACACCAGTACCACCGAGGCAACGTCGAGTTGGCGGAGCTGACGGGCCGTCGCTGCAAGCTGCTCCCAGGTCGACGACCCGTCGGTGATGATCAACAGCGCCTCTTCAGGCACGCCTTTGAAACGCAGGTACTCGAATCCAGCGAACCCCTCCGTCACCCGGTCACCCGGCTGATTGGAACCGGTCGTGACGACCAGCGGCGCAGTGCCGTCGCTCCACAGCGCAAAGGCATGATCGAGTCGCTGCTGAAAGACCGGTGACGGATCACCGTCGTACTGCGCCGCCCCAAGCACGACAATCGCATCGACCGGAGTGCGCTGGTCGGCTCCCGAGGCGACAAGCACGTTCACAAAGTTGAAGCCGACATAGGTGATACCGACCGCAGCGACGACGAGGAGCGCCCTGGGAGAACGCAACCGCATCAGCAGGCTGCGCAGCTGCACCACGTCAACCGAGCCGGGCTCGGGCAGCTCGGAGACGGTGGAGGCACTCGTTGCGACCGAGCAGCGACATCGCCCGCCAGAGCGGGATGCCCGCTCCCCCACCGGTCAGCGCAACACGAACCGGTGCTTGGGAAAGAACTCTCGTCTCGAGCTCGGACGTGAGGTCGTTGCCGACCCCCATCACCACGGCCTCGATCGCTTCTGGATCGTCGAAATCAACCGTCTCGAGCCCGTCGATCACCCCATCGAGGACCCGGTCGGCGGCACGACCCTTGACCATCGCCTTCGTCCAACTCTTCTCGTCGTAGTCGAGGGGAGCTTCGAACAACCACGCAAGCCACCCGGTCACCTCGCTGAGTTTCACGACCCGCTGCTGCACCTCCGGCGCAAGCGCTTCGACGACCTCGGGCCGATAGGCCTCGGCCTTCCATGGCGTGTCGTGCCCGGTCAACCACGGTTCGGCCGCAGCAGCAAAGGCAGTCGGTGAAAGCGCCTTGATGTACTCGCCGTTGATGTGGTCGAGCTTCTTGACGTCGAACATCGCCGGCGCCTTGTTGACCGCCTCGAGGCTGAACAGTTCGACGATTTCGGCGAGCGAACGGATTTCGACCTCATCGGCCGGACCCCACCCCAGCAGGGCCAGATAGTTGACCATCGCTTCCGGCAGATAGCCCTCGTCACGAAACGCACCCAGGGCAACCGAGTCGCGTCGCTTCGAGAGTTTCTTTCCCTGATCGTTGGTGAGCAGCGGGAGGTGGGCGTAGGTCGGAGGCTCGCCGTAGCCGAGCGCATCCCACAACAGCTTGACCTTCGGGGCGGTGTTGAGCAGATCCTCGCCCCGGATCACATGGGTGATCCCCATCTCGTAGTCGTCGACTGCGTTTGCGATGAGAAAAACCGGAGAGCCATCACCACGCCGAATCACGAAGTCCTCGACGGTTGCGTGTTTCACCTCGACCCGCCCGCGGATCACGTCGTCGATCACGGTCGAGCCCTCGTCGGGCGACCGGAACCGGACGACAACACCCGGACCGTCGGAGACACCACGGTCTCGGGACCACCCGTGGTACCCGGGCGGCAGGCCGGCTTCCTCGGCTTTGCGTTCGATCTCGTCACGACTCAGATCGCAGAAGTACGCCTGCCCCGAGTCGACGAGTTGTTGCACTGCAGCAGCGTGCTGCTCGAGCCGCTCGCTTTGGAAATAGGGTCCCTCGTCCCAGTCGAGGCCGAGCCACTGCAACGGCTCGACAATTGCGTCGACAAACTCCTGCGTCTTTTTCGACGCATCGGTGTCCTCCACCCGAAGCACCATGGTCCCGCCGGTGTTGCGGGCATACAGCCAGTTGAACAGCGCAGAGCGCGCAGAGCCGACGTGCAGAAAACCGGTTGGCGCAGGAGCGAAACGAACCCGAGGTGTCACCGCCGCGAGGTTACCGGCCTACTGGTCGCCACCGAAGGCGGAACGCCAGTCCCGCTCGACCGCCCGCTTGGCCTGCTCGACGCGACCCTTCAGCATGTCGGCGTCGACCCGGTCCGCAATCTCGCGCCCGGCGAAGTAGTGCACCGTCGTGTGATGGACCTCGGCGAAGAGCTTCCGTCGCATTGCCACCAGTTCAGGAGCTGCTTCACCGAGGAAGCCGTACAGCGTGAGCGCCATCTCGAGGTCTTCACGCATGGGGCCCCGACCGAACATCGAGGCTCGACGAAGCGCAACCGCACACGCCCCGGTCACGACATCGGCAACGTGCTCACCCGGTGCCAGCACCAGTTCGGCTTTGAGGTCCTGGGCCAACGCCAGGACATAGCCCTGGTCGGGACCGGGATTCCCGAGCGCTCGGCCAGTCGGATGCGCCGCCCCGATGGTCTCGCCGGGCCGCTCCGCCCGCCACGACCCCGATCGCCGGGGTGGGGACGAGTAGTGCTTGCGCTGCGTCGGGCTGGTGGGAACGCGAGAGGGAGCGGCCATGGGCCAAAGCGTAGTCAGCACAGCGCAACGTGAGCCGACACGCGAGACTTCGGTCGATGACGAGTCCGCAACTCTCGGCCGATCCTGGTACTCGGGACGAAACCGATGCCGTCGAACTGCGACGAGCATCGAGTTGATGCGCTTCGTCGGTGTCGATGGCTGCCCCACGGGGTGGATTGCGGTTGCCTGGGACGGCAGCACGTCGACAACGGCACACTTCCTGCCGAGTCTGGGCGCCCTTTGCGAGGTGGTTCCTGATGCAGCGGTGGTGGCGATCGACATCCCGATCGTCACCCCCGAGGCCGAACGCCCGGCGGAGGCTGCCCTTCGTTCCTTCCTTGGCCCTCGCCGCAGCTCGGTGTTCGCCACGCCGCCCAAGGCCGCCATGAACGCCGACGACTACGCATCCGCGAATCGTGCGGCTCGGGCCGCTACCGGCAAGGGCATCAGCCGCCAGGCCTGGGCCCTCGTCCCGAAGATTCGTGAGGCGATGGCGTGGATTCCTGTAGCCGGGATTCCGGTCATCGAAGCGCACCCCGAGGGTTGCTTCGCTACGCTCCTCGGTGCCCCGGCATCCGCGAGCAAGAAGACCTGGGCGGGCATGACGCAGCGACTTGGCGCACTGGCTTCGGTTGGGTTCGAACTGAGCGATGTCGACGAGACGGCGGGTCGGGCTGCGCAGACCGATGACCTTCTCGATGCCGCCGTCACCGCATGGACCGCAGCTCGGTTTTATCGGGGTGAGGCTCGGTCGTTTCCGTCCGAGCCCAACCCTCTCCACGACGTCATCTGGGCCTGAATCGGCGCTGCCTGCCTCCCGGTGCACCGGAGACCATGGCGGGCTGTGATCATTCACCCCGGTTTCTTGTGCGATGTCTGAGGGCTGCACGCCGTGATGATGTAGGCGGTCACGACGGGGGCGATGGCCCGGCTGATGTCGCTGAAGCGCCACCAGACCTGTTGTGTCATCAGGACTGCCATGAGGACGAATCCGATGGCACCGAAGGCCAACGCGCTGGGGCGTCGCCATGCGTGCACGAGCAGCAGTGGCATGACGACGACGAGACCTCCGATGGCGGCGAGGTATACGGGATCATCGACCCAATTCTCGAGCGAGTCCAGCATGCCTTTGAAGGGCGGGCCGAATTCCTGGACCTCAGTGACACCGTCGGGTGAGTCGAGACGGAAGCGGAGGTACGCCGCCCACGCGACCGCGCTCGACGCCGGCACCGCACCCAGGAGCCACGGGATCCGATGCGTCTGCCACAGTCGGTAGAGGCAGACGCCGGCGACGTAGAGCAACAGAGCTTCGCGGGCAAGAACGGCGGCCGTGAACCATGCAACGGCAGAGCGATATCGACCTTCCTCCAGCAATGCGGTGCCACAGAGTGCGGCGGCGAAGCCGACCACGCCGGCGCCAGCGAGGTCGAATTCAAAGATGACTCCAGGGTTCAGCAGGAACGCAAGGCCCCACCAACGAGAACCGCCAAGCTGTCTCGACAGTCGTGCTGCGGCAACCGTTCCCACCGCGAGGGCAGCAACTTTCGTCAACGCCATCGTCCACAAGACGAGTTCGGCAGGAAGCAGTCCACCCACACTTGCGATCGTCGGGTACAACATTCGCTGAGCTCGATACAGGGGTCGATCGAGATAGACGGCGTGCTCGCTCGGCGACAGATAGAACGGGTCGAGAGCCTGGAGGAAAAAATATTTTCCGTCATGGCCGAGGAACTCGACTGTCGACACCTCGCGAGCAAGCACACTCTCGACATGGGCAACCAGTTCCGGGTTGTCCTGCCCAAGGGCGAGCATGCCTGCGATATCGCCGTCATGTTGTCTCAGCGAAACGGCCACGATGAGGAGACCGACACTCAACGCCACCACGACCACGGCGAACTCGCGATGTCGACCAGGAGTCGACCTCGACACCGGCAGCTCTCTCACCTCATCCACGCGGTCAGCCTCGTTCCGTGACACTGCGGGTGGCTACCAACACCGCACCCCGATTCTAGTGACTGTGCGCTTCTGCGCCGGAGTTGGTTCCCAGTTCCACCGATGCCGACACGCGCCCCCCGCCCACAATCGGGGCATGCTGTTCGAGACCACAACCGCTTCGTCAGCGTGTCGTCGACCGTCTACGGGGCTGGCCGTTCTCAGCGGTCGCTGTGGAGCAGGCCGTAGACGAGCGAGTCGACGAGCGCCTGCCACGATGCC
>JBMTIM010000011.1:0-62365 GCA_049437325.1 Acidimicrobiales bacterium
CGATGTACACGAGAGACACTGCGGTCTCCGGGTCGTCGGTGAAGTACTCGAGATAGTCGGCGATTCCCAGCACCGACGCATTGCCGGCTGCGACGGCACGTGAGACACCGACGCCGGTGTGGTTGGCGAGGTTGAGAAACGACGAGACGAAGTTGCCGGATTGGCTGGCGATCGCGATCTTGCCCGCCGGCGCATAGGGCGCCACGATCTGTGCACACATCTTGGCCGGGGTCGACACGACACCTTGCCCGTTGGGACCGGCCAGGGCGATCCCGAGTTCGCGGCACAGGTCGATGAGGCGTGTTTCGGCTTCAGCACCCTCCGGACCGGCTTCTCGGTATCCACCCGCTGCGCAGAAGGCGGCGGTCACCCCCTTCGCAGCGGCCCGCCGGAGCAACTCTTCGTTGATCGCCGGCGGCGTGCAGATGAAGACCATGTCAGCGGCGCCGTCGGGCACATCGTCGATCGAGCCGAGGACATCGAGCCCCAGAACGGCGCCCGGTTCGCGCGAGACGGGGAACACTCGGCCCTCGTAGCCGCTGCTGAGGAGGTTGTGGAGCGTGACGAAGCCGAACTTGCCGGGATGGTTCGACACGCCGGTGATGATGATTCCCTTCGGGTCGAAGAGGGAGGAAAGGTCAGGCATCGGAATCGATCTCCACGAGGGCGTCGACGGCCACTGGCTTGCCGTCGACGAGAATGAGCGGGTTGAGGTCGGCCGAACGAAGACCGGCTTCTTCCGCCCCGAGACGGCTGAGCGCAACGAGCGCATCGACGATTGCACTGCGATCGGCTTCCGGTTCACCGCGGAACTCGTCGAACAGCCGTTGCGTGGTGAGATCGTCGAGCATCTCGGCGGCGTCGACCTCACCGATCGGCACCAGCCGAAAGCTCACGTCACGAATCGCCTCGGCCAGAATCCCACCCACACCGACCATCACGGTCATGCCGAACTGCGGATCGTCGTTGAGCCCGGCGATCAGTTCCCGATTGCCGTCCACCATCGACGACACGAGCACCTCGACCGAGCCGTCCTCGGGCACGGCCTTCCCGAGCAGTTCGTCACACGCCGCCCGTAGGGCATCGGCATCGGCGACACCGAGTCGGACGAGACCCCGTTCGGTCTTGTGGGCGATCGCCCGACCGCAGAGTTTGGCAACGACCGGGTAGGTGACGCCCTCGTCGGCCTCGACGGCGGTCAGCACCTCGTCAGAGGAAGCACCGGTGACGAAGGGTGACACCGGAACGCCGTACCCGGCCATCAGACGGCGTGACTCGGCTTCGGAAAGGGTGATGCTCACGCCGTGGGTTGTATCACGCCGACCTGCCGGGACGAGTCGACGTCGTTCCGAGGTCGACGCGACATGCATCGCTCGCGCCGGGCATCAGGTGGCGGTAGCGGGCGATGACGGCATACACCGGTTTGGCGATCCAACTGACCGGCGGCGTGACGATCAACCGGCCCACGATGTGCCATAGACCACCTGCGGCGATCAGTGCCCGGCCGACACCACGATGGCCACGGTGGGCCTTGCCGCTGGAATCGACCCAGTAGGCGGCAGTCCGGACGTCGTGTTCGGTGAGGCCGATCTCGGCGAGATCGAGGATCTGCCACGGCGCGACACGCACCTCGTCGGGCAGTCGGCGCCCGATCCACTCGGCCGAGGAGGTGCAGAATCCGCAGTCGCCGTCGAAGATCAAAAGCACACCCCATTGTCCCACGGGTGGCGACGTTTGCGACACTGGACTCATGCACGACCTCGTGATCCGCAGTGGAACCATCGTCGACGGCACCGGCGAAGCTCCGTTCACCGCCGATGTGGCGATCGACGGCGAGCACATCGTCGAGGTCGGAACGGTCGACGGACGCGGGCGACGCGAGATCGATGCCGACGGGGCGGTGGTGGCACCTGGCTGGGTCGACGTCCACACCCACTACGACGGTCAGGCGACCTGGGACTCGGTGATGCGTCCCTCGATCGATCACGGTGTCACGACGGCCGTGATGGGCAACTGCGGGGTTGGGTTCGCGCCTGTCCGCCCCGGCGGCGAAGCATTTCTGATCGAACTCATGGAAGCGATCGAGGACATCCCCGGCACCGCGTTGCACGAGGGCATCGACTGGTGCTGGGAAACCTTCGGCGAGTACATCGACGCGCTGGCCCTGCGTCCTCGAACGCTCGATCTCGGGACGACGGTCCCGCACGCTGCAGTTCGCGCTTACGTGCTCGGTGACCGCTGCCACGACTACGACATCTCTGCCGACGAGATTGCCCAGATTGCCACTGTGATGGCCAACGGTGTTCGCGACGGAGCGCTCGGAGTTTCGACGAGTCGTACGGTGCTGCATGCCAGTTCGCACGGTTTCGAACCGGGAACGTTCGCTCTCGACGAAGAGCTCATGGCAATCGCCGACGAACTTGCCGTCGTGGGTCGCGGTCTGTTCCAGTTCGTGAGCGACAACACGTTTCAACAAGACGAGTGGCGGTGGCTCGACCATCTCGGCAACGTCGGCGTGCCTGTCACCTACACCATGGCGCAAGAGCCCCGTGAACCGGACGGATTTCGGGCCTGTCTCGACCGCAACCAGGCGTCGAACGAGGCCGGACACGCCATCGCTCCGCAGGTCCCGGCCCGCCCCACCGGCATGCTCTACAGCCTCCAATCGAGCATGCATCCGTTCCGTGCGCATCCGTCGTTTCGGGCCATCGCCGACGAGCCGCATGCCGAGATCGTGGCCCGGATGCGCGACGCCGGGTTCCGGTCACAGCTCCTTGCCGAGGAGCCAGCCAGCAAGAATCCGTTCGTTCGCTTCATGGCGACCTCGTTTCACCAGATGTTTCCGCTGGGTGAGCCGATGGACTACGAGCCGCCTCCGTCCGCATCGGCCGCTGCGGTCGCCGAGCGTGAGGGACGAACCCCCCAGGAGGTCGTCTTCGACTGGATGCTTGCCGAGGACGGCACAGCGATGATCTTCATGCCGCTGGGTAGCTATGTCGACCAGGACCATGAAGCGATCCGGGCGATGATCGAACACCCGGCCTCGATCTTCGGGTTGAGTGACGGCGGTGCACACTGCGGCTTGATCTGCGATGCGTCCATGCCCACGTATCTGCTCACCCACTGGGCCCGTGATCGTGCACGGGGTCCGAAGCTGCCAATCGAGTTGGTGGTGCACAAGCAGACCCAGGCGACGGCGCGCGTCTACGGGCTGCACGACCGTGGGGTGCTTGCGCCGGGCATGCTCGCCGATGTCAACGTGATCGATCACGAACGGCTCATGTTGGGCAAGCCGCACATGATTCACGATCTCCCGGCCGGTGGTCGTCGACTCGTCCAGGAGGCCCAGGGCTATCTGGCGACCGTGAAGGCCGGGGTCCTCGTGGTCGACCACGACGAGGTCACCGATGCGCGCCCGGGTCGAACACTCAAAGCAACCGACCGCGGCGTTGTGCGGGTCTGATCAAGACGAGGCGCCCGGTGTGACGCGCAAACGCCGCCACGTTCACGCAGCGGCGTTGTCGGCGTTGGGCGGGCGCAGGGAACCCTGGGGGGAGGGTCAGCTGTTGCGGCCCAGGTTGGGCTTACGACCGTGGTTGGCCTTGCTGCGGCGAACCTTGGCCTTCTTCTTCTGGGTGCGCTTCGACATGGCTCACAGACTAGCGAGCACGCTGGTGTATCCCTCTCGGTAACTCGGGTAGGCGGGCTCCCATCCGAGGTCGCGAAGCTCGCTGTTGCGACATCGCTTGCCCATGGGATGCCGGGCTGGGTCAGGGTCGGGTCCCAGTTCCACACCCAGTTGGTCGGCCAGCCAACGCAACACGATGTCGCGAGGTGTGGGGGCGCCGTCGACGGCGATGGCGAGAGCCGGAGGGCTCGGATGAACAGCACACAGTGCGAGTGCAGCGGCAAGGTCGTCACGATGAATGCGGTTGGTCCAGCGGTCGGGTGTTCCCGGCGTGACACCGACGGCACCATGGCGGACCTGGTCGATGAGGCGATGGCGGCCCGGTCCATAGATGCCTGCCGACCGAACGACGGTGGTCGGCACTCGAGCGGCGAGCCTGCCTTCGCCGTCGACGACGAGTGCGGTGGTCGAACGGGTCGGTGCAGCGTCATCGGCTGCGGTGATCCAGCGACCGTCGTCGGCGCCGTACACACCGGTCGTCGAGGTCAGTACGGCGCGTCCCGGGTCGCGTGGCATCGCGTCGAGCAGGGCCTGTGGGCCATCGAGATAGGCAATCCGATAGCCGATGTCATCGCGGGTCGGGGGTGCAGTGGTGAAGATCACGACATCGGCGGCGGGAACGGATCCGAGGGTCGCTGGATTCGACAGGTCACCGATGATCGGCGTGGCTCCGTCGGTTCGGCGGCCCGAGCGGTTCAGGGTCGAGACCCGCAGCCCGGCCCCGACCAGCGCCGTGGCGATGGTGAGCCCGACGTCTCCGGCACCGGCGATGAGGACGTGGGGGAGCGAGTCATTCATCGGGAGCGACGGTAGCGCCGGGCCCGCGTAAGCTGCGCCCATGGTGCTCGATCCCGACTTCCAGGTCCCATGGACCGAGATGCAGCACGGCACCCGCGAGGAATACGAGCACCTCGGGGCGGCATTCGAGCAGCACGCTCGTGGTGCGCTGGTCGACAACCTCGTCGGCCTGCTCGGCCTGCTGAAGGGGCCGACGCTCGGCTATCGGTGCGATCGCTACGCACACTCGCTCCAGTCAGGGACACGGGCCTACCGCAACAACGAGTCGGTCGACATGGTGGTGGCAGCGCTGCTGCACGACATCGCCGACGGATTCG
This sequence comes from Acidimicrobiales bacterium, assembly GCA_049437325.1. Classification (GTDB taxonomy): domain Bacteria; phylum Actinomycetota; class Acidimicrobiia; order Acidimicrobiales; family Aldehydirespiratoraceae; genus UBA11606. Next base: position 4,804 of record JBMTIM010000011.1, read on the forward strand.
CCCCCGAGAATCATTCCGATGCGGCAGCGGCACTGCTGCGACCCTACGTCGATGCGGAGACGCACTGGGTGGTGAAGCACCACGGTCTCTTCCAGGGCTACTACTACTTTCACCATCACGACGGTGATCGCAACGCTCGAGATCGGCATCGGGACTCGCCCTACTTCGACCGTTGCGTCGACTTCTGTCACGAATACGACCAGAACTGCTTCGATCCCAGCTACCCGGTCATGGACATCGAAGACTTTCGCCCGATGCTCGACGAGGTGTTCTCCCGTCCGTCGAGCGTGCCGGGTGTGGCACCGCTCACCGGCTGAGGATCACTGCGAGAGCGTCAGACCCCGGCACCGTGGACCCGTCGCGCACGTCGGGCGCCTCAGGCGTCGAGCATCGTCAGTCACCTGCTGAAATGGGCGATGGGCGCTGTCAGCCGAGCAACTCTGCACCGTCGAGGATCACGAGCACGGTGAGCAGACCGATGATGCCGGCATTGATCGCGGTCATCGGCCATTTCCACCGGTGATCGGCACGGTGGAAGCGCCGGATGGAGACGAGGTTCGCCACGATCGCCGCAGTCCCGATCGGGAGTCCGATCCATGGCCCGACGCCGGCGCCGAAGCCGATCAGTGGAAAGACGAACGGGATCAGGACGTAGGTGAGGGTGCACCGCACCGCCGAAATGGCAACCGATGTCGAGAACGCCTTCTCGGCGTCGGAACCAGCGGCGTCGTTCGTCGCAGAAGCAGGGGTCTCGACGTCGGTCACGAGTCCCAACGGTACCCGTGTCGGGGTCGCTAGCCTCGACCCGGTCATGGAACGTTTCGGCTTCGTCGGTCTGCCCAACGCAGGCAAGTCCTCGCTCTACAACGCGCTCGCCGGTGGCGGCGCTCACGCCGCCCCGTACGCCTTCGCCACCACCGATCCCAACATCGGCGTCGCCAAGGTCCCCGACCATCGCCTCGAGCAGCTCAGCGCAATGTCACGCAGCAAGGAGACGATCCATGCGGCCGTGCAGTTCACCGACATCGGTGGGCTGGTCGAGGGAGCCAGCCAGGGGGAGGGCCTTGGGAACGCGTTCCTGAGTCACATTCGCGAGGTCGACGCCATCGTGTTCGTGTTGCGTGCGTTCCCGGACGAAGACGTCCCTGGTCCGCAGGATCCGCTGGAGCATCTTCGGGTGGTCGAGATCGAGTTGGCGCTCGCTGATCTCGCCAGTGCCGAGAAGGCTTGCGACAAGATGCAGCGAATGCTCAAGGGTGACAGCTCGTTGAAGCGCACCGTCGAGCTCCTCACGAGGTGCGTCGACACGCTGGGAGAGGGCACGCCGCTCTACCGGGCGGGGCTCGACGCCGAGGAGCGGGCTGAACTCAAGGAGTTCTTCTTTCTCACCAACAAGCCGGTCATGGCCGTCCTCAACATCGGTGAGGATCAGATCGGCGACGAGGATGCGATCGCTGCGCCGGTTCGGTCGGAACTCGACGGTGCGGAAGTGGTGCCGCTGTCGGTGCAGCTCGAGGCTGAAGCTGCGGTGATGGCGCCGGAGGACCGGCAGGAGATGCTCGAGGCGCTGGGTCTTGGCGACGGTGCGGTACCAGCGTTCCTGACGTCGGCGTACCACATGCTCGGACTGCGGACCTACCTCACGACCGGTGAGAAAGAGTCGCGGGCGTGGACCTTCCGTGCCGGATCCACGGCGCCCGAGGCGGCCGGTGTGATTCACACCGACTTCCAACGGGGTTTCATTCGGGCCGAGACGATCCAGTGGAACGAGCTCATCGAGGCTGGGTCGTGGGCGTCTGCTCGTGAGGCCGGGAAGGTCCGGTCCGAAGGCAAGGACTACGTCGTTGAGGACGGTGACGTGATGGAGTTCCGGTTCAACGTCTGACGACGCACGTCACCGGGTCGATGCTTCCGATCCGTCCGATGCAGCCTGCTGGACCGAGAAGATCGATTGATACGAGCCGTTGTACCAGTCGGGGGCGGTGGGCATCGTGCGGCCCTCGATGGTGAGTGTCGCCGGCGCCGATCCCCGCACCAGTTGGTGTGCCCCCCGACCCGCCTTGCCGTTCGTGCCCACTCCCAGCAGGGGGTACGAGTCGGCGCGCGAGTAGGTCTGGAGCAGAAGTGGGCGCGAGCGGTTCGATCGGTTGTGGGCCGAACCGTGCACGCAACAGCAGTTGTGCACGGTGACGCTTCCTGCCGGTCCTTTCAGATACACGGCACGATCGACTGCAGCGCGGGTGGTGTCGGCGTCCGAAAGCGCACCCGACCATGAGCCGTCGGGACGGTGGAGGTCGAACAACTCGCCGGTGTGGCTGCCGGGCACGACCCCCATCGGACCGATGTCGTCGTCGAGGACGTCATCGAGGTACACGCCGATCGTGAGCGGCGAGAAGTCGGTGTGGGGCCAGAATTGGATGTCCTGATGCCACTTGACCTCCTCTCCGCCGTCGGACCACTTGATGTTGAGCTTGGAGTGGTGGAAGCGGACGTTCGGCCCGAGGAGTGCCTCGGCGAGGTCGGTGGCAGGTCCATCGAGTGCAAAGGCGGCAAACGTCGGGTCGAGGTCGACCGGAGCGTTGATTCGTCGAAGACGCGGCCGGTCCGCGCAGTGACCGGGCTCGGTGTCGAAGCGTTGGTCGCCGGGTTCGGCAGTCCGCGACTCGTCGACGAGGCGATCCATGGCCTGGCGCAGTCGACCCAGCCACTCGGCGTCGATGTGGCCCGGGAGAAGGAGGAAGCCATCGGTCTCGTAGCGGTCGAGGGTCGCTGATTCCAGAACGAGCGCCATCGTCGCACGATAGTGACTCGGTGCAGCTCGGGTCGTAACCGATCGAGACTCGGTGGTGTCCAAGGCAGCGTGCGTGTTGGTCTCGACGTGTGTGTTGTTCTGGAACCGAACGTTCTTCGCACGTTTACAGCCTGCCGACCGGTAGGTAGGCTCGCAGAGTCATGACGGTGATCCCCGACCTTCATCTGCGCGAAGCGTTGGCTGAAACGGCCGAGAAGCTGATCGAACGCCACCTCGAGACGACGCAGGAGTGGCATCCCCACGCCTACATTCCGTGGAGCGCAGCTGCGGACTTCCCTGATGATTACGAGTGGTCGCCCGAGGAGGCGAACGTGCCGAGCGCCGTGCGCAGCGCCCTGTACGTGAACGTGCTGACCGAGGACAACCTGCCGTACTACTTCCGCGACATCGAGCGAATGATGGGTCGCGACGGGGCATGGGGCGAGTGGGTTCGTCGGTGGACCGCCGAGGAAGGGCGCCATGGCATCGTGATCAATGGGTACCTCATGGCGACCCGGTCGATCGATCCGGTCGAGCTCGAGCGGGCTCGGATGGCCCAGGTGCAGAGCGGACAGGTTCCGGAGCCACCGTCGTTGACCGAGGGCCTCGCCTACGTCACGTTGCAGGAACTTGCAACGCGCATCAGCCATTTCAACACCGGCAACATGCTCGACGACCCGGCCGGGAAAGCCGTGATGCGACGGGTGGCCGCGGATGAGAATCTGCACTACCTCTTCTACCGCGATGCCATGCAGGTGATCTTCGAGATCGATCCTTCGGCGGCAGTCATTGCGGTGAACCGGCAGGTCCAAGACTTCCAGATGCCCGGCACGGGTATCCCCGGTTTCGCAGCGCATGCGAAAGCAATTGCCGATGCCGGCATCTACGACTTCGCGATCCATCACGACAAGATTCTGAAGCCGGTGGTGCTGCGGGATTGGGCGATCGAGTCGCTCGAAGGTCTCTCTGCACAAGCAGAGGAGGCACGGGAGGCACTGGTGACGCAAATCGGCCGCATCGGTACCCTCGGGCACCGGTTGGCCGAACGGCGCGAGAAGCGACTCGCAGTGCAGGCCGAACGAGAACCGGTCCGCGCCTGATTGCTTCGCACCACCGGCGGTCGGTGCCGGGGCGTCGCTGCGATTAGCGTCGGGGCATGGCCTGGCTGGTGCACGAGGGGCGGGTGATCGCCTCGTTGGAGATCGCCGACACCCGCAAGGCACGTCGCCGCGGATTGCTGGGGCGGGAAGGGATCGAGGGTGCCCTCCTCCTGCGGCCGGCCCGCAGCGTGCACACGGTCCGGATGCGCTTTGCGCTCGACGTCGCCCACCTCGATGACGACTTGCGGGTGCTGTCCATCTCCGAAATGGTTCCGGGTCGTCTCGGCCGGTGGTCGCCGAGGGCTGGGGCGGTCCTCGAAGCTGAGGCCGGCTCCTTTCGCCGGTGGGGGGTCGAGCGAGGCATGCAACTCGAGATTCGCGTCGAATGAGTGGGGTCCTGATCCTTGTCGCCACGCCGATCGGCAACCTCGGTGACCTGTCTCCCCGGGCAACGGAGGCCCTTGCGAGTGCCGATCTGGTCTGTTGTGAGGACACCCGCCGTACCGGTGCGTTGCTCAAACACGCCGGCATACGGGCTGCGGAACTGAGACGGGTCGACGACCACACCGAGTTCGACACCATCCCCGCCGTACTCGATCGCCTCGCTGCCGGCGAACGGATCGTTTTGGTGAGCGACGCCGGCACACCGGGGATCAGTGACCCGGGAGAGCGCCTCGTGGCAGCAGCGATCGCGGCCCAGCACGAGGTCACGACGGTTCCCGGCCCGGTGGCGGCGATCTCGGCCCTGGTTGCCTCGGGGCTTCCCACCGGCCGGTTCGTCTTCGAAGGTTTCCTTGCTCGCAAAGGCCGACTCCGAGACGACCAGATCGATGCGATCGCCAGCGAGCGGCGCACCGTTGTGTTGTACGAGTCGCCGAAACGGGTTGCTGCCACCCTCGACATGCTCGCCGAGCGCTGCGGGGCCGACCGCCGAGCCGTCGTCGCTCGTGAACTCACCAAGCTGCACGAGGAACTGCAGCGCGGCACCCTTGCCGAGTTGGCGCAGTGGGCTCGTGGTGGGGTGAAGGGCGAGGTCGTGGTGGTGATCGAGGGTGCCTCCGGTCCGGGGGAGCTCGACGATGCGGAGATCACGGCACGCCTTGCGGTTGCGCTGTCGCATGGCGCCAGTCGGCGTGAGGCAGTCGATGCCGTCGTGGCCGAAACGGGAGCACGCAAACGGAGGGTCTACGATCTCGCACTGGGTCTCTGATCCAGCGCTGCGCGAACGCGCCATCGCAACGTGCAGTGAGGTCTGGAGCACAGCCATCGGTTCAGCACGAGCGCGGGAGGATGGGCTTGGGTGACGAGGTGTGGGAGCCTGTCGAAATGGATGAACTCTCGAGTCCTCTTCCCGTTGACGGGGTCGAGGTCGACGTCCGGGCAACGTTCGCTGGGGCCGGGCTCTTTGTGTCGAAGAACAACCTGAATCCGTCGGTGAGATTCTTTGACGATCGCGTGGAGATCAAGGTCATGAAGATGACCACAGTGCGCTACGAAGACCTGCAATCGGTCGATGTGAAGACTGGCTGGTTGACCAACAACATCGGGTTGACGGCGCGTGGGAGCAAGCGAGCCGTCACGGCAAATCTTCGATCGGCCGACGACGTCCCCCGCGTGCTCCGGTTCTTGGAGGCTCGGGGGGCTCCCCTCAGCAAGCGGGCCAGGGAACATCTGGCTGGGTAGGAAGTTCGACCAAAGCCAGTCGAGTTGTTCCACTCGGCGCGCTGGCCCAAGGCGTGGTGTCACACCCGCTCCGTACTGTGAGCGACATGGACCCTGTGTTGGAGATCTCCTCCGTCCTTTCGTTGCTTGTCGTTGCGGTCGTCGGGGTCGTTGTGGGGCTGTGGTTCGCCCGAAGGCAGCGGGTTTTCGGGGCTGGCACCGTCGAACGGCTCGCCGCCGAGTTGGCCGCCCACCAGCGGGTGCAGGTTGATGGCGTCGTCGAACGAGTCGTGACGGTCGCAGGCGAGAGCTTCGACAGCCGCCTGCAGACAGGAACAGCCGAACTCGACGTACGTCGTGAAGCGATCGAGCAGCGGCTCGAGCACGCCTTTGCTGCGCTGGCCGAGAAGGTCGAATCGGTCGACTCGCTCGTGGCCCAGAAGGTTGCCGGCATGTCCGACACGGTCGGTGAGCGGGTCGGTGGCATGTCGAAGCAGATGGGCGAGCAGGTCACGGCAATGAGTGCAGAACTCAACCAACTACGGTTGTTGGTCGCCCAACTCCAGAAGGAACGGGCGCAGCAACACGGTCAGTTCGTCGAGTCGCTCGAGGCCGCAACCCGTCAGCAGAAGTTGTTGGCCGAGACGACCGGGCACCTTCGTGACGCGCTGGCGAGTCCGCAGACCCGCGGGCAATGGGGCGAGCGCATGGCTGAGGACGTCCTGCGATCGGCCGGAATGCGAGAGGGCGTCAACTACCGAAAGCAAAAGACGATCGAGGGTGGCACCAAGCCCGATTTCACCTTCCTCTTGCCCGACGACAACCAACTCCACATGGACGTGAAGTTCCCGGTGACCAACTATCTCCGCTATCTCGAGGCGCCCTCGGACATCGAGGCCGCCGAGCTGCGTGAGCGCTTTCTGCGCGACGTCCGTGACCGGGTCAAGGAACTCGGTGGTCGTGGGTACACCGCCAGCGATTCCACCATCGGCTACCTCCTCCTGTTCATTCCGAACGAGAGCGTCTACGGCTTCATCCACGAGAACGACTCGACCCTGCTCGACGATGCGCTGGCGCAGCGGGTCGTGCTCTGTTCACCCACGACGCTGTTCGCCGTACTCGGCGTGGTCCGACAGGCGATGGACACCTTCGCCGTCGAACGGGCGAGCGAAGAGATCCTCCAGTGCCTCGCCGGCTTCGGCGAGCAGTGGCGAAGGTTCTCCGAGCAGATCGAGAAGGTCGACCGGCATCTCGACACCCTCTCCCGGAGCTTTGGTGAGCTGTCCGGTCCCCGACGGCGTCAACTCGAACGGCAACTCGACCGCATCGACGATGTGCGATCCCGGCAGGGGTTCGGTGGAGCGTCTCCCGTCGTCGACGATGCGTCGCTTCCCATACTGCGAGAGGTCACCGACCGCAGCGTTGGCTAGCCACCGGTAACCTCAGCAGCAATGAGCACCCCCGTCCTCGTCGCTGTCGCATGGCCCTATGCCTCGGGTTCTCGACATCTGGGGCACGTCTCGGGCGCGTACCTCCCCGCCGACATCTTCGCTCGCCACCAACGTCTGGTCGGGAACGAGGTGTTGATGGTCAGTGGGTCCGACGTCCACGGAACCCCGATCACGGTTCGTGCCGACGACGAGGGTGTGACGCCCCAAGACATCGCCGACCGCTATCACGATGAATTCCTTCGCCAGTGGGAGGCACTCGGCATCAGCTGGGACAACTACACCACCACCGGTACGCCTCACCACGCTCGGGTCACCCAGGAGATGTTCCTGCGGCAACTGCACAACGGGCACATCGACAAGCGCACCAGTGAGCAGTTCTTCGATCCCGACGTCGAGCGTTTTCTGCCCGATCGCTACATCGAGGGCACCTGTCCGCACTGTTCCTACGACGACGCTCGCGGTGATCAGTGCGACCAGTGCGGCCGCACGCTCGATCCCACCGATCTGGTCGACCCTCGGTCGAAGCTGTCCCAAGCAACCCCGGTGCTCCGAGAAACCGAACACTTCTACTTCCGCTATTCCGATTTCACGGCCGAGATCGGTTCCTACCTTGCCGACAAGTCCGACTGGCGTCCCCACGTGCTGAATTTCGTGCGGAGCTGGGTCGATGAGGAGGGCCTGCTCGACCGAGCGATCACCCGTGATCTCGACTGGGGTGTCGAACTCCCGGTTGACGACCTCGGCCCGGGCAAGCGCATCTATGTCTGGTACGACGCGGTCATCGGCTATCTGTCGGCCAGCCAGGAGTGGGCGAGCAACGGTGCAGATGCCGACCGCTGGCGACACTGGTGGTACAACCCCGACAGTCGCCACGTGTACTTCATCGGGAAGGACAACATCCCGTTCCACTGTCTGTTCTGGCCGTCGCAGCTCCTCGGCTACGACCGCGACATCCATCTGCCGGACGACGTTCCGGCCAACCAGTACGTGACCTTCAAAGGCGGCAAGGCGTCGGCGAGTCGAGGCATCGGCCTCACCATCGATCAGGGACTCGAACTGTTCCAGGTCGACGGCTTGCGCTACGCACTGGCTGCGAGTCTCCCGGAGCAGGCCGACACCGAGATCTCGGTCGAGGAGATCGCCCGGCGGATCAATGAAGAGCTCGTGGCGACATGGGGCAACCTCGTCAATCGGGTGTTGTCGATGATCAACAAGAATTTCGGCGAGCAACCGCCGGTCGACGCCCGAACCGCAGAGGATGTTGCAGTGCTTGCCGCAGTCGACGAGGCGCTGGCGAGTGCGAACGACCACATTGCCAAGGTCGAGCTACGGGCTGGTCTTCGGGCGGCCATGGATGCTGCCCAGGCCGTGAACGCCTACCTGAACGCCACCGAGCCGTGGAAGCTCGTGAAAGACGATCGTGCGCGCGGTGGGGTCGTGCTTGGCACGGCGTTGGACGCCATCAACGGGGTTCGGGTGGCCTTTGCACCGTATGTGCCGTTCAGTGCAGCTGCGCTCGACGACATGCTCGGCCCGGTCACTGCATGGGAGCGGGTGCCGGTGCCGACCGGAACGGTGATTGCGAAGCCGACACCACTGTTCTCCAAAGTGGACCTCGACATCTTGCTGGCCGATGACAGCAGTCGCTGAAACCGGTTCGTCCGTGCGCTGGATCGATCAGCACTGTCACCTCGACGCTGGTGCCGCCGGTGCCGAGCAGGTTGCGCTCGCCCGAGCGGCCGGTGTCGACCGCATGGTCACGGTCGGGTGTCATCTCGAACAGTCGCAGCAGATGGCTGCCGTTGCAGCCCAGCATGTCGGGGTCTATGCCACCGCCGGGGTGCATCCGCACGACGCGAAGCAGGGGCTCGCCGGGATCGAAGAGTTGCTTTCGTTGCCCCAGGTGGTTGCCGTTGGCGAGGCCGGTCTCGACTTTCACTACGACCATTCGCCGCGTCCGACCCAACGGACGGTGTTCCAAGCACAGATCGAGATGGCCCATCGTCATGGGCTGCCGTTGGTGATTCACTCCCGCTCCGCATGGGATGAGACATTCGAAATTCTCGATCACGAGGGTGTGCCGGTGCGAACCGTGTTCCACTGCTTCACCGGCGGCCCCGACGAAGCTCGGGAGGCGTTGGCGCGGAACTGCCTGGTGTCCTTCAGCGGCATCGTCACCTTCCAGAGCGGTCAAGATCTTCGTGATGCAGCTGTGATCTGCCCGCTCGACCGTTTGCTGGTCGAAACCGATTCGCCGTATCTGGCGCCGGTCCCGCACCGAGGCAAACCGAATCGACCTGCGCTCCTCCCGCTCGTGGGGGAGAAGATCGCCGAGGTGAAGGACGTGCAGGTGGCCGATGTTGCCGCTGCGACGTGGGAGACCGCAGCCTGCTTCTACGACCTCGACGCGGCCGATCGTGCCAAGGAAGCGTTGTTGGCCGACTGAGGCGCACAGACCCGAGATGTCGGCTCGGCGGCGCAACTCCTTCTATTGCGTTTGTGTTACGGCACTCGTAGCGTTTCTCCATGGGCCGAGTTCGGTGGCATGTCCATGTCGGGTTGTCGGTGGCTGTGGTGGCCGCCGTGTCGACGGGTCTGAGCGTGCCCGCAGCAAGTCAGTCGACCATCGTGCTCGGCGTCGATGTGGCCACCTTCAGCGAACGAGCCGCTGCGTGGGTGGAGGCCAGCGAACAACGACGAGCCGCCGATCTCACCCGCGCCATCGAACTCGGTCGGGAGGCCGCAGCAGCAGACGCCGACCAGGCCGCGGCTGTGGAGGCTGCACGCGCAACCAGCACCACCCTCGCCAGAGCGACGACAACCACCACGGCCGTCCCGTTGACCACATCGACAGCCGTTGCCCCAGCCGAGGCACCGGCGGTGACCGTCTCGCCCAACGGTGGACCCACCGCCGAACAATGGGCTGCGTTGCGAGCGTGTGAGTCAGGAGGGCGTTACGACGCAGTCAGCCCGACCGGCCGATACCGAGGTGCCTACCAGTTCTCGCAGTCGACATGGGACTGGGTTGCGAGCGTTGCCAACCCAGGGCTCGTCGGCGTCGACCCCATCGCTGCATCCGTCGAGGATCAGGACGCGCAGGCCCAGGCCCTGTACGACCGGCAGGGCGCGAGCTCGTGGCCGCACTGCGGCATCCACCTGTCGTCGTGACTCACTCCGGCGCCGACATCCGAGCGCTGCTCGACCGCCACGGCCTTACGGCTCGGAAATCGCTCGGTCAGAACTTCGTGATCGATCCCAACACGGTCCGCAAGATCGCCTCGTTGAGTGGTGTTGGCGAAGGCGACCGGGTGATCGAGATCGGACCGGGCCTCGGCTCACTGACACTCGCGTTGGCCGACATCGGTGCTCGCGTGACCGCGGTCGAGATGGACGAGGACCTCGTGCCCATCCTGCGGGAGATCGTCGCAGGCCACGACGTGCAGATCGTTGTCGGTGATGCCCTACAGATCGACTGGGACGAGACGCTTGCCGATGGTGACAGGTGGTCGCTCGTCGCCAATCTCCCGTACAACGTGGCCACCCCTGTCGTGCTCGACCTCCTCCGCACGGTCCCGAAGATCGAGTCGATGCTCGTCATGGTCCAACTCGAAGTGGCCGAACGGCTCGCTGCCGGGCCCGGCGACGCTGCCATCGGTATCCCATCGGTGATGGTGGCGTTTCACGGTGAGGCCCGGATTGTCGGGCGAGTCCCACCGACCGTGTTTCATCCCCGGCCCCGGGTCGAGTCGGCGCTGGTTCGGATCGACCGTCACGAGGGACCCCCGATCGACGCGTCGTTGGCCGAGATCGAGCCGCTCGTGCGTGCTGCGTACAACCAACGCCGCAAGATGATCCGCAAGTCACTCGGCGGACTGGTCGACGAAGCGACGATCGTCGCTGCCGGGGTCGAGCCGACCGCCCGCCCCGAGACCCTCTCCCTCGACGACTGGGGTCGCCTTGCCGACGCCCGGGTCGGGTCCTAACGGTTGGCGGCCCAGACGTCCGCCATCTGGGCAAAGAGCGTGGTGATCTCGGACCGTTCGGTCACGTCGCCGAACTCGCGATAACAGCTGTCGAGGATCGTGATGATCCGCTCCGCGTCACCCCAGTTCGCGTACCGGTCGAGCGACACATCGGCTGCTGCGGTTGCAATGTCCATGCCGGCGTCGTAGCAGCGACGCGCCTCTCCGTGGCAGTACTCGAAGTAGGAACGGATCTCGGCGACCCCGGCGAGATCGGTGATCGGCCCGTGACCAGGCACGATCGTCTCCGGATTCCAGGCAACGATCTGATCCAGCGCTTCGAGAAGGTCGGGGATCGATCCGGCCCACAGGATCGGATGCCCTTCGACGAACAAGATGTCGCCGGTGTAGACGGTGGACCGACCCGGAACATGCACCAAGACGTCGCCGCCGGTGTGCGCAGGGCCGACCTCGACCAGGTTGACCGTGGTGTCGCCAACGGTTCGGGTGAGTTCGCCGGAGAAGGTCGTGTCGGGATCGGGTCGATCGATTCCGGCGAACTGGAACTGGTCGAAACAGTGCAGGAAGAACTCGCCCATGACACCCATGGTGGGGGCGGCGTCGAGCAGACCGAGCATCATGTCGGGGTTCTCGTGAGCCATCTCTTCGGCGGCGGTGACCGAGCAGATGATCTCCGCGCCCTGCACGAGTTCGTTGCCGTTGCAGTGGTCGCCGTTGCTGTGGGTGTTCACGAGCGTGGTGATGTCGACGCCGGGAAGCGCGGCGGCCATCGAATCGAGCATCGAACGCGTGAGTGGGAGGTCGAACAGGGTGTCGACAAGGAGCGCCTGATCGCCGTCGACGATCAGGCCGGCATTGCTCCAACCCCAGCCGCCGTCGGGCTGCATCCATGCGTAATTGTCCGACCCGAGATCGAGAAGGCCGTGTTCGTAGGGGCGAGTACCGAGCTGCACCATGATCGGCACCGTAGTCTGCGGGCGTGACCCGGCTCGTGGCTCCCGCCAAGTTGACCCTTGGTCTTCGCATCACCGGTCTGCGCCATGACGGCTATCACCTGATCGACGCCGAGATGGTGACGCTCGATTTTCATGACACGCTCGAAGTCCGCAGTGGTTCGGGGTTGGTGATCGAGGGCCCGGCCCGAGGCGACTCGATCGGTCCTGACCGTGACAATCTCGTCCTGCGGGCCTTGCGGCTCATCGATCGTGACGCAGCCGTCACGATCACCAAGCGGATCCCTGCCGGAGCGGGTCTCGGTGGGGGGTCCGCAGATGCGGCGGCGATCCTGCGCTGGGCCGGGTTCACCGATCTCGAAGCTGCGGCTGCGCTCGGTGCCGATGTCGCGTTCTGTTTGGTGGGGGGCCGTGCTCGGGTCACCGGCATCGGTGAACAGGTTGCGCCGCTGCCGTTCGTCGAGCAGACCTTCACACTGGTCACGCCGCCCGTCTTCTGCTCGACCCCGGCGGTCTACAGCGCCTGGGACGACATGGGGGGACCAGTGGGTGCCAACGGGAACGACCTCGAGCCGGCTGCCCTGGTCGTTGCGCCGGAACTGGTGCGGTGGCGTGACGAACTAGCTGCTGCGACCGATCAGCAGCCCCGCCTCGCCGGCAGTGGATCGACGTGGTTCGTCGAAGGGGCCCACCCGGAGGCGGGCCGCATTGTCACAACCGTGCCGACCGAGCGGCCGGTCGACTGGGCATCACAGGAGGAGAGGTGACCGACACCGGGATTGGTGACGGCTCGGTCTCACTTCCGCTGGTGCCGCGTCCTTCGGAGCATCTTCTTGTGCTTCTTCTTGCGCATACGCTTGCGGCGCTTCTTGATCAGTGAACCCACGGCAGGCGACGCTACCGCCTCTGCGCCGTAGCGCCACCCTTGCGGGTCGCGGGCCGGGTGCCGTGTGGCGACGACCACCCATCCCTCGTGTCGAGCAGGCACGGCGGCGTTCTCGGAGGTGAACGTCGCCCCACCGTCCTCGGTGCGCCGCTGGAGCGCTTGGGCCGCTACGGTGACCCGACGCAGTGGCCCGTAGTTCAATTGGCAGAACGTCGGCCTTTGGAGCCGAATGTTGCAGGTTCGAGTCCTGCCGGGCCAGCCACTCGCGCGGCGTGCGCGCGCCGTATGCTGCGCTTGGAAGCGACCGAGGGTCACGGGGATGGAACTGATCAACCACAAGAAGCTTCACATTGTCGCGGGTCGGGCCACCCAAGAGCTCGCCGCCGACATCTGCAAAGAACTCGATGTGGAGCTGGGCACGCCGAACATTGCCGAGTTCGCGAACGGTGAGATCCACGTCAAGTACGGCGAGTCGATTCGCGGCTCCGATGTGTTCATCGTGCAGACCCACACCGAGTGGGAGGGCCGCTCGATCAACGATCAGATCATGGAGCACCTGATCATGGTCGACGCTGCCAAGCGCGCATCGGCCAAGCGGATCACCGCAGTTGCTCCCTTTTTCGGATACTCACGGCAGGACCGCAAGGCATCGGGTCGTGAGCCGATCACCGCTCGGCTCATCGCCGATCTCTTTGCCGTCGCCGGTGCTGATCGTTTGATCTCGGTCGACCTTCACTCCGGCCAGATCCAGGGCTTCTTCGATGGCCCGGTCGACCATCTCACGGCCATGCCCGTCTTGATCGACTACCTCCAGGAGCACAACGACGGCGACATGGTGATCGTGTCACCCGACGCAGGTCGCATGAAGGTCGCCGAGCGCTACACCAATCTGCTCGACGCCGACCTTGCCTACGTGCACAAGCGACGCTCGACCGACCAGAAAAACGCAGTGGAAGCCAAGGAGATCATCGGGGATGTGAAGGGTCGGACCTGCGTCCTCATCGACGACATGATCGACACCGGTGGCACCATCTGTGCCGCAGCCGAACTCCTTCACGACTACGAAGCCAAGCGCATCATCATCGCCACCACCCACGGCGTGTTCTCTGGGCCTGCGATCGACCGAATCAAGAACGCACCGGTCGAGACGGTGCTCGTCACCGACACGCTGTCGCTGCCGAGCGAGAAGCGGACCGACAACATCACGGTCCTGTCGGTAGCCCCGATCATTGCTCGGGCCATTTCGGCGGTCTTCGAGGACACCTCGGTGAGCGAAATCTTCGGCGGAAATCACCTCGCCTGAACCAGGTGGCGCAGCACTGCGCCCCCGCTAACCTTGGCTCTCGGCCCACGTCCGGGCCGTTCGATCTCGCCGTGCCCCTTCAGGAGCCGAATCCAATGTCTGAACTGCTGCTGAGCGCCGAAATCGGGCGCAAAGAGGGCACCCGCCCGTCTCGCCGTCTTCGTCGTGAAGGCAAGGTCCCTGCCGTCGTCTACGGCCTTGGCGCCGACCCGGTTGCGGTGTCCGTCGAGTGGCCGGCTCTTCGCAAGGCGCTGACCACCGATGTTGGCCTCAACGCCCTCATCACCCTCGACATCGAAGGTGACAAGGGCCTTGCCGTCATCAAGGATCTGCAGCGGCACCCAGTGCGCCGTGACGTGATCCACGTCGACTTCCTCCGTGTCACCGAGGACATGACGATCGATGTCGATGTTCCAGTGGTCCTCGAGGGGGAGGCCCGCAAGGTCACGATGTACGACGGGATGATCGACCAGTCGATGTACTCGATGACCGTCTCGGTCAAACCGGGCAATGTTCCCCAGCAGGTCGTCGTCGATGTGACCGAGCTCGAACTCGGTGAGACGATCAAGGTCGTCGACGTCGAATTGCCCGCCGGTGTGTCGAGCCCGATGGACCCTGACGAAACCGTCGCCATTGCGCTCATCACCCGGTCCACTCGTGAAGCAATCCGTCGGGCCGAGCAGGCCGAGGCAGGCGAAGCAGGTGAGGTCGGCGACGCAGCTGGGGCTGACGCAGAGGCCAGCGAGACCGACGGCGACGAGGGCTGACGCTCCGGCCCGCCCGAGCGATGGTGCGGCGCAGACACGAACGATCGGGGACGCCAGCCGACCTCTTGGTGATCGGTCTCGGAAACCCCGGAGAGCAGTACGCCCAAACGCGGCACAACGCCGGGTTCTGGGTTATCGACGAACTTGTCCGACGTCACGAGGGCCGACTCCGGCGCGGTAAGCGAGATCACGCCGAGAGCGATCTCGTCCGAGTCGGCGACACGACCATCGCAGTCGCGGTTCCGGTCACGTTCTACAACGAAGCGGGTCGGGCTGCTGGTGCCCTTGTGAAGCGGCACGGGATCACGGATCTGTCGCGGCTTCTCGTCGTCCATGACGAACTGGACCTGCCGGTTGGCCGGATGAAACTGAAGGTGGGCGGTGGTCTGGCCGGCAACAACGGACTCAAGTCGATTCGCGCCCACCTGCGCGCCGACGGGTTCTCGCGACTGCGCATCGGGGTGGGCAAGCCCGAACCTGGCACGATGACGGGCCGCGACTGGGTGCTCAGGCGGCCGGGGCGAGCCGACCGTCCGGTGCTGGAGCAGGTTGTCGCGCGTGCAGCCGATGCAGCGGAGTTTCTGGCCGCGTCCGACATCGAAGCAACGATGAATCGTTTCAACGTTTCCTGATCTCCGTGTCCACCTCCAACACCGCTCCGCTTCGCGACCTTCTCGACCGCCTCAGTGACCATCCGTCGATCGATGCTGCGCTCGGTCGCCGCGAGCCGGTGATTGCCATCGGCGAGGCCGGACGTGCGCTGGTACTCGCCGGCCTGGTGGCGGCGTCCGATCGTCGGCCGGTCCTCGTCGGCACTGCCACCCAGGGCGAGGCCGAACGGCTGGCGACCGATGCCGGTGCTGTCCTCGGACCGGATCGGGTCCTTCACTTCCCGGCCTGGGAGACCCTGCCCTTCGAGCGGGTCAGTCCGGGCGTCGAGACGATGGGTCAGCGGCTTCGCGTGCTTCACCGGCTCGGCTCGGATCGTCCGCCGGCGCTTGTCGTGGCGTCTGCTCGAGCGTTGGTGCAGCGCATCGACCCGGAAGCGGCGATCGATCCGATACGGGTGTGCCCCGGTGACCTCATCGATCCAGTCGAGCTCGTCACACGACTGGTGGAGCTCGGGTATCGCCGAGAGGGACAGGTCGAGCATCGAGGCGAAGTCGCAGTGCGAGGCTCGATCGTCGATGTCTACCCCAGCACGGCAGATGCTCCTGTTCGGATCGACCTCTGGGGCGACGAGGTCGATCGGCTGACCGAATTCGCTGTGGCCGATCAGCGCTCGACCGCGGCGGTCGACGAGGTGTTCCTCTATCCGTGTCGCGAGTTTCGACCGACCGAGCAACGCAGGGCGCGGGCACGGGAGTTGGTGGGCGAAGAGCCATGGGGGCGCGAGCAGTGGGACCGATTTGCCGACGGAACGCTCTTCGACGGGATGGAGTCGTGGTTGCCGTGGCTCGTCGACGGCGAGCATCTGCTGACCGATCTGATCGGAAGCGATGGTCTCATCGCCTTCGTGGAGCCTCGTCGTGTCCGGGACCGGGCGGCCGAGATCATCGCCGAGGAGGCTGATCTCGCCTCGTCGCTCGCTCGAACCTGGGATGTCGCCGCCGACGACGTCCACCGTCTGCATCTGTCGTTCGATCGCCTGCTGGAACGAGCCGATGCAGTGGCGTGGTCGGTGCTCGGCACCCCTGATCGACCGTCGACACCGGTCGTCGCTGCATCCGGCTGGGAGCCGGTCGTTGGCGACCTGGAGCCAACGGTCGAACGCATCCGGTCGCTGCTCAATGACGGATATACGGTCGTGGTTGCGGCCGATGGCGAAGCGAGCGCAAAACGTCTCGCCACGCTGTTGAGCGACCATGGCGTCTCGTTCACCACCAGCGACGCAGCGCGGACCGGGGGAGTCGTGGTTGCGCCGCTCGATCGCGGCGTTGTCTTGCCTGATGTCAAGCTTGCGGTGCTGGCCGAGTCCGACCTCACCGGACGGCGTCGCACCCATCGGCCGTCACGACGACGCAAGCGCGACACGCAGCGCTTCTTCGAAGACCTTCGGGAGGGCTCGTTCGTCGTCCACCACCAACACGGTGTCGCCCGGTTCGGCGGGATGGTGACACGAGCGATCGGCGGAAACGAGCGCGACTATCTGCTGCTCGAGTATCGCGGCGGCGACAAGCTCTACGTGCCGTCCGATCAGATCGAGTCGATCCGGCACTACACCGGTGGTGACACGCCGACGCTTTCGAAGATGGGGGGTGCCGACTGGCACCAGACCAAGGCGCGCGTGCGTTCGGCGGTCCAGGAGATCGCCCAGGAACTCGTCGTCCTGTACCAGCGTCGCGTTACGACCCCAGGTCATCCGTTCGAGCCCGACACTCCTTGGCAGCGAGAGTTCGAGGCGTCGTTTCCCTTCCAGGAGACGACCGATCAGATCAACGCCATCATCGATGTCAAGGGCGACATGGAACAACCCACACCGATGGATCGCCTCGTGGTCGGTGACGTCGGGTTCGGCAAGACCGAGATCGCGCTTCGAGCCGCATTCAAGGCGATCCAGGGCGGCAAGCAGGCGGCGGTACTCGTGCCCACCACGCTGCTCGCCCAGCAGCACTTCACCACGTTTTCCGAACGTATGGCGGCGTACCCGATCCGGATCGAGGTCCTGAGCCGCTTCCTGACCAACAAGCAGGCCAAGCAGGTCACCGATGGTCTCGAGGATGGGTCGGTCGATCTCGTCATCGGCACCCATCGTCTGCTCAGCGACGGGGTGCAGTTCAAGAATCTCGGCTTGCTCGTGGTGGACGAAGAGCAGCGCTTCGGTGTCTCCCACAAGGAGCAGATCAAGGAGATCCGTCACGACGTCGATGTGCTCACCCTCACCGCAACGCCGATTCCCCGCACGATGGAGATGAGTCTCACCGGCATCCGTGACATGTCGTTGCTCAACACGGCGCCCGCCGACCGTCAGCCGATCCTGACCTATGTCGGCGAGTACGACGAACAACCGGTGGCTGAGGCGATACGTCGCGAGTTGCTGCGGGAGGGACAGGTCTTTTTCGTGCACAACCGCGTGCGCGACATCGAGCACGTGGCAGCCAACCTCCGCGATCTCGTGCCGGAGGCCAGGATCGCGGTCGCGCATGGGCAGATGGACGAAGGGACGCTCGAGCGAGTGGTGATCGACTTCTGGGAGGGTCGTTTCGACGTGCTCGTGTGCACCACCATCATCGAATCGGGTATCGATATGCCCACCGTCAACACGCTCGTGGTCGACCGAGCGGATCTTCTCGGGTTGGGGCAGTTGCATCAGTTGCGAGGCCGAGTTGGACGAGCCGGCCAGCGGGCATACGCCTATCTCTTTCACCCACGCGATCGGGTGCTGAGCGAGGAGGCCTACGAGCGGCTGAAGACGATCGGTGAGGCGACCGAGCTCGGCTCAGGGTTCCGCATCGCCATGCGTGATCTCGAGATCCGTGGCGCCGGAAACCTCCTCGGCACCGGTCAATCGGGTCACATCGCCGCAGTCGGCTACGACCTGTACTGCCAGATGGTCACCGAGGCTGTCGGCGAGCTGCGCGGTGAGAAGCCTGACGAACCGGTCGAGATCGCCATCGAGGTACCGGGCGACGCGCACCTTCCCGACGACTATGTGCTGAAGGAAACGAACCGGCTCGAGGCCTACCGTCGTCTTGCCGCCGTCGAATCGCTCGAGCAACTCGAGGACGTTCGAGTCGAGTGGCTCGACCGGTTCGGTCCGATTCCACCGCAAGCCGAGGCACTGCTGCAGGTCGGCCGGTTGCGGGTGGAGTGTGTCCGTACCGGCGTGCGTGAGGTCACCGTCACGAAGGGTCCAGGGTTCGGAGGACCCGACCACATCGCTCGCTTGTCTCCCGTACGCCTTCCTGACAGTCGCCAGGTCCGATTGGGCAGGCTGTACTCGGGCAAGGGGTCGGGCAATGCCGCTGTCTACAAGGAGGCGGTGGGCGAACTGCAGTTGCCATTGCACAAGAAGGGAGGGGCTGTGGTCGATCAGCTGGTCGAGGCGATGGTCGACCTGATCCCCGACAGACCCGGTCGGCCCGATAACCTCCACGACTCGTGAGCACTGATTCGCCCTCCTCCTCCAACGTCCGGCTCGGATTGACGATCGTCGCCCTCGCAGGGGTGCTTGTCGCCAGTGCCTTTGCGTGGTTGAACGAACGCGGAGACGATGCGGCGGTGGCGAGCTATCTCGGCGATGAGCTCACGGTGGGTGAGTTGCACGAGATCCTCGAGTCGTTGCCGCCCAATGTGCCTGCTGCACTCGATCACGGCACGATGGGGAAGGCGGTGCCGGGGCAGGTGATCACCCAGTGGATCCAGTACGCCGCGTTCCGAGCCGAGCTGGCCGACCGGGGCTACGTGGTCGGTGAGCAGGATCGTGCCACGGCGCTCGCCGCAATGGCCAACGACCCCACCCTCGACCCGTCATCAGGCTTCGGCCGATTCCTGATCGGGCTTCAGGCCGAGATCGAACTCGCCAACCGGTACGTCGCCGACGAGGTCGGTCCGGTCGACGTCGAGCCGCCGGAGTATCTGTGTTCGGCCCATATCCTCCTGGAATCCGAGCAGGACGCACTCGATGTCATCGCCCTCCTCGACGAGGACCGTGACTTCGCCCAGTTGGCAATCGAGTTCTCGACCGGCCCGTCCGGGCCCAACGGCGGTGATCTCGGTTGCGTACCCAGTTCCACCTTCGTGCCGGAGTTCTCCGACGGGGCCCGCGTCACCGGCGTGGGGGTATCTGCGCCCGTCCAGTCGCAATTCGGCTGGCATGTGATCCAGGTTCGTTCGATCGGGCCGCTCGCCGCCGACGTCCATCCCGAAATGGACCCGGTCGCGATCGATGTGCAGTTGGAGAGTGCGGCCAACGCGGCGAACGAGGCAGCGTTCGGTGAGCTGCGTCGAGCACTGGAGTCCGGTGCACTCGCCCGGCTCGGAGCGGCCAGCGACGTGTTCGTCGATCCGCGCTACGGGCGCTGGGACGCAGCCAGCCTGACGGTCCTGCCGATCGGCGGCTGACACCGGTGGGGCGGCTGACCGTCGTCGGTCTGGGTCCGGCCGGCCCCGAACTGATCACGCCCCAGACGCACGCTGCGATCGCTGCGGCCGACCGTGTGTGGTTGCGGACCAGCCGCCACCCGGCCGCCGACGGCATCGACGTTGCGTCGTTCGACGAGGTGTACGAGGCCGCCGACACGTTCGACGACGTGTACGCCGAGATCGCAGCTCGGCTGATCGCCGATGTCACGACCGACGAGGACGTTGCTGTCGTCTATGCCGTGCCCGGTTCACCACTGGTGCTCGAGCGCAGCGTCGAACTGTTGCGCGCCGCCGCCGAAGCCGGACGGATCGAACTCGATGTCCTTCCGGCGGTCTCGTTTCTCGACGCCGTGTGGGCGCGTCTCGGCCTCGATCCGGTGGAGGCCGGCGTTCGCCTCGTCGACGGTCTTGCCTTCGCCACTGCGGCTGCGGGCCAGACGGGCCCGCTCCTCGTTGCCCACACCCACGCGAATCACGTGTTGAGCGACATCAAGCTGGCGATCGACGAACCGCCGCCGCGGGCAGTGTTGTTGCAGCGGCTCGGTCTGCAAGACGAAGTGATCGTCGAGGTCGAGTGGGCCGACATCGACCGAGCAGTCGATGCCGACCATCTGACGTCGCTGTTCATCCCGGAGCTTGCCGAGCCGGTTGCGAGAGAGTTTGCCCGCTTCGACGAACTCGTGCGTCTGCTACGCGAACAGTGTCCATGGGACCGGGAGCAGACGCATGCGAGCTTGCGCCGTCACCTCCTCGAGGAGACCCACGAGGTTCTCGAGGCTCTCGACGCCCGAGCGAGTTTCGACGACGATCTCGATGCGCCGGATCTCGACGAACATCTCGTCGAAGAACTTGGTGATCTGCTGTACCAGATCTTCTTCCATGCCCGTCTGGGTGCGGAGCGGGGCTCGTTCACGATCACCGACGTCGCTCAGGGGATCCACGACAAGCTTGTCGTTCGGCATCCACACGTCTTCGGCGACGTCGAGGCAACCGATGCAGCGTCGGTTCTGCCCATCTGGAATGCGGCGAAGGCGCAGGAAAAAGCGCGTGCGTCGGCGATGGACGGCATCCCTGCGGCGCTTCCCGGTCTGACCCTTGCAGCGAAGGTGCAGAAGCGGGCCCGCAGTGCCGGGTTCGACTGGGAGGGTGGCATCGAGGTGGCGTACACCGATGTCGAGTCCGAACTCGCCGAGGTTCGCGATGACCCGTCCGAACATGAGGTCGGCGACCTGCTCTTCGCCGCAGTACAGGTCGCTCGTCGCCTCGACGTCGACCCCGAGGATGCGATTCGTGGGGCAGTTCGGCGTTTCACCTCGCGGTTTCGCATCGTCGAGTCGTTGGCCGGTGATGCGGCTGCGCTCGAGGCAGCCGACGAGCGTCAGCTCGCTGCGTGGTGGTCGCAGGCGAAATCGCACGAATCCCTGGCAGACTGAGGGCTGCGAGCGGCGGAGTGCACCCGGATCGCGCGCTACGCGCGAGATCCGTCACCCTTCGCGCGAGGAGCAATAACCTCGCGTGGGAACGAGTACACGAGGCACCCAACAACGTGAGCATCATCGAGCAGGTCCACGCACGCGAAGTCTTCGACTCACGCGGTAATCCGACGGTCGAAGTCGAGGTACGGCTCGACTCGGGCGCCGTCGGTCGCGCCATCGTGCCGAGTGGAGCTTCGACCGGTGCTTTCGAAGCGGTTGAACTGCGAGACGGCGGTGACCGTCTTGGCGGCAAGGGTGTGCTCACCGCCGTCGGGTTCGCCAATGGGGAACTGGCCGATGTCGTCAGCGGTCTTGATGCGCTCGATCAGCGCAGGGTCGATGCGGAACTGATCTCCGCCGACGGGACCGACAGCAAGGGTCGTGTCGGCGCCAACGCGATTCTCGGTATCTCGCTCGCCGTTGCGCAGGCAGCTGCGCATGAACTGGAGGTCCCGCTGTGGCGCCACGTCGGCGGTGCCAATGCCCACGTCCTTCCCGTTCCGATGATGAATGTGCTCAATGGTGGTGCGCATGCGGACAACTCCGTCGACTACCAGGAGTTCATGATCCTGCCGACCGGGGCAGCCTCGTTCTCCGAAGCCATGCGCTGGGGTGTCGACACGTACCACGCGCTCAAGTCGCTGCTGGGCCAACGCGGCTTGTCGACTGCGGTCGGTGACGAAGGCGGCTTTGCGCCCGATCTGGCATCGAACGAGGAAGGCATTCGCTATCTGCTCGAGGCGATCGAGCGCGCCGGACTCACGCCGGGCGACGACATGACCATTGCGATGGATGTCGCCTCGACCGAGTTCTACGACGCAGCCACCGGGCTGTACACCCTCGCATCTGAAGGCCGCAGCCTCGACGCTGCAGCGATGGCCGGCGAACTCGCCAGCTTGTGCGACCGATACCCGATCGTCTCCATCGAGGACGGCATGGCCGAAGACGACTGGGAGGGGTGGAAGGTGCTCATGGGGCTGGCGGGCGATCGATGCCAGCTGGTCGGCGACGATCTCTTCGTCACCAACACCGAACGCCTCGGTCGAGGTGTCGAGGGTGGGTATGCCAATTCGATTCTCGTCAAGGTCAACCAGATCGGATCGTTGACCGAGACGCTCGAAGCGGTCGAGCTTGCAACCCGCAGCGGCTGGACGTCGGTGATGTCGCACCGTTCAGGTGAAACCGAAGACACCTTCATCGCTGACCTCGCCGTTGCCACCAACTGTGGTCAGATCAAGACTGGTGCACCGGCTCGGTCCGATCGTGTTGCGAAATACAACCAGCTGCTCCGAATCGAGGAGCAGTTGGGCGAGGCAGCGGCCTACCCCGGTCGCGACGCACTGGCGGGGCGTTGACCGTGGCGAAGCAGGCTGAGGGCAAGCGTCGATCGCGCCGGTCGAACGTTGCGGTGGGTGGCCTGATGCTGGTCGCAACGCTCGTTCTCGTGGGGTTCCTGGTGTACATCCCGGTCACCCAGTACGTCGAGATGCGGGGCCAACTGGCCGAAGCCGATGCCGAGGCCGACTCCCTCGAAGCGGCCCGACGGGAGGCGCAGAACAAGCTGGTCGATGCCGAGAAGCGCAATGCAGAACGGGCGCGCTGCTTCAACACGTGGGTCCCGATCGGTGAGGAGACCTATGTGGTTCAGGGACTTCTCACCTGCGACGATTGAGTGGTCGGCTGTTCGTTCACCAGATGCGGCAGGATCGCCGCTGAACCGGGGTCGACGTGACCAGGTTGGTGATCGTGTCCCCGAGATCCCAGAAGTTCCCGATCAGTTCGTCGAGGTGAGCGAGGTCTCGACACCAGGCGCGCACGACGTGGCTCTCACTGCCGGTCACCCGATTGCACTCGATCACCTCGGGCAGTGATGCAGCCAGTGCGTCGATCTCGGGTGCTTTGGGGCCGGCGGAGTGAATTCGAATGATTGCCAGGATCGGTGCTCCCAGAGCAGCCGGGTCGATGGTTGCCGTGTAGCCCGTGATGACACCAGCTCGTTCCAGGCGACGGACGCGTTCGGTGGCAGCAGGTGCCGAGAGTCCGATCCGTTCCCCGAGGTCGCGATACGAGATTCGGCCATCGTTCTGGAGTTCGTCGAGGATCTGACGATCGATCGAGTCGAGCATGGCAACAGGCTACCTATAGAAAGAAGGTATTCGACAATTTAAAACATAGAAAACAAGGTCGAATAGTGATAAAGGAGGCGAGAACGATGATTTCTCTGGGAACAGCATTCGTATCATCTGTCCTATGAGTACAGACAACGAATCCCCCACCCGTTTCGAAGACCTGCTGCAGGCCTGGAATCGTCACCAGGACCTGCGTCGCAACGGTGCCCCGGTGAATGATCTCGCAGCGTCACGGTTCGCACTCGATCGGTTGCGCCTCACCGTCTGAGTCCCGGTCCGGGCCCCATGGTCGGTCGGCCTGGGGTGCGCAGCCACCGGAGGCGTAGGCTGGGGACGGTGAAGGAGCTTTTCAATCCGCTCGACCGGTGGCTCGGATCGGCCACACCTGCAGCCATCGCCCGGGTGGTCGACCTCGACGGATCTGGTCCGCGCCTCCCCGGCGCGGCGATGGCCGTCACCATCGACCAAGACGTACGCGGGTCGGTGAGCGGCGGTTGTGTCGAAGGAGCCGTCGTGATCGAGGCACTCGACGTCATCGAGTCCGCAGCCCATCGCGTCGTCAGTTTCGGGTACAGCGACGACGAAGCCTTTGCCGTAGGGCTCACGTGCGGTGGCACGATCCATCTCTTCATCGAGACGTTCGACCCCGCCGACTGGTACGAGCCGCTCAAGGCTGACGTTGCGGCCGAGCAGGCGGTTGCGTTGGCGACCGTCATCGAGGGACCAAACCCGGGTCGAAAGCTGCTGGTTCGAACCGACGAAACGTCCGGTCCGCTCACGATTGGCAGCCTCGGTGACGAGGGACTCGATCGGGTCGTCGAACGCGACGCTCGAGGTGAACTGGCGGCCGGTCAATCAGGTCTTCGGCACTACGGCGAGCACGGCGAGGCCCGAGAGAGCGTCGTCTCGGTGTTCATCGAATCGTTTGCCCCGCCCCCGCAGATGCTGATCTTCGGCGCCGTCGATTTCACCGCGGCGCTGGCAAAGGTGGCGAAAGTCCTCGGCTACCGCGTGGTCGTCTGTGACGCTCGAGAGGTCTTTGCGACCAGGCAACGATTCCCGATGGCCGACGACCTTGTCGTCGACTGGCCCGATCGGCTGCTGAGCGAGCTCGGCGCTGGGCTCGGACCGCGAGACGCTGTCTGCATCCTCACCCATGACGCAAAGTTCGACGTGCCGGCGGTCACCGGCGCCCTTGCCACCGATGTCGGCTACATCGGGGTGATGGGGAGTCGACGTACCCACGACGACCGGACGAAACGTCTCGTCGACGCCGGGGTCGATCAGGACGGCTTCGACAGATTGCGTTCGCCGATCGGTCTCGATCTCGGAGCCCGGACGCCCGAGGAGACCGCGATCTCGATCGTCGCAGAAATCATCGCAGAGCGAACCGGGCGGACGGTCGCTGCACTCTCATCGACGACCGGCCCGATCCACGACTGACGTCAGCTCGGCTTTGGCGGCGGTGCCGTCGGCGGTGTCTGCGCAGCTCGCACGTGAAACGACTGTCGCCAGTCGACATGGGTTGTCTCGTCGATCGACAACTGCCAGGTGTAGCTCTGGCCCGGTTGGACGGGAAGCGTCGGAAACGTGATGGCGAGCGGCACCGACAGCGGAGTACCGGCCTTCAAGCCTGCGGGACGCCCCGCTTCGAAGCGCCCATGCACCACGAGCGGTTGTTCGTTGATCGTCACCGCATGGCCGTCCTCATCCAGGAGGTCGAGGCGCCACTGATGGGCCACATTGGCCCGATCCCACGGCACCTCGATACGGATCGCCACGCCGAGCGGTTGAGGGCGAGGTCCGATCACCGAGACACCTCCCCCAAGGACGTAGAGCTTGCGATCGGCCACCTGGGCGGAGTCGGCAAGCAGCATCGTCACCCGAAGCCTCGGTGGGGTGGCATCGGGAGGAACGGTCGGGTCCATGGAGCCGACCCTAGGCTGTGTCGGTGACCCAGACCGACCACGTCGAAACCGGACCGCATGAACGTCGACAGTCGATCGCTGCGGTGATCCTCGCCGCAGGCGCCGGATCGCGCTTTGCCGGGGAGGAGCACAAACTGCTTGCCGAGATCGATGGGGTGCCCATGGTGCGAATCGTCATCGATGCGGCTCGGGCTGCCGACGTCGACGAGGTCGTGGTCGTGGGTGGCGCAATCGATCTCGAACCGATCGTTCCCGATGATGTGACGCTGCTCCACAACGAGCCCTGGGAAGAGGGGCAGGCGACCTCGCTTCGGGCTGCGGTCGCCTACGCCGAGACGCGTGGGCACAGTGCGATCGTCGTGGGGTTGGGCGACAGTCCCGGTGTCACGACCGAGATCTGGAACGCGGTCGCAGCCGTCGACGACGATGTGGCATCGGCTCGGTACGACGGTGAGCTGCGTCCACCGGTCAAACTGTCCGCTGCGATGTGGGCGAGTCTGCCGGTGAGCGGCGATGAAGGCGCTCGTGCGGTGATGCGGGCTCGTCCGGACCTCGTGCGTCCGGTGCCGGTCGAGGGCAACCCTCACGACATCGACACGCTCGAAGACTTGCGGCGTTGGAGTTGACATGCAGATGAGCGACACGTTCTCCATCGCTCGTCCCTTCGACGAGGCGTGGCAGCTCTTGCACGATCCGAGTCGCCTCGCCCCCTGTGTTCCAGGGGCACAGCTGACGGCAGTGCACGGCGACTGCTACGAAGGCATCGTGTCGGTTCGGCTCGGTGTGCTCGCCGCGCGGTTCGAGGGCAGTGCCACGTTCGACTTCGACGACGATCGTCGTCGGATCATCGTGCAAGCGGCCGGTGCCGGGAACCATGGGCATGCCGAGGCCCACATCACGGCGAGGCTCGAACCGCTGACGGACGACTCGACGCAGGTCAATGTCGATACCGAACTGCAGGTCGGGGGTCGCTTCGCCCAGTTGGGTCGCGGGGTCATCGCGGAGGTGTCCACGGCCCTCACCGCCCAATTTGCCGGCAACCTCGCAGCCTCCATCGACGTCGAACGACACCTCGGACGTGACGTGTTCGCTCCGGTCGGGGGCAAGCGGATCGAGATGCCCGAACCGGAGGCCCTCGATCTGCTCGATACGGCCCGGCGACCGATCATGAAGCGGGTGATCCCGTTGGTGATGCTGCTTGCGCTGGGGAGGCCCACCGTACGACGCCTTCGTCGACGTCGTTCGGCCCGAACGGTCGTCCGATGAACCAGGCGGTCGATCCCGTGGCCGATCGCGTGCGCGTGGCCGAACTTCTCGGCCGCGAGCCTGCCGGGGCCTACGAGGTCGTGGTGCGCAATGCCGCCGGCGATCCAGTGGTGCTCCGCAACGCGCCCATCCTCGACGATGGACGGCCGATGCCGACGCTCTACTGGCTGGCCGGTGAGTACGAACGGCGAATCGTGGGGCGAATGGAGGGTGACGGGGGCGTGCGACAAGCCGAGGCCGATGTGGGGCTCGAAGCGATCGATGCGGCCCATCGTCGGTATGCCGCCGAGCGTGACGCCGAGATCCCTGTCGATCACGACGGTCCTCGTCCGTCGGCCGGTGTTGGTGGTACCCGAACGGGTGTGAAGTGCCTCCACGCCCACTATGCGTGGCATCTCGCTGGTGGTGACGATCCGGTCGGGTTGTGGGTTGCCGAGCGGTTCGCCGACTACGAAGACCGCACTGACCTTTCGGAGGAGCATGACCATGCGTGAGCCGGTCGCCGCCATCGACCTCGGAACCAACTCGACCCGCCTTCTCGTCCACGACGGGGAGCAGACGCTCGAGCGGTTGATGACCATCACTCGACTCGGCCAAGACGTCGATCGCACGGGTCGCTTGGCCGATGAGGCCGTCGAACGGGTCCTCGCCTGCCTGCGGGAGTACCGGGCGGTGATGGATCGTTTCGGCGTCACCCAGGTTCGCGCCGCGGCAACGTCTGCTGCTCGCGATGCGTCGAACCGAGACCACTTCTTCGATGCGGTCGAGCAGGTCATCGGTGCTCGGCCAGAGCTGTTGACAGGGCTCGAGGAGGGACAACTCTCGTTTCGGGGGGCCACCGCCGATCTCGACCTGGCCGACGGCCCCTTCTGCGTCTTCGACATCGGCGGGGGATCGACCGAGTTCGTGTTTGGTACCGACGAGGCCGAGGCCGCACTGTCGCTCGACATCGGGTGCGTTCGGCTCACCGAGAAATACGTCGCGCACGATCCACCTCGGCCCGAAGAACTGGTGGCATGCCTCTCGATCACCGAAGCCCACCTCGACGATGTCGCTCGAGAGATGCCCCAGACCGCGCATGCTCGGACCTTCGTCGGGCTTGCCGGTACCGTCTCGGCGGCGGCGGCGGTCGAGATCGGTCTCGCTGACTACGACCGCGACCAGATCCATCACTTCCGCCTGACCAGAGAGGCAGCCGAGGACGTCTATCGCACACTCGTCACCGAGCGCCGCGAGGACAGGATCCACAACCCCGGCCTCGAGGAAGCACGCGCCGACGTCATCGTCGGCGGCATGTGCATCCTTGTGCGCATCATGCGGTACTTCGACATCGAGGAACTCGTGGTGTCGGAGTCGGACATCCTCGACGGACTGGTGTTCTCGCTGCTCGACTGATCGTCCCTGCGGCGGGCGGGCGTCAACCTCGGGCTGGCGGTGGGTCGCTGGGCGGACCGGCGAAGAGTTGTGCCTTCTCGAGCCAGTCGGTGGCGATATCGCCGTCGAGTTCGAGGTCGGTGTCGGCCAGGTTCCGCCGTTGTGACGTGACCAGGCAGAAGTCGAGCGCAGAACCGGTGACCGTTGCATCGGCATCGTCGGGTCCCCACTGCCAGATGTCACCACCGGGTGAGGTGAGCGAGACTCGGATCTCTCCGGGTGGCATGTCGAGACGACGATTGAGGTATGTCCAGCCGCGGGTGATGTAGCCGAGTTGGGCAATGTGGCGCAGGCGGTCGGTGGCGGTGCGCTCGGCTCCGACGGCATCGCAGATGTCTTGGCCATGGGCCCACGCCTCCATGAGGCGGGCGGTCAAAAACGATTTGGCCCCCATGGAGGGTCCGTACCACTCGATGCGGTCGTGTTCGCCACACGTGGCCGCAGCGGCTGCGAGTTCATTGCGGTGATGGCGCCAGTGGGCCAGGAGCTGTGCAGGTGCCATCGCCCGCGCGGGTCCGAGCGTCAGTGCGTCGCCGTCGGGGGCAGCCATCAGTTCCTTGCGGTGGGTGTCGAACGCATCGGGGTCGCGAATTGCGAGTGCAGCGGCCATGTCGAAGAAGGCGAGGTGGCCGATCTGGTCTCGAACCGCCCAACCCGGGGAGGGGGTCGGTAGCTCCCAGTGATCGTCGCTGAGGTCGGCGATGACGGCATCGAGCGCCGCCTGCTCGGCACGCACATCGGCAGCGACGGATGCAACGGTCGGCTTGGTCATGGCCGCAGTGTTGCACGCCGCCGATCGCTGCAGAGAATGGGGTTGAGAAGCCGGAGAAGCCAACCCCGTTGAACGCTACGCTCGCCAGATGCCGGATTGCCCGACCGCCGAGCGTCGATGAGCTCGAGCGGGCAGACCGAGGCGAACCTGCGGGCCTACGCGATCCATCAACGAGTCGTCGGCTCGTTGTTCTGGCTGCCGACCGTGCTGCTGTATCTGATCGACCAGGTCGGGCTCACTCGGGCGCTGCAGCTCGGTGCCCTGTACTACCTCACGGTCGTCGTGCTCGAGGTGCCGTCGGGATGGTTCAGCGATCATGTCGGACGGGTCGCCGCGCTTCGGATCACTGCAGTCGCGTGGATCGGGTGTCATGGATTGTTCCTGGTGGGTGGTCTCGGGGCGATCGCCGGGGCACAGGTGCTGTTGGCTGTCGGGTACGCGTTCCTGTCGGGAACGGATTCGACGTTTCACTTCGACGTACTCGATGCCGACGGACGATCCTCGGAGTTCGAGCGCAGGGAGGCACGGGTACGAACCGGGCTGCTCTATGCGACGGCGGTCACTGCGATCGCAGGCGGCTGCCTGGCCTTCGTCGACCTGCGACTGCCGTTCGTCGCTGCGCTCGGTGCGGCGACGGTGCAGTTCGGCGCAACCATGCGAATGAGCGAGCCGCCCCGTTCGGCTCGGGACGGGAGTTTCGCTTCGGATCTTCGTTCGATCGTCGGCCACCTCCGGCGTCCACTGCTGGCCTGGGTCACCCTCTATGTCGTGGTGGAGGTGGTCCTCATCCATCTCGTGTCGGAGCTGGCTCCGCCGTACCTGGCCATGGTCCTCGAACGGCCGAGCGACGATCCGGCCGCCGCTGCCGTCATTGCCGGTGCGTTGGCAGCAACGGTGGCTGCGGTCGGTGGGTGGTCGCTGCGCTTCACCGAATCGGCGAGACGGCGCTTCGGGCCCGGGGTGGTCCTGCTCGTGCTCGCCACTCTGACTGCAGCCGCATCACTCACCATGGCCCTTGTCGTGTCGCTGCTGGTGCTGCCCCTGATCGTGTCGCGTGGCATCCAGATGGCAGCGACCCAGGTCATGGTCCCGGGCATCGTTTCGCGACGGGTGGAACAGCACCATCGAGCCACGATGCTCTCGGTGACGTCGCTGCTCGGCCGCTGCACCTACGCGATCGTGCTTCTCGCCATTGCGGCCGAGTATTTGCCGCAGGTGCTCGACGCGGCTGCGGTGGTTGCGGTTGGCGCTGCGGTGCTTGCGGCGGTCATGGCGCTGCGTCCGAGCGTCGCAGTCGAGTTGCGCGCCGAACGAGACACCATCTGAGAACGGGCGCCGACCCGGGGTGTGGTGTCGCGTCCCCTCGGGATAATTCGCCTGCCTCTGAATTACCCGGTACGGTCGACCGTATGCCCCGAACGTTGCTTGCGCCGGCCATGCGGTCGGCACTCGACACCAGCAGTGATCTGTACCTCCAGAACCGGGAGGACATGACCGAACTGCTCGACGTTCACGACGAACTGCTGGAGATGGCGGCCAACGCCGGCGGCGAAAAGGCGATTGCGCGCCACCGCAGTCGGGGCAAGCTCCCCATCCGCGAGCGGATCGCAGCTGTGCTCGATCCCGACACGCCATTTCTCGAGATCACCCCGTTGGCCGGCTACGGGAGCCAGTACCACCTCGGTGGCGGCATGATCGCCGGCATCGGAATCGTCGCAGGCACCGAGTGTGTGATCATGGGAAACGACCCGACGGTGGCGGCCGGAGCGCTCACGCCGTACGCATCGAAAAAGTGGATGCGAGCGCTCGAAATCTCCCGCGACAACCGAATCCCCTACATCAGCTTCGTCGAATCGGCGGGCGGCGACCTTCGTCCCGGTGGAAGTGGTGGCGAACGCTCGGTGGCCGACGAGAACCCGCACGATGCGATCGGTTCCGCCGTGATCCCACAACACTTCGCAGAATCGGGCCGGTTCTTCTACGAGATGATCGAGCTCTCGAAGATGAAGATCCCGACTGTGTGCGTGACGTTCGGGTCGTCCACGGCCGGTGGCGCCTACCAACCGGGCCTCAGCGACTACAACATTTTCATCAAGGAGCAGACCTATGCCTTCCTCGCCGGCCCGCCCCTGGTGAAGATGGCCACCGGCGAGATCGCCGACTCCGAGACGATCGGTGGCGCCCAAAAGCACGCCGAGGTGTCGGGCCTTGCCGAGTACCTCGCCGAGGACGAGATGGACGCAATCCGGATGTGCCGTGAGGTGGTGTCACATCTCAACTGGCGCAAGCCCGACACTGCGCCGAGCCTCGCCACCGAACCGCCTGCGCTCGATCCCGACGAGCTCTTGGGCCTTGTCGGAAAGGATCTGGGCAAACCGCTCGATATTCGTGAGGTGATCGGTCGGGTCGTCGACGGCAGTCGGTTCGAGGAGTTCAAACCCCGATTCGGCTCCTCCATGATCTGCGGCTGGGCATCGATCCATGGCTATCCGGTCGGTGTGCTGGGCAACAACGGCGTGATCTATCCCGACTCGGCGCAAAAGGCTGCCCATTTCATTCAGCTGTGCAACGCCATCGACACACCACTCGTGTTCTTCCAGAACATCACCGGGTACATGGTCGGAACCGACTTCGAGGCCGACGGGATCATCAAGAAGGGTTCCCAGATGATCAACGCGGTCACCAACTCGACCGTTCCGCACCTCACGGTGATCGTCGGTTCGTCGTACGGAGCCGGCACCTACGGCATGTCGGGACGGGCCTTCGGCAACCGGTTCACGTTCCTGTGGCCCACCGCCAAGATCGCCGTCATGGGGCCGAAGCAGATCGCTGGGGTGATGGCGCAGGTCCGACGCGGTCAGGCCGAGCGTCAGGGCATCGAATTCGACGAGCAGGCCGATGCCGAGATCGTCGCTGCGCACGAGGCTGCGCACGACAGGGGCTCGTTGGCCCTGCGGGCCACCGGGGCCATCAGTGATGACGGCATCATCGATCCGAGAGACACCCGCGACGTTCTCGGCATGTGCCTGAGTGTCGTCCGCAACCGCCCGATCGAGGGCGCCGAGGCGTACGGAGTGTTCCGACTGTGACGACCCAGGCTCCTCTCGCGCCGCTGCAAAGCGTCTTGGTTGCCAATCGCGGCGAGATCGCTCGACGAGTGTTTCGGACCGCACGGGCGATGGGAATGCGATGCATCGCGGTCTTCGTCGATGCCGACGCCGATGCTCCATTCGTCCAAGAGGCCGACGAGTCCATTCGCCTCCCGTCGTCGTATCTCGATGCCGACGCCGTCCTCGCTGCGGCCACGGTGACAGGTGCCGCCGCCATCCATCCCGGATACGGATTCCTCTCCGAGAACGCAGCCTTTGCGCGAGCGGTCATCGACGCCGGGATTCGCTGGATCGGACCCTCGCCCGACGTGATCGAGTCGATGGGCGACAAGATCGCAGCGAAGCGAATCGCCGTCGAAGCCGGAGTGCCGACCTTGCCGTCCTCGGAGGACCCGACGGGCGACGCAGACGTCGGCTACCCACTGCTGGTGAAGGCATCGGCCGGGGGCGGCGGGAAGGGCATGCGGATCGTCGAGTCACCGGACCACCTGCACGACGCGGTTGCTGCGGCCAAACGAGAGGCGCTCGGTGGCTTTGGTGACGACACGGTGTTTCTCGAGCGGTATGTGACATCGAGTCGCCACATCGAGATACAGGTGCTCGGCGACAGCCATGGCAACGTCGTGCACCTCGGCGAGCGCGAGTGCTCGATTCAGCGTCGCCATCAAAAAATCGTCGAGGAGTCACCTTCGCCGATGGTCGACACCGAGATGCGCACTGCGATGGGAGAGGCCGCCCTGGCCTTGGCCCGGCACATGGGGTACGTCTCGGCGGGAACGGTGGAGTTCCTCGTCGACGATCTGACCGGGGAGTTCTTCTTTCTCGAGGTCAACACGCGGTTGCAGGTCGAACACCCCGTCACCGAGGAGGTCACCGGCATCGATCTCGTGCGAGAGCAGCTGCGCATTGCGAGTGGTGCAGAGCTCGGGTACGGACAAGACGACATCGCCTGGCGGGGATCAGCGATCGAGGTTCGTCTGTACGCCGAGGATCCCGACAACGACTTCCTGCCGGCCACCGGCACGTTGTCGGCGTTTCGACCGGCCGACGAGCCGGAGGTTCGCTGGGACAGCGGTGTCGAGCAGGGGAGTGTGGTCGGAGTCGACTTCGATCCGATGCTCGCCAAGGTGATCGCACACGGCCCCACCCGCACCGAGGCCGCAAGCCGATTGGCGCTGGCGCTCGAACGGATGCACCTCGGTGGTGTCGTCACCAACCGGGACTTCCTCGCTGCGACCCTTCGCAACGACGCATTCCTCGCCGGTGACACGACCACCGACTTCATCGTTCGCGTCGATCCAGGGCGCTCGCAGACCCCCGCCGACGTCGCCACTGCGGCCATCGTTGCGGCCATGTGGATGCAGGGCCGGAACCGGGCGGCCGACGAGGTCTGGGGGTTTGCACCAGCCAACTTCCGGACCGGATCGTTGCCGCCTCAGTACGTCGAGTTCATCCCCGCAGACGCCGCAGGGGTGAGCGACACGGCCGAGACACTGCGGATCGAGTACGCCACGCAGCGCGGCGGAAGCGTTGTTCTCGCAACGGGTGAGACGGTGCTGGTTCACGAGTGGACACCGGACGACATCGAGGTCGAGATCGACGGGCGTCGGTTGCGAGCGCCGGTGACGCTCGCTGCCGATGTCGCCTACGTCACGCTCGGCCGGACGACCGTGTGCCTGCCGGTGAAGCCCCGGTTCACGGTTCCGGGCTCGGATCTGCCGAGTGGCGGTCTGGTGGCTCCGATGCCCGGATCGGTGGTCGAGGTCCGCTGCGCCGTCGGTGACGCCGTCACGGCAGGTCAGGTCCTCGTCGTCCTCGAGGCGATGAAGATGGAACATCACATCGCTGCGCCATTCGACGGCATGGTCACCGAACTCCTGATCTCGCCGGGGGGTCAGGTCGAGAACGGTGCGCTGCTGCTGCTGATCGAGGAGTTGGCATGATCCGGATCGCGAACTGCTCCGGCTTCTACGGCGACCGTCTGTCGGCCGCCAAGGAGATGGTCGAGGGCGGACCGATCGATGCCCTCACCGGTGACTGGCTGGCCGAGCTGACGATGCTGATCCTGGCCCGCACGCAGGCCAAGCGCCCGGGCTCGGGTTTCGCCCGAACCTTCGTGACCCAGATGGAACAGGTCATGGGGACCTGTCTCGACCGAGGCATCAAAGTCGTGTCGAACGCCGGTGGTCTCGACCCCGATCACTGCGCCGAAGCGGTGGCTGACGTGGCCGACACACTCGGCTTGAAGCCTACGATCGCCTACGTCAACGGCGATGACCTGCTGCCCCGGCTCGACGAGCTCCGTGCCGCCGGAGTGGAAATCATCGACCACGAGACCGGTAACCCGGTCGCTCCGATCGACTACATCTCGGCCAACGCCTACCTCGGTGCGTGGGGGATCGTCGAGGCCCTCGACAGGGGCGCCGACATCGTCGTGACGGGCCGGACGACCGATGCTGCGATCGTGGCCGGTCCGGCCGCGTGGCATCACGGCTGGGCCCGCGATGACTGGGACGCGATGGCCGGAGCCGTCGCCGCCGGACATGTCATCGAGTGCGGAACCCAGGCGACCGGCGGAAACTATTCGTTCTTCACCGAACTTCCGGGCATGGAACGAACCGGCTTCCCGATCGCCGAGATCGAGGCCGACGGCTCCTCGGTCATCACGAAACACCCTGGTACGGGTGGGGCGGTCACGGTAGGGACCGTGACGTCACAGCTGCTCTACGAGATCGGTCCTCCTGGGTATCTGGGGCCCGATGTCACCAGCCGGTTCGACACGATGACCGTCACCCAACAGGGACCCGATCGGGTACGGATCAGCGGCACCAAAGGTGAGCGTCCTCCCGACACCCTCAAGGTGTCGATGAACGCCTGGGGCGGATTCCGCACCGATGTCGTCGTCGCCCTGACCGGACTCGAGATCGATGCAAAAGCGGAGCTCGTCGATGCAGCCTTCTGGGCTGCTGCTCCCTACCGTCCCGAGGACTTCGACAGCGTCAGTCGCAGTGTGGCTCGCACCGATCATGTCGACCCCGTCTCCAACGAAGCAGCAACCGCCCAATGGCGTCTCACGGTCAAGGATGCCGATGAACGCAAGACGAAGTCGCTCGCCCGGGGCATGAACGAACTCGCGCTCGCAACCATTCCCGGCATGTACGGCTTGGCCGGAGGGGGAGTGGGCAAACCATTCGGTGTCCACACATCCGGCCTCGTTCCGGCCGATCTGGTCCCGCAGCACGTCGTCGTGCTCGGCGGTGACCGGACGGTGGTCGAGTCGGTTGCACCTGCCGGTGGTGAGCCGGTCGATTCGCCGTCGTTCGATCTCGTGCCGACCCCCGTTGGGGAAACACGTCGGGTTCCCCTCGGCACCATCCTCGGGTCGCGCTCGGGTGACAAAGGGGGGAACGCCAATCTCGGTGTCTTCGCCCGTTCGGGTGCGGCGTACTCGTGGATGGCCGGGCATCTGTCGACGGATCGGTTGCGTGAGTTGTTGCCCGAAGCAGCAGAACTCGAGATCGACCGGTTCGAGATGCCCAACATCTGGTCGATCAACTTCGTGATCCACGGCCTGTTGCAGGAGGGTGTTGCTGCGTCGACCCGCCAAGACGGGCAGGCCAAGTCGCTCGGTGAGTGGTTCCGGGCCCGTTACGCCGATATTCCGGTGTCGCTGCTGGCGGAGGACGGGTGACGTTCTCGCTTCGCGACCGCTTGCGTCAGGTACCGGCCCCCGAGCCGGTGCTGAGCCGCAGGCGCGAAGCGGAGTTGACCGCTCGACAGCGCGAACTGCTCGACGAGCTCGGCCGCATCTTCGACAAGGGGTTCGTCGACGTGACGATGGCCGAACTCGCGGCGCAGCTGAATTGCTCGTTGCGGACGCTCTACGGCCTCGCCGAGGGGCGCAACGAGCTGGTGTTGATGGTGGTCGATCGCAACCTCAGAAAGGTGGGACGGGTCGCCAATCGCGTCGTGAACGACGACATGACTGCACTGGATGCGGTGAAGGCCTATCTCGGTGCCGCCACCGTGGCGGTGCAGGACATCACCCCCGAATTCGCCGACGACATGGCCACCATCCCCGAGGGGTCGGCGATGAATGCCGACCATTCGGAGTACATCATCGCAGTGACCCGGGCCCTGCTCGATGCTGCGGTCGAACAGGGTGAAATCGCTGCCGTCGACACCGCTGCGGTGGCGCGCACGATCGCCGGACTCGGTCGCGAATTCGCCCGACCCGACGTATTGCCGCTGCTCTCGTCGTCGCCCAAGGATGCGGCCGACGCGATGGTCGACGTGGTGCTGCGAGGACTCACGTCATGATGTGGTCTGCACACTGTCTCGACCGTTACGGCACAGGCGATGATCGCTGCCGCCACGAGCTGCTGTGTCGACCGATGACCCGCCCGCACCGACTCGAGGAGCAGTTCCCCGCATGACCGACACCGTCGTCCGTTCCGAGACCGTGGACGGGGTCTGCACCGTCACGCTCGACGATCCCGACCGCAAGAACGCGCTCAGCGCCCAGCTCACCAGCGAACTCATGGACGCGCTCGATGCGGCCGAGGCCGATGAGGCGGTTCGCGTGATCGTGCTCACCAATACGGGAAACACGTTCTGCGCCGGAGCCAACCTCTCGGAACGATCGGGGCGCACCGATGCCGCCAAGCCTCTCCGCCGGGTCGATCCTGCCGAGTTGTTCGCCCGGTTCGGTCAGTCGGCGAAGCCCTACGTCGGAAAGATCAACGGTCACGCGGTTGCCGGTGGTATGGGTCTGGTCGCAGCGATGGACTACTCGGTCATGCTCGACACGGCAAAGATGGGCTTCACCGAAGTCCGCATCGGTGTTGCGCCGGCCATGATCTCGGTCTTGTGCCTGCCGAAGATGCGAGCTGCCGATGCGCGTGCGTCGTTCCTGCGGGGCAATCGGTTCCTCGCCCCCGAAGGTGAACGCATGGGGATCATCAACCGAGCGGTCAGCGCCGACCAACTCGATGCGGTGGTCGACGAAGTCGTCGCTGACCTCGTGAAGGGGAGTCCGTCCGCGTTGGCTGCGACCAAGCAACTCCTGGCCACGGTGCCAACCCTCACCACCGCCGACGGGTTTGGGTGGACGGCGCCACTGTCGGCACGGCTGTTCGAGGGCGACGATGCCAAGGAAGGGATGGCGGCGTTTCTGGAGAAGAGAGCCGCCGCTTGGATTCCGGAAACCTACCGATGACAACGCAGGACCACTGATGGACTTCGATTTCCCACCCGACGACGATCCCCGCCGCCTGGCGGTCAGAGCATGGCGGGCTGCCAACCCGAACCCCTCGCAGGCCGACGTGCACGCAGCGGGGTATGTCGTGCCGCACTGGCCGGCGCCTTGGGGTCTGTCGGCCGACCCCATGCATCAGATCATCATCCAGGAGGAATTGGAGGGCCTCCAGGTTCGCGACCCCCGAGGGCGCAAGCACGGCGGCAACGCAATCGGGATCGGCTGGGCGGCGCCGACGATCCTCGCCGGGGGAACCGACGAGCAACAGGCCAGGTACCTCGATCGGATCTTCACCCACGAAGACATCTGGTGTCAGCTGTTCTCCGAACCGGAAGCCGGGTCCGATCTCGCCAACCTCGCCACTCGGGCCGAGCGCGACGGCGACGAGTATGTCGTCAACGGGTCGAAGATCTGGTCGTCGGGTGCCCACGCTGCCGACATGGGGATCTTGATCGCCCGAACCGACCCGGAGGCCCCGAAACACAAAGGCATCTCGTACTTTGCTGTGCCGATGGACACCCCGGGCCTGACGATGTCGCCGATCATCGACATGACCACGGCCCATTCGTTCAACCAGGTGTTCTTCGACGACATGCGTCTTCCGGTCGACTGCCGCATCGGCGAGGAGGGCGATGGTTGGCGTCTCGCCAAGGTCACACTTGCCAACGAGCGCGTCTCGCTCAGTTCCGCCGGGTCGTTGTGGGGGGCGGGTCCATCGGCGGCCACGCTCCTCGATCTCGTTCGCGCCGCCGGCGGCACCGAGCAGCCCGTCCTCCGGCAAAAGCTCGCCAAGCTGCACGTCAACGCCGAGGTACTGCGCCTCAATCGACTCCGCACGCTTTCGGCCAAGCTCAACGGCCGCACGCCTGGGACCGAGGCATCGATCCAGAAGCTGATGGCCGATGAACACGGTCAGGAAGTGATGGAACTCGCAAAGGAGATCACCGGAAGCGCCGGCATGCTGAGTGGCTCGGGGCCGGTGGGGGGCATTCCGTCGGGTATGCGGCGTGGCGCCACCGAGATCAATCCGGCCGATGCCGAGCACCGGCAATTTCCCGACACCGATCCGGTGTGGCACTACGGCTATTTGTTCGCGCCGGCGTTGACCCTGGGCGGCGGGACGTGGGCCATCCAGCGCAATATCGTCGCAGAGATGGCGCTCGGCCTGCCCCGAGAGCCCGATGTCCAACACGGCATGAGCTGGGCCGAGACCCAACGACAGACCAGGTAGGGGGAGAACCGCACATGACCGACACCCGAATGACTCGCGAGGAGTGGCTGGCCGCGGCCCCGCGCCGAAGTCCGGAGTTCGAGCAGGCTCGCTTCGCCAAGGACACCCCCAGGGCCGATCAACTGGTCATCGACGAGATCAACCCCTACAACTCCCATCTCTTTCGACAGGACCGATGGCAGGAACACTTCGCTCGGCTTCGAGCTGAGGATCCCGTTCATTTCAACGAACTGGGTTCGGCGGGCCGCTATTGGTCGATCACGACCTGGGACGACGTCCGCGAGATCGAGGGTGACTGGAAGACGTTCTCATCGGCGAACGGCATCACACTTTCGCCGCCGGTCGGTGCGCCGGTCCCCGAGGACGCGTTGCCGTTCACGTCGTTCATCTCAATGGATCCCCCCGACCAGACCGATCAACGCAAGACGGTGCGGGGTGTCTCGGCGCCGAGCAACCTCCGCAACATCGAGGACATGATTCGCAGCCGCACGATCGAGCTGCTCGATTCCCTTCCCGAGGGGGAGACGTTCGATTGGGTCGACACCGTGTCGATCGAGCTGACCACTTTGATGCTGGCCACGCTGTTCGACTTCCCCATGGAGGACCGGCGCAAACTCACCCACTGGTCCGATCTCGTCACCACCGTCCCCGATCCCGATTCCACCGATCCGTTTCTGACGCGGGAGGAATCACGAGCCGAACTGATCGAGTGTGTCGAGTACTTCGATGGCCTGTTCGAGGAGCGCCGCAAGAACCCGGGATTCGATCTTGTATCGATGCTCGCCCATGGTGAACCGACCCGAGACATGCAACCGATGGAGCACCTCGGCAACCTGATCCTGCTGATCGTCGGTGGCAACGACACGACCCGCAACACCATGTCGGGCAGCGTGTACGCACTCGATCGATGGCCCGACCAGTTCGAGAAGCTCAAGGCCGATCACAGCCTCATCGCAAACTTCGTTCCCGAGGTCATTCGCTGGCAGACGCCTCTGGCCTATATGCGGCGTACCGCCAACCATGATGTCGAGTTTCGGGGCAAGCAGATCCGCAAGGACGATCAGGTGCTGCTCTGGTACATCTCTGCGAACCGCGACGAGGCCGTGTTCGGTGACGATGCCGATCGGCTCGTGATCGACCGTCCCAACGCCGATCGGCACCTGTCGTTCGGGCATGGTGTGCACTTCTGCATGGGCGCCCGCATCGCCGAGCTGCAACTGCGGATCCTGTGGGAAGAGATCCTGCCCCGCTTCGAGCGAATCGAGGTGCAGGACGAACCCGAGCGGACGCTTTCGTCGTTCGTGCACGGCTACACCCACCTGCCGGTGCAGGTGACCCGACGTCAGCGACAAGGAGCACACGCATGAAGACTCCGATGACGGACATGTTCGGGATCGACGTCCCGATCTTCGCCTTCACCCATTGCCGTGACGTTGTGGCGGCGGTGTGCAAGGCCGGTGGGCTCGGTGTCTTGGGTGGTGTTGCCCACTCGCCCACGCAACTCGAGATCGATCTCGAGTGGATCAAGGCCGAGGTCGGGGACCGGCCGTTCGGCGTGGATCTGATCGTCCCAGCCAAATACGCAGGCAGCGAGCAGGGCGGGCTGAACATGGGCCAGGTCCGCGACCTGATTCCAGCCGAGACCAAGCAGTTCCTCGACGACATCCTCGAGCGCTACGACGTCCCACCGCTCTCCGACGACGATGCGTCAGGTCGCGGCATCGGGAACGGTGGCGATGATCGCGCAGCACCGATGTCGGCAGAATCGCAGGACCCGAACCTCGACATCGCGTTGGCTCACGGCGCCTCGCTGATCGTGAACGCGCTGGGGCCACCGCCGCAACACATGATCGATCGGTGCCGGGAGGTCGGGGTGAAGACGGGTGCCCTTGCCGGCAAAGCCCAGCACGCCGAGCGCCATGTCAATGCCGGGGTGGATTTCGTCATTGCGCAGGGATCCGAGGCCGGTGGTCACACCGGCGAGATCGGAACGATGGTGTTGATCCCCGAGATCGTCGATGCGGTGGGCGATACACCGGTACTCGGTGCCGGTGGGATCGGCCGCGGCCGACAGATGGCTGCGGCCATGGCCCTCGGAGCCGCCGGCGTGTGGTGCGGGTCGGTCTGGTTGACCACCGACGAGGCCGAGACGCATCCGGTGGTGAAAGACAAGTTCCTCGCAGCGACGTCGTCGGACACCATCCGTTCGCGAAGCCGAACGGGCAAACACGCCCGACAGCTCAAGTCGGCGTGGACGGAGGAGTGGGAGAACCCTGAGACGCCGATGCCGCTCGGGATGCCGATGCAGATGGTGCTCACTGCCGAGGCGATCCAGCGCATCGATCGGGCCGCCCACAAGCAGGGTTCGGGGGCCGAACAGCTGTCGAATTACTTCGTGGGGCAGATCGTCGGGAACATGAACGAGTCGAAGCCGACGGCCCGAGTGGTGTTCGAGATGATCGAGGAGTTCATCGAGGCGACGCAGGCGCTCGCCGCTCAGTTGGAGGACTGACGAATCGAGGACGGGCTTTTGGTGCGCCGTGGGCTACGGTCACCGGCCGTGACGACGCTCTTCGGCCGGCACGTCCTGCTTCGTCCCCTCGAAGCTGCGGACTTCCCCAAGTGGCAGGAGGTCCGCCGTCGCAACGCGGAGTGGCTCACGAAATGGGAGCCACAGCAGCTCCCCGGCCAGCCAAATGTCGTGGAGGATGCGCAGGCGTTCTCGTCGCGTTGCTCGGCTCGTCAGCGAGAGCGCCAACTCGGCACCGGCTATGGCTTCGGGGTGTTCGCCAACGGCATCTTTGCCGGTGAGATCAATCTCAACTCGATCCAGCGGGGGCCGTTCCAGAATGCCTACGTCGGCTACTGGATCGACGAGGCGCTCGCCGGCAATGGCTTCATCCCCGAGGCTTTCGTGGTGATCGCCCGATTCGCGTTCGAGGAAATCCATCTCCATCGGATCCAGGCGGCGGTGGTACCGCGCAACGCAGCCAGTCGTCGGGTTGCCGAGAAACTGGAGCTTCGTGACGAAGGCACGGCTCGGCGATATCTCGAGATCAACGGGGTCTGGGAGGACCACATCCGGTTCGCCATGACGAGCGAAGACTGGGCCGAGCGAGGGGATGCCTTGGTCGAGAAATGGATCGGCTTCTAGCCGCCGGTCACGCTGCTCCGGTCCCCGGGCCTCCGTCGTTGGGGGGACGACTCCGGCTCAAGAACGCACCGGCGTCGGCGAGGATCAGTTGGCCCGTGATGGCTCGGGCGAGATCGCTGGTCAAAAACACGGCGAGGCGGGCAAGCTCGTCGTGTTCGACGCCATAGCGCAGTGGCGTGGACGCGGTGATCTCGGCGAATCGTTCGTCGGTGAAGGCAGCGGCGACCGTCTCGGTCCGGGTGGTGCCCGGTGCCATCGCCAACACGCGGATTCCGGCCGGGCCGAGCTCGACCGCCATCGACGACACGAGGTGGTTGAGTCCGGCCTTCGCCGCCGCGTAGATCGACGTGAATGGTGCGGGTCGTGTCGTTTCACCCGACGAGACGAAGAGGATGATTCCCCCACCCGACGCGGTCATCGCCTCGGCTTCGGCCCGTCCGCACAGCGCGGCCAGGACGAGATTCTGATCGATGATGTCGCGGTAGTCGTCACCTCGCCCGTCCACGAACGGTTTCGGCATCCGACCGGGTGGGTACATGCCGACGTTGTTGACCGCAATGTCGAGACGACCATGCTGGCCGACGATCTCGGCGACCATGGCATCGGGTGCGTCGTCGTCACGGAGATCGGCAACGTGGACCTGGGCCGAGCCGCCCAGGTCGGTGATCTCAGCCACGACACGTTCGGCGTGTTCGGGTCGAACATCGTTGACCACCACGTGAGCACCGGCTTGTGCCATCCAGCGGGCAACTTCCCGACCGATGCCGGCACCCGAACCGGTGACCAGTGCGACCTTGCCGCTGTGGTCGATCGCGATACTCATGCGTGGCGTGCCGGTGTCGAGGAGGTGGCCGACCGACCGGCTCGGCCACGGCGTTCGAGGCGGGTTCCGACGGTGATCATCGGGGCTGGGTC
Source organism: Acidimicrobiales bacterium (assembly GCA_049437325.1). Taxonomy (GTDB): domain Bacteria; phylum Actinomycetota; class Acidimicrobiia; order Acidimicrobiales; family Aldehydirespiratoraceae; genus UBA11606. The sequence continues at coordinate 47,456 of JBMTIM010000011.1, forward strand.
AGCACGGCGATCACGTCCTCGACCACGTCATCGGCCCAGGCACGAGCGGTGTCGGGATCGACCCCACCGATCGGATGCCGGGTCTGCACGATCCTCAGGTCGGCTCGGTTCAAGCTCGTGGCGACCTGATCGGTCAGTCGTCGGAATTGGTCGGTGGTCACGACCACCGTCGCAACGCCCATGGTCTCGAGTTTCACGGAATCGTGGACACTCCACGACGTGCAGCTCCCTCAATCGGCGGTACCGGTGAGAACGATCTCCACTTCTTTGGCGATGCCTTCGAGCACCTGATCCTCACAGGGGATCGCAGCGTTCTTGTGGTCTCGCCGGACCACCTCGGCACCGGTCCTCGCCGTCAACCGGTCGGCGATGTGACCGAGCACGATGTCTGCGTTGGGCTTACGGTTGTCGAGGAGGCCGATCTTCGCTCCGGAGAGCACGGAGATCGGCGCAGCACCGGTGACCGGCATCTGGCCGATCGTTCCCTCGGGTGTGTGGATCTGCACCGGTTCAGTGTCGCGCACGTTGGGCCTGTACCTTCCAATCGATGGACGGCATCGATCCCGCATGGCTGGCACCGACCTGGTTTCTCGACAGCGACTCACCCGAAGTCGATGCATTTGCAGCGGCCGCAGTGGGCGACTCGGGCGACGCCACCGAGATGGCGATCAAGCTGTTCTCTGCCGTGCGAGACGGGCTCCGCTATGACCCCTACGGAACCGATCGAGATCCGGGAAGCTATCGGGCGAGTGTGATCTGCCGAGCCGACACGGCGTGGTGTGTGCCGAAGTCCGTGCTGTTGACCGCAGCGGCTCGCAACCGGGGTATTCCCGCTCGCCTTGGTTTCGCCGACGTGAAGAACCATCTGACCTCGGAGAAGCTGCGGGCATCGATGGGCACCGACGTGTTCGCCTGGCACGGCTACAGCGAACTGTTCCTGCGGGGCCGCTGGTTCAAGCTCAGCACTGCGTTCAACATCGAGTTGTGTGAGCGGTTCGGCACGAAAGCACTCGAGTTCGATGGTACCGATGACGCGCTGATGCATCCGTTCGACGAATCGGGCAACCGCCACATGGAGTACGTGAAACAGCGAGGGTCCTTCGACGACCTCCCGCTCGACATGATTTTTGCCTCGTTCGCCGAGATCTATCCGACCATGGGATTCGGCGGCGCCGGCGCTGCGGCAGCGGGCGACGAGGTGTTCGATTCTCCGCAGTGACCGCAGGTCGGGTCGGGTTGCACCGATCAGGTGGCGCGGCCCGCTGCGATCGACTTCTTCGGGTCGTAGAACGGCTTCTCGACGACCGAGGCCGGTGCGAGGCCGAGGTTGGTGTCGACCACGACCCTCGTTCCCACATCGGTGTGCTCGGTTGCGACCATGGCGAGCGCAATGTTCTGCTCGAGTCGGGGCGACCACACCGCCGACGTGACTTCGCCGATCCGTTCACCCGCTGCGGTGACTGGCCAGAACGTCGTGTTGGGTCCGGTCAGCGGATCCATCTCGAGGACGAGGCCGACTTGGCGCCGCCGCACCCCCTCGTCGCGAATGCGACGCAGCGCATCCTTGCCGATGAAGTCGACCTCGCTGTCGACGGCGACCAAGCGGTCGAGACCGAGTTCGAACGGGTTCGTCTCGATTGTTGCATCGGCGTGGTAGCTGAGCATGCCGCCCTCGATCCGACGGATCGACGAGGTGTGGCCGGGTCGAAGGCCCATCGGCGCACCGATCGCCATGATCCGCTCCCAGAGTTCGTCACCCCGGCGTGCGTCCCGCAGGTAGATCTCGTAGCCGAGTTCGCTCGACCAACCGGTTCGACTCACGACCAGCGGGATGTCGTCGAGTTCGGTTTCGCGGAGCCAGTAGTACTTCAGTTCGGTGATCCAGTCGCCGAACAGCGCCGTCATGATGTCGCCGGATCGGGGGCCTTGAAGCTGCAGCGGTGAGACGTCGGGCTCGCGGATCGTCACATCCATGCCGGCGTGGGTCGCGACACCCTGTGCCCAGAGAAGGATGTCGCTGTCGGCCAGTGAGATCCAGAAGTGGTTTTCGGCCAGGCGAAGCAGCACTGGGTCGTTGAGCAGGCCACCGTCCGCGTTGGTGATGAGGATGTACTTGCACTGGCCGGCCTGCATGGTCGACAGGTCTCGGCAGGTGAGGAGCTGGGTGAAGCGTGCGGCATCGGGCCCGGTGATCTCGACCTGACGTTCCACTGCGACGTCGCACAGAATTGCGTCGTTGACGAGATTCCAGAAATTCTGCTCGGGGTCACCAAAGTCCCGCGGGATGTACATGTGGTTGTAGACCGAGAACCCTGTCGCTCCCCACCGAACAGTCGCATCGAAATAGGGCGACTTGCGGATCTGCGTGCCGAAGCCGAAGTCGGCGGTGTCGTTCATGCCGAGAGGGTATTGGCTCAGGGCTGACGTTTGTGCCGGATGGCTACGGTTCGACGGGCACAGTCACGCTGCGGGTCATTCCCCAGCTCGGGATGACCGAACTGTGCTTCCCGGCCCCGCCTACCACCACCACCTTGATGTTGGCCGCGGATTCCGTCATCGGAACGAGGTCGTCATCGGCGAGTCGTTGCATCCATGGCGCCCAGGCTCGCAAGGCGAACGCACGCTTCACTTCGTCGACCGGGAGGCGGGCCTGGTTGAACAAGTAGGCCGACACATCGTCACGGGTCCAACCGTCGGCGGCGCAGGCGGCGGCGTGCTCGGGGCACAGCGCGACGAAGTACTCGCCCTGACTGATCGGTGCGTTGTTCTGGCCGGTGGAGGTCATTGCCGAGGCGACCTTGTCGAGGATCTGTGCCGGCTTGTCGGATTCCATGTCGTGCACGTTGTGGGGTGCTTCGCCGCAGTGGATCGTGATCGCAGACGGCGTGTCGACGCCGATGCTGCGTGCATATCCGCCCCAGGGCGACTCGTCGAGGTTCTCACCGACACAGTAGGTGTACTTGGCGGGCCCGCCCTGCGTCGATGCATCGCCGGGGCCGGGCCGGGCGCCCGCGACATGCAGGAGGATCAGCCGCAGTGCGCGACCAACCGTTGCGTTTGCCCGGTTCCCGGGGCCGAACGCGCCGAGCCCGGCGTTGAAGCCGCCGTCGGCAACCGCTCGGCCGTGCACGATCAGCAGTGGCGCAACCGGATGTGTGGTGGCGTTGACCCCGCGAAGATTGAGATCGGGATGCCCCAGCGCCCGGACCGCAGCCACGAGGACGGGGAGGTGTTCCGGCCGGCATCCGGCGAGCACGGCATTGATGGCGATCGTGCGACGTGTCGCTTCACCCGAGCGGGGAGACAGCACGGCGATGACCTCATCGGGGTCCACGTTTCCCAACGGTGCGAGCATGGCATTGACCCGTTCCGAGGTCGGTGCCTCCAGAGGCAGGCCGTCACCCCAGCCGTGTCGTTCGTAGACGTCGAGCACGGTTTCGCCAGCGGCAACATCGACCTCGACCATGTCGGCTTCCATCACCCGCAGTTTGGCGTGTGGCATTCGTTGGTGCCAGCAGCGGACGCATCGTGTCGCGTCGTGAGGGTAGAGCGTCTCGAGACGCCCCGGTCGAGTCGTGATCAGACGAGCGTCGACGCGACGGCAAGATGGACAGTGTTGCCGCCGGCGCGTTTGGCGGCGTAGCTCGCCGCATCAGCCTCTCGCATTGCGACCTCCACGCCGGCGGGCCCGAACGCCGCAAGCCCAACGCTGACGCCGACCGAGAACGTCCCGTCTCGGGTCACCACCTTCGCTTCGGAGACCTTTGTGATGAGCGACTTCGCGACCGTCCGCGCTGCGTCGATCGAGCAATCGGAGAGCAGGATGGCAAATTCGTCACCTCCGATGCGAGCCACGACGTCGCGGGTGCGCACCGCCGATCGCATGGCCTTGCCCACCGACTGCAGCAAGGCGTCTCCCGTGTCGTGTCCGCCGGTGTCGTTCACGGTCTTGAAACCGTCGAGGTCGCAGAACAGCAGCATGTGTTCACCACTCGACAGGTCGACGTCGTCGCAGGCGTCGGCAAATCCTGTTCGATTCAGCAGGCCTGTCAGTGGATCGTGGGTGGCATCGTACGACAGCTCCTCAGCTCGTCGTTCGGCGGCCTGCTCGTCGCTGGCCAGAACCAGCACAAACGATTCGAGCAGGAACAGAATCACAAGCAGCGCAAGCAGGGTTGGGACGGGCAACGACTGGTGGACGCGGGTAAGCGCGCCGCTGACTGGCGTGACGACGAGCTCCCACTGTCGACCAAACCACTCCAGTTCGATCACTGCCGGTTCGAGCGATCCAACAACGTTGTCGAATGACCTGGCTGTGCGGGCGAGCGATGCTGCGAGCGGCGCACGTTCATCGGTCACGTCGACCAACTCGATGTCTACGTCGTCCCACAACGAGGTGCTGAACGTCGTGGTCATCAGATCGCCCAGCCGGTACACGCCGACCATGAATCCGTCCACGTCGGTGGGTGTGCCGATCCCAGTGCGGTAGGTGGGCAAGAGCACCAACATGCCCGGTTGCTCGGCGTCGCCCTGTACGAGTGTGATCGGTGGTGTCGCCGTGATCTGCCCGGTGGTTCGGGCAGTGTCGATGGTGATCATGCGCGCTGGATTCGAGGCGATATCGAACCCGAGAGCAGCCCGGTTGGTTGCGATGGGTTCGATATAGGCGACCACCACGTACTCGTTGCGGTCACGGACAGCGACGAGTGAGCCGTCGGATGTTCGTTCGGTGACCGCGAAGTCTTCGAATCCCGGTTGTGCTCGTTGGCTTTCGATGAACCCGTCGAGTTCGGTGGCCTCGATGATCGGGTTCCACGAGACGGCCTGCAATGTCGGATAGCGGCCGATGAAGCTCTCGACGTAGATCCTGAAACCGGCGCTGTCGACCGCAGGCGAGGCTTCGAACAGGCTCCGTAAGCCGACGAGAACCTCCTCATGTCGGGTCAGGTTCGCCTCGAGGGTGGTGACAGCATCCATGGCGAAGGTGTCGCGAGCGTTTTCGGCCGACCGGCGTTCGGCATGCAGCGTCTGAGTGAGAGCGACGAGAACCACGATGCCAAGGAACAACGGTGGCGCACCGACCTTGAGGAGACGCCCTGTTGGCTGGCGGTTCGGTGGGGCAAGGAGCACTGCGAAGAAGGGGGCGAACAGGATGGTTCCCAACGTGTCGCCGATCCACCAGCCGAACCACACGACGGCCCACTGGTCAGGCTCGACAAGGTTGTTCAGAACTTGCGCAGCGGTCCCGATGGTGGCGGCGATCGTGCACGCGACGGGACCGATCACGAGCATCGTCAGCAGTACCGTGCGTCCTCTTGCTGCGCTGACCTGGCGCTGGTTGACGTGGTTGACGAGTCCGGCGGCGACGGCTGCCTGTGCGGCAGCGGCCACAGCAATTGCGATCGGTGTCGACCACAACGCACTGCTCCCTACTCCGGCCCACAGCAGCCATACGCAATTTGCAGCCGCCGAACCGATGAACACACCGGGGAGCGCGCCTCGACCGAACGCAATGACGGCACTGACCGCAAGTCCGGCCGCCGGCCACAGCAGCGTGCTGAGACCGACGGAACTCAAGAGGCTGAGCGAACCGAGTGCAAGCATCGCGTACACGACAGCGACGCCGACCGGGACAAGGAAGGGTGTTCCTGATCGCCAGTTGGTGGCGTCGCTGTTCGAACGGCCGTCCAACATGTGAGAGACATCGGCAGGCGGTGCCGCTCGCTGAAGCAAATGTCCGGACTACTGCGGTGCAGGCCCGTCTCAGGCGTGCTGTGCTCTAGCGTTGGGCTGTGACCAGTGCATTGCAGCCGTTCGTCGTCATCACCCACGTGGTTGCGACCTGGTTCATGGTCGGTCTGATCTGGACGATCCATGTGGTGCATTACCCCCTGTTCGCTGAGGTGGGCGACGCCGCCTACGTCGGCTTTCAAGCCGCCCATGTCGATCGGATCGGGCCTCTCCTTGCGGTCCCGTGGGCGATTGAAGGGCTGACCGCGGCGGTGATTCTGTTCGGTGCGGTCACCAGCCACGACCGCTCGTTTCTGGTTCCGGCGGTTCTTGGTGCGGCAGCGATGGGTGTGGTGCTGGTGGTGAGCGGGTTCTGGTCTGCGCCGGCCCACGGCGAGCTGGCCGATGGGTTCGACCCCGATGTGCACGCCCGTCTGATGACTGCCGATCTCGTCCGTACCCTGGCCTGGACGATCCGGGGTGGCTGTGCCGTCTGGATGGCTGCGCTGCTGTTTCGGCGTTCTGGCTCGCCTGCGATGTCGATGTCAGAATCGCCCGAATGACTGAGCTGCGCCGTCGCAATGTTCTGTTCCTCATCACCGATCAGCAACGCGCCGATCACGCAGGGTTCATGGGCAACAAGGTGGTCCGTACCCCGAACCTCGATGCGCTCGCCGCCCGAGGAACGGTCTTCGAATCAGCGTGGGTGAGCAATCCGGTCTGCATGCCGAACCGTTGCACGATCATGACGGGTCGGATGCCGAGCAATCATGGAGTGATCTTCAACGATCGATCGCTGGAGCTCAGCGCCAACACGCACGTGCGGGCCTTCCGGGCGGCGGGCTACCGCACCGCACTGCTCGGCAAATCACACCTCCAGCACGGGATGAGCCGCAACTCGATGATGCCGACCAGCGAGACCGGGTCGATCCTCTCGCCCTATCCGGTGGGATGGGATCAGTACGAAAACGACGAGCGGTACTGGGATGATCTTCCCGAGGCGCCCGACGACTTCTACGGCTTCGACCGAGTCGAGTTGTCGATCGATCATGGTGCTCGGGTGTCTGGCCACCACTATCGGTGGGCGGTCGAGCGGGGAGCCGATCCTCGCCACCTGCGGGTCCCGCAGACCGCCGCCAATCCGATGCGGCGAGGCGGCGAGGTTTGGTGGCAGATCTACGATCCGCCCTACGACGAGGAGCATCATTCGACCTCGTTCGTCGCCGACCGGACGATCGACTTCATCGAAGAGGCATCGGTAGAGGGCTCGCCGTGGGTTGCGTGGGCGTCGTTTCCCGATCCGCACCACCCCTTCACCCCGCCGGGGCGGTGGTTCGAGCGCCACGATCCTGCCGAGATGGAACTACCGGCGACATTTGACGATCCGATGGTCGGCGCACCCGAGTACCTCAAGGCGTTCCAGCGCCGATCGGTGCACAAGATGCGGAACTGGGTGGCGATGACTGGTGCTACCAGTGCCGAAGTCACCAGGGCTGCGATTGCAGCGAACTACGGGTCGATCGAAATGATCGATGATCGAGTCGGTCAGATCCTGGCGGCAATCGAACGTCTGGGGCAGACCGACGACACGATCGTGGTCTTCACGTCCGATCACGGCGACATGATGGGTGACCACGGTCTCTTGCTGAAGGGGTTCATGCACTATCGCGGCACTCTTCAGGTGCCGTTGGTCGTTGTCGATCCCCGTCGCGAACCGGGCCGGACGTCGTCGCTTGCCAGCAGCATCGACCTTGGACCGACCCTGCTCGAGTTGGCCGGGCTCGCTGGCTACCACGGGATCCAGGGCCGCAGCCTGGTGCCGATCCTCGACGACAACGACGCCACGGTGCGAGACGCTGTGCTCATCGAGGATGATGTCGACGCCTCGGTCGAGCAGGTGCCGTTCGCCACATCGATCCGCACGCTCATCACGCCGACCCATCGCTACACCCGCTACAACACCGGCGAAGACGGGCTCTACGAGCTGCACACCGACGATGACGAACGAACGGATCTGTCGGCGCTCGATCCGGCCCGTCGGGCCGAGCACATCGAGGCGCTCACCGACGCACTGATCGCTCATACGGAGAAATCACGTCACGCCCCGCTCGTCGGGGCTGGGGGGAACTGAGATGACCACACTGCACCCGCGCGGCGTCAACCATCTGGCGTTGTCAACCGCCGACATGAAAGGGCAGCTGACCTTCTGGTGCGACGTGCTCGGGTTGCCGTTGAAGGCCCTGTATTGGATGCACGGGGTCGACAACACGTTCCACGGCTTCGTCGAACTTGCCGGCGACAGCTATGTGGCGTTCGTGCAGCATCCCGACAATGCCGCAGAGGTCGAGTTCGGGGTCAGTCATGCCGACGGTGCCGGAGGCGGGGTCAGGGGAGGCACCATGCAGCACGTAGCGTTTCACGTCGACTCGTTCGACGAACTGCTCGCCATGCGCGACCGCATCCGCAGCAAAGGCGTGCAGGTGCTCGGTCCGCTCGATCACGGGGTCTGTCAATCGATCTATTGCGAAGGACCCGAGGGGCTCAACCTCGAGGTCACCTGGGGCGAGGCGAGCGACGAGCGGGCCTGGATCGACCCGGAGGTCGTGGATCTGTGCGGCATCGCCTCCGGCGAACTCGAGGCCATGAAACACCCGGCCCCGTTTGATCGGCCCGCCGATGCGGTCTCCCAGCCCGCCGTGCCGTTTCCCGGCAATATTCGTGCCGAGAAGGGTGGCCCGCGGTATGCCAAGGTGATGGCGCTGTCCGACGAGTTCGTCTGGGACCAACTCAGCGTTACCGTTCCGCCGGTGGCGTTAACCGAGGACGGTCACGACTCCTGCTGACGGGTCGACCTCGACACGATCGCCGGTCGTGATGTAGTCGAGGCAGTCTTCGACACCGATCACGGCAGGCAACCCAAGCTCACGCGACAGCACCGCAGCGTGCGACATCGGGCCGCCATGGACGGTCACGAGGCCGCCGGCAATGCCGAGCACCAGGTTGAAGGCCGGTGAGGTTGCGCGGGTGACGAGTACATCGCCGGGTTGCATCGCCGCGATGGCTTCCTCGGCGGTCTCCGCAACTCGAGCGACTCCGATGTGGGACGTGGTGCCGATGCCGGATCCGGTCAGCGGTGGGGCGGTGCCATCTCGAGATCCGAAGACGGTGGCAATGACAGTCGTCACCATGTCCATCGCCTGGGCCATCGCCGGTGGGAGGAGATGAAGGGGCGGTTCCTCGGGGTCGGCGCCGAGGTAGGGGGGTGGGTCGAGCGCACGCTGCGCCTGCCGAGTCGCTGCTCGTCCGAGGAGCGTGTCTGCGTCGGGGCCTTCGCCTCCGGTGAGGAGAGGCCGGATCTCTTCGGATGCAAGTTCGAACACGTGTGATGCGTCAGCGGCAGCGCCGCGCTCGGCGAGGCGCTGGCCAACCTCGACGAGCGACAGGTGCAGGAGTCCTCCGGGCCATTCGATCGTCATCGGCCCGTTGTCATCGCGGAGGTCCATCGCGTCGCGTGCGTCACCGAGGATCTGGTCGAAGTCGTCGTGTTCGGCGGCGTTGATCTGTGCTCGCAATGTTGCCGCGACTGTGGCGGCGTTCGTGTCGGGGGCCGGCTCGGTCGCTGTCAGGATCGATGTGAGAATGACCTCGGGTCGTTCGCCGAGTGTCGCCGAGTCGATGTCATAGCCGCTGAAGAGCACACAGCTGTGGCGGTCGAGGTAGTCGTCGAGCATGGCGCGCGCCTGTGGTGAGGCGGCCCGCACGTCGTCGAGCGAGGTGGGGGTCGCTCCGACGAGCTCCAGCTCGGCCCGGAGCGCTGCGAGGGCGCGTCTCGGTTCGGTGGTCGACGGTGAGGCTCCGGCCAGCGCGTCCAGCGCCGCCGCCGGTTCGATTCCGCGGTCGCGGCAGAACACGACGTAGATCCCGAGTGGGCCGAGATCGTGCATGTGAAGCCGGTGATGCAGCACCGATGATTCGCAGACGTAGGCGAACAGCGTTTCGGTGTGATCGACGAGTTCGTCGTCGCTGAGCATCGTCAGGTCGACAGCCTGAAACGCGCGGTTTCGGGCTTCAGTGGCGGGTTTGGTGGTGGTCGTCCATGTCGCAAGAGACGCACGGAAGCGGGGGTTGGCGAGCCGTTGCGCGGCGCGTTTTTCCCGGCGGCGCATTTCTGGGTGGAGGCGCGCAACGAGCTTGATCAACCAGTCAGGGGGAGCGTTGGGTGCCTGCCTGTCGGCGCCGAAGAGGGGACGGACCCGCGAATAGGCGAAACCGTTGACGTTTCGGACATCGATGCCGTCGGCGGGCACGCCAAACTCGGCGAAGCCGTCGCGATACGCCGTCTCGAGACCGCAGCGGAGGATCTCGTAGCCGATCGGCGTCATGGCCGAATCCCAGTGCGAGCGATCGAGTTCCCACGACCCCGGCCCAGGCGCTTCCCACGACACCGGCATCGTCAAGGCTTGCTCGAGATGTTTTTTTGCAATCGGGAGACAAGCTCGCGGAACGGCGGCTGCTGCATCGACCACAGTTGCGGGTGGACCTCGAATTCGACCGCTTCCATCGATTCCGAGACCGTGTCGAGCGTGAGGATCGTGGCCTTGGTGCGGGCGTTGAGTTCCTTGTCTTGCCCTGCCGCAAGTGCTGCGAGTGCAACAGCATCGTCGACGAGGTCGGCATCTTCGGCAACCTGCCACGCAAGACCTGCGTGGACGGCCTGTTCGGCGTCGAGGAGTTGGTTGAACAGCACCATCGCCATGGTGGTGGAGCGACCGGCGATCTGGCGGAGCCGCCAGGTGTGCCCACCGCCGGGATGGATCCCGATCTGCAGGAACCGCGACTCGAACCGGGCCCGCTCTCGAGCCGCCACGACGATGTCGCAGGCCAACACCATGTTCATCCCAGCGCCGACGGCGGCGCCGTTGACGGCGCCGACTGTCGGCAGTGGGCTGTGCGCAATCCGCAAGAACCCCTCGTAGATCGAGTTCATTTCTTCGCTGTTGCTGCCTGCCATCAACTCGTCGAGGTCGGCTCCGGCGCAGAACCCTTTTCCGGCGCCGGTGATCACCAGGGCGCCGATGTTGTCGTCGTTTTCCCAGTCGTCGAGTACCGAGCCGATCTCGAGGTTCATGGCCAGCGAGATGGCGTTGCGGCGGTCGGGGTCGTTGAGCGTGAGGATGCCGACTCGGTCGCGCACCTCGGTCGTGATGAGACTCATGGCGCGAGTGTGGCATCTGCGATCGGATGCAGGCGAGACGACCCGTCCTCGGTACGGTGACGCAATGCCACCATCGGTCGATACCGACACCGTCGCCGCATTCACCCGCGATGGTGCGGTGTGCTTGCGTGGGGTGTTCACCGAGTGGATCGAGACCTTGGCCGAAGGGGTCGCCCACAACGAGACCGACCCCGGTCCGTACTTCGCCGAGAATGTTGTGGCGGGGGAGCGGGGCCGATTTTGGGACGACTATTGCAACTGGACTCGGATTCGGGCCTTTGAGCGGTTTGCGTTCGAGTCGGCTGCTGCCGAGCTGGCCGCCGAGCTCATGGAGACCGACGTGGTGCAGTTGTTCCACGATCATGTTCTGGTCAAGGAACCCGACACCCCGACACCCACGCCGTGGCACTCCGATCGCCCCTATTATTTCGTCGAGGGGTCGCAGACGCTCAGCTTCTGGATCCCGCTCGATCCGGTCTCGACCGGCACGACGTTGCGGGTCATCGCCGGTTCGCATCGTTGGGAGCGAGATGTGGTGCCGGTGAGGTGGCTGGCGGGCGACGACTTCTATGCGCATGCCGACGACTACCTGCCGGTGCCCGATCCCGATGCCGAACCCAACCGCTACGACGTGCTCGAGTGGGCACTCGAGCCTGGTGACGCGGTGGCGTTTCACTTCGGTGTGTGCCACGGCGCCCGAGGAAATCCCGGTCATGAGCGGCGTCGGGCGTTCTCGTTGCGGCTCGTCGGCGACGACGCTCGCTATGTCTCCCGGCCGGGTCCGACGTCGCCGCCGTTTCCTGACCACGGCATGCGCGACGGCGATCGGCTTCGTCCCGACTGGTTTCCGTACCTCATCGGTCCCTCGTGACGGGCTCCTTTCGTGCGGCCCTCGAGGTCTTCCGGATCCGGAACTACCGGCTGTTTTGGTTTGGGGGTCTGATCTCCAACATCGGCCGATGGTTTCAGACGGTGGCGGTTCCGATCGTCGTGTTCGATCTGACCGGTAGTGCTGCGTGGGTTGGACTTGCCGGGTTTGCGCAGATCATGCCGATGGCGCTGATGGGGCCATGGGGTGGCGCGATCGCGGATCGGTACCAGCGACGCAAGGTGCTGCTGGTCACCCAACTGCTGCAGTCGTTGCCGGCACTCGGGATGGCTGCGCTCTGGTTCGGCGGCGTGCGCTCGGCGGCGGCGTTCGTGGCGATGTCGGTCGCTGTGGGGGTGAGTGCCGGACTGAACCTGCCGGCCTGGCAGGCGATCGTCGCCGATCTCGTTCCTCGTCAGCAGATGCTTTCGGGTATCACCCTCAACTCGGCGCAGTTCAACGCCTCACGCATGGTCGGCCCCGCCCTCGGTGGCGCGGTCGTGGCGGGGTGGGGGCCGGGTGTGGCCTTTGTTGTCAATGCAGTGTCCTACGGGGCGGTGCTCACAGGGCTGGCCCTGATGCGCTTCGACAGCGACGGAGTCCGGCGAGCAGCACCGATGAGACCAGTCCGCGATTTTGTTGGGGCGGCGACATACGCCTTCGCCCAGCGAGGGATCCGCACTGCGTTGTTGGCGGTCACCATGATCGGATTCTTCGGGATGTCGATGCAGATGCTGTCGGTCACGGTGGCCGAGGACGTCTTCGATCAGGGTGAGCGGGGGTTTGGATACATCCTGTCGTTTGTGGGGCTCGGCGCCGTGTTGTCCTCGCCGTTCGTCGCCGGTGCAGCGGCGCGTTTCAAGCGGTCGCAGATTCAGTCCTTTGCGTTCCTGCTCTACGCCGCTGGAACACTCGTCATCGCCTTCTCGCCGGTGTTTGCGGTTGTGCTCGTCGGTGGGTTCATGATGGGATCTGCCCATCTCACGTCGGCGAGCACGCTCAACACGGCGATTCAGCTTCAGGTCGACGAGGCGATTCGGGCCAAGGTGTTGGCCGTGTACATCACGATGATGACGGCGACGAACCCGCTCGGCCAGCTGCTGCTCGGCCGCCTCATCGATGCCACGGACCCGCGGTTCGCCTACGCCGTCGCTGGTGGCATGTTCATCTCGATCGGCCTGGTGTTGACGATCGGCGGCCGATTGTCGGGCCTCGACGACGAGGTGGGCTCGTACGAACCGTCCGCCGCCGCCGAGGTCCACCCGTCGACGCCGGCGCCACCTTCGAGCTACCGCGCGTGATGCGCTTCGGGCCGGTGGTCGTTCACCAGCCGTCGTCGGGGCCTGCCTCGTCGCTGTCGTCGAGATGGCGGCGTCCGGCGTCACAGTCGCGAAGCGCGACGCACCATCGACACGCCGGGCCTGGTGATGTGTGCGGTTCTCGTTCTCGTTTGCGGGTTTCGAGAATCCGGGCGATGCCGTCGATCACTCGGGCGACTGTCGAGTACAGCAGTTTTTCGGTGACGGGTTCGGGGAGGAACCGGCCTTGGTCGAGGTAGTAGGTGGCCAGGAGTCGCGGTGGGGTGCCGAGCCGCACGGCTTCGATCAGGGCATAGAAGCGGAGATCTTCGAGGTGTTGGGGTGAGAACCCACCGGTCTTCAAGTCGACGAGGACCTTGCCGGCCAGGTCGCCGTCGGCCTGCCCGAGGGCCAGGTCGACCTTGCCGCTGAGCACGATCCGATCGTGCAACTCGAGACGAAGCCGGCTTTCGGTCACCGGTCGCCACTGCGCTTTGAGCGGTGGCCAGCATTCGAGGAACTTGACAACCCGGTCGTTGGCCTCGGCTCTGAGTTCGGCCCGTTCGACCTCGGAACACCCCTGGAGCCAGTCACCGAGGCCGTCGATTCCTTCGGAGAGTCGAGCGATCGACTCGTCGACGAGTACGAGTGGGTCGGGTTCGCGGCGCCAATGAATCGACAGCTCGATTGCCTTGTGCGCGATCGTGCCGCGGGCAAGTGGTACCGACCATGCGAACTGGTCGTCGTCTTCGGCCAGGAACCGCTTCTCGCAGCCCATGATCCGTCCAAGGAGGTGCTTGGACACGAACATCGTGTCGTCTGGTGGCAGATCGGGAAGCAGCGGCTTGAGCGCGTCGTCGAGCTCACGCCGGAGCTGGTGCCGCAGTGCGGCATCGAAGCGCGGCCGCTGTTCTCGGGGCGCACCCAGCTGCTCGAGTACGTCTTGCTGGGCTGGGTTGAGCGCCGGTGCCGACTCCACGCCCCGAGGTTGTCACATCGGCCTGGTTGACGGGGGACGGCGACATCTTCGACGGCGCAATGTCACACCCCACGGGCAAAGTGGAGATCGGTGGAAGCGACGAGTCTTCGGTTTGCTGCTGCGGCACGTTCTCTCGGGCATGCGGCGAGGTTGCGTTCCCTCGTCGTACCCGGGTTTCGTTCACCTCCCGGCCTTGCGGGGGTCCATCGGACGCTGCGGCGTCGAGGAGGGGTGCCGACTGTGGCGGTGGCTCTCAAGGGCCGCCCGTGGTCGGCGGTGGTTGCCGACATGATCGAGGGTGTGGTGGTGGCGAACGACCTGTCGGGGGCGAAAGCCGACCGGGCGCGTGCTGCGCTGTGGCTTGCTGTCGACGACCCGGGTGAGCTTGCTGCTGCGTAATCTTCGGCGATGCAGGGGTGTCGGGCCGGGTACGGTGCTGCAGGGCCCGGGTGGCGGAATTGGCAGACGCAGGGGGCTTAAACCCCCCGGACCCTCTGGGGTCGTACGGGTTCGAACCCCGTCCTGGGCACAGTGACTCGAATGGTTGTGGGACGCGCGCCGGGGCGCGTGAAGAGTTCGTTCACGCGCGTTGGCCACGAGCTAGGTATGTCGTAGCGTCCATGTGTCACCCAGACTCGGACTTGGCTCAAGTTCGGACGGTTGATGACCGACACTCACATGACCAGTTCGACAACATACGAAGGCACCGGCAACACATCATGAGACGAACCGCCTCCCGCTCAACCGCTGCCCTCGCTGCGTTCTCCATGGCGATCGCCGGACTGGTGCTGTCGGCCAGCACCGACGTCGCGAGTTCCGC
>JBMTIM010000012.1:0-57936 GCA_049437325.1 Acidimicrobiales bacterium
CGGCCCCCGCACCCTGGGAGCGGACGCCACTGCGGCACAGAAACAACAGCGGCGTCGAGGGATCGAGGCCGCCGGTGGCTTGTTCGACGAAATCGGGATTGGGCGTGCCGGAGCCGTAGGCGGTCCACATCACCATCCGTGCCTGTTTACCGATCGCGTCGAGAACGGGGATCCCCACCAGGTTCCATTCCTGTGGCGTGCGCACGTCGACGAGCACTGCTGCGGGGTCCTCTGCGAGGAGTTGATAGGCATCGTGCACACTGATCTCGGCGAAGGCCATGGTTGCTCCTAATTCCGATCGTTTCGATCAGGATTGAAACCGTAGGGCTGGGCCTGCGGCTAACGAGCGGTCATCTGTCACAGTTCACGACGTCGAGACGGGTTCTTTTCACGGCGCCGATGATCGAACACACTGTGGGCCATGTACCAGCTCTCCGAGATCGTGGACCTCGACCGCTACCCGCTCCACGAACCCGACTCGACCGCATACCTTGCAGCTGTCGCCGCTGCACGCCAGGGGTTGCGGTCGGTTGGCTGTGCGGTCGTCAAGGACCTCGTTCGACCCGAGGCGGTTGGGCTGCTCAACGACGAGATCATCGAGCGAAAGCACACCACGCACTTCTCGACACAGATGATGAACCCGTACTTCCACACCGAGGTCAACGACGAGTTTCCCGGCCACCATCCGGTCAACACGTTCCTCGAACGCTCGAGCGGTTTCATCCCGGGCGACGCATGGGATCCCGGCTGTGCCACCGACGTGATGTTTCGGGCACCCGAACTCGCCCGCTTCCTGGCCGACTGCCTCGAGATCCCCGAGCTCCACTGCTACGCCGATCCGCTTGCAGGACTCACCGCCAACATTCTCGACCCGGGCCAGCTGTTCACCTGGCACTTCGACACGAACGACTTCGCCGTCACCGTCCTGGTGCAGGAAGCCGACGAGGGTGGCCTGTTCGAGTATTGCCCGGCGATCCGTAGCGCCGACGACGAGGGCTTCGATCGCATCGCTCGTGTGCTCGGCGGAGATCCCACCGGTGTTCACACGCTCGACCTCCGCCCCGGCGACCTGCAGATCTTCCAGGGTCGCCACAGTCTCCACCAGGTCTCGCGGGTGCCGGCCACCAGCCGACCCCGACACGCTGCGATCTTCGCCTACACCCGCGAACCCGGTGTGATCGGTCGCGTTACCCGCACCCGACAACTGTTTGGCCGGGTGATGCAGGAGCATGTCGACGCCGAGCGGGCGCGCGTGCGATCCGACGCGCTCATCGACTGATCGCTACCGTCGCGTCCATGCCGCTTCCGCAGCCGTCAACCGATCCCGACCGACACCGGGCCGACCTCGACGAGTTCGGGTATTGCATCGTGGCCGATGCGCTCTCGGCCGATGAGGCGGCCGCGCTGACGGACAGGATCAGTGCCCAGGCGGCTGCAGAACGCTCGCAGGCGCTCGATTTCCACTATCCGGCCGACGGAGACGACGACATCAACCAGTGGGTGTACCAGTTGCTCGCCAAGGGTGACGAGTTCCAGGCGCTGGCCCTGCACCCAACCGCTCGGGCACTCGCCACCCACGTCCTCGGTGTCGACCACATCCTGTCGTCGGTCGATGCCCACATCACCCACCCAGGCAACAAGCCGATGGCGCTCCACCTCGATCAGTGGTGGATGCCCCAGCCGACGATGCCAGGCACTCCCCACGTGCGGCAGGGCGACCTGACCCGAACGTCGGGACCGTACGGCGAGCCGACGCCGGCCGACTCCCCGATCTCACCGCCGATGGTCTGCAACATGATGTGGATGGCGAACGAGTTCACCGTGGAGAACGGCGCGACCCGAATCGTGCCGGGCAGCCACCTCGCCGGCTGTCAGCCCGATCCGAGCCGCACCGACTACGGCGAGATTGCAATCGAAGCGCCAGCCGGCTCCTTGCTCGTGTGGGAGGGACGGACCTGGCATGCTGCCGGCCTCAACACCTCTGATCACCCGCGCTTCGGTGTGGTCACCTACTTCTGCGCACCGATCGTCCGATCGCTCGCAAACCTGACGTACGGCATGCGCACCGAGACCCGCACGGCGATGGATCCGGAACTGCTCAGACTCGCCGGCTTCACCCCGTGGAACAGCTACGGCATGACCGACGACCCGTACGCCGAGGTGGCCCGGCCCGGCGATCAGACCGCAGGCCGCCTCGAGTAGAGCCTGCTACTCGAACAACGCAGTGAGTGACGCCGGATTGATCCACTCGTCGAGTCGGTGGATCAGCCCATCGTCGCCCACCTGAACAAGCGCGATCGCTTCGGCGACAAGGTCTTGACCTGCGAGGGTCGTGATCTTCAACGTGTGCTGCTGGAGATAACCACCCTCGATCGGTTCGAGACGCCGAATGACGTACTCGCGATGCAACGCCCGCCTTCCCATCGCGGCCATCAGCGCCATGTTCTGATCGACGGTCTGGGTGACCCCGTCGAAGTCGTGCCAAATGTCCGCATCCGGGTGGTAACACCCTCGGGCCGCCTCCACATCGCCGTGGTTCAACGCAGCGAGGAATCGGTGCGCAACATCGGGGACAGCCATGAACGCCACTCTAGGTCGAACCCAGCATGGTCCTAGACGGTCACTCGACGAGGCTCACCGGGAAGTCGGTGAGCAGTTCTGGGCCATGCTCGGTCACCAGATACTGGTTTTCGAGCTTCACGCCCTCACCGCCGTCGCGGGAACCGATGTAGCTCTCGCTCGAGAGCACCATGCCGACCTCGAGATGATCGTCGAGCCCCCACTCGTCCCAGGCCCACGGGTGATAGATGTCGGGGTACTCGTCACACTGGCCGACCCCGTGAAACTTCACCGAGTAGTGCCGGTACTGCTCCCGTGGTGGCATGGTCGAGTCGAAGGTGAGTTCACGGAAGCTGCGGCCCGGCGTGAGCAGCTCGGCGTTCGATCGCACCATCTCGTCGGCCATGTCGAACAGTTGCTGCTGATGCCCCGTCGGCGCCTTGTCGCCACAGACCCACGTACGGGAGATGTCGACCATCATCCCGTAGGCCCCGACGAGATCGGTGTCGTAGGCGACGATGTCGCCATTGTCGACGACACGGGCCGATGCCTCTTGGAACCAGGGATTGGTGCGCGGGCCGGACGAGAGAATCTGCGTCTCGATCCACTCGCCACCCCGGGCGATGTTGCCCTCGTGGAGCTTGGCCCAGATCTCACGTTCGGTCATCCCGGGCTCCATGCGCCGACGCATGTCGCCCATCGCCGCCTGGCAGGCATGGGCCGAGCAGCGCATCGCCCGGATCTCGTCGGGACCCTTGATCTTGCGAGCCTCCTCCATGATCTCCTGGCCGTTGGCGATCGAGAGACCCCCTGCTTCCAGAGCCTTGAAGCCGAGATAGCTGCACTGGTCGACAGCGATGCGGGGATTGGAGCCACAACGCTCACCGATGACGTCGAGCAGATCGGCTGCCCACCGATGGGTGAGTTCCTCGTAGCGGCTCCCGGCGAGGAAGTAGGTCGAGCCGATCGCCGGGCGTACCTCGGTGACCACATGACTGTGACCCGAGAGGAACTCGCAGCCCTCGTAATCCCAGACGGTGACCTCGCCGTCGCCGCTCACGAAGGCATAGCGGGCGGCATTGTGCATCACCCACAGCTGCATGTTGGTGGTGTCGGAGACGTAGCGAATGTTCATGGGGTCCATGACGAGCACCCCGTCACAGCGGTACGTCTGCAGGGCTTCGACCGTCCGGTCGACCCGGTACTGCCGCATCGCCGGCAGATCGGGAAGTTCGAGACCGTCTGCGATCCACTCGGCTTCGAGCGTTGCACCGGGCCCGATGTTCAGATGATGGAGGTCACCCGCGGCGCGCGCCATTTCGGCGGTGCCGTCGAGTGCCTCCTGGACCGACCTGCGAATGCGACCGCCCATGTCTCTACCCCCGCATCCGCTCGCCGTCGCGATCCCACAGACACCCGTCGATGCGTTTCGCCGACCGTTTGACACCGACGACTTCGATCTCCCACGGTCCGTCGGACGCAGCCAATGCAGTTGGCACATAGCCGAGGGCCACCGATGTCTCGCTGTGATGGGCGTAGCCCCCCGATGTCACCCAGCCGACGACCTCGCCACCGTGCCAGATCGGCTCATCACCGATCACATCGACACCGTCGCGACCCGATTCGCTCTCCACTGCGAACGTCGTGAGTGCTCTCGCCCCACCCGGACCACCGTCGCCGTACTTCGCCGCCAGTGCGTCACGACCGATGAACTCCTTCTCCATGCGGATGAACCGGCCGAGGTTGGCCTCGAACGGGTCGTAGATGGGCCGGTACTCGCGGGCCCAACCGCCGAAGCTCTTCTCGAGTCGTAGCGAGTTGAGGGCGTGAAGACCGAACAGTTGCATGCCGAACTCCTCACCGGCTTCGACCAACAACTCGTAGACGTATCGCTGATAGCGCGCCGGCATCCAGAATTCGTATCCGAGGTCTCCGGTGAACGTCACGCGGCCACACCACACCGGGGCAAGACCGATGTTCATCTCCGTGAACGCCATGAACCGCATCCCGGCCTGGCTCACGTCGGCGTCGGTGACCTTTTCGAGGACGGCGCGTGCGTTGGGTCCGCAGATCGAGAGGCCGCAGGTTTCGAACCCGAGGGTCTCGTAGCGAACCGACCCGTCGCCGGGCAGATGCATGTCGAACCACCGCTCGTAGTAGCGCTCGGCGGCTCCCGACCCGAAGAGGACGAACGTCTCGTGCGAACGGGTATTGCCGGTCGCACCGCCGGTCACGGTCGACTCGGGTCCTTCGGCCTCGCCGATCGCTGCGCCGAGCGTGGCGACGGTCAGGTCACCGATCAGGTTGCCGTTGTGGTTGGTCATCGGTGTCAGTGCCATACGGCCCGGGTTCGGGAGACGACCGGCGAGGACCCTGTCCAGGTACTGACGAGCTCCTGGGCCGGTGAACCGGAACTTCGAGAATCCGGTGGTCTCGAACAGTCCGACACTTGCACGAACGGCGAGTGTCTCGGCGCGCACGCGGTCCCAGGCGTTCGATCGGCCGAAGGTGACCTCCTCGACCGGTTCCTCGCCATCGTTTTGGAACCACAGGGCTGCTTCCAGGCCGTAGCCGTCACCGAACACGGCATTCCGGCTGACGAGTCGGTCATAGATCGGTGAGGTCTGGACGTTGCGACCCATCGGCAGAAACTCGTTCGGAAAGGTGATCCGGAAACGGCGGGAGTAGTTCTCACGCACCTTCTCGTTGGTGTAGGCCATGGTCGCAAAGTCGCCGTACCGGGCGATGTCCATGCCCCACACATCGGCGCCGGGGTCACCTTCGATCATCCAGTTGGCCACCGACAGACCGACACCCCCCGACTGCGACAGACCGGCCATGACTGCGCACGCCGACCAGAAACCGGGCAGCCCTCGGACCGGACCGATCAGCGGGTTGCCGTCGGGAGCAAAGGTGAACGGGCCGTTGACGACCTGTTTGATGCCGGCCTCGGCAAAGATCGGGAAGTGCTTGAACCCGGTGTCGAGTGATTCGGCGATGCGTTCGAGGTCAGGTGTGAGCAGGCGGGCGCCGAAATCCCATGGCGTCTGCTTGGCCGACCACGGCTTGCCGTTGCGCTCATAGGTGCCCATCAGCAGGCCGTTGCCCTCCTGTCGCATATAGATCTCGCCACCGAAGTCGACGGCATGAATGATCTCCTTGCCGTGCTGCTGGTTGTACTGCACGACCTCGGGGATCTCCTCGGTCAACAGGTACATGTGCTCCATTGCGAGGAGAGGCAGCTCGAGGCCGACCATCCGGCCGACTTCGCGGGCCCACAGACCGCCGGCGTTGACGACGTGCTCACAGCGGATCACCCCCCTGTCCTCGTCGTTGGTGGTGTCGTAGAGGACGAGTTCCCAACCCCCGTCGGAGGTGCGGTTGATGTCACGGACCCAGGTGTGGCGGTAGGTCTCGGCGCCCAGTTTGCGGCTGCACTCGAGGTAGCCGTGGGTGATCTGGGACGGGTCGAGATGGCCCTCATGAGCGTCCCACATGGCTCCGACGAAGTACTGCTCGTCGAGGATCGGCAGGAGGTCTTTGGCTTCCTTGGTCGAGATGAGTTCGGTCTCCATCCCGAGGTAGCGGCCGCGAGCATGGGTCATGCGGAGCCAGTCCATCCGCTCCGGTGTGTCGGCCAGCGCGACACCACCGGTGATGTGCATCGACGCGTCGATACCGGACTCGCGCTGGATCTCGTCGTACAGCTCGATCGTGTACTGCTGCAGTTTGGCGACGTTGGGGTCCCCGTTCAGGGTGTGCATGCCGCCCGCAGAGTGCCAGGTCGAACCTGCCGTGTACTCGGCCCGTTCCAACAACACGACGTCGGTCCAGCCTCCCTTGGCAAGGTGGTAGAGGACGGATGCTCCGACGACGCCACCGCCGACGACGACGACCTGGGTGTTGGTTTTCATGGGAGGACCTTCACGAGTACTGCTCGATGGTTGGTGGGGTGGGGTTGGGACCGGTTCCGAGGCGAGACGCTTCGGAACCGTCATCGCCTGCAGGCACGTCGATCCCGGCGAGGGAGTCGGCGGTCATGCAGTCGGCGAGCATGTTGTGGAACCGATGAAGTGGTTCCTCGAAACGGGGAGCGAGTGGGCCGGCGGGAACGTTGCCCCGGGCGAGGCCGCGCTGGCCGCGCTGGCAGATGTCGATGTCTTCGTTGTTGACGTCGAACCAGAATGCACGGGTGGCATCGAGCTCACCCCCGATGAGCTCGGGAGTGGACGGGGGCAACAGGAACGTGCACGTCTCGCGGGTGAGGCCAGGGGCCACCGGATCGAGGCGCATGACGAAGACATGGTTCGGCAGCACCGAGAAGATGACGTTCGGGTAGATGGCGATGTGACGACCACTGGTGGCGTCGGAGTCGTCCAGTCCGTCAGCAGCAGGCAGCACGAGCCAGTCGTCGCGGTCATCACCCGACACCGGCGTGGTGGTCTGGCCGCAGTACATCCCGGGGCCCTGGTAGCGGTAGTGGTCTTTGACCCGACTGACCTTGGCCAGCTCGGGATGGACCCATGTGAGGTGGTAGTACTCCTGGAAGTTCTCGCTGATGAGCTTCCAGTTGGCGGCGATGTCGAGGACCGCGGTTTCCTCGATGCGCCACTGCTCGAAGCCATAGCCGCCCATACGTTCGGGCAGATCGCCGAGCCACTGGTCGAGCGGCGGGGTGTCGGCGGCGAGGCAGGCGAACAGGAGCGGGCCCCACGTGGCAACCCGCACCGGGATGAGTCCGAAGTCGGCGGGGTCGAAGTCGTCGCGCGGAACCTCGTCGAACAACGGTGTGGCCTTCAGCGTGCCGTCGGTGCCGTACCCCCACCGGTGGTAGGGGCAGCGAATGATGCCGGAGACCTCACAGTCGGCCTCCGCAAGCTCGGTCCCTCGATGACGGCACGCGTTGAGAAAGCCGCGAAGCTCACCGTCCTCACCCCGGGTGACGATGATCGATTTCTGCCCGAGCTGCCGGACGAGCAGCGGACCGGATTCGGAGACCTCGCCGGCCAGACCGATGGTGACCCATGCCCGTTCGAACACGAGTTGCTGCTCGAGCGCAAAGAACCGGTCGTCGACGTAGGCCGACGGGTGGAGACCGCTCGACCGACGCAGCGGTGCTCTCGTACCGCGCCATGCTGCCTCGTCGGTCCAGTCGGTCAGGTCGGGTTGTACAGGGATGTTCACCACCGTCGTCTCCTAGAAGTCGGTCGCAACGCCGCCCTCGGCGATGCGACGGTCGACATAGTCGTCGAGCTCGGCCCGGACTGCGTCGTCCATCGGTGGCTGCTCATAGGCAGCCAGCAATTCCTCGACCCGCCGTTCGGCATGGTCATACGACGTCGGGCGGCCGGCCTCGTCCCAGGTCTCGAAATTTCGCCAGTCGGAGATCATCGGCTTGTAGAAGGCATCCCGATAGCGGTCCTGGGTGTGCTGGGTGCCGAAATGATGGCCCCCGGGACCGACTTCGGCGATGGCCTCGACGGCGAGGGCGTCATCGTCGACGAGGACCGGTTCGAGAAACGTCCCCACCATCTGCAAGAGGTCGGCGTCGATGACCAGCTTCTCAGGACTTGCGTGGAGGCCCCCCTCCATCCACCCGGCGCCGTGGAAGACGAGGTTGGCACCGCCCATGATCGCGCCCCACAGGGAGAAGACGCTCTCGTAGCCCGCCTGGACGTCGATGGCGTTCGCGGCACAGACGTTGGAACTGCGGTAGGGAAATCCGTAGCGGCGGGCGAGTTGGCCACCGAGCATCGCCGACTGCATGAACTCTGGCGTGCCGAACGCCGGCGAGCCGGACTGCATGTCGACGTTGCTGGTGAACCCCCCGTACATGACCGGTGCGCCGCGACGAACGAGTTGTGTGAACGCGATACCGGCGAGCGCCTCGGCGTTTTGTTGCACGACAGCACCCGCCACCGTCACCGGCGCCATTGCGCCGGCCAACGTGAACGGTGTGAGGATGATCGGCTGGTTGCGGGCCGAGTACTGCATGATGCCCTCGAGCATCGGAACGTCGAGGCGGAGGGGCGAGCTGACGTTGATCACGGAGTGAACGATGGGGTGGGTGTCGATCTCGTCCTCGGTGAGACCTCGGACGATACGCACCATCTCGAGACAATCGATGTTGCGCTGGGCGCCGAGCGAGTACACATTCACGGCCTTGGGCGCGAGCGTGAGGATGTCTCGGGTGGCCTCCAGGTGTCTGATCGAGGCGTGGAGGTCGACCGGTTCGACCGGGTACCCGCCATGACTCTGGACGATGTTCAGCGTCTGGCAGAGCCGCAGGAGGGTGCGGAAGTCGTTCTGGTTGCCGGTGCGGCGTCCACCGGCGCGATCGGTGTAGTTGGGTGCACTGGCCACCGACGTGAACACCACGTTGTCACCGCCGATCCGAACGTCATAGCGAGGATCGGGGGCGTGCATCGTGAACTCCGAGGGCACCGACGAGACCAGGTCGGTGATGAGTTCCGGATCGAAGCGGACTCGCTCACCATCGACGCTCGCCCCCGCTCGAGCCCACAGCGCCAGTGCGTGCGGGTGCAAGAAGTCCATACCGGTGTCGCGCAGGACCTCGAGCGATGCCAGGTGGATGGCCTCGAGCTCGTCCTCACTGACGATTGCGGTCGGCTCGAACGTCCGCCGGTACAACTGCCACGGTCGCTGCGGCGGCGTACGCGGACCGCTCGACCGCTCACGGCGGCCGCTGCGGCGCCGCCGAGGCGCAGCGGTGTCGTTCGACCGGTCGGGCACGGTCATGACGGTCGGACCGTCATCTCGCGCGATCGTCCTCGGCTCCAACCGAGTTCGGCCGAGATGCGCGCTGCTCGGTCGAGGACGACCGCAGCGATGCGGTCGGCATCGCCGTCGGCCGGGTAGCGAAACGACGGGCCGTACACGTAGAGCGCGCCGAGGGCGCGGCCGGTGCCGTCGATGACCGCTGCCGAGCACGACGACAACCCGTCGACATACTCACCGTGGCTCCACATCACGCCGCGTGCACGGGCATCGCGAATGCGGACCCAGAGCTGATCGGGATCGGTGACGGTGTTGGCCGAACACCTGGTGAGATCGCCGGCGAGGTACCGCTCGACGTCGGCGTCGTCCCACGTCGCCATCACGACCGCCCCGGCGCCGCCGGCATGCATCGGCACACGGGTGCCGGTCCAGTTCTCGGCCTGGATCGGCTTGGGGGCGTCAACCTGATCGACGGTGATCGTGTCGTCGCCGGACGCAATGGCGAGGCAGGCAGCCTCGTCCAGCAGTTCACTCAGTTCGACGAGGTGCGGATGGACAATCGCTTCGAGACTCGCGGTGGGTTCGGGCGCCGACACCATGGAATGAACGAGGGGCCCGATGTGGTAGCAGCTCGCGTTGTCGCGAACGATTGCTCCCGCCGTCTCGAGGGTGCCGAGCAGTCGACCGGTCGTGCTGGTCGCAAGATTCACTCGTTGTGAGAGGTCGACGAGGCCACCCGGCTCGCGACCGATCTCGGTCAGCAGCAGGAGCGCTCGATCGACGCTTTGCACCGTTCCCATCCCAGCAACGAGAGTACCGCTCTACGGGAATGGTCTCAAGAAGTTCCCGTAATGTGGGAACTCGGTGTGTCGATCGTGTCCGATCAGAACAGGCGATCAGAGGCCAGCGCCGCCCCCTCGGCAAGGCTGGCGAGCTTTGCCCACGCCACATCGGGATCGATTCCCTGTGATCCGACATGCACCCCGAGATCCTCGGACGGTCGCTGCCACTCAACGGAGCCGGTGTCTGTAGCGCCGTGTTGGCTGATGCTGGCCTTCCGATGGGAGTGATGCGAGGTTTCGCGCTCCTCGCTCGCTGTGCAGGTCTTCTGGGGCAGATTGCCGAAGAGATCGAGGATCCGATCGCCAACGACATGTACATGACGATCGACCGCAATACCGACTACCAGCCACCCCCGCGGTCGACCTGAGACGCAGCTGAACTCACTCGGCCTGCAAGACCCAGACGTCGAGGCCGAGGACATCAGTGGCCTCGGCAATCACCCGCCACCCACTGCGCTCGTACATGACGACGTTTGCCGGGTTGGTGGTCTCCAGCACGGCGGGCACCCCGTCTGCTCGTGCAGCAGCCAACCCAGGCTCAGCGACGCGACGGGCGAGTCCCTCACCACGACGGGCGGGATGCGAGGCCAACATCCCGAGGTACCAGTGCGGCGCAGACGGAATCGCCTGTTCCACAGCCCCGTCATACACCGCAAGCCGGGCCGCGACGTCGGCAGGAAGGTCGGCAACGATCGAAGGGACGTCGGCCGACCCGACGGGCGGTGACCACAACGCCACGGCATCACCACCGGCGCCGAGCCACACACCACCGACCGCAATTCGCCTTGTTGCGCTCGCCTCCACGTAGACCCTCGCAAGATCGGCGAAGTCGGCACCGTTGCCGAAGAACGCACGAAATGCCGGGTCCTGATCGAACGCTGCGACGACCGTGGCAACGATGCGCGGACGATCCTCGGGGCCGGCGAGACGAACGTCGTTCACGGCCACAGAGTACGTTCTGCGCCCATGAACACACCCCGTCAGGCCCCCTTCCATCTGTGCGACGAGCCCGTGCTGCATTGGCGCATCGGGCCGATCACGGTGGCCCGGGTCGTCGAAGGCATCACCGAGTTCTCGGCGCGGATGTTCCTCCCCGAGCTCACCGAGGAACAGATCGACGCAGCCGGCGCATGGGCGGCTCCCTTCTTCACCGAAGACAAGCGGCGCCTCCTCCTGTCGTGTCACAGCTTCCTGGTCGAGACGCCCGACACCACGATCGTGGTCGACACCTGTGTCGGCACCCATCAACCGCGATCGATGCAGACCGATCCGACATTTCTCGACCGGCTCAGCGCCATCATTCCTGGCGGCCGAGATGGCGTGGACGTCGTCGTCTGCACCCACCTGCACTTCGACCACATCGGGTGCAACACGATCGAGATCGACGGCGTCTTGCAACCGACGTTCCCGAACGCCAAGTACCTCGTCGCCGAACCAGAACTGGCAGCCACCCTCGCCGACGATCACATGGATGTCGTCGAGGAGAGCATCCGACCGTTGCTCGACGCAGAGGTGCTCCACCCTGTGGCAACCGACCATCGGATCGATCCCTGGACCTGCCTGGTTCCCTCGCCGGGCCATTCTCCCGGCCACGTCTGCCTCTCGATCGAGACCGACACCGCCACTGCGTTGATCACCGGCGACGCAGTGCATTCGCCGCTGCAGTTCACCTACCCGTCCGTCTCGGCCGAGATCGCCGACCACGACTCCGCCGAAGCAACGCGAACTCGGGAACGACTGGTCGCACGACTCGCCGACACCGACACCTTGGTGCTCGGTACCCACTTCCCGACACCGACGGCCGGCCATCTCCGAAGCGGCCCCCTCCCGTGGATCGAACCGGTCGAGGGACTCGACCTCGTCGGCCCGCTCAGAGCTCCTCGATGAGCGAACGAAGCTTCCGAAGGGTCCCGACCGGATCGGACCCTGCGAACGAGACACTGAGATGCGTCACACCTGCATCCTTCCAGCGGGCCAGGCGCTCCCCCACGATCGACGCCGGGCCGACGAGGTGGGCTCGCTCGAGGTAGTCACGGGGCACCGCCGCAGCCGCCTCGGCCTTGTGGCCGTCGAGATAGAGCTCCTGGATGCGCTGCGCGTCCGCCTCGAAGCCCATCTTGCATGCGATGTCGTTGTAGAAGTTCTTGGTGCGAGCACCCATGCCGCCCCAGTAGAGGGCAGTGTTGTTTCGGTCGTGGTCGAGAACGACATCGGCACCGTCGCCTGCGTACTCGTCACCGATCGCAACCAGTGCGCCCTTCGAGATCTGGAGTGGACCCAGATTCGCCGGACGATCGGCCATTCCCTTCGCCAGCGCATCGCCCCAGATCTGGGGAATCGCGTCGGGCAGATAGCTCGTGGGCAACCACCCCTCGGCACAGCGGGCCGTCTCGGCGACAGCGCGCGGCATCAGTGACGCCCACCAGATCGGCACACTCGGCCGAGGCAGGTGATTGATGATCTTCAGCGCTTTGCCGAGTCCGGTCCCGAGCCCATCGGGCAACGGCAGTTGCACCGTCTCCCCGTCGTACTCGAGCTTCTCTCGACGCATGGCCATGCGAACGACGTCGATGTACTCGCTGATGCGCTTCACCGGCTTCTCGTACGCAATGCCGTGAAAGCCTTCGACGACCTGCGGACCGCTCGCCCCGAGCCCGAGGATGAACCGGCCGTCGCTGATCAGGTCGCACCCGGCCGCGGTCTGCGCGATCGCCGCTGCCGAGCGGGAATACACGTTGATGATTGCCGTACCGATCTCGACCCGTTCGGTTGCCGCGGCAAGGTAGCCGACCCGGCTCACGGCATCGACGCTGTAGGCCTCACTGACCCACACGACATCGAGGCCGGCCCGCTCCAGTTCGACGATTCGGTCGACGGACTCCCGGAACGGCTGGGCGTAGCGAATGCCAGTGCCGATCTTCATGACAGGCCGTTCCTACTTGGGCGCAAACCGCGTGCCGGCGTCGAGTCGAATGGTGTCGCCGTTGAGCATCGGGTTCTCGATGATCGCCACCGCCAGCCGACCGAATTCGTCGGGGACTCCGAGTCGCTTCGGGAACGCTGCGTCCTTCGTCAGCTGCATACCGCGCTCCTCGGTGACACCGGCGGTCAGCCCCGTGGCGAACAAGCTCGGCGCAATAGTCACGCACCGGATACCCATCGAGCCCAGATCGCGTGCGATCGTCAGTGTCATCCCGGCAATGCCCGCTTTTGCGGCGGTGTACGAGACCTGGCCGATCTGCCCCTCGAATGCCGCAATCGACGCCGTGTTGATGAGCAGCCCTCGTTCTCCCTCGGGATTCGGTTCGTTCGTGCTCATGTGCCAGGCACAGAGCCGGTTGGTGTTGAACGTTGCGATCAGGTTCAGGTCGACGATGCGTCGAAAGTCCTCGAGCGGGTACGGCCCCTCACGACCCACGATGCGCCCCGCCCTACCACCACCTGCAGTGTTGAGCGCAACGTCGACGCCGCCCAGTGCCGCGACCGCCTCCTCGATCACGACCTCGATGCCCTCGAAATCGAGGACATCACACGGATGCCATGTACCCCCGAGCTCGGTCGCAACGTCCGCCCCCGCCGACTGCTCCCGATCGAGGATCGCAACGGTGCCGCCACCGGCTGCGATACGAGTGGCGGTCGCCCGAGCGAACCCTGACGCGCCCCCGATGATGATCGCCCGAAGGCCCTCCAGATGCATGTCCTGTCCCTAGGTGAGATTGGGTTCGCGAGGAAGACCAAGGACCCGTTCCGCGATCTGGTTCCGCACGATCTCCGACGTACCCCCTGCGATCGAACTCGAACGGGCCTGGAGTGCAAAGGTCGCGGGATCGCCTGCACCGGCCGAGACCGTCGCCATCGACTCGCCGACGAGCCGGGCAGCGACACGGGCGCGTTCCTGCCCGATGACCGATCCGAGCAGTTTGGTCACAGCACCCTCTGCCCCCGGCTCACCGCCTTCGACAGAACGAATCACCCGTCGAACGTTGATCAACGCAGCAGCGGCGTCGGCAGCGACAAGCGCACCGACCTCACGCCGCATCCCCGCATCGTCGGGAGCATGCTGCTGCAGCAGTCCAATCAGGTTCGGCTGGGGTCGTGCGCCGGAGGAGGCACCGATCGAGACCCGCTCGTTGCCGAGGTTGGCGCGTGCTGCGGTCCACCCGCCGTTGACCGGTCCGACCACGTCGTCGTCGGGGACGAACACGTCGTCGAAGAAGATCTCGTTGAAATGTGCTTCGCCGGTGATCTGCTTCAAGGGCCGAACCTCGACGCCCGGGGCGTCCATCTCGATCACCATCATCGAGATGCCTTGGTGTTTCGGGGCGTCGGGATCGGTACGAACCGTGGCAAAACCATGGGTGGCCAGGTGGCCACCGGTTGTCCACACCTTCTGACCGGTGACCTTCCAGCCACCCTCGACCCTGACCCCACGGGTCTTCACACCGGCTGCATCGGAGCCCGCCTCCGGTTCGGAGTAGAGCTGACAGATGTCGATGTCGCCGTGAAGACTGGGCCAGATCCATCGCTCGATCTGGTCGTCGGTGCCATGGTTCAGGATCGTGAGGGTGTTCCAGCCACTGATGCCCAGGTTGGGACGTGGGATTCCCTCGAACTCCTCGTCGATGACCAACTGCTCGATCGGCGACGCGCTGCGCCCGTACGGCGTCGGCCAGTGCGGCACCAAGAAGCCGCTGTCGGCGATCGCCTGGCGGGCCGCCTTGCCGCGCAGACCACGGTAGGTCTCGATGAAGGCCCGACACTCCTGCCGCAGCGCGTCGGTGTCACCCTCGACCTCGTAGCCGGTCTGGGCCCGGACCCCAGCCGCGGCCAGGGTCGCGACGGCGGCCGTGGCCGCGCCGTCTCCCGCCAGTACCGCTTGACCGGCATGGGCCCGGCGTAGAAAGAAGTGGGCGTCGTGTTCCCAGGTGAACCCGATGCCACCGAGGATCTGGATGTGCAGCTCGGCGCACTCGACCGCTGCCGGCAGGGCCAGTGAGGCTGCAATCGCGGCACCGATATCGGCCTCGTCCGGGGTCAACCCCGGACGAGCGGCACCCCACGCCGCAGCAACGGCCAGCTCGGAGGCGACGAGCATGTTCGCCAGATGATGTTTGACCGCCTGGAACGAGCCGATGACCCGACCGAACTGCACGCGTTCCTTCGCATAGGTCGTTGCACGGTCGACGCACGCTCTCGCCGTCCCGGCAAGTTCGGCCGAACCGAGCACACGGGCGAGGCGACGGAGCTCGTTCGCCGCACCGGGAACGATCGTCGCCGGCGTCGCATCGAGGGTGACCGCAGCGACCCGCCGCGACGTATCGAGGTTCTCCACTGCGGCAACCGAGACACCGACAGACGCTGTGTCGATGACGGCGACATCGTCGCCGACCGGCACGACGAGCACACTGGCCAACTCCGCTCCGAGGACCAACCCGGCCGAGCCGGTGACGGTGTCGTCGGCCACCTCGAGTTGACCGCCGAGGCCGAAACCGCCAATGACCTCACCGGACGCAAGGCCGGGCAGCAAGGAAGGGTCAGCACCGGTCGACGCGAGAAACGACGACACGACAACCGTCGACAGCAACGGGCCCGGCGCGACGGCGTAACCCGATTCGAACAGAATCACCGCGAGCTCGGCAAGGTCGTAACCGGCACCACCGACCTCTTCGGAGAGATGGAGCCCGAGCCAGCCGAGTTCGGCGATCTCGTTCCAGTGATCGGGTAACCGGTCGGTCGACTCACCGAGCGAGGCCCGATGCGCTGCGCTCATGTCTCGAGTGGCGAGCAGATCACGGGCGACATCGGCGAGCGATCGATGATCGTCCGTGATGGCGTAACTCATGGACGCGATCCTCCCGCTGCCGTTGCGGAGACGTCAAACCTGTCTGGCCGTCGGCGGGATCGAGCGGACGACTCAGTGACGTCCGACCTCACGGAACGGCATCCCGCGGTCGGCAGCCGGTTCCTTCGGCAGGCCGAGGATGCTCTCACCGATGATGTTGTGTTGAATCTCGTCGGTCCCGCCGGCGATGGACTGCGCCGGTGTCGAGAGGAGGATCTCCGCGACGACCTCGTGGACCGGGTCGTCCGAACGATCGAGCATGGCGGCAGCGCCGGCGATGCGACCGTGGAGCTCGTTGCAGCGCCGGGCCACTTCCGATGTCGCAAGTTTCCCGATCGATCCCTCTGACCCCGGTGGCCGTCCGAGCGCCTGGTTGGCTCGGGCTCGCTCGGCGGTCCAGGCTGCCGCCTTCTCGAAGGCCCACAACCGCATCATGTCGTCACGCAGGACCGGGTCGTCGATCACCCCCGCGGCCCGAGCCCGCTCGACCAGCAGATCGGGGCGACCCATACGCTGCGGGTACCACTCATAGGTCTTGTTGTACTCGGCGTACTCGAGGCGGAACTCGTCGATCACCCGACCGCGGGCATCGGCCCGCAGGGAGACCACTCGCTCGCCGGCGTATCGGCGCTCGTGGGCGAGTGTTGCGCGGGCCACCACCCATCCCCCACCGATCTCGCCCACGACGTTCGCAGTGGGGATCTCGGCGTCGGTCATGAAGACCTCGTTGAACGAGCTGCGATGGTTCATCTGCTCGATCGGCCTGACCTCCACCCCGGCCTGGCGCATGTCGAGGACGAAGTACGTGATGCCCTGATGCTTCACCGCCTCCCAATCGGTGCGGGCGACGAGGATCGCCAAGTCGGCGTGGTGCGCACTCGTGTTCCAGACCTTCTGGCCGTTGACGACCCACGTATCGCCGTCGAGGGTGGCGGTCGCCTTGAGCCCGGCCAGATCCGAGCCTGCCCCCGGCTCCGAGAAGAGCTGGCACCAGGTGTGTTCACCGGTCAGCGCGGCCCCCAGCACGCGACGCTTGAGGTCGTCCGACCCGTGCTCGTACAGCGTCGGTGCTGCAAGGCTCGCGCCGGCTCCGAGCGGCAGGGTGACACCTCCGGCCCGCCGGATCGCCGTGTGCGCGACCCGATCGACCCAGTGCGGCATGCCCTTCCCGAACCACTCGGTCGTCCACGACGGGACCGCCCACCCCGACTCGAGGAGACAGATCCGCCACTCGAGAAGCGAGAGGTCGGGGTCCCATGCACTGCGGAACCACTCGAGAACCTCACCCTCGATGTCGGCCTCGGTCAGTGGCATCGACTACTCGGCACGCCGCGACTCGAGCCGGGTCTCGGTCACCACGACGTCTCGCGACAGCACATGGCCGGTCTCCCACGCACCGACGACACGATCGACTTCATCGATCTCCCAGCGGCCATCGGTGTCGGCGATGTCGGTCCGGGCCCATTCGAGGTAACGAGCGATGCGATTCCCTGCCACCCAGTACACCTGCGCAGTCGCCGGACAGTCCGCCGTGCACAGCCAGGCGACGAGCGGGGAGATGTTCGCCGGATCCCACTGGTCGAACGAACCGTCCTCGGGTTCGCCGATGCGTTCGCCGAGTCCCGGGGTCGAGAGTGTCATGCGCGTCCTCGCTCCGGGAGCGATCGCATTGACACGAACGCCGTACCGGCCGAGTTCTTGGGCGCCGATGATGGACAGGGTTGCGATCGCCGACTTTGCAGCGCCGTAATTCGACTGCCCGACATTGGAATGCAGACCCGACGTCGACGAGGTGTTGACGATCGAACCCCGCACCTCTGCACCTGACTTCGCCTGCTCTCGCCAGTGGGCTGCGGCGTGCTTCATCATCAACCAGGTGCCCTTGAGGTGGACGTCGATGACCGTGTCCCACTCCTCCTCGCTCATCGACACCAACATCCGGTCACGCAAGATGCCGGCGTTGTTCACCACAGCATGCAGATCGCCGTAGGTCTCAATCGCCGCATCGACGATCCGCTTGGAGCTGTCCCACGCCGCCACCGAGTCGCCATTCGCAATCGCAGTACCGCCCATGGCCCTGATTTCGTCGACCACCTGCTGCGCCGGACCGGTATCGCCTCCCGTGCCGTCCTGGGCGCCGCCGAGATCGTTGACGACGACCTTGGCGCCCTCCCCGGCCATCAGCAGGGCGTGCTCACGTCCCACCCCCCGCCCGGCTCCGGTGACGATCACGACCCGTCCGTCCAGCCGACCCACAGCAGACCCCCTTGTCCGGCCTTCGATCTTGTTGCCTCGATTCAACCCGACCGGTGACCATGCCGCCAGCCCGGTGGAGTCAGCCGAGCCGGTCGAGCGCCCCCATGTCGAGCGCGTGGCGCCCATGCCGGTTGAGCATCAGGGTGAACAGGGCGTCGCCCCGGTCGGTCTGTTCGGCCATGACGGTGGCCGTCATTGCGATCACGATCCCGTGCAACGACCCCAGCGCGTACTCCTCAAGGCACTGCTGGAGAGGGTGGTCGACACCCCGCCTGGCGAGTTCGCCGACATAGCGAGCCAGCATGTCGTGCTCGATCTCGCGTCGACGCTCGGGGGGCACGGCAGCGCCGAGGAGATACGCCACATCGGTGGTGCCGCATCCGAGCGACAGTGTCTGCCAGTCGACCACCATGATCGCAGGAGCGGCGGCGTCGACACCGAAAAGGAAGTTGTCCGGACGGAAGTCACCGTGCACCAGGGTCACCGGCGCGGCACGGCCCACATAGCGGGGCGCACGTTCGACGAAGGCGGCGAGCAGGTCGGCCACATCTGCGTCGAGACCGGCACCGAGCCGCTCCTGTACGACGGCGTAAAAGAACGCCATCCGTTCGTCGTAACCGGCGGCCCGCTCCTCGGGATCGTCCCGAAAGATGTCGAACGCCGGCTGATCGACCGCACCCCAGACCGGTGCGTGCAGCGCTGCGGCTTGATCGATTGCCAAGGCGAGCTGCTCGTCGGTCGCCTCGCTGAACTGATCTCCCTGTCGTGACCCGGCAAGGTCTTCGAGCACCAGGCAGAAGTCGTCGGTTGCCACATGGAGCGCAATGAGCGCAGGTGCCGCCACATCCGTCAGCTCCTTGACCGACCGGTAGAACGCACACTCCTTCTGGTAAATGCCATGTTCGAACGAAATGTTCCGGACGGTCTCGTCGGCACTCGGGATCTTGACCACGATCGACGACGGTCCGGAGTTGGTTCCCCAGTCGAGCGACCAACGAGCGTTCCGGCTCATCTGGCCGGTTCCGATGAAACCGGCGAACTCGACGTCTCGCGGTGTGGCACCACCGATCTCGACGTTCGACGCGATCCAGCCGGGATCGAGCCCCACGAACGTCTCGGTCATGATGCGCCGTCGAACAGACCGGTGAGTCCTGACGGTCCGTGGGGGCCGATCACGAGTTGCTCGAGCGCACCGATCCCGGTACGACCCTGATCGTCGGCCACGGTGACGACCTGTTGCACATGGATGTTCTCGGGTGCCTCCGGGTCGAGGTCGAGCGGATCGAAACTCTCGCCTTCGACTGCGAGTTCACCTTTCCACACCCCCTGATTCCATGACGGGTGACCGTAGCCGAGCCCTTTGAACTGGAATCGAAGCTGTGGTTCCAACGTGATCGAGCGGGTCTGACCGTCCATATCGATCAGATCGAGCTCCGCCCGCTTCGCCCAGCGCGTGCCTGGTGCGTACTCGACGCGGTGCAGCGCAGTCGCCATGTGGGTGGCGACCTCGTCGAGTTCGTCGGGAATGTCGGCACCGCTGGCATACAGCGGCGACGTCAGACCCTCGCGCACGATCGCCTCACCGTTGGGCCCGTCGAAGAACACCGCATGGGTCACATGATCGTCCCAGTGCAGCGGTGCCCACAGAAAAAAGAAGGAGGGCAGCGCTTGTGCCGGTGCACCCACCGGAATCCGCTCACCGACGCCCCGCACCCCCCAGGAGCGATCCTTCGTCCCGCGCCACGTCTCCTCGTCGACGACGAACTCGCCATCGGGATGGCTGATGGTGCCACGCCAGCGTCCGAACTGGGCGAACCGGGTTGCGTCCATCGATCGGCGTTGGCGATTCCACAGCACCTGCCGGGCCTCTTGGATCGCAGACGTTCGGGCCGAGAACGTCAGGTCGGCTGCAATCCCCGTCTCGTTGTCATCGATGATGATGCGGGCGGTCCGGAGTGGCTCGACGATTTCCATCCGAACCGGACCGACCG
Source organism: Acidimicrobiales bacterium (assembly GCA_049437325.1). Lineage (GTDB taxonomy): Bacteria > Actinomycetota > Acidimicrobiia > Acidimicrobiales > Aldehydirespiratoraceae > UBA11606. Next base: position 20,229 of record JBMTIM010000012.1, read on the forward strand.
ACTGGTCGGTGCGTTCCTGCGGCGCCCGTCGCGAGGCATAGAGACAGTGCTGTTGTCCACCTGCTTCGACGCAGGAGAAGTGAGCGTCGAGGATCTGTCGGTGCGGGTAGACAGCAATACCGAATCCGAAATACCGGGTGCCGTCGAGGTTGTAGCCGTTGAACCAGGTGCGGTCGTAGACGTTCGGGTCCGACGTTGCCGGGTGCGCAATGGGCTCCGGCGTCTGATGGATCGGATAGTCGTCGAGGCGGTTCAGCACAGACGCGAGCGTGACTGTCCAGCGATCTGTCGTCAAATGACGGAGGGATCCTCCCGCCGGGCTCAGTCCTCGATGCCGAGTGCGTCTCGGGCGGCCGCCGTGGCCCACCCGTAGTCGGCCTTGCCGTTCGGGCCTCTGAACACGGTGTCGACACGCACGATGTGCTTGGGCAACTTGAACCCGGACAACGAGCCGCGAAGGCGGTCGACAAGATCCCCATCGCTCGGCGCGGCGCCCTCGGCCAACTCGACGACCGCGGTGACCGCTGCCCCCCACTGCGGGTCGGGCACGCCGACCACATTGCAGTCGACAACCTCGGGCAGCAGTTTCAGGGCTTCCTCGACCTCTTCGGGGTACACCTTCTCCCCACCGGTGTTGATCGAGACCGATCCACGGCCGAGCAGGGTGACCATGCCATCGGCTCCGATCGACGCCCAGTCACCCGGCACCGACCAGCGAGTTCCCTCGAAGTGGCGGAATGTCTCGGCGGTCTTGACCGGGTCGCCGTAGTAACCGAGTGGGATGGGGCCGGTCACGGCGAGGAGTCCGGTCTGCCCGTCGCCGGGCTGCACCCGCTCACCCTCCTCGGTGAACACCGCAGCGTTTGGCCCGAGCGTGAACGTGGCGGTCTCGGTGTCGCCCTCACCCGTCGACTCCTTCCCTGCGAAGCCGACCCCTTCGCTTGCGCCGAGGCTGTCGTTGGTCACCATCGGTGAACCCTGCGCCCGGGCATGAGCGAGCAGTCGGTCCTTGATCGCCTGGCTCCACATCACACCCGACGATGTGACCGAGCGAACCGATGTCAGGTCGTAGGGCTCCCCTCGATCGGCCGCCTCGTCGAGCGCCTCGACCATTGGCCGACAAAAGACGTCACCGACGATCGAAATCATGGAGCACTCGGTGCGCTGCACGGTCTCCCAGAGCTCGTGGGGATCGAACGTGCGCCCGGTGAGGGTGACGGTGCCACCGCCGTTGAAGAGGGTGAAGAGGGAGCCGATTCCAGCCGTGCCGTGCATCAACGGGGCGGCTGCCAACTGCCTTGGCTGCACACCGAATCGCTCCAGCGTGGCCAGGTTGGCGGCGTGCTCGGCAGGACTCGACGGGATCTCGAGCCCGAGCGGGGCCAGGGTACGGGCGGTGATACTGACCAGGCTGGTGTGGGGCCACATGACGCCCTTGGGATGCCCGGTCGTTCCGCCGGTGTACAGGATCCAGAGCGCGTCGGCGCGTCGATCTCGCCGGGCGAGCGGCCCGTAGGCGGCGATGAGATCCTCGTGTCGGTCGGCCCACTCAGGGCAGTCCCCATCGCCGACGTGAATCCAGCGCCGGACCTTGTCGAGCTGGCCACGAACCGCGTCGAACCGCTCGGTGAGGGCGTCGTCGAAGAAGACCGCTTTCGCATCGCTGTTGTCGACGAGATAGGCGAGTTCGCTTTCGACGTAGCGATAGTTGACGTTGCACGGTGCGGCCTCGACCTTGAACGCCGCGAACTGCGCTTCGGGGTACTCGTTGCCGTTGTAAAGCGCACACGCCACGTTGTCGCCGGGACCGATACCGACACTGTCGAGCGCTGCTGCGAGCCTCGCCGCCCGATCCTCGTACTCGACCCATGAGCGCGCCGTGTCGCCGTGTTGCAGCGCCAAACGATCGCCCTGCTCGTCGGCGACGACCTCCCATGCGGTTGCCAGGTTGATTCCAGCCATGTCCAGACCTCCCGCCCACACGGCGCAGCTGCGAGCGGCATGGTATGCCGAGGTCGCAAACGGGTGCGAACGCTCGGCACGCCTCTCAGCGTCGTTCTGACGCGAGCTGGCCGATCTGTCAGGGTCACCGCTAGCTTCTGCCTGTTCGCTTCCGAAAGAGGACTGCACCCATGAGCATGATCGGCACCCGGGTCAACCGGAAGGAAGACCCGGCCTATCTCACCATCGGTGGGAAGTACGTGGATGACCTGGCTCCGGCAGATGCATTGCACGCCGTCTTTGTGCGTTCGACGCTCGCCCATGGCGACCTCACCGGGGTGGACAGTGCGGATGCAGCCGCTGCCCCCGGGGTTGTGGGGGTGTTCACCGCAGCCGACCTCGGCTTCGAGCCCAAGCCCCCCGACATGCCGATGCTCAACCAGCAGATGTTGCGCAGCCCGCTGGCGGTCGACCGCGTCCGCTACGTCGGCGAACCGATCGCCGTCGTGCTCGCCGAAACGCGCGAGGCGGCCTTCGATGCCGCCGAGCTCGTCGTTGTCGACTTCGAGCCGCTCGATCCGATCGTCGATCCGCACGAGGCTGCGAAGGACGAGCAGCTGCTCTTTCCCGAGGCCGGTACCAATACTGCATTCGCCCTCCCCAGCTCCGGGGAAGATCTGTTCGGAGCCTGCGAGACCGTCGTCGACCTCGAGATGGTCAATCCGCGACTGAGCGTGGCCCCGTTGGAACCTCGCGCCGGACTGGCCTCGTACAGCACCGAGACCGGCCGACTGACCTACTGGGCATGCACCCAATTTCCGCACCGCACCCGAGACGGTCTCGTCGGTGCAACCGGACTCGAGGCGGACCAGGTCCACGTCATCACCCCGGATGTCGGTGGAGGCTTCGGCGGCAAGAACGCCAACTATCCGGAAGACTTCGTCATCGCCAAGGCATCCGTGCAGCTTGGACGCCCGATCCGCTGGACCGAGACACGCAGTGAGAGCATGGTCGGCATCGCGCACGCCCGGGCACTGTCGTACCGGGTGCGGATCGGTGGGAACCGCGACGGCGACATCACCGCCTACCGATGCGAGGTGCTCCAGGAGGGCGGGGCCTACCCGGCAATCGGCTCGGTTCTGCCGATGTTCGTGAAGATCATGGCGACTGGCGTATACGACATCCCCAACGTCGACGTGTTCGCCAGCTCCGTCGTCACCAACACCGCCCCGATCGGCGCCTACCGGGGTGCCGGTCGGCCCGAGGCGACGCTGGCCCTCGAGCGCGCCGTCGATGCGTTCGCAGCCGAAATCGGCATGGACCCGGCGGAGGTTCGCCGTCGAAACTTCATCCCACCCGAGTCGTTCCCGTTCATGACCCCCACCGGGGCCGACATGGACTCCGGAGACTACGGCGCTGCCCTCGATGCCGTCATGGAGGCGGCCGACTATGTCGGTCTCCGGGCCGAGCAGGCCCGCCGACTGGCCGACCCGAGCGCTCACCTGCTTGGCATCGGCTGGTCTGCCTACGTCGAAATCGCGAATCCGATGGGCGCCTCGGAGTTCGGGAGCGTGGAGGTGCGACCCGACGGCAGCGCCCTGGTGTTGACCGGGAGCTCCAACCACGGCCAGGGCCACCACACCGCGTTCGCCCAGATTGCCGCTGACGTGACCGGCATCCCGTTCGACAAGATCGAGGTCCGTCACGGCGACACCGACCAGGTGAAGCGAGGCGGCGGGACCGGTGGTTCACGGTCGCTGCAGGTCGGCGGTGTTGCGGTCAACGAAGCCGCCGGTGCTGTCGTCGAGATGGCCAAAGACGCGGCGGCCGAGATGCTCGAGGCGGCTCGCGCCGACATCGTGCTCGATGTCGACACGGGCACGTTCGCCGTCGTCGGAACGCCCGCCCGGTCGTTGAGTTGGGCCGAGATCGTCGCCCACACCAGCACCGATGACGAAACCGGCGGCCTCATGGCCGAGACCGACTTCCAGCCACCGGCGGCCACCTTCCCGTTCGGCGTGCACCTGTCCGTGGTCGAGATCGATCGCGACACCGGTCAGGTCACTCCGATCCGCCACGTCTGCTGCGACGACGCCGGCAACCTCGTGAACCCCACCATCGTCGACGGGCAGGTTCACGGCGGCGTCGCCTCCGGGATCGCGCAAGCACTCATGGAGGTGTTCGTCTACGACGAGGACGGGAACCCGCAGACGGCAAACTTCATGGACTACGGCTTCGTGTCAGCCGCCGAACTGCCCAGCTTCGAGCGACTGGAAATGGAGACGCCGACGGATCGCAATCCGCTGGGCGTGAAGGGCGTGGGCGAGGCCGGCACGATCGGCGCCACGCCGGCCGTGCAGAACGCCGTCGTCGATGCGCTGTCCCATCTGGGTGTGCGGCACATCGAGATCCCCTGCACCGCCGAGCGGGTGTGGCGGCACCTCGCCGGCGCCTGAGGTCGATCGACGTACCCAGACCCTCAGTCCTCGAACAATTCGGGTGGAAATCCGCCCCGACTCGCGGGACTCCACCTGGTGATGTCGATCAGGAGCACCGACTTGTTCTGCTCGGTCATCGCCCGGCGGTACTCGTCCCAGTCGGGATGTTCACCGGAGATGCAACGGAAATACTCCACGAGTCCGTCTGCGGCCTCTGGCATGTCGAACACGCGTGCCATGCCGTCGATCTGAATCCATTCGTCGTGGAACGACTCTCCCATGACGAGGACCGATACTGCCGGGTCGACCGTTGCGTTCTTGACCTTGGCCCGCGACGGATAGCTGGCGATCGCCAATTCGCCTACCTCGGTCATTCCGCCACTGACGAGGCTCATCTGTGGGCGACCGTCGCGCCGAGTCGTCGAGAGGATCCACCGATGCTTGCCTGCGATGAACGCGCGCAACTCCTCGAGGTCGACCACGGCGCGGTCGGCCGATCGCTGTTGGTAGCGAGGGTCGTTCTTGGGAAGTTTCTCGACCATCTCGGGTTCCTTTCTCGACCAGCCGCGCCGTCAGGTCCGACCTGGTTGCGCCCCGGTGCACCGGATCGACAAGACCTGCCGCTCAGCGTGCGCTGAAGTTCGGAGGGCGGCGCTCGGCCATTGCAGCAACGCCCTCACGCCAATCGTCGGTCTGTTGCAGCCAATCCTGCTCGTGCTTTTCCCGATCGGTCGCCGCCTTGACCGTTCCGGCAAGGTCGCCTCGCATCGTCTGGCGGATCGACACCACGGCCAGCGGCGCAGATCCGGCGATCTCTGCTGCAAACGCATGTGCGTCGGCCCGCAGATCGGCGAGTGGAACGAGACGATCGGCAAGACCGATCGCATGAGCGGTCTCGCCATCGATCCGACGGCCCGTGTACAGCAACTCCAGCGCCTTCTGCTGGCCGACAATCAGGGGCAGAGTTGCCGACAGCCCGAAGCCGTGATGAAAACCGAGCCGGGCGAAGTTTGCGGAGAACCTGGCTTCGGGTGCCGCGACGCGAAAGTCGGCAAAACATGCGAGGCCGAGGCCACCGCCGATTGCTGCGCCCTGCACCGCAGCGACGGCGGGCGTTCGGGTGGAGAACAGATCGACCGCAGCGTCGTACAGGTGACGCGGTGAGCCATCCGCATTGCGCATTTCGGTGTCGATCGATCCACCGGCGGACGAAAAGTCGGCACCAGCACAGAAGTGCTTGCCTTCCGAACACAACAACACGGCGCGAGCCTGCGGGTCGGCGTCGATCGTCCGAAAGGCCTCACCCAACGACTCGATGAGGGTCAGGCTGAAGAAGTTGTTGGGAGGACGACGGATTTCGACCGTGGCCACATAGTGATCGTCCACGTTCACGTGAACGTCGCCGAAGACCGCCGAACTGCGCATCAACCGAGTCGTTGGGTGTCGCGCCACGACCCCTCGTCGGCCCTCGGCTCTTTCGGCAAGCCGAGCACTCGCTCGCCGATGATGCCCTTTTGCACCTCGCTCGAGCCGGCATAGATCGTGCCGGCACGAGCGACGAAGAAGGTGTTCATCCAGTTGGCGATCGTGTTGGGGGTGCCGAGCGAAGGCGCACCGATACCGCCCCGGGTCTCTTCGCCGAACCCGATCTGGCCGCCGGGGCCGGCGAGGGCGAGCGCCGCCGACGAGATCTCCTGGTGAAAGACGCTCCACCAGAGCTTGTTCACCGATGATTCGGGGCCGGGACGCTCGCCGGCGAGGAACGTGGTGAGCACCTGATAGCCCCGGAAACGCATCACCTCGACAACGGTGTGGAACCTGGCGATCTGCTGGCGGACCTCGGGATCGCCGAGGCGGTCGTAACGTCGGGCCAGTTCGATGAAGTTCTCGAGCTCCTTTTCGAAGGCGAGATACTGCACCGTCGCTCCAACGCCTCGCTCGAACCCGAGCAACGTGTTGGCGACCGCCCATCCACCGTTGACCTCACCGAGCACGTTCTCCTTCGGGGTGCGGGCATCTTCGAAGAAGACCTCGTTGACGTGGGACTGTCCGCCCATGTCGTAGATGGGTCGAACGTCGACGCCGGGCTGATCCATCGAGACAAGGAGAAACGAAATGCCCCTGTGTTTCGGAGCGTCGGGGTCGGTGCGACAGAGGGCAAAGATCATGTTGGCCGTGGTCGCCGCAGAGGTCCATGTTTTCTGCCCGTTGATGACCCACTCGTCACCGTCGAGCTCTGCCTTGAGGCCAAGATTGGCCAGATCCGAACCGGCATTGGGCTCGCTGTAGCCCTGACACCAGACGTCGATGCCGTCGAGGATCCGGGGAATGAAGTGGTTCTTCTGCTCTTCGGTTCCCCAATGCAGGATCGTGTTTCCGACCATGCTGATGCTGAAGCCGTCGTTCGATCCCGCCGTGGGGACACCGCGAGCGGCGAACTCTTCGTTCAAGACGACATGCTCGAGACTGGTCAGTCCCGACCCCCCGTACTGCGTCGGCCAGTGCGGAGCGAGGAGACTTGCGTCGCGCAGCGTCTGACGCCATTCCTGCATGAAAGGTCCTCGCTGGTCACGCGGCAGCGCACCCACACCTTCCCAGTCGAGCGGCAGATGCTCGTCGAGGAAGGCCCGCACCTTCTCTCGGAATGTCTCGGCCTCGGCAGGATAGGTCAGATCCATGGTCGCAATCTCCAACGCATGCCTTGCGTTGTCAAACGCTCGGCGTGGCCATCGTGGCGCGGATGGGCGGCGTACCAGCGTGGGGCGAGAACCATTCGGGTCAGCACGAGGGCGAAGGCGGCAACCCCGGCGGCAACGAGGAAACCGAGTCGGTATCCCGACCAGGTGACGAGGAGGCCCATCACCGGGCCGATCAGCGCATTGGCAAGGTCGAAGAATGCCGTGTACGTGGCCATTGCCGAGCCACGTTCGCGGTCGCTGACCCCATCGACTGCGACGACCATCAGCGAGGGAGATTGCAGCGACAGACCGAGGGCAACGAGGCCGGCACCGACGAAGAACCCGAGCGGACTGGCCCAGAGCGCAAGGAGCACGGTCGCGGCGACGGTCAAGGCAAGCGCCCAACTCGCAACCCGTACCGGCCCCACGATGTCCGGTACACGGCCGAAGAGGGTTCGGGTCACGATCAACGTGCCCGAACTCACGAGAAAGACCGGACCGACCGAGGCCATCCCGATCGAGTCCGAATACAGCGCAGCAAAGACGATGAACCCGTTGAAACCGAAGATGCCGCACAGGGTGACGATCCCGGGCAAGATCGAGGCGCGATGGATGAGCGGTGACGGTTCGGCCGATGGATCACCGGGTCGGTGACTCAAGCCCCATGACAGGCCGGCCGACACGAACGACAGCACGACGATCGTCCACCACACCGCGCCGTAGTCGCTCCGGCCCAGTATCCACTCCCCGCCCATCGGCCCGATCCCCATCCCGATGTGGACCGCAACGAGATTGAACGCAGCAGCTTGGCTGCGGCGCTCCTCGGGAGCGATCTCCATCGCCCGTACCGTGCTTCCGATGAAGAATGCGGCTCCCCCGGCTCCCATCACCAGGCGGGCGAGCATCGCTCCCGCCACCGATGGAAGAGCGATCAGCATCAGCATGCCGAGCGCAGTTCCGGCCCCGCCGAGGGCGACCAGTCGTCGTGCGCCGCGACGATCGCTCATCCGTCCGAGCCACACCCGACTCAACAGCGCCGGGACAGCTGCGGATCCCATCACGATCCCGGCGGTCAGCTCCGTGCCACCGAGTTCGTCGACGACGAACACCGGAAGGATGGCGAGGATCGCTCCACTACCGAGCATCAGACTCGTGCCGGTGGCAAGCAGGGTCAGGAATTCTCGGGTGAACAGACGCCCCGGGGCTGTGGCAGCGGTCTGTGTCACCCCAAAGGCCCCGTCATCACCCCGACTAGGCTAGGGCGATGCAGTACACGCGCCTCGGTCGGTCGGGACTCGACGTTTCTCGGGTCTGTCTCGGCTGTATGGGCTTCGGCGAGGGGTCACCCGGTCGCCAGGACTGGGCCGTTGGCGAGCGCGAGAGTCGCGACATGATTGCCACCGCGCTCGATCTCGGCATCAACTTCTTCGACACGGCCAATGCGTACTCGGCGGGCTCCAGCGAGGAGATCGTCGGGCGGGCGCTTCGCGACATGACCAACCGTGACAATGTCGTGATCGCGACCAAGGTGTTCTTTCCCATGCGGGCAGAGGAAGGTGGGCGCAACAGCATCGGCCTGTCCCGCAAGGCGATCATGCAGGAACTCGAGCATTCGCTCCGTCGCCTCGGCACCGACTACATCGACCTCTACCAGATCCACCGCTACGACCGTCGTACCCCCATCGAAGAGACGATGGCGGCCCTCGACGACGCGGTGAGATCGGGCAAGGTCCGCTACATCGGGGCGTCGTCGATGTGGGCGTGGGAGCTGAGCAAAGCCCAGTACACCGCCGAACGTGCGGGTTCGACCAGGTTCATCTCGATGCAGAACCACTACTCCCTGCTGATGCGCGAGGAGGAACGCGAGATGCATCCGTTGTGCGCCGACCAGGGAATCGGCACGATCCCGTGGAGCCCGCTCGCTCGTGGCCTGCTCACCCGACCGTGGGGGACCGACACGGTCCGTCGGCAGCGCGACCCCAACATCGATCGGCGTTTCTCCGAGGATCGAGATCGACCGATCGTCGAACGAGTCGCCGAGGTCGCCGATGCACGAGGTCTCCCGATGGCGCAGATCGCGCTCGCCTGGGTGATGGCCAATCCCGTCGTTGCCGCACCGATTGCCGGCGCAACGAGAGTCGAGCACATCGAAGACGCAGTGGCTGCTGTCGACGTCGAACTCTCCGAGGAGGAGAAAGCTCTCCTCGAAGCCCCGTACACGCCGCGAGACAATCTGTTCTAGCGGGCGCCTCTACAGGGTGGTGCGGTTGGGAAACGTCACCGGCAGGTGCCGGGGCCCCCGGACCTGCCCGCCCGCCCAGGTGACCGCCTCGGGGTCGGCGAGCTCGAACTCGGGAATCATCTCGAGGAAGGTGCCGATCGCAACTGTCATCTCCATGCGAGCGAGATTCGAACCGGCGCAGCGGTGGATACCGGAGCCGAATGCGACATGACGGTTGCGTTGCCGGTCGATGATGACCTCGTCCGGACGCTCGAAGATTGCTGGATCACGATTGGCGGCCGGGAACGACAGCACCACACGCTCGCCCGCCTTGACCTCTCGATCGCCGAGCACCGTGTCCTGGGTGGCGACGCGTGCCATCGTGACGGGCGCATAGGCGCGAAGGAACTCCTCGATCGCTGTTGGGAGAAGTTCCGGCTCCTCGACCAGTCGACGACGGTCCTCGGGATGTGACGCCAGGTGCCACAGCGCAGAGCCGATCGAACTCCATGTGGTGTCGATACCGGCCACAAGCATGAGAAACACATTTCCCTGGATCACGTTGAGGGGCACGGGTTCGCCATCGATCTCCGACGTGAGCAGGACGGAGATGAGATCGTCGCCTGGGTTTTCGAGCCGGTCGCCAATCTCGGCGACGAAAAACTCGGTGATCTTCTCGTCGTAGAACCTGCGAGCCTCGGCATCGACCTGGCCGATCTCGAGAAAGCCTTGCACCCACTCCGTGAAGGTGTCTGCCATCTCGGGGTCGATGCCGAGAATCATCGCGATGATGCGGGGCGGAATCTGTCGGGCATACCCATCGGCGATGTCGGCGTGCCCGTCCTCGATGAAACCCCGGATGAGGCGACGGCAGAGTTCCTGAGTGTGAGCTCGGTACTTCTCGACCGACCGCGGCGCGAAGAACGGCAGCATCAGCTGTCGCTCAGGCGTGTGGTGCGGTGGATCCGAGTCGATGATCGAGCGGATGCGATCTGGGTTGTCGGGCCGGTGCTCCGGGTCGGGTTCGGCGTCGAGGTCGGGCACGACCGAGATCGAGAACGACGACCAGGTTTCACTGTCCTTGGCGATCGACCGAACGCCGTCGAAGGTGACCGGCAGGTAGCTGACCTGGCGCCGCTCGGTTCGGGCGAAGGGGCACCCGTTCTCTCGTAGTTGCCTCCAGGTCGGCGCAGGATCCCTGACGTAGGCAGGGTCGAAGAGTTCGAAGTCCTCGGCCCAGTCGTCGACTGGTTCGACGGTGGTCATCAGCCGAGTTCGCTTCCGACGATGGCAGCAAAGCTCACACATTCGCCCGGGCGTCCCCCGAGGTTGTGGGTCATGCCCAGCGTCTTGCCCTTCTCGACGGAAAGGATCTGCGCTCCGGTGGCGCCTCCTTGCGCAGCTGGAGCCAGCACTCGAACAGCATCCTGAGCCCCGAGGCCCCGATCGGGTGACCGAAGCTCTTGAGGCCGCCGTCAGGGTTGACCGGCAGCTCTCCGTCGAGGTCGAACGTGCCGGCGAGAACGTCTTGCCAGCCCTCACCGCGCTTCGAGAACTGCAGATCCTCCATCAACACGAGCTCGGTCGGCGTGAAGCAGTCGTGGACCTCGGCCATGGCGATCTCGGTTCGAGGGTCGCTCACTCCGGCCTGCTCATAGGCGTCCTGCGCGCAGCGGGCGACCTCGTTGAAGGTCGTGTAGTCGTAGTCGGGGTCGAGCGGCCCGGCCCCAGGGCCCGAGGTGAACGCCAACGCCTTCACGTAGAGCGGGTTGTCGCAGTACCTGTGGGCGTCCTCGGCGCGCACCAGTACCGCAGCGGCAGCACCGTCGCTCACACCCGAACAATCGAAGATACCGAGGTCACCAGCGACGAGCGGGGCGTTGCAGATCGTCTCGGTACTCACTTCCTTTTGGAACTGGGCTCGGGGATTTCGGGCGCCGTTGAAGTGGTTCTTCCATGCGATGCGGGTCATCACCTCCTTCATGGTGTCGCGATCGACGCCGTACTTCTCGCCGTATGCAGGAGCCAGCAGCGAAAACGATGCGGGTGCAGTGATGTTGGTCTTCGTTCCGTCGTCGGGGAGCTGGGTGCCGACCAGGCCGGACATGCCATTGTCCTTCAGCTTTTCTGCGCCGATCGCCACGACCATGTCGAACGCACCGGACGCAACGGCGTAGGCGGCATTGCGGAACGCCTCGGAGCCAGTGGCGCACATGTTCTCGACGCGAGTGACGGGCTTGTAGTCGATCTTCAGTGGTTTGCTGATGGTGAGTCCGGAGGTGCCCGAGCCGAGCGTCCCGAACCAGAACGCATCGACGTCGTCCTGGGCAACACCGGCCGAGTCGTAGGCCGCATGCGCAGCCTCGATGATCATGTCTTCGATCGAGCGATCGAAGTGTTCGCCGAAGTCGGTGCACCCCATCCCGACGATTGCGACCTGATCCTTGATCCCGCGTGATCCCATCGTGACTCCTAACGAATCGGTGTTGCTTTCCAAAAGTAGTTCTGCACACCGTCTGCTGTCAGCGTGTTGCGGAACGTCATGCGGACCCGGAGGCCGATGTGCACCTCATCAGGATCGGCGTCGGTGAGCTCGGATGTGAACCGTCCCCCGCCGTCGAAGTCGATCACGACGGCGATCGTGGGAGGTGATGGTGAGTAGGCGAGCCGATCGATCGTGTAGGTGGCGACCGTGGCCTCGACGTCGGCCATTGGGACCATCTCCATGTCGTCGACGGCACCACCCTTCACCGACACCCGCTGCGGCGGCAGGTGGACCGCGCCCGTCGAGCGGTCACGGGAGCCGACCAGCGCGAACTTCCACTCGACATTGCGCTCCGACGGCGGGCCGGCGGGAGGAGCCGGGTCGGGTCGCCGCGGCGGCTCGCGGTCCAGGAACCCTCGCCATGTCAGGAACGTCGCATAGTCGAGACCGTCGTTGCCGTCGGCGATCTGGGCGGCAACCGGGTTGGCCGGGGTGTAGTCGGTGATGGCATCGGTGGTGCGGAACAACGACACGTCGCACCCGTCGGCCAACGTGATCAGCATGATCGTCTCGTCGGGTTGAGCCGTGTCGAGCACAGCGGCCAGCGCCAGCAGTGAGTGTGCGCTCCCTGTCATGCCGATCGTGGTGGTGAGATCCTCGGCCATGGGCACCGCACCGACACCGGCTGCACCAGCTGCGCTGCGAACCGAACGGGCATGCAGACCACTGACCACGACCCGGTCGACATCCGCCGCTGAGAGTTCGGTGTCCTTGAACACCTTCGTTGCCGCTTCGGCAACGAGCGGCCGATAGACCGACTCACCGAATCGTTCCTCCCAGACGCGGGAATAGTTCCAGCCGGGTGACCGCCACCGGTCGAGGAACTCGCGGGTGGCACTGGCGCTGCCGACCCACTCGGCGATGACGGGAGCATCGTCGTCGGATCCGATCATCACCGCCGCCCCGGCATCACCGAGCTGCGCCTCGTCGCCGCTCCCCGGTCGCCCCGTTCGCACATCCGCCGCGGTGACGAGGATCGGTCGCCGGTCGTGCAGTGCCGCAGTGATGGCACCGGTGGTCGAGCGCACCGAGCCGGCCATGTCCACCGCCAGGACGTCACTGGGAAGGTGCAGCGCTGCGTGGATCGCGTTGGCGTTGGTCTTGTCGAGGTAAGGCGGGGTGGACGACGTGAAGTAGATCGCGGCCGGCGTCGGTGCCTCGAAGGACCGGAGCGCGGCTCGGGCTGCTTCGACCGACATCGATGTGGCGTCTTCGTCGTAGCTCGCAACCGCGCGGGTGCCGGTACCGCCACCTGCACCCAGAGCCGTACCGATCGCCGATCGTTGCAGCCGGTAGTACGGCACATGCACGCCGTAGCCGATGATGCCTCTCGTCACTGGTGCCTCCTCCCAACTTCCGACACGGAAAGATTCGTTCAGGGACAGGGGCTGTGTCGAACTACGTTGGCAGTTCATGCACGAATGGTCTGCTTCCGACGTCGAGTGGCGAACCGACTCGATCCTCCCGAGTCCACCCGAAGGCGCCATACCGGTGCTTCACGACCGTGAGTACCGGATCGAGTCGTTCCTGCTCGACAACGGCAACCTGTTGATCCACGGCGCACTCCGCGACCAGAAGCCCCCCGGATTGTTCGTCCCCGGCGATCCCGAACCGCTCACCATGCATCACATGCAGGTCGGCCTGGAGATCAGCCTTCCGGATCGCACGATCGTTGCGGTCCAGACCCACTTCGAGGCATACCCGCACGGAGGGTGTCCAGCGATCATCGATCACTACGAACGCCTTGTCGGACTCTCGATCGCCCGCGGATTCACCCACGAAGTTCGCAGACTTTTCGGCGGGCCCCGGGGATGTGCCCACACCACTGCGCTGCTGCAAGCGATGGCACCGATCGCCATGCAGAGCTCCAAGAGCATCGAGGCGATCCAGGCCCAACGCGTCGGCGCACCGAACCCGATCGTCACCAGACCAGCCGGACAGGGAACGAGCTGGGAGTATCTGCTCAACACCTGCCACGTTTGGGCCGAAGGTGGCGAACGCCACTCCGTCATCGACGAAGGTGGGATGCAGACCATCCCGGTCGACGTGCGCCTCAGGGAACTCGGAGTCGATCCCGCAGCTCGATGACAAGTTCCGCCACCACCATGGCGAGTGCTCCCCAGCCGAGCAGATGGGCCTTCCCCCACAGGCCGGGCCAGGCGCCGTCGTGGGGACCTCCGTAGCGGGCCTGGAGGACGACGACGTAGGCGCTCATCAGGCCGATGCAGGTCAGGGCAAGTACGCCGGGCAACCACCGAGCGTGCCGGCGCAGCGAACAGGCGAGAAGGACTGCAAGTCCCGCGAGCAGGCCGATCCACCAACGTGACACCGCTGCAGTGACCATCATCGTCGCAAGAGCGATCACGACTCGATCTCGTCGAGACCGATCGATGCCGAGCTGCGGGCCGAGTGCCGGCTGTGCCACGGGCGCCGAAACGGCGCTGCCGGGCCGACGCCAGGCGAGGGTGACCAGAGCCAGGGTGGCGAGAATGCTCACTACGAAGCCTCGACGAACGAGTCGGTTCGGAACCCACTCGAGCGAGATCGTTCCATCGGGTCCCGTGAGTGCTGGGTCGACATACCAGCCGTTGGCGAAGCCGTCGACGAGCGACGACTCGCCGAGGTCGAGACCGCCGGCGGCCGTTGCACGCCAGCCAGACCCGTGCGATTCGCCGAGTACGAGCCAGAACGGTTCGGTCGCACCGGCGAAGTCCACGGTTGCGGTTCCCCGTCCGTGCTCGACAACCTCCATCGAGGGCACCTCGGCCGAGCCGATCGTCGCCGGACGCTGCCGCAGGGTCAGGCGATCGATGTCGATCCCGTGCGCTCGCCCGGCGACGGTCTCCACCCGATGCACGCCTGCTGCAAGCACGCTCGTTTCGCAGCCTTCGATGGCGAAGCCGTCTTCGATGCCTCCCCTGGAGACGAGTCGAACCAAGATCGGTTCACCATCGACCGTCATCAGATCGTTGCGGCACGGCGCACGTTCCGCGAGACGAACCGGGTTGGAGGTGATTCCGGGCACCCGCACTTCGGCGATCGCAACCGGCATGACCACTGCGGTCGCCGTGTACCAATTCGTCGTCTCCACCGTGCGTACATCAGCGATCGTCAGGCGGATCGACGACGTCGTGACCGGGTCGAGCGGAAGTCGTATCTCAACCGTGGCGTTCTCTTCGTGCGTGTCGGTGACGGCGGGTACGACAACCTGCTGGAGACCGCTGTCGGTGGCGACGTCGAGCACCGTTGGCACGGAATGCCGGCCGTCGGCGCGCACGACGACGTCGATGTGGTCGAGCGTGATCTCACGGCCGAACACGACGTCCACCCAGTGGCCGCGCTGCTCGCCGAATGGCGGCATCCAGGCAGTTGCGTCGTCGCCGTCGAGCACCATTGCTGCGCTCTGTGCAGCACCGCCGATCAGTCGATCAGAAGCCGATGCTGCGGGAACGGCGTCGAGGCCGAGCGCACGGGCAAGCGCGGTGTCCGGGGCACGCCGACTCAGTCGGGCGAGACCCGAGAGTTCGAACTCGGTCTCGGCCGCCAGAGCGAACTCGCGTACGAGGCGTGTCTCCGGGTCGTCGCGAACCTCGGTCGCTCGCTCTCGGCTCATGACGACCGTCACGGTTGGGGATGCGCCGGCAGCAGCGACGCGTTCGGTGAGCGCCGAGGCCATCACGATGGTCTCGATCAACTGCGTGCCGTCGCCGAGATCGACCTCGGCGAATCCGACCGAGCTGAGGCCCTCGCTGGCCGACTCGATCCGAAACACGAGCGATTCGACGACATCCACCCCGAGCTGGAACATCTCTCCCGCCGCAGTACGGGACGCCGGTCCCAGGGTCCAGCGCTCGAACGGTGATCCGTTGACGGAGACATCGACATCGATGATGTGCCGGTTCGGATCGAGGATGAGCGGCTGGACGAGTCGCACGGTCGACGCAACCACCGGTTGATCCCACTCGAGGGTGAGCATCTCACCCTGGGGTTCGCCGAAGGCTGCGACCCGCCACGCCGTTGTCGGGTCGCCATCGACGGCGTGATAGGCCCGGTCCTCGGCGTGATAGGAGATCACGTTGCCGTATGCCGTCGCTCGTGCCGAACCGCCTTCCTGCCGGGCGGTGGTGAACGACTCGATCGGTGCATCGGGGAACAGTTCGAGCCGGGCATCGGTCTGGTCGGCTCGCAGCCCATCACCGCCCACCTGCTCGGTGAACCCCCGGTTGTCCCGAATCGTCTTCCAGCGACGGGCCTCGACCCGATTCCCATCGGTGAGGACGATCTCGGCGCCCGCCTCGAGCGCCGCCGCCAGTTGCGCATCGCTGAGTGCGGCCTCGTAGAGGATGACTCGGTCCTCCCGAAGGGCTCCGGCGAGCGCCATATCGATCAACGACTCACCGTCACCGGCCACGATCACGGCGCCGGCTGCGGGCCGGACCCGCACCACGCCGAGCGGATCGTCGACGGCAAGGGCGGCGACCTGGGGGGGCGACGCAAGATCGGCGGGCAGGGCAAGTTCGACCTCGTCGACGAGCGGAAATGCGTTGCTCGCGACGTTGGGGGTCGACCCTCCGAACTCGGTGATCACGTCGAATCCCGAGGCACCCGAGAGCGCAGCCCAATAGGCGTCGGGGCGAGGCAGACGGTAGCGCTCGTACTCGAGGTCACCTTGAAAAACGACGTCACCGGCACCGAGCAACCGAGCGATCGGGGCGACCGCTTCGGGTTCGAACAGTCCCTCCTGCGCACCCCGATCGAGGGCGATGAGCAGATCGGCTGATGCGGGCGGTCCGAATGCCACCAGCTCACGCACCGCCACAGGTCGATCGATCAGCCCCGGCAAGATGTGATCGATGGTGTTGCCCCATCGGTGGGCCGAGAAGTCAGCCCCGGGAAGCACGATCACTCGACTCGTCTGGTCGCCGGTGTCGAGATGTTCGGCAGCCTCCTGCCATGCCGTCGGCAGGGTTTCGTCTCGGGCGAGTTCCGTACCGATGTACGAACCGGTCCACAGCGGCTGCATCGCCATCGCAGCGACGGCAAGTACCCCGACCGCGAGCTGGCCGCGTCGTCGTGACCTGTCGATCGAGTCGAGTACCACGGCGATCGAGGCCGCCCCGGCGAGCAAAAAGAGAGGGAGGGCTCGCGGTGAACTGCGCAGTGCGAGCGCAAGGCCGGTGTCGGCGACATCGTCGCGCACCAGTGACAGCACTCCGCCCGGCTGCTCCCAGGGATGAAACCCGACCGTGAGCACGAGGCCGACGACAGCGAGGAGCAAAAAGTAGGCCCGGTACCGCCACCGAGCGAGGAACAGCGCAGCCGCCATCACCGCTGCCATCGTGAAGCTCACCGTCAACAGCCAGAGACTCTGGGTGTAGTTCTCTGCTGCCGTGACCCAGCTGCCGGTGCGGTCACCGCCGTAGAACACCCAATAACCAAGACCCCGCCATGCCTCCGACAGCGATGAACCCGAGGCGACCACGTCGAGCGACTCGCTGAATTGGAGCACGTCGGCCCCGTGTCCGGATTGGACGACGAGCGCCACCGCCCACCACAGGCACGTGGCGAACAGTGAAAAGCCGAGTCGAAGTGCGGTGCCGACGGCCTCCTTGATGGTCACCTCGCGAAACACAACGACTGCGAAGGGAAACCAGAGCACCACCGCGAGCCCGGCGTAGAGAAGCGAGGCGGCGTTGACGGAACCGACCGTCGTTCCGATCAGACCGATCATGAGCGGGTCACGCCAGCCTCCTCGGCGAAGCGCACGTACGCCGAGGGCCACCAGCCACGGCAGGGCCGCCCAGGGCAACACGAGCACGGAGATACGAGTTGCATAGGCCAACGGGTAGGGCGACAGCAGGTAGACGAAGCCCGCCACGAGCGCGGCACTGCGGCTCCACCCGAAGGTGCGGCCCAGGAAGACGACACCCAAGCCCGCCATCAGCAGGATCGAGCCGATCCACAACCGCTGTGCGATCCAGTCCGGCGCCCCGATCGTCTCGAACAACCAGAACCAGGGCCCCATCGGCCAGAGGTACCCGACCGACTGATGGGTGACCGTGCCCAGCGCCCAATCCGGATCCCACAGCGACGAGGACGCCGACAGCACCGCACCCGGATCGAGGTAGAGGTATTGCTTGGTGTCGGCGACGACAAGGCCGCGGCGGGTCAGGAGGAGTGGAAGGTAGGCGACGAGCGTCAGCGCGACCGGCCCTGCCCAGCGGGCCACAACGGGCCGAGGGAGCATCAGCTCCGCCGGCGCCGCGCGTCGTTCGTGAGCAGGCCGAGCAGGGTGGCAGCCGACGTGTCCCACGACAGCCGATCAGCAGCCTGAAGGGCCGCGGTCGACGCCACCGACCACGCCTCGTCATCGGTCAGCAGATGAACGAGCCCCTCGGCGAGCCGGTCGTCGTCTGCGGCAAGGATGCCCGCACCGGGGGCGATGGCGTCACGATGACCCACGATGTCGGAAGCGACCGCCGGGGTGCCACAGGCGGCAGCCTCCGTGATCGTCATCCCCCAGCCCTCCGACGATGACGCAGCCACAAGGACACGAGCGGCCTGGTACTGCAGGATCAGCTCCTCGTCGGAGATCCGACCGACGAATTCGACCCGGTCCTCGACCCCGAGCTCCTGCGCAAGCGACTCGAGGCCGTTTCGCTCGGGGCCCGACCCGACGACAACGAGCCGAACCAGAGGAACGCGGTCACGGATCGTTGCGACCCGTCGCACGATGGTGTCGATTCGTTTGGCACTGGTGAGTCGAGCGACGGTGAGCACGATCGGCTCACGGAGCGCAGGTCCTTTTCCGAACGACGCAGCGATGCCGGGCGGCACCACGTTCACCTGGTCGGATCGCAGCACGGTGCTGGCCACGATCTCGCGCGCCGAACTCGACGACAGCGTCGCCACCGGACTCCCGCGATAAAAGCGCGGGGCCACCCGACGTTCCACGAAACTGCCGATGTGGGCAATCGGCGCTGGGTAGGTGGAGTGCCAGAGTTCGTGATGAAGGTGATGCAGCAGGGTCAGCCGCGGGCGCCGCCACCACAGCGGCGACAGGACCGGCATCCCGTTCCAGACCTCGACGAGGGCATCGGCGCCGTGAAACCGTCGACCCACTCCGGCGAGCGCCGTTCGAGCGACACCGGTGTAGTAGCCACCTACCCGTTCGACGTGGTAGCCGCTTCGTTCACAGGTCCGAACGAGGCCGGGGCCGGCAACGGTGCGGAGATCGACTGCGAGCCCAGCATCCGCCCAGCGGCTGAGGATTTCGTGCAGGTGCAGTTCGGAGCCACCTGCCATCGGGTCCTCGAGATCGCGGTAGGCGACGACTTGGACACGCCGGATTCCGGCGCAGTCGGCATCGGCGATGCGGCTCGGCAGGGATGGATCGGTCACAGCGGTGGGCCCCCGACGTCGGCAGTTCCCCCTTGGAAACGTCGACGAAGCTGAGCGAGCCTACACTTCGCCAGCGAATGGCATCTACAGGCGACGTCGCCACCTCCAGCTCTGCGTTGGTCGACCACCCCAACGGTCGCGGCATCGCTCGCCTGCGCACGATGTGGCAGCTCTTCCGTCGGGAGCGTGAGGATCCGGCTCCGTTCTACCGTGCACTGGCGGCCGAGTCGGCGGTCGACCTCGAGCACCGGTACGGCCTCGACGGCACCCTGTTGCTCGATGCGGGGTGCGGGCCGGGCTGGTTCGTCGAGGCGCTGCGAACCGCAGGGGCGACAGTCGTCGGTCTCGACGGCGACCCCGAGACGTTGACGTTCAACGATCCACCTCCGTCCGGACTGCTCCAGGGCGATGCCGGGCGACTTCCCTTCGCCGACGAGACGTTCGACGGTGTCTTTTGTTCGAACCTGCTCGAACACGCTCGTGACACCGGTGCGATCTTCGACGAGATGGCCCGCGTGCTGCAGCCCGGAGGCTGGGGGTACATGAGCTGGACGAACTGGTATTCCCCCCATGGAGGTCACGACATGTCGCCTTGGCATCTTCTCGGACCCGAGCGCGGTTCGCGTCTGTACGAGAAGCGCTTCGGCCCACCTCCCAAGAACCGGTACGGCGAGGGCCTCTTCGCCGTGCACATCGGGCCGACACTTCGACTGGTCCACGCCCACCCCGAGTTGCAGATCGAGTCGGTCGAGCCCCGCTACTGGCCGAAGCTGCGGTTCATCTGCTCCATTCCCGGGGTCCGAGAACTGCTGACCTGGAACTGCGTCATTCGCATGCGAAAGGTCACACCGTGACCGAGACCTTCGACGAGATCTGGTCCATCGCCGACCGGGCCGAGGGATGGTGCAGTGACGGCCAGGCCCGAGCCCTGTGGCGTCTGGCCGATGCGGTCGACCCACCCGGCACCGTTGTGGAGATCGGGAGTTACCGGGCTCGCTCGCTCATCGTGATCGCCGCCGCTGCGGCGGACGGGGTCGATGTCGTGGCGATCGATCCCCACGGCGGCAACGATCGGGGCCCGCAACAGTGGACCGGCACGGTCGAAGAGGGCAACGAGGACAACGAACGGTTCTGGGCAAACCTGTCGGCGGCCGGCCTGACCGAGCGGGTGACCCACATCCGCTCCCGTTCCCAGGCCGCCCATGACGACGTCGGTGACATCGACTTCCTCTACATCGATGGTGCACACGGCTTCCGTCCGGCCCGCGACGACCTCGTTCGCTGGGGGGCGAAGGTCACCGACGGCGGCACGATGGCGGTGCACGACTGCTTCTCGTCGGTCGGTGTCACCCTCGCTCTGCTCACGACGACCTTCGTGTCCGGCCGATGGCGCTATCGCGGCCGCGAACGTTCGCTGGCATGGTTCGAACGGGCCGAACTCGGCCCAACCGAACGAGTCACGAACGCGCTGCGTCAGGCTGCGTCGTTGCCGTGGTTCGCAACGAACCTGGTGCGCAAGGGCTTGATCGCAGCGAAGCTCAGCAAGGCCGATTGGCCGTACTGAATCCTCGGGGAGCGGGCCGACCGTCGACGGCTGCACCGCATTCCCTGGCGCCTCACTCGGCGATCTCCTCGTGATAGTCGTCGTCGACGTTGACCGCCCAAAGGTCGTTGTCGGCGCCGTGCAGATTCTCGACCGCAAGCATCGCCGTCAGCATCGAGTGGTCCTGGTTGTTGTATCGGTGCATGCCGTTGCGGCCCACGGGCTGCACCATCGGCACCTCCTCGGCAAGCCAGTTGCCGATCCGTTCGATGGCTGCGCCGTAGTCGGCGTCGTACACGGGGTAGGCCTTCGGCATCCGCACCACCCAACCCCCACCCATCTGTTCAGTGTCGGCGAGACCGAGATACTCGAGTTCACGGCGCGCCATCTCGATCAGATCGGCGTCCGCCTTCGTCCAGAGCCGATCCCCCTCCTGGACGAAGTACTCCAGGCCGAGGCAGGTGGTGCCGGGCTCGACCATGTCGGGTGACCACGCCCCGAAGTTCTGGACACGCCCGACCTCGACCGCCGGCTCGTGGATGTAGATCCAGTTGTCGGGGAAGGCTGCGTCCTCGGGGACCGTGATTGCAACGGTGAGGAAGTCGCGATGGGTGAGGGTCGAGGCGGCCTCGAGAACATCGGCCGGTGGTGCCGGTTCGAGTGCGTTCACGAGGTGACCGAGCGGCATCGACGAGATGACGCCGCCCGACGCCGGCATGGTCATCTCGCCCTCGGCAGTCCGCACGACGATCTCGGTGACCTTCCCGGCATCGTGGCGGATCACCTCGGCCGTGGCGTGCATCACGATCGTGCCGCCCCGATCGGTGACCTGCTCGGCGGCGCGATCCCACATCATGCCGGGGCCCAGCCGTGGGTAGAGGAACTCCTCGATGAGGCTGGTGACATCGGTCCGGCCACCACGCCGAGGCAGCAGGGCGTCGAGCACAGCTCGCCCCAGCGACAGGTTCTTGATGCGCTGGGCGGCCCAGTCGGCGGGCATCACCGAGGGATGGATGCCCCACACCTTCTGGGTGTAGCTCTCGAAGAAGATGGAGTAGAGCCGACGCCCGAAACGGGCTGACACGAAGCCCTCGAACGTGCTCTGGTCTTTGGGGGGCCGGATACGAGCCCACAGATACGAGCTGACGGCCCGGACCGCCTCAACGATGCCGAGGTTGCGGAGCGCGTTGGCCGCCTTGAGCGGGTAGTCGAAGAACTTCCGGTTGTAGAAGATGCGGCTCAGCCGTGAGCGGGTGAGGAAGTCGTCGTCGTCGAGGATCTTGTGCCAACGCTCCTTGACCGACGGCACCTTGGTGAAGAAGCGGTGACCGCCAATGTCGAAGCGCCACCCGTCGGCAACAACGGTACGGCTGATGCCACCGACGACCGAATCGGCCTCGAGCACGGTGACCGTGCGACCCCGTTCGACGAGTTCGAGCGCAGCGGTGAGGCCGGCCGGGCCGGCACCGATGACGACGACCGGACCGGCACCCTGCGCGTACTCGCTCGGAGCCGAACTCATCGAAGCCACGCTCCACAGCAGCAGCGCACAACCGGACCATCGAGATGAAACCGCGGGTGATACACGTGCGAGGCCGCTCCTACCGGTGCCTCCGAAAGAGGCCTGATCGGTGCAAGCTACACTTCGGCCTCCATGAATGCGATGTCAGGAGCGGACCTGCGAGAGCGACTGCCGCTCGTCGTCACTGCCATCGCAGTCGTCATCGGGGTCGCCCTCCGGTTCGTCCTTGCTGACACCCCGCTGTGGCTCGACGAGGCCCAGACCCTTGCCGTCATCGCCGATGGCTACGGCTCCATCGGTGCTCACCTCCGAGGCGACGGTCACCCTCCGCTTTACTACTGGCTGCTGCTCGCCTGGACCGATGTGATCGGCGACGGCGACATCGCGGCCCGGTCTCTCTCGGCGGTGCTGGGGCTGGCGGCGCTTCCGTTGGTCGCCATCGCGGCGAAGCGACTGGGCGGCACGACCCTCGTCGGCCCCACCATTGCACTCGCCGCGTCCTCACCATTCATGGTCCGGTATGCGACCGAGGTGCGTATGTACAGCCTGGTGATCGTGCTGTCGCTGGCGTGGTGGCTGCTGGGCCGTGATGCCTTGGAGCGGCCGACCGCTGGGCGCCTGGCCGGCGTTGCAATCACGACCGCAGCGCTGCTGCTCACCCACTATTGGGCAGCGTTCCTCGTCGCCGCCGGGTGTGTGCTGGTCGTACTCGTGCGCCGCAGTGAGCATCATCGGGCTGAGACTCGAAGCGTGGTCGTGGCCGGCCTGGTCGGTTCACTCGTCTTCGTCCCCTGGCTCCCGTCGTTGTTGACACAGGTTCGCCACACCGGGACGCCGTGGGCAGTGAATCGCAATCCGGTCTCGTCGTTCGTGACCGGTGTGTCGGAGTTCGCGGGAGGACGCGAGGCGGGGCACGCCATCGCCTTGTTCGGTGTCCTGGTGATCCTGCTCACCCTCGGACTGCTCGGCACCCGTCGTAACCGATGGACGACCGACCTCGACCTTCGCCTCGTACCGGCGGTTCGACCGATGGCGCTGCTCGTCGGTCTCGCCATGGCTGGTGGACTTGGGACCGCAGCGATACTCGGATCGGCATTTGCCGGCCGCTACTTCTCGATCGTCGTGGCCTTCGTCCTCGTGCTGGCGGGCCGCGGCGTCGCCCAGATCGGCGATGCCGTGATCCGGGCCGGTGTGCTGGCTGCCGCCGTCGGACTCGGCCTGCTCGGCTCACTCGATCAGGTCCGTGACGACCGCAGTCAAGGGCAGCAGATCGCCGAGGTCGTGGCCGAGAACGACCGAGGACCCGACATCGTCGTGGTGTGCCCCGACCAGCTCGGGCCGGCCATCGACCGCTACCTGCCCGACGACGTCGAGATCGTCGCCTACCCGACGCTCGAACCGGCCGGTCGAGTCGACTGGACCGACTACGAAGAACGCAACGCCGCGGCAGATCCAGCGGTCATCGCCGACATGATCGACACACGGTGGCCCGATGCCCCTGTGTGGCTTGCGATCTTCGGCGGCTACCGCACGTTCGGCTACCAGTGTGAGCGGCTGGCGAACGAACTCGCCGCTCGGCGTGGTCCCTCCCCCACCGTGGTCGTCGCCAACGACGACGTCTTCGAGCCCATGAACCTCATTTCCTTCTCCGCTCCGATGTCGTGACCGACCCGACTCGTGACCTGCTGCGAACCGCCGGTAGTGCGTGGTTGGCGGCGCGTGTGCTGGTCGGGATCTCGGCCGCGATCGTCGGGGTGCTCGAGGCCGGGGACCGAGGTCCGTACCCCTGGTTCGACCGAGGCCTGCTCGCCTGGGACGGCGACTGGTATCGGGCGATCGCCGAGAACGGCTACCGGCCGGGCGAGGAGGAGATTCGGTTCTTCCCGCTCTTTCCGTTGCTCGGTCGCATCGTCGGGATCCCTGCGTTCGACAACGCGTCGATCGGACTCGTGATCGTCGCAAACGTCATGGCGCTGGTCGCTTCGCTCATGATCGGAACGCTTGCCCTTCGGATCACGGGGAACGCCGACATCGCTCACCGCTCGATCTGGCTGGTGTCGGTGTGGCCCGCTTCCTTCGTGCTCGTCTTTGCCTACAGCGAGGCGCTGTTCCTCGTGCTGACAGCGTGGGCCGGTCTGGCCCTGCGCGACCGGCGATGGGAACACGTTGCCGTCGCCGGCTTCCTTGCGACCCTGACTCGGCCCACCGGCCTCGCCATTGCGGTCCTCGTCGTTGCCGTCGTGCTACAGGATGGCCGCACGTCCGCACGCGAGCGTGGGCGGCAGGGACTCGCGCTGATCAGTCCATTCCTCGGATTTGCGCTGTTCGCGTCGGTGTCGGCTCGCGAGCACGGAGCATTCCTCGCCCCGGTCGATTCCCAACGGGTGCATCGCGGCGAGTTCGTCGACCCGCTGCGCCGACTGCTGCGTGGCGTCGAAGACATCGTGGGCGACGAACTGTTCGGGGACGGCCTCCACCTTCCCTTCGCACTCGTGGCGATCGTCGGGGTTGTGCTGCTGGCCCGTTACGTCGGCCGTCCCGAGGCGATCTACGCCGGCACGATCGTGCTCGTGGCGATCAGCGCCGACAACTGGAACTCCCTCGAGCGTTACACGCTCAACGCGTATCCGATGATGATCGGATTTGCTGCGTTGCTGACCGATCTCGGCCGGACCGTGGTGTGGCGTGCCGCGCTCGTGGCGAGTTCAGCAGGCCTGGTCGGGATGTCGGTGCTGACCTGGACCGGCGCCTACGTCCCCTGAGTCGACGGCCGGTCCGGTTCGATGACACCGGCGAGTTCCAGAATCCGCGTTGGAGGCAGGTACTGCTCTGTCACTTGGATGCCGAGCGCATCGGACACCGCGTTGGTCAGCGCTGCCGGAGCACCGATCATGCCTCCCTCCCCCACGCCCCGAAAGTCGTTCTCACCTTTCGTGAGGGTCTCGAGATGTTCGATCTCGATCTCGGGAATCTCCATGGCGGTTGGAATGAGGTAATCCATGTAGGTCGAGGTGAGCAGGTTGGCGTCGTCGTCGTAGTAGGCGTTCTCGTACAGCACCGCACCGATGCCCTGCGCCACCCCGCCGCGAACCTGACCATCGACAATGGCCGGGTTGATGATGGGTCCGCAGTCCTCGACCACGAGATATCTCGGAATCTCGACCTTGCCGGTGTCGAGATCGATGTCGACCACTGCGACATGGGTCGCACACGACCATCCGCCGTTGCCGACCCCTTCGTACTTCTCGGCGTGGCTGAACACGGGGCCCGCCGACACGCCACTGCGGTTTGCCACTTCGCCGGCAACGTCGGCGAACGAGAGGCCGTGGGCCGGAACCCCCGACACATGAATGTTTCCATCGACGACCTGAATGTCGTCCACGCTCGCTTCCAGCATGTCTGCGGCGACCTCGAGCATCTGGTTCTTCACGTGGCGAGCGGTCGAGCGCATGACGCCGGCACCGAGCGGACCGCCACGACTGCCGCCCGTTCCGATGAAACTGAACTGCGACGTGTCGGTGTTCCCCCACACGATCTCGACGTCGTCCATCGAGACGCCGAACTCGTCGGCCACGACCTGCTTGTAGGTGGTCTGGTGGCTCTGCCCGTGCGGTACCTGCGAGGTGTACATGACGATGCGGCCGTCGGCCTCGACAGTCGCCCGCCCGTCCTCCTTCGTCAGTATTCCTGCACCAGGACTCATGGCATCTGCGAAATCGGGAGGGCCGGGAGCAGCCTCGTGGTAGCTGGCGATCCCGATCCCGACCCGGTGGTTGCGAGCCTGTGCGTCGGCCTTCATCCGTGCCATGTCGTCGTGATCGATCAGCTCGAGTGCCCGCTCGAACGTCTTGCGAGTCGACATCGTCTCGTCGATCGTCGGTCCGGTCAGGAAATGCGACGGTGCGTCCTGCTCGGTCATCATGTTTTTGGCCCGGACATCGGCCGGTGTCATCCCGAGTTCGGCAGCGACGGCATCGATCGCTCGTTCGCGCACGAATGTCTCGTTGGCCCACGGGCCCCGGTACGGCACCACCCGGCCCTTGTTCGTGGCGACGATCCGTGTGCGGAGCTGAAACGCCTCGAAGTGGTAGGGCCCGGGCATGTACACCTTCCACATACCGGGCAGCACATGTGCTCCGAACGGGAACGACGGATAGGCGCCGGCGTCCACGATCGCATCGACCCGCATCCCTTTCATCGTGCCGTCGTCGTCGACCGCAATCTCCACGTCGAACCGTTCTTCACGGGCGTGACCCCCGTCCGCGAGGTTCTCGACCCGATCTTCGATCCACTGGACGGTCCTGCCGAGCCGCATTGCGGCGACGACGATCGGGAGATCCTCACGGGCCACCGGACCCTTGGATCCGAAACCACCACCGATGTCGACCGACGTCACCGTTGGATAGTCGTCTTTGGCCAGAAGGCCCAGGCCCATCTGGCCGAGATGCTTGAGCAGGGAACGATCCTTCTTGAGCTGGCCCTTCATCGCTGCGTTGTCCTGCTTCTTGAGGTCGGCTGCGTTGGACGTTCGGAACTCCCGTGCGGCGGCGAAAAAGGCCTTTCGTCGCGGCGTGTTGCGCAGGAACTGCCACAGCGATCTCAGTCGACCCTGATCGACCGTCTGCGCAGCAATGACCCATTTCAAGACATGGGGCCCCTGCGACGTGTTGTGGATCGTGAGATGACCGGTGGCCGGCTCGATCTCGACCACGGTGCCGCGGGTCTCCATCGGCTGATTGGCCTGGCGATGACTGTGAAGCGTGAGCGTGACGAGTCGGTCGGCGCTCGCAAACACCGCATCGACATCGCCATAGGTGTCGGTGTGATCGTGCAGGACGTTGCCGTCGGCGCGTTCCCAGAGCTGCGGCGTTTCCGGAGCAAGTGCTTTGTCGATCGACCCGACCCCGTCGAGCAGGTCGTAGTCGACGACCACGAGTTCGGCGGCATCCTCGGCAACCCGGCGAGACTCGGCGACGACAAGCGCAACCGGGTCGCCGATGTGGCGGACCTTCTCGTCGGCCATCGGTTTGTAGAGCGGGCTGTAACTGCCGGGTGACGCAACGAAGGGCACAAAGGGATGCGTCCCCTCGTTGAGCTCTGCGCCGGTGTAGACGGCGACCACCCCCGCGAGTCGGTTCGCCTCGGTGGTGTCGACACCGGTGATCGTGGCGTGGGGGAACGGACTGCGGACGAACGCGGCGTGCAACCCTCCCTCGGGCTGAACATCGGCGACGAACCGTCCCTTCCCGATCAAAAAGCGGTCGTCTTCGATCCGCGTGACCGACTGACCGACGAACCCGAGGCCCGAGGTTTGGATACTCACTGCTCCACTCCCGGTCTGGCGGTGGACGAGAGCAGCCGGACGGCTGTCTCGACCCCGGCGACGATCGACTGGTAGCCGGTGCACCGGCAGAGGTTTCCCGAGAGCTCCTTGCGAATCTCCTCGGTGGAGGGACTCGGGTTCTCCTCGAGCAGGGCGACGGTGCTCATCAGGAAGCCCGGAGCGCAGAAGGCGCACTGGAAGGCCATGGCCTCCTTCATCGCACGCTGAACGGGATGCATCTCGTCACCATCGGCCAGCCCTTCGATCGTGGTGATCTTCGCGCCGTCAGCCTGAACGGCGAGCAGCAGGCACGCTCGAGCAGGCTGGCCGTCGAGCAGGATCGTGCAGGCGCCACAGACGCCGTGTTCGCATCCGAGATGCGTGCCGGTCAGCCCGACCTCTTCCCGGATGACGTCGGCGAGCGTTCGGCGAGCTTCGACGTCGAGGGCGTGGCGGGAGCCGTTGATCGTGATGGTGACCAGTTCGGTGCTCATGCCGCGACTCCGATCCTGGCAACCGCCGCGGTGAGACCCCGTTGGGTCAAAACACCGGCGATGTGTTTGCGGTAGTTCGCAGAGCCGTGCACATCGGAAGGCGGGTCGAGTTGGGCACACACGATCTCCGCGGCTGCAGCGAATGCAGCCTCGCCGGGTGGTTGACCGACGAGCGCGGCTTCTGCGTCGGCAACCCGCACCGGAGTGCTGGCAGCTCCGAAGAACGAGAGGGCGGCGCTGGTGATCGCGCCATCCGCGACCGCCACGGTGCAGGCAAGGCCGACGAGTGCGTAGTCGGCGTGGCGGCGACTGATCTCGACAACCGTTCCCCCTGCGTCAGTCGGCCAGGCGGGGAGACGTATCTGGGTGAGGATCTCGTTCGGCTCGAGTGCGGTGGTGAGATAGCCCTGGTGGAAGTCGGCGGCAGCGATCAGGCGGGTACCACCGGCGGACACAGCGACCATGGTGGCTCCGAGCGCGAGACACACCGCCGGCATCTCGGCCGCAGGGTCGGCGTGCGCAACGCTACCGACGAGGGTGCCGCGCGTTCGGATGGCCCGATGACCGATGTGAGGTGCTGCTGCGGCGACGAGTGGGGCGTGATCAGCGATGGCGACGGAGCGTTCGGCTTCGGCATGCCGCACCAGCGCACCGATCGTGGTGCCGTGCGGGCCAGCCTCGAGGTTCGAGAGTTCGGGAATACGCCCAATGTCGACGACATGGCCAGGGCGCCCCAGGCGAAGTGCGAGCACCGGCAAGAGGCTCTGACCACCGGCGAGGATCTTGGCGTCGTCGCCGAACTCGGCCAACAGCGCCAGGGCGTCGGCCAGCGACTCGGGGCGGTGATAGGTGAACGGCGGGTTCTTCACGGCTGCTCCAGGGCGGGCCCGATCGGGGTAGGCGTGGAAGGCACGAGCCGGGCAACCTCAGGCATCGGCGACAAGTCGGTCGACCGCTGCGATCGCATCGACATCGAGGATTCCGGCAACGGAGCGACGCAGGAGCGTGTCGAGCACGAACTGACCCTCACCGGGAAGATGCTCGAACTCGGCGTATGACGCAACGCCGTAGATCAGACACCAGGCGATCGAGACCCGGAAATCGAACCAGACCTCCTCGGGATCACGGTGCACCCCGTGACGGGCGAGCGCATCCGTGTAGAGGTCGACCAGTTCTCGTTCCCGGCCCCCGCGAACCTCTCGTTCCAGCGACTGACTCACGAAGTACCCGAGGTCGTACGCGCCGACCCCCACACCGGTGAGCTGAAAATCGATCATCACGATCTCACCGGCATCGTCGATGAACATGTTGTCGGCCCGCCAGTCGGCATGGATAAGCGTGAGATCGTTGTGGAAGTGTTTCTGGAACACCGGGAGCAGCTCCGTCCAGCGGTTGCCGAAGTCGACCACTTCCGGCGTCAGATGCTCGGCGCCGTACCGCTGGCAGTTTTGCCATCCCCCTGCCATGAACTGCGGAAGGATGACGTTGTAGACCGGATGCTGGATCGCATAGAAGGTTTCCGCCATGCGCTCGAGGTCGGGATGGCCGTGCCAGTGGGCATGCCAACGGGCCAAGGTCTCGACCGCGGTCACCGATTCGTCCCATGTCATGCCATTGATGCGGTCACCCTGCCGCATCGAGCTGAGGTCCTCCATGACGATGACGCAGCGGCTCTTGTCGTCCGTGATCATCGCAGCGTGGATGGTGGGGACCCGCAGGGGCGACTGCTCGGCATGGTCGACGTAGTAGCGGACTTCGCGCTCGTATGCGTTGAGCGCATCACCCATCCCCCGCTGGGCCGGAACATCGATCGGCCACTTGATGATCACCGTCGGCGGGCCCTCACCCCCGGCGTAGGTCATCGTTGCCCGGCCGAGCTGACCGATCAGGCCGACACCGACCTGAAACGGCTCGACCATGATCTCGGCAACTGCGGTCTCGCCATCGATCGCCCCACTGGTGCGCAAGACGGCAGTCATCCATTCCGTGCCCGGATCGAGCATGTCGTCGGGAATCCCGACATCGAGTCCTGCGATCTGCCCCATACGTCCTCCTCTGGGAGTGGATCACCACCCTCTCATATCACCGTCGGTCAGCTCATGGGTTCGCAACGGTGAACCGGCCGAGCGACGAACAGATCATTGCCGGTGATGCTGCGGTTCTGATGCACCCACCAAGTTCTGCTACGACTCTGGCATGGACATCACCCCTGTCTCCAACGCACTCGGCGCCACCGTCTCGGGAATCGACGTTCGAAGCATCGACGACGACGACGCAGCAGCGCTCGTGGATGCCTGGGCCCGGTACGGCGTGCTCTTCTTTCGGGATCAGGACCTCACCCCTGACGACCACCTGACCTTCGCTCGGCGCTTCGGCGACATCGACGTCAATCGCTTCTTCACCCCTGTCGACGGATACCCAGAGATCGCAGAGGTTCTGAAGGAGCCCGACCAGGAGCACAACATCGGCGGCGGCTGGCACACCGATCACTCCTACGACCAGGCCCCCGCTCGCGGTTCGATCCTCTACGCACGCGAGATCCCACCGATCGGTGGCGACACCCTCTTCGCCGGTATGGGCGCCGCCTACGACGCGTTGAGCCAGCCGATCAAGGAGCTCCTCGATGGACTCGATGCGGTGCATTCGAGTGCGCACGTCTTCGGGGCGCGCGCCAAATGGTCCGAGACCACCGAAGGCAGGATCGGCAATCCCGATGCCGTGGGAGACGATGTCTCCCACCCGGTCGTGGTGGCGCATCCGCACACCGGGCGACCTCTGCTGTACGTGAACCCGGGATTCACGACGTCGATCGCCGGGCTCAGCGTCGCAGAGTCCCGGGCCATCCTCACGTTCCTGTTCGAACACGGGCGCCGCCCAGAATTCCAGATTCGCTTCCAGTGGGAGCCCGGATCACTCGCCATGTGGGACAACCGCTCGACATGGCACTTTGCACTGAACGACTACCACGGTCACCGGCGATATCTCCATCGCATCACCGTCGCCGGTGACGAGCTTGTAGCAGCTCGCTGAGTCGACGCCTCAGGCGTGGCACCGCGCCGGTTCTCGACCCTAGGGTCTGCCCAATGGCACTGCGTATCGGCATCCATCCGCCAGGGGCCGATCCCGGATCGCTCGAGTTCGTTCGCGATGCGGAGCGCCTCGGGGTCGACTCGGTCTGGGTCGCTGAAGCCTGGATGTACGACTGCCTCACCCCACTCGCCTACCTCGCGTCGATCACCGAGACGCTGCGCCTGGGCAGCGGTGTCGTACAACTCGGCTCGAGGTCTCCGGCGATGCTGGCAATGTCGGCGCTGTCGCTGCAGAAGATGTCGGATGGGCGCTTCATCCTCGGCATCGGTACCAGTGGGCCGCAGGTGATGGAGGGGTGGCACGGCGTCCGATTCGACAAACCGGTCACCCGCACCCGGGAGACGATCGAGATCGTCCGCAAGGCGGTTTCCGGCGAGCGACTCGAGTACGACGGAAGGGTCCACCGGCTCCCACTTCCCGACAGTCAGGGGCGGCCGATCCGCTCTCCGGTCGGTGGAACCGACATCCCGATCTACAACGCTGCGCTTGGTCCGGCCAACCTGCAGTTGACCGGTGAGCTGTGCGATGGCTGGGTCGGCACGGCGTTCATGGCCGAGACAGCCGACGTCTACCTGGAACCGATCCGGCAGGCCGCCGAGGCGGCAGGGAGATCGTTCGACGAGATCGAGATCACGGTTGCTGCCGGCCTCGAGTTCACCGACGATGTCGAGGAAGCGGGTCGGCGCCATGCCGCCGGCTATGCCTTCACGATCGGTGCCATGGGTTCATCGTCGACCAACTTCTACAACCAGTCCTATATCCGTCAGGGGTTCGGCGACGCCGTCGAAGAGGTGCAGCGGCTGTGGCAGGCGGGCGACCGCGAGGCGGCCGGTGCTGCCGTACCGATCGAGTTCGGCCTGCACACCAACCTCGTGGGCGGCGACGATCAGGTGATCAAGCGGCTCCGGGCCTATCGAGATGCGGGGGTCGACACACTGCGAATCAGCATCAACGGCGATGAACGCACCGACCGACTCGACGATCTCGCCCGGCTGCTGGACCTTGTCGAGCGCGTCAACGCCGAGGCGTCGACGTAACCGGCCACGATCCCGGCACCAGACCGCCGGCATGCTGCTCGGTGTTCAGGCGTCGGGCGAAAGACTCGGCGGGAGGCTGAGTTTGGTGGTGCGGGCTCCATCGACGACCACCACCTGACCCGACACGAACCGGGCATCTCGACTCGCCAGAACCGCAACGGTGGAGGCCACATCGGCCGGGGCGCCGATGTGACCGACCGGGTGGAGTACCGCCAGCTCGGCGATGGCCTGGTCACGGTTGGGGAGCCGGTCGAGGTAGTCGCGGTTGAGCGCGGTGTCGATCCAGCCTGGTGCCACTGCGTTGCAGCGAATCCCGAGCGGACCGAGGTCGACAGCCATCGCCGCAGTGAGTCCGTGCACGCCGGCCTTCGACGCGGAGTAGGCGGTGTGGAGAGGGTTCGACCCGATGCCCTCGATCGACCCGATGTTGACGACAGCACCGCCACCGTCGGCCTGGAGCTGAGGCAGCAGCGCCTTGGTCATGAGCCACGGTCCCCGCAAGTTCACCGCCATCGCCATGTCCCACTGCTCGACCGTCTGCTCGGCAATCGATGCCTCGAACATGATCCCGGCGTTGTTGACCAGCACGTCCACCGACTCACCGACGACCGCAGCGAGGGCGGTGGTCGACATCTCGGACGTCACGTCGAGTTCGACCCACCGTTGGCGTACGCCGAGGTCGCCGGGATCGCGAAGGTCGCCGACGATCACGTCGGCACCGTCGGCCGCAAGCCGGTCGGCAACAGCTCGACCGATGCCCTGGGCCCCGCCGGTGACGACCGCCGTCGTGCGTACGGAGGGACTCATCGAGCCGTGTATCCGCCATCGAGGCTCAGGTTGGCACCGTGGATGTGGCGGGCCGCATCGGAGCAGAGGAAGAGCGTGAGGTCTGCGACCTCGGACGGCTCCGGGATACGCCCCTCGGGGATCGAGGCCAGGTTGCTTGCGAACACGTCGTCGACCGTCGTTCCCTCCGGGTGTTCAGAGACGAGCATCGGCGTGTCGACCGACCCGGGGCAGATCGCGTTGATCCGGATGCCCTCCGCCGCATGGTCGAGTGCCATGGCCCGAGTCAGGTTCGTGACGGCGCCCTTCGACGCGCAGTAGGCAGCCAGGTTGGCGGAGCCGACGAGCCCGCAGGTCGACGAGATGTTGACGATCACGCCACCGCCTCGAGCCCGCAGTGCCGGGATCGCAGCGCGCGAGAGGAAGAACGTCCCGTCGACGTTGATCGACATGACGCGCGCCCAGTCATCGTCGGATGTGCCCATGGCATCGGCGCGATGGATCACACCGGCGGCGTTGATCACGAGGTCGACGCCACCGAACGACTCGACCCCTACGTCGATCAACGCCGCAGCGTCGGCCGAGTTGGCCACGTCACCCAGACCCGCAACCGCTCGCCCCCCGGCCGCAGTGATCGCGTCGACGACTGCGACCGTCCGGCCCAGGTTGCGGCCGCCGACGACGACGGCGGCGCCCGACCCGGCCAGTCGTTCACTGATCGCCGCGCCCATTCCCGACGAACCTCCGGAGACGACGGCGACCCTGCCGCTCAGATCGACCTGCATGGCCACTCCCTCATTCTTCGATACCGGCCTGGGCTCGGCGCCAACGCGAGTTCATCATCACACCCCAGCGGTTGAACGGATCGGGGAAGTTCCGAGTCGGCTGGGCCCCGCTGGTGAGCAGGTCCATCAGCGGGTCGGTATGGCCCATCATGCGCTCGGCCAGGAACTTGCCCGAGATCGTGCCCTTCGCCATCCCGGTTCCCTGGTACACCATGGTCGCCCAGACGCCGGGGGCGACCTGACCGCACACGCCCGCACCGTTGCGGCTCAAGCTCAGCGCACCACCCCACGAGTACTCGAAGTCGACCTCCGGCAGCATGGGGTACCGGTTTCGAAAGCTCTTCTCGTGGACCTTCTTGACCTTCTCGAGGCCGCTGACGATGTCGCTCTTGCGGCTGAAGGTGTACTGGTTGCGGATCAGGATCCGCCGATCGGGCCGCCGCCGGACCGTGGTGCCGGCGGGGTGGGCCGGAATGATTGCGTAGTTCTCGTCGCCACCGAGCCGGTCGACCTCGTCGTCGGTGAGCGGACGGGTCATCGAACCCCACGTGATGAGGGGAATCAGTTTGTTCTCGAAGAACCCGAACCCCTCGCCGAACCCGTTGGCTGCGAGAACCAGTGATGGGGTGCGCACCGAGCCTCGGGGAGTGCGCAGCGTGTGGGGCGGGCCGAGGTCGAAATCGACGACCATCGAAGCCTCGTAGACCGTGACGTTGTCGGGCATCGTCTCGGCCAAGCCGATCACCAGTTGTGCAGGGTTGACCAGCACGCTGTGCGGAGCGTGAAGCCCCGCCCGGTAGAAGTCGGTCCCGAACCGACGGCGGCACTCCGCCGCGTCGTACATCCGATAGTCCTCGTCGACCGCATCGAGCGACGCAGCGAACCCGGCGAGGGTTTTCTCCCCCTTCGACGACGCAGCGGCGTGGATCTTGCCCTCGCGCCGCCAGTCGCACTCGATGCCCTCGCGGTGCACGATCTCGTCGAGCCAGTCCACGCCTGCTCGGTTGAGAGCGATGCCGCGCTTGGCGTTGGCGGTGTCGTCGGCGAAGCCCTTGGCCCGGATGTTGTGGGCGTGGTCGATGATGAAGCCCGAGCAGCGGCCTGCGGCGTTGTTGCCGAGCCGATCGGCCTCGAGCAGCACGATCGACTGCTCGGGATCGAGCTCGGCCAGCCGTCGAGCGGCAGCGAGCCCGCCATACCCTGCGCCGACGACGACATGGTCGGCCTCGATCGCCTCGTCGAGGACCGTGGGCTCGGGCTGGGGCCCGAGGATCTCGAGCCAGCCGTTCTGGTTGTCGTAGCTCGGGAGGATCGAGACGCGGGTCAAGAGAGATCCAGCCAGATGGTCTTGGTCTCGGTGTACTGCTCGTGGGCCTGAACGCCGTTGTCGCGGCCACCGAAGCCCGACAGTCCGTAGCCGCCGAACGGTGTGGTCATGTCGCCCTCCGAGTAGCAGTTGACGGACACGGTTCCGGCCTTGAGCATGCGGCTGGCGAGGTGGGCAGTCCGGACGTTCGACGTGAAGACCGAGGCGTGCAGGCCGTAGTCGGTGTCGTTGGCCATGGCGATCCCCTCGTCGGCGTGGGTGAATGTCGACACCGACAGCACCGGCCCGAAGATCTCGTCGCGAGCGACGGTCATATCGGGGGTGACACCGGTGAAGATCGTGGGCTCGACGAACCAGCCGCCGGAATCCTGGCGGGTCTGCTTGCCGCCACACCGCAACGTTGCGCCTTCGTCGTTGGCCTTGTCGATGTTGGCGAGGATCTTCTCCATGTGAACCGGTTCGATGATGGCGCCCATGCGTGTCTCCGGATCGAGCGGATCACCGAGCACCCACTCGTGCATGGCTTCGTCGATGCGGGCGAGCACCTCGTCGGCGACTGACTCGTGGAGGATCAGTCGGCTGTTCGCCGAGCAGTTCTGTCCGGCGTTCCAGAAGATTGCCTCGCACGCATGAGCCGCGACCTTGTCGAGGTCTTCGGCATCACCCATGACGACCATCGGTGACTTGCCCCCACATTCGAGCAGGACGCGCTTGAGATTCGAATCGGCGGCGTAGCGAAGAAACATCCGCCCGACCTCGGTCGAGCCGGTGAACCCGACGCAATCGACCTGCGGGTGCAGACCGAGCGCAGCACCGGCGGTCTCCCCGAACCCCGGGACGACGTTGATGACCCCGTCGGGCAAGCCCGCCTCGGTCGCGAGTTCGGCGATGCGGATGGTCGACATCGAGCTCTGTTCGGCAGGCTTGAGCACCAGCGTGTTGCCGGCCGCCAGCGCCGGGCCGATCTTCCAGCCCGCCATCATCAACGGATAGTTCCATGGCAGCACCGCACCGACCACGCCGATCGGCTCGCGCACGATGGTCGACACGACCCCGGGGCCCGATGGTGTGGCCATGTCATAGACCTTGTCGGCCAGTTCTGCGTGCCACATCAGGCACGTGACCGTTTCGGGCAGATCGATCGTGGAGGTGTCGAAGATCGGCTTGCCGGCTTCGAGTGTTTCCATCACGGCGAGCTCGTCGGCATGCGCTTCGATCAGCAACGCGAACCGCTTCAAGAGGTTGCGTCGATCGGCCGGAGCCAGTTTTCCCCACGGCCCATCGTCGAACGCCGTGCGGGCGGCGGCCACGGCCCGGTCGATGTCCTCCGCCGCTCCCTCGGCAACCTGGGCGAGTTCCTCGCCGGTTGCCGGGTTGTAGGTGGCGAACGTCGCGCCGCTGGCGGACTCCACGGAACGACCACCGATCATCATCCGGGTCGGCGGGGTGACGGAGGCGGCCAGCGCCGCGGGATCGAAGTGCAAGGTCATCGGTTGTTTCCCTTCGCTCGGCTCACGCCGGAGGTGTGTGTCATCTGGACGAGCCAGTCACGCTCGTCTTCCCACTCGCGGAACACCAGCGTGTCCCGAGTCGTCCCGTTGACCGGGAGCGTCGACAGTGCGGTCTGAAGCGCAAGGCGACCCTGACGGGTCATCGGCATCACTGGACGGCGACACGGACCGACGGCCCGACCGACCATGTTGGTGGCGGTCTTGACGGCAGAGTTGTACTCGGCGTCGACGTTGTTCTCCCAGAAGAACATGTTGGCGGGCAGCATCTTCGCCCAC
This sequence comes from Acidimicrobiales bacterium, assembly GCA_049437325.1. Lineage (GTDB taxonomy): Bacteria > Actinomycetota > Acidimicrobiia > Acidimicrobiales > Aldehydirespiratoraceae > UBA11606. The sequence goes on from JBMTIM010000012.1 coordinate 57,147, forward strand.
AGTCCGAGCGCAGCTGCATGCTCGCCGGCCTGGATGAGTTCCCAGAGCTGCACGCATTCATGCGGCATCACGTTGGCCGCCCCCCAGATCCAACCGGCAGCTCCCGCCATCGCGGCAAATGGGGCCAGCGGATCGGCACCTGCAAGCACATGCCCGCCGATCCCGATCAGCTTCTGGGCCCGGATCAGGTCGCCGGTGGAGTCCTTGATGTACTCGATGTTCTCGATCGCCATCAGTTGGCGGTACAGATCGGGGTGGATGTCGAAGCCGCTGTTGACCGGGATGTTGTAGAGCACGATCGGAATGTCGATCGCCTGGGCGAGCTTTTCGTAGTGGAACAGCACACCCCGCTCGAAGGGGCCTTCGAAGTACGGAGGAAGCACCATGGCCGCCGATGCCCCCTGATCGGCTGCCCGACGGGTGCGCTCGATCGCATCGGTCGTCGTGATTGCCGAGGTCTGCGCGATGACCGGGATCCGGTTGTCGACGATCTCGACACCGAGACCGATGATGCGGTCCTTCTCGTCGTCGGACAGAAACGCAAACTCCCCGGTGCCGGCGCACAGCACCAGACCGTGGACACCGGCATCGATCAGGTTCTCGATGTGGTCCCGCAGGCGCCCCTCGTCGACACGCTCTCCCGTGTCGTCGAACGGCGAACACATCGCTGCACACACACCGTGCAGCAGGGGGGTGGTCGTGTCTCTCACTTGCTTCCTCGCTCTCGTCTCACACTGTTTCTCACGCTCGTCTCACTCGAGCGTCTCCGGAATCTCCTGCACACGGCGGT
>JBMTIM010000013.1:0-55553 GCA_049437325.1 Acidimicrobiales bacterium
AGAGCACGCAGCGGTCGTAGTCGCGGATGTAGAGGTTGTCCTGGATCTTCGGCGCCTCGCCCATCTTCAACGCCGGTAGCTCGTATTGGTCGTAACGGCTGGTGTCGGAGCCGTAGTGCTCCATCCACTTCTGGAGCTCGGGCGCCTGGTCGAGTTCGACACCCGACCCAAGAAACTCGAGCACCATCTTGCGGCTGTGCCGCACCCGTTCGGAGTCGGTCTCGACAACCATGCCGTCTTCGGCCGCACGAGCGCACGAGGGCACCAGGGCACGCTGACCCTCGACTTCCACAACGCAGACACGGCACACGTTCACCGGCGTCAGATTCTCTGCCCAGCACAGGGTCGGCGTGTCGATGTCGACCGACTCACAGGCCTTGTGGATCGAGGTGCCCGCCGGGACCTCGACGGTCGAGCCGTCGATGGTGAGAGACACGGTGGTCTCGACGGTGGGCTCGAAGGTCGCGGTCACGACGGCACCCCCGGGACGAGACCGAGCTCGATGGCGGAGTTGATCGCATTGGTGGCCGTATGGCCGAAACCGCAGATCGAGGCGTCGACCATCACCTGCGAGATGTCGTCGACGAGCTGGCGTCGGTCGGGGGTGAGCGATCCCTTCTGTTGCAGCACGACCATCGTCTCGTGCTGCCGCACGCACCCGACACGGCAGGGAACACACTGACCGCACGACTCGTCTCGAAAGAACTGCGCGATGCGAACGAGGACCTCGACCATGTCGATCTCGTCGGTGAACGCCATGACCACACCCGAGCCGAGGGTGGTGCCTCGCTCGCGTGCGTCCTCGAGGGTGATCGGCATGTCGAGGTACGAACCGTCGACGAAGGACCCCGCAGCGCCGCCCATCAACACGGCCTGGAGCTTGCCCGAGCCGGTGAGACCGCCGGCCAAGTCGAGCACGTCGCCCAGTGTCGTGCCGAACTCGACTTCGTAGACGCCGGGCCGAGCAACCCGACCGCTCAAACACAGCAGCTTGGTGCCGGGTGAGCGCTCCGTCCCCCGGCTTCGGTAGCCATCGGCGCCGATCTGTACGATGTCGAGCACGTTGAGCAATGTCTCGGGGTTGTTGATCGCCGTCGGCTCCTGGAACAGGCCGTGCGTGGTCGGGAACGGCGGCTTGCTGCGTGGCTCACCTCGGAAGCCCTCGAGCGATGCGAACAGGGCGGTTTCCTCGCCACAGATATAGGCGCCAGCTCCCCGTCGGATCTCGATCGTGAAGCGATGCCCAGACCCCGCAGCATCGTCGCCGAGGAGCCCGGCATCGAGCGCCTGGTTGATCGCGTTCTGCAATCTCGCAGTGGCCAGCGGATACTCCCCACGGATGTAGATCCAGCCGTTCTCGGCGCCGGTTGCAACGCCAGCGATGGTGAGGGCCTCGACGACGGCGAACGGATCGTTCTCCATGACAACGCGATCCTTGAACGTGCCCGGTTCGGACTCGTCGCAGTTGGCGACGACGTGCTTCGGGCGGCCCTGCTCGGCGGCAACGGCTCGCCATTTGATCCCGGTGGGGAACGCCGCCCCACCGCGTCCGGACAGGCCCGAGTCGGCAACCGCGTCGCACACCGCATCGGGCCCCATTGCGATCGCAGCGGCGAGCGCCGCATAGCCACCGTGCTCACGATACGAGGCGAGCGACGTCGGATCGACCACACCGACTCGGTGCAACAGACGAAGCGATTCGTCCCCCCGTTGATGGAACAGTTCGTAGGGCCGTTCATCGGCTTCCACCCGGTCGGGGCCACCGACAGCCTGCACGAATTCGGCGACCTCCCCGGTGCTGTCGTCGGCTCGCTCGCACTGCCCGAGGCAGGGAGACTCGTGGACGTCGACGCCCTGCGCACGCAGGTCGGCAATCCGGTCCCCGGAGCCGGCGATCTGACACGCCGCATCGACACACACGTGGGTGACATCACCGATACGGCTCGGCTCGTCGGTGCGAAACAGGTCGTAGAACGTGGCGACGCCGAAGGCCTCGGCCGGCGGGACCTGCAGCGTCTCGCACACGTGATTGAGGCCACCCGGGCTGATCCAACCCTTGGCGTTCTGCAGGGCGTGGAGCGCAGGCAACAGGAGATGCCGATGACCGTGCCGTTTCGACGTGCCGGCTCGAACGAGTCGCTCGCTCTCGCGAACGACGACGAAACGACCTCCGAGGGCGGCGTCGACTGCGGCGATCTCGACGTCGTCCGCCGTCTCGTCGGAGATGTACAGGTCAGCCATCGGTCGACGTCACTCCCGACCTGCCGCTGCGAGCTTTTCGACACGAATCGCCGCAGCTTTGAACTCGGCAGTCCCGGAGTCGCGATCCCACTCATCGTTGGTGATCGTGTTGATGTCGACGAGGTCCGGGAAGTGGAACGTGGTGAAGGTGAGACCGATCGGGATGTCGGGCTGCACCCGCACACCCATCTCGACCGACCCGCGCGGCGAGGACACGAGCACCCGTTCACCGTCTTCGATACCGAGGCCGGCGGCATCGACCGGGTTCATGTCGAGTTCGTCACCGGTGCGGATCGGACTCTCGAAGCCGCTGGACTGCACCCCGGTGTTGTACGAGTCGAGCGCGCGCCCCGTGGTGAGGCGAAGCGGGAAGTCGTCGCTGAGATGTTCCTTCGGGCCTTCGTGATGGGTGAGCGAGAACGGAGAGGGATCGCGACCTCCCAGGTCGTCGTCCCACAGCCACCCATGCAGGTAGGGCGAGCCGGGATGATCGTCGGTCGGGCACGGCCATTGCAGCCCACCTTCGGCCTCCAGCCGGTCGTAACTCATGCCGGCGTGCATGGGCGACAGCGAGCGCAGCTCGTCCCAGAGGTCCTCTGGGGTCGGGTTGCCCCACTCGACCCCCATACGCCGTGCGAGCTCGCCGATGATCTCGTGGTCGTGGCGGCACTCACCGGGTGGGGTGACCGCGGCGCGCACCCGTTGCACGCGGCGTTCCGAGGACGTGACCGTGCCGTCGCACTCGGCCCAGCCGACCGACGACGGCAGCACGACGTCGGCGAGTTCAGCGGTTCGGGTCATGAAGATGTCTTGGACGACGAGGATGTCGAGGCCTTCGAGCAGCGTCCGGGCGTGCTCGGAGTCGGCCTCGCTGTCGGCCGGATTTTCACCGATGCAGTACGCAGCCTTGATGGTTCCCTCACCCATCGCCTCGAACATCAACGTGAGGTGACGGCCGTTCACCGGATTGAGTTCCATCCCGTAGACGGCCTCGAACTTCGCCCGATGCACGCCGTTGGTGATGTCCTGGAAGCCGGGAAGTTTGTTGGGCAGTGCGCCCATGTCGCCGCCGCCCTGCACATTGTTCTGCCCGCGCAGCGGCACGAGACCCGATCCCCAGCGCCCGATGTGACCGGTGAGCAAGGCGAGGTTGCACAGCGACTTCACGTTGTCGACACCGTTGTGGTGCTCGGTGATACCGAGCGTCCACAGGATCTGTGCCTTGTCGGCGGTTGCATAGGCGTGCGCAGCTTCGCGGATGGCCTCGGCAGGAACGCCGGTGATCTCCTCGGCAAAGGTGAGGGTGTATGGCTCGACATGTGCCCGGTACTCGTCGAATCCCCGCGACGAGTGGGCGATGAAGGCCTTGTTGTGGAGGTCGGCTGCGATGATCTCGCGGCCCATGGCGTTGGCCATCGCAACGTCGGTGCCCACGTCGAGGCCCAGCCACACGTCGGCGAACTTTGCTGACGATGTCCGACGGGGATCGACGGCGTACATCGTCGCACCGTTGTCGAGGCCCTTCAGGACATGGTGGAAGTAGATGGGGTGCGCCTCACGGGCGTTGGAGCCCCACAGCAAGATGACGTCAGTCTCCTCGACCTCGCGGTACGAGGAGGTGCCGCCACCCGCTCCGAACACTGCCGCCAGACCGACGACACTTGGTGCGTGTCAAGTTCGATTACAGGAGTCGATGTTGTTCGTGCCGAGCGCCATGCGTGCGAACTTCTGCGCCGCGTAGTTCATCTCGTTGGTGCTCTTCGAGCAGCTGAAGACGGCGAAACCTTCCGGGCCGAGGTCAGCCTTGACCGTGGCGAACCCATCGGCCGCCCGGCTCAGTGCCTCGTCCCACGTCGCGTCTCGCAAGACGCCCTTGTCGCGCACCATCGGGGTGGTCAATCGGGGAAGCGGATCGCTGAACTTCTTGGCTTTTCGACGAGCGCTGTGTGCAGATCCCACAATCCGGAACGGTACCGCATCGTGGAACAAGAGGGAACGGTTGGGCGTGGGTTGGCCGACGACGAACTCACCGATCCGGCCGCACTCGGTGCGCACTGCGTCGGCCGCAGCGAGTGACCGGCCGGATCACACGAGGTCGACCCCGGGTGCGCCGGGCAGCCGGTACGGTTGCAGCCCATGCGCTGGTCACGTTTCCATACCCCCACGCTGCGCGATGCGCCGGCCGATGCCGAGGCCACCAGCCACAAGCTGCTGGTCCGGGGCGGTTTCATGCGTCAACTCCATGCCGGGCACTACTCGATGCTGCCACTCGGCTGGCGGGTCTTCCGCAAGGTCGAGAACATCATCCGAGAGGAAATGGACGCCATCGGTGGCCAGGAGTTCCAGTTGCCGACCCTGCACCCGGCATCGCTGTGGGAGAAGTCGGGGCGTCTCGAGATCATGGGTGACGAGATGTTTCGGCTCACCGATCGCAAGGGTGCACCGAACGTCCTCGGGGTGACCGAGGAAGAGGTGTTTGCGCTGCTCGCCACCGAGATCACCTCGTACAAAGCACTTCCGCAGATCTGGTATCAGATCCACACGAAATTCCGGGACGAGCCGCGCCCGAAGAGCGGCCTGCTTCGCGTGCGCGAGTTCACCATGAAAGACGCGTATTCGATGGATCTCGACCAGGCCGGTCTCGACACGTCGTTCGATCTCCACCACGGCGCCTACATGAAGATCTTCGGCCGGATGCATCTGCCAGCGGTCCCGGTCGATGCGAGTTCCGGTGCGATGGGTGGCACCGGCTCGACCGAGTTCATGGTCCCGTCACCCGCCGGTGAGGACGACGTCGTGATCTGCCCGCGCGGTGACTATGCGGCCAACATCGAGCGGGCCACGTCTGCGCTACCCGACCTGACCGATCGCGACATCGACGCGCTCGACCGCTTCCCCACCCCGGGTGTTCGCACGATCAAGGCACTCGAGGAGGTCGAGGGTGGCGCACCGGCTCAGCACCAGATCAAGACGATGGTGATGATGCTCGATGGCCTCGTCACGCTCGCCCTCGTCCGCGGCGACCATCAACTCAATCTTCAGAAATTGCAGGACGCCACCGGAGCGATCGACCTCCGCCCGGCGACCCCTGAGGAGGCCCACGACACGCTCGGCGCCATGCCCGGATCGCTCGGTGCCGTCGGCGTCGAGGGAGTGCGGATCGTGGCCGACCACGCACTGCGCGGGCGAACCGGCCTCGCCACCGGTGCCAACGAGGACGACTGGCACTACACCGGCGTTTCCGTCGAGCGCGACATTGCAGTCGACGAGTGGGCCGACCTCCGCGAGGTGAGCGCAGGCGAGGCATGTCCCTCCTGCGGTGATCCAATCGAGGTCGTGCGCTGCATCGAGGCCGGCCACATCTTCAAGCTCGGCACGAAGTACAGCGAGGCGATGGGAGCAAAGGTGCTCGATCCCGACGGGAACCAGCAGCCGATCGTCATGGGGAGCTACGGCATCGGAGTCGAACGGGCCATGGCCACCGTCGTCGAAACGTTCCACGACGACAACGGCATCATCTGGCCCACCTCGATTGCGCCGTTCGAGGTGGTCATCACCATCGTCGCAATGAAGGACGATGCCTCGGTTGCCGGCGCAGAAGCGCTCTACGATGACCTCGCAGCACGCGGCGTCGACGTGTTGCTCGACGACCGCGACGCTCGCGCCGGCGTCAAGTTCGCCGATGCCGAGCTCATCGGCATCCCCCACCGGGTCACGTTCGGCCCGAAGGCCTTCGCCGACGGTGAGGTCGAATACACACTGCGGGCCACCGGGGAGACCGAGCGGGTACCGGTCGACGGGATCGCCGATCGGTTGGTCGACACCATCGACGCTGCTCGCTGAGCGCTGCGTTCGAAGGCGAACTCTGCCAGCGCCGACCACATCCCCGCATGGGGGTCCGTGCCGCATGTGATCCGTTCCGCATGGGGGTCCGTTCCGCATCGTGGAACGTTCCCACGATTCGGTAACGTGGCAGCCATGGCCGTGCAGTCGATCGAGCGAGCATTCGCCCTCCTCCGGGCGCTGGCGACTGCGCCCTACGGCGTGACCGAACTCGCCGATCAGGTCGCTCTCCCGAAGTCGACGGTTGCCCGTCTGCTGAGTGCCCTCGAGTTCGAGGGTGCCGTCACCCAGGACGAACTGGGCGGCGAGTATCGCCTCGGTGACGGGCTGCTCGACATCGCCGGTGCGGCGCAGCCGGGCCGCAACCTCATCGCAACCGTCCGCCCCTACCTGCTCGAATTGAGCGAAGAGATCGGCGAGGCAGCCGGACTCGGCATCGCTCAGCATCGCGACGTCTACTACCTCGACCATGCCGTCCCCGAGACCGACGTCATGGTCCGCGATTGGACCGGCGAGTCGTTACCGATGCACTCGGTGCCGTCGGGCATGGCGATCCTTGCCCACATGTCCGAGGCCGCCCTCGAGACCTACCTCTCAAAGCCCCCCGAACAGCTCACGCCCAACACCCTGATCGACCCGGACGCCATCCGTGAACGCCTCGACGCGATCCGTCAACTCGGGTACGCGTGGGGCTTCGAGGAGGGGGTCGACGGCATCAACTCGCTGGCTGCCCCGATCATCGGTCCCGACGGTCTGGCCGTCGCTGCAATCCATGTCCACGGTCCGGCGTACCGCTTCCCCAACCCCGATCGGACCCACGATCTCGGGAGCCGGCTCATCGAGGCAGCGGACGGCGTCGCCTCCCAGCTGAACGACTGACACTCACGACCCGACGGCGAGCACGTCGTAGCTGGCAATCGTGCAGCTCACCGCGAAGATCGGGATCGGCTCACAGAAGTGCACCGTGCCCTGCGCTCCTGCCGCAGCAGCGCTGACCGCAAGGAACGTCCGAATCTCGAAACCGCCCTGCCCGGCGTCGGCGTAAACCGTGAGATCGTCGTAGTCGAGCAGAGCATCGCGATCGTTGCGGCACCAACGGTCCATGAAGTCGAGATCCCAGTCCCGGTTGATCTTCCCGGAGTCGGGAGTGGCCGGCCAGTGCGAGATGCCACCGGTACCGATGATGGCGAGCCGCTCCGGCACGGCGTCGGCCGCCCGCCGCAGGGCTTCGCCGAGCGCCCATGCGCGGTGCAGCGGGGTGAGCGGTGGCCCCTGACAGTTGATGTTGATCGGTATCACCGGCAGGTCGAAGCGGGGGGTGAGGAAGTGCAGGGGCACGGCGATTCCGTGGTCGAACAGCCACTCCTCGGCGTAGGCGACATCGACCGTCTGCATGACTTCGGCGATGACCCGCTGCGACAGTGCACGATTTCCCGGTGCCCGGAACTTGTCGATGCCGAGCCAACCCGGATCCTCGATCGGGCCGTCGTAGAAGTCGGCCATGCCGACGGCGAAGCTCGGCATGTTGTTCATGAAGAAGTTGGCGAAGTGCTCCGCAGCGATCACGATCACCGCCTCGGCCCCGCTCGCTTCGAGGTCCGCACGCATGTCGTCGAACGCGGCGTAGAACGCATCGCTCAGCACCGGATCGGCGAGGTGTTTACGGCCGGTGATGCCCGGCGCATGACTGCAGACACCCGCGTAGACGAGAGGCATCAGCTCCGCTCCCCGGCGCTGTCGTACCCGGTCATGGCATACACACCTTCACGCACCGGACCGTGCTGGTCCACCCCGTCGCGCATGCGTTGCAGATAGTCCTGCCACTCGACCTGGTGGAAGGCGGCGAAGTGCATGAGGATCTGCCCGTTCACACCGAGCACGTAGAGCAGCCCAATGTCGGGTTCGACGAGCGCGTCGATCTCTTCGGCGGTGAGTGTGTACCCGTCGAGGACTCGGCGCCGATCGGCCTGGTACGCGGTCTGGAGATCGGCCGACCGATTCAGTTCGTAGAGGAATTTCTGCACGTAGTAGAGCGACATGTCACCTCCTCGGCCTGACGACAGCGATCATCGAGTGTGGCAGGCCATCGCCCCTCACCCGCAGTCTTTCAGGTTCGCTCCCGCTCGGTCGCCGCAGTCGAACGACGATCTGGGATTGACGGTCGAGGTGGGTCCGGCGATCCTGACGATGTGCGTCACCTGATCGACCCGGATCACATCCCACGGCAAGTACCGGTTCGGCAGTGGCGCGTGCATCGGTGTCGACCTCATCGAGACTGGGCGTCGTCGTGAACAACGACGCCGACAAGCGCAGCTACCACGTCGAGCGCGGCGATGCGCCGCCCATTCCCTCCGGCTGCCCGGTGCACCCGACGTGGAGTCCCCTCGATCGCGCCTATCTCGACGACCCGTACACGCTTGCGACCCAGCTCCGGGATGACCATCCCGTCTTCTACAGCGAGCAACTGCAGTACCTGGTCGTGACCGAGATGGAGGAAATCGAGCGGATCTTCGTCGACCATGAAACATTCGCCTCGGCCAACGTGCAGGACCCGGTGTTCCCGCTCGGCGCCGCCGCCCAAGCCGTCTTCGCCGATGCCCCCGACTACAACCCGGTTGCTGTCATGTCGAACCGAGCCGAGCCGGACCACGGCCGGCTCCGGGTCTTCACTCGACAGGGTTTCTCGAATCGACGGATCCAGACGCTCGAGCCGTACATCCGTCGCCGCAGCCACGAACTGATCGACGCCATGCAGGCAGCAGGTTCGCCCACCGAGTTCGTCGAGGCGTTCGGCTTTCCGCTCCCGGGCGAGACCGTGTTTCGGTTCATCGGCTTTCCCGAGGCCGATGACGACATGCTCAAGGAGTGGTGCGTCGAACGCAAGGCCTTCTCGTGGGGGAATCCGACCGGCGAACAGCAGGCCAAGATCGCCGAGGACATGGTGTCGTACTGGCGATATTGCCGCGCGTTCACCGCAGCGAAACGCGACACCCGTGGCGACGATCTGGCCTCTGAACTGATCACGCTGCACGAACAGCACCCGAAGGATCTGTCGTATCGGGAGGTCGAGTCCATCGTCTACGGACTCTCGTTCGCCGGACACGAGGCCGTCACTGCACTCATCTGCAACACATTGCAGTGTCTGCTCCCCCGCCGCGACCAGTGGGACGCCGTCTGTTCCGATCCGGGTCTCGTTCCGAATGCGATCGACGAGGTCCTTCGCTACAACTCGAGCCAGATCTCGTGGCGCCGAGTGACCACCACCGAGACAACGGTCGGTGGCTTCGCAGTTCCGCAAGGGACCGGTATCTTCCTCAACTTTGCGTCGGCCAATCGCCAGGCCGACATCTGGGACAACCCGGACACGTTCGACATCCGCCGCCCCAACGCCGCCCGACACATCTCCTTCGGCAAGGGTGTGCACTTCTGTCTTGGCGCGAAGTTCGCCAAGTTCGAGACCGGCTTGATGCTCGAGGTTCTTGCCGAGCGGCTCCCTACGCTCCAGCTCCCGGAGCAGACGTTCGACTACTTCCCCAACATCACCTTTCGGGGACCAGAGACGCTGCACGTAGCCTGGTCCTGATGTCGCTCCCCGGTCCCGAAGTCGTCGACGCCTTGCGAGCCGCGCTCGACGCGAACGCCGTGCTCGTCGGCGACGATGCCACCTCGTTTCTGATCGACCCGCGCAACAAGCCCACCGCCGACGACGCCGTGGTCGTCCGGCCTGCCGACACTGCCGGTGTCGCTGCGACCGTCGCCATCTGTGCCGAACACCAGGTGGCCGTCGTTCCCCAGGGCGGCAACAGTGGCCTGAGCTACGGCACCCATTCGCCCACCGACCGACCGTCGATCGTCCTGTCGGTTGCCCGGCTCGACCAGATCATCTCGATCGATCCCGATCGCTGGACGATCACCGCCGAGGCCGGTGTCACCATCGAGGCGGTCCAGCGAGCTGCGCACGACGCTGGCCGCAAGTTCGCCCCCGACTGGGGTGCGCGCGGCTCTGCGACGGTGGGTGGCGCGATCGCCACCGACGCAGGCGGCAACAACGTCGTCCGTTACGGCAACATGCGCGACAACGTGATGGGCATCGAGGCGGTGCTCGCCGACGGGTCGGTGTGGGACGGCCGACGGGCACTCGTGAAGGATTCCTCGGGATACGACCTGAAGCACCTGTTCATCGGTGGGGAAGGCACGCTCGGCATCGTGACCTCGGCGGTCTTGAAGCTCGTTCCGGCCACGCCACACGAAACCTCGCTGCTCGCGGCGATCACCGGGCTCGGCGCGCTTCGGCCCCTGCTCGAACTGGCCCATGTGCATGCTCCCGGCATGATCTCGGCCTTCGAGCTGCTGCCCGACGTTGCGATCGACCGCGTGGTGGAGATTTCCGATGCGACGAAACCGATCGATGCCGGCACCGAGTACTACGCCCTCGTCAAGCTGGCCTCGTCGAAGCCGGTCGACGACGACATCGCCGCGTTCCTCGAAGCCGGGGCCGCGGCGGGTCACATCCTCGACGCCGTGGTCGCCGGAACCCCCGATCAGGAGGCCAACCTGTGGTTCCTGCGCGACCACGCCCCGCCGACGTCGTGCTTCGTCGAGCACCAGGAACACGGTCTGAAGCTCGACACGGCGGTACCGGTCGACCGCATCCAGGAGTTCGTCCAGTCGGTTCTCGACGCAGCATCGGAGATCGCCCCGATGGCGCTTGCCTACGGCTTCGGCCATGTCGGAGACGGCAACCTCCACATGATGATCCTTCCCACGAGCGACGACGCCGTCGATCCATGGCTCGCGGTTCGCGACGCCATGTCGGACCGGATCGACGAACTCGTCTTCGGGCTCGACGGCACGCTGTCGGCCGAGCACGGTGTCGGTCTGCTGCTGCGAGATCGTGTCGGCCCGCAGAAATCGAACCTCGAGTGGCAGATGATGCGGGCGGTGAAGGCCGCGCTCGACCCGCACGACCTGTTCAACCCCGGAAAGATGATTCCGGCAGGCTGACTCAGCCGATGTTGGGACGGGCTGCGTCGGGGACATCGGCCTCGTTCCAGTAGCCGATCAGGATGCCGTCGACCGCATCCTTGCCCTCGTACCTCGGCACGTCACCGTCGCCGGGTCGCCAGGTCAGCTCGTGACTCCGAGCTCGATACCACTCGAAGAGCCGTTCGTGGAGTTCGGCTCGCACCGGTGCCAACCCAGGATCGCCGATCCGATCGGTGAGCTCCGCCGGTTCCTCCCCAAGGTCGTAGAGCAAGTTCGGTCCGGTCTCGCTCAGGATGTACTTGTAGTCGGGGGTGCGCAGCATCGTGGCCCGACGACTCGCCCGGGGTCCCGGTGGCAGGTCGTTGACCATCTCCATGAGGCTGAACTCCGACTCGGTCACTGCGACCTGGTCGTGATCGTCCGCCGCACCGGCGCGATCGTGAAGGAGGGGCTCGAGCGATTGGCCCTCGAGATGGACGTTCGCACCGGCATCGCCGCCGAGTGCATCGACGAACGTCGGTGCAAGGTCGATCATCTCGACGAGGTCGGTGGAGACCGACCCCCTCGTGGCGTCGGCGCCCGCTCGCGGGTCGGCCACGATCATCGGGATTCGCACGACCTCTTCGTGGAGCCAGTCCTTTTCCCCCATCCAGTGGTCGCCGAGGTAGTCGCCGTGATCGGAGGTCAACACGATCATCGTGTCATCGGAACGGCCCAGATCGTGGAGTGCTCGGAACAGTCGGCCGAGATGGTCGTCGAGTTGTTTCACCAGGCCGAGGTAGGCGGGGTAGACGGTCGTGCGCACCTCGTCACGCGAGAACGTCGATCCGATTCGGCTGCGCTGGAATGCTCGGAGCACCGGATGCGCAGTTTCGAGCTCGGCGTCGCAACGGTTGGGCGACGGCAGATCGTTGCGATGGACCAGGCGGTGATAGGGCTCGGACACCACGTAGGGCCAATGCGGCTTGATGAACGAAAGGTGGATACACCAGCGGTCGTCGCCTGCATCTCGGATGAAGTCGATCGCCCGGTTGGTCATGTAGGCGGTCTCGGACAGTTCGTCGGGGATGATTGCCGGGTACTGCGACGCCTCGAGCAGCCACCCCGACATGCGTTCACCGTCGGGGGTCAGGACCGAGTTGGCCGCGGTGTGCCACGGGTTGGGGCCGTCGTAGCCCTGTTCGACGAGGAACCGGTTGTAGCCCCGTTCGAACAGCTGCGGCCGCGTGTTGGGAACGAGTCCGTCATCGCGTTCGATCGGCTCGAATCCGCACTGGTTGACGATCGTCGTCCACGGATCGTCGGGGTCGAGTCGCAGCCGATCGAGGCCGCTGCGATCGCGGGCCATGTGGGTCTTGCCGATCAGGACGCTTCGCACACCGAGTGGTCGCAGATGATCGCCGATCGTGGGCTCGGCGACCGACAGGGGAACGCTGTTGTACCGGGACCCGTGCGACTGGACGTAGCGGCCGGTGTAGGCACTCATGCGCGAGGAGCCACAGACCGATCCCTGTGCGAAGGCCCGGTCGAACCGGACGCCACGATCGGCCAACGCATCGATGTTCGGGGTGTCGATCAGCCCGCCGGCACACGACAGGGCGTCGTGGCGAAGCTGGTCACACATGATGAAGAGGACATTGTGCACCGAAGCATCCACGCCCTGACGGTAACCGTCGAGGGCGTGGATGCGTGACGACCGACTCAGGCGACGAATCCCTCGAGGGGCGTCGCCTCCGGCACCTCCCAGTCGAGGGGCATCTGGGAGAAGTCGAAGAACGGTGATTCGTCGCCTTCGTCGATTGCGTCCTGCACCTGGTCGTAGAACCCTTTGCCGGTCTCCTCGGCGAAGGTGATTGCAACCTCTTCGGCAGTATCGGAGCGTGCCGGCCGCTGGCAGTACTCGGGGAACGATGCCTCGCCGGCGTCTCCCTCCTCGTACCCGCGGGCGAACAGTTGCTTGAGCACACCGAACCCATCGTTGCGAACGAGCATCTCGCCTCGCGGGTGACCACCGAGACGCTGCATGTGCTCGATGAACTTCTCGAGATCGTGCGTGTCGTAGGCAACGTGCTGAACGGCGTGGTCTCCGTGGCGCTCGGTGAACCTGGTCACCTGACTGATCTCGGCCCGATCGATGCCCTCGATCAGCGCAACACCGAAGTCGCCGTAGTCGATGCACCAGATCTTCATCGACGACCCAGGATCGTCGGGCCGCACATCGTCGATGCGATTGATCAGCGTGCCCCCCTCGACCTCGATGTGGAACCACGCCCACTTCTCGATCTGGCCCTTGGCGCAGGCGTAGGTGACATGGTCGACTTTCTTCAGGTGCGATCCCATGGCCTGATCACAGCAGAGTGTTCAGTATGATGCAATGAGTTTGAACACTCTGCTGCCGAAGCAGTATCTCCAAGCCAGAACGTCTGATCCGATGGCCCGACTGTCCGCCCCACATGAACACCTCGACGCAACCGACGTTGCCCTTCTCCAGGCGGCACGGGCCAGCCCCAGGGCAAGCATCGCCCAGCTCGCTCGCGACACCGGCCTGGCTCGCGGCACCGTCTACACCCGCCTCGACCAGCTGCACGCCGACGGGATCATCGTCGGCTGGGGACCAGAACTCGACAGCCGCGCACTCGGCTTCGATGTCCTGGCCTTTTGCACGCTCCAGATCGCGCAGGGGGCCCACGACGAGACGATCGCAGCACTGGCCGACATCGCCGAAATCACCGAGATTCACACCGTCACCGGTGACGGTGACCTGCTCGTGCGGATCGTCGCCCGCTCCAACGATCACCTACACGAGGTGCTCATGACGGTGACCTCCCTACCCCCGGTGCGCCACAGCCACACCCAGCTCTCACTGGCAACCCGTCACCACCGACCTGTCGTCGACGCACTCTGAACCCACCGATCCCCTCGAAACCGCGCGGGGGTGTCGTCACACCGACCTGTGTCCAGCTGCTCGCCTCGTTCGAATCATCCCCCCTCGATTGCGGCGTTGAGTGCCTCCAGCCCGCTCGGGTCGAGCGCGCCGCGCCACGACCAGACGACGACATCGACACCGACATCGAAAAAACCCTGCGCTGTGTCGAGAAGCTCGGCGGGTTCACCGTCGGTTCCGAGATGCACCGATCGGGTGATCTCGGCCTGATCGCGTCCGACCCTGTCGCAGTGGCCGCGGAGCACCTCGTCGAGCTCCTGCCAATCCGACGGCTGTTCGGGAAAGGTCATGTCCCACTGGTCTGCGAACCTGGCTGCGGTCCGTAGCGTACGGATCCGTCCCTTTCCACCGATCACGATCGGTATCCGATCCTGCACCGGCTTCGGTTCGCACCACGCCTTCTCGAGTTCGAAGAAGCGACCCGAGAACGACGTCTCCTTGTTGGCCAGGAGCGACACGATGATCTCCATGCCCTCCTCGAGGCGATCGGAACGGTCGCGCAACGGGCCGAGGTCGATGCCGTAGGCATCGCTTTCCATGAAGTTCCAGCCCGCACCCATGCCGAGTTCGAATCGACCATCGGAGATGATGTCGATCGTGGCTGCCATGTTGGCGGTCACCGCAGGGTGGCGATGGTGCATACCGTTGACCATCGACCCGATCCGCAGCCGTGAGGTCGCCTGCGCCAGCGCAGCCAACATCGTCCAGCCCTCGAGGTTCGGGCCGTCGTAGGGCGGCGCCAGCGGGTAGAAGTGATCCCAGTTCCAGGCCGACTCGAATGCCGGCATCTCGTCGGCCATCTGCCAGAAGTGCAGAAACTCCTGCCAGGTTGCGTGGTGCGGCGGCGTCTTCAGTGCGTGACGTCCCATCGGCATGCCCTTTCGTCGGCGTACCGAGACCGTACCGCTCCGATGCCGAGCACTCAGCCCAGCGACTGACGACGCAGCTCGCGACGTGCGATCGCCATCAGGTGGACCTCGTCGGGTCCATCGGCGATGCGAAGCGCACGCAAGTCGGCGTACATGCGGGCAAGCGGAGTGTCGTCACTGACGCCAGCCGCCCCGTGCACCTGGATGGCGCGATCGACGACGGTCGTGGCCATCCGCATCACCTGCACTTTGATGATCGACATGTGCGGTGCGGCTGCCTTGTCGCCTTCGGTGTCCATCAACGCAGCGACCCGCAGGGTCGCAAGGCGGCAGGCGTCGATGTCGATCCTCGACTCGGCGATCCAGTCCATGACGTTTGCTCGTGACGCAACCGGCGCACCAAATGTCTCTCGTGCCTCGGCTCGTCGACACATCAGCGTGAGTGCTCGCTCGGCGACCCCGATCGTCCGCATGCAGTGCTGCACCCGAGCCGGGCCGAGGCGAGCCTGCCCGATCGCAAAGCCGTCTCCGACGTCGCCGAGGATGGCGTCGTCGCCGACCCGCACATTGGCGAAGCGCAGCTCACAGTGCCCGGCGTCGTCGGTGTACCCGAACTTGGGGAGGTTGCGCACGACCTCGAGCCCTGGCGCATCGCGTGGCACGAGGAAGACGGTGTGTTTGCGGTGGCGAGACGATGCCGCACCTTCCGCTCCCACCGTGTTGGCAACCGTCAAGAGGTAGGCGCACTGCGGGTGCAACACCCCAGAGATCCACCATTTCGATCCTTCGAGCACCCACTCGCCGCCCGTGCGGCGGGCGGTCATCGCCATGTTCGATGCATCCGACGAGGCCACGTCCGGCTCGGTCATTGCGAAGGCGGAGCGGATCTGCCCGGCGAGCTGCGGCTCGAGCCAACGGGCCTTCTGTGCGGGGCTTCCGTACCGGATCAAGGCGTCCCCGTTGATCGAACTCGGCGCGTCGGTATTGGTCGCCTCCTGGGCCAGGCGGGACGTCCCGAGCACTTCGGCGAGCGGTGCGTACTCGAGCGCAGAGAGCCCGGGTCCGTAGTCGGCGTCACGCACATTGAGATTCCAGAGACCGTCGGCCCGAGCCGCCGCTTTGAGCCCCTCGACGATCGCTCGGTCCGGATCGGGAACGTCGGCCACCGGCTCGACCCGCTCGGCGATGAACGCCTCGAGGCGCGCTTGGTACGCAGCCGATCGAGGAGTCTGGGTCAGATCCATGCCCGGCGAGCCTAGGGCATCGCCTCGTGAGCGCTCAGCCCCTGCGAGCCTTCACTTCATCGATGATCGCGGGGATCACCTCGTGAAGATCACCGATGACAGCCCAATCGGCCTTGGTCACCATGTTTGCTTCCCGGTCGGTGTTGATCGCCAGGATGTGCTTCGAGGCCATCGCGCCGACCCAATGCTGAATTGCGCCTGAGATACCCGACGCGATGTAGATCTCCGGTGCAATCCGGGTACCGGTCTGGCCGACCTGGTCGGAGTGGGGACGCCAACCATTGTTGGTGACCGCACGCGAGCAGCCGACGCGCCCGTTCAGCAGGGCGGCGAGTTCTTCCAGCGGGGCGAAGCCGTCGGCCGAGCCGACGCCGCGACCACCGCCGCACACGACCGGCGCAGTCGGCAGGGTGACCCCTGCCTCGAGCACCACTCGATCCTTCACCATCGTGACGGTGACGGTGTCGTCGAGCTCGACATCGAACGATTCGGCATCGCCTGCGCCTGCCTCACCGATCTCGGCCGCCACGGCGTGCAGACCACAGGTGAGCAGCGGCACCTCGGCGTCGAGGGTGACGTCTTCGAGGAGCGAACCGCCCCACTGGACCCGAGTCATCGACCACGAATCACCGGGGGTCACAGCGACGCAATTGGCGACGAACGGCACGTCGAGGCGGGCAGCGGCGTGGGCCATGAACTCGTTGCCGCGGTCAGAACCGCAGGCCAGCACCGCTGCGGGTTCGAGTTCTTCGACCATCTGGGCGATCACCGCACCATGGGCATCCGGGCCGTAGTCGACGAGAAGATCATGGGTGCAGGTGTGCACGGTCTCCGCGCCGTACTCACCAGCAGCGGCAACAAGATCGACGTCGTCGCTGCCGATCAGGGCAGCTTCGAGGTCTTCGCCCATCGTTGCGGCCAGCGCCCGGCCGAAGGTCAGCGCCTCCTTGGCCGCCTCGACGAGTACCCCCCGGTCGTGTTCCACGATGACGAGCAGCATCAGAGCACCCCCAACTCGTCGAGGACGTCGACCACGGCGGCGGCCGCCTCCGGGCCGGTGCCGAGGATGACCGTCTCCGACACGGCCTCCTCGGGCCGATGGAGCCTGAGACGGGCCTGACCCCCGGCATCGGCGGTGGCCCCGACCGATCCGATTTCCACCTTCTTGGACGCAAGACGGCCCTTCATGGTCGGATAGCGAGGAAGGTTCAGCCCCTCCTTGACCCCGAGCACTGCGGGGCGAGGAAGCTCGTAGACCTCGAAGCCTCCGTCGATCTCTCGACGGGCAGTGACGGTGTCGTCACCGATCTCGATGCCCTTGATGCCCTGCACGATCGGACGACCCAGCGCGTGGGCAACCCTGACACCGACCTGAAAGCCACCGCTGTCGGCCGACTCGTTGCCGAACAGGATCAGGTCGAACGGCTCGGCAGTGCCGTCGCTGCCGTGGGCAGCCTCGGCGTCTCGAATGGCTGCCGTCAACGCCGTGGCAGTCCGTTGCGGGTCCCAGGTGTTGTCGCCCGCATCGACGAGCACGGCGTGATGTGCACCGACGGAAACCGCGTAGCGAAGCTGTTCCTCGGCATCGCTGGTTCCCAGCGTCATGACGGTGACCTCTCCACCATGCTCCTCGGTCAGCTGCACAGCGCCTTCCACCGCACATTCCTCGTGCGGCGACGTCGTGAACCCGAGATGGGCCGCGTCGACGTCCTGCTCGTCGGCCGTGACGTTGATCTTGGCCCCGGGCGCAGGCACCCGCTTGACGCAACAGAGAATCCGCATGCGTTGCTCAGGCCTTCATCCGAGTGTCGTCCGGGTCGAATGCCGACCCCGAGCCGACCACCGTGCAGGGGTACAGCTCGTTCATGTACATCGACTGCAACTTGGTGCCTGGCACCGCCAGCTCGTTGGGCAGGTAGCCCATGAGAAGGTTCTTGCCGAGCGACGGGCTGTAGCCCGCGGTGGTGACCCGCGAGGCCCGGCCGTGCGAGTCGACGATGCGCTCGCCGTCGAGCGTGAGAATCGGTTCGTTGCCGCCCTGCATGAAGCGTGGATTGCCATTGCGATCGGTGTTGTCGTCGACGATGAGGGTCACGCACTGCACCTCGGCACCGGCCTCGCGAGCAGCCAGGTAGGCATCCTTGCCGATGAAGTCGGCGGCCTTGACCTTGGGCCGGGCCAGACCGGCCTCGACCGGGTTGTACTCGCTCTCGAGCTCGGCTCCCATGAGGCGATAGCCCTTCTCGATGCGACCCGACAGCGAGTACACGCCACCTCCCGTGATACGCAGACCGTGATCGGTACCTGCCTCCACGATGGCGTCCCAGACGGTGGTCGCCTGGTCCCACGGGATGTAGATCTCCCAGCCGGCGTCGCCGACGTAGGAGATCCGGAACAGGTGACAGTCGACCCCGGCGACGGTGACCGGGAGATAGGAACCGTACGGCGAGCCCTCATGGCTGAGGTCGTGGTCGGTGAGTTGCCCCAGCACTGCAGCGGCGTTCGGACCCCACAGGCCGAGGGTGCTGATCTGCTTCGTCAGGTTGGTGAAGGTGACCGAGCCGTCGTTGGGCATGTGCTTGCGGACCCAGAACTCGTCTCGTCCACCGTCGAAGACGCCGGTGACGATGCGGACGCGATCGTCGGCCATGCGCATCATGGTGAGGTCCGAATGGAATCCGCCCTCGTGGTTGAGCCACGGGGTGTAGACGGAGCGACCGACCGGCACATCGATCTTGTTGACGGCCAGGTAGTCGGCGAACTCGACCGCTCCGGGCCCCTCGAGTTCGTAGATCTGGAACGCCGACAGGTCGATCATGCCGCAGTTTTCGCGCAGGTTGAGATGCTCACCGACGGTGATGGGACTCCACCAACGGTTGTCCCACTCGACGGGGCGTTCCTCGAGTCCGTATCGCTCGACGAGGTCGGCATTTGACTCGTACCACTGCGGTCGCTCCCAGACGCGGGCCTGGAAGAACTCGGCGCCGAGCGCCTCTTGGCGGCTGCGGAACGGCGACTCCACGAGGTGGCGACGTCCTCCCCACTGCTCGGCGGGATGCACGATGCCGTACGTCTTGATGAACGATTCGTCGGCGCGCGACCAGATGTGCTCGTCGCTCTTCTCCTCGTCGTAGAACCGGGCCACATCGGCCCCGTGGGCGTCGATCACGCGGGGGTAGCCGTAGTGCATCCACTCGGCGACGACCTGTCCCATGCCCGGGCCTTCCTTGACCCAGACGGCGGCTGCCGACCACAGGTTCTCGACGTCGGGAAGCTCACCGAGGCAGGGCATGCCGTCGGGGGTCAGTGAGAGCAGACCGTTGATGGCGTACTTGATCTCGGCGTCGCCGAGGAAGTCCATCAATTCGATGGCGGTCTCCATCTGCGGATCGAAGTCATCGGGGGTGAAGGGCATCTCCGTTGGGGAGAGCGCAGCTTCTTCGTTCGACGGAATGTCGTCGGGATGGTGAAGGATGGCGCGGTGGCCGTAGGAGCCAACCTCCATCGAACCCGACGACTGCCGCTCGTAGCAGAACGTGTCCATGTCGCGAACGATCGGGTAGCCGATCTCGTTGCCGGTCTCGGCGAGGATGTCCATTGGGCCCACGTCGGCCATCTGGTGCACGGCCGGAACCAGCGGAATGTACGTGTCGGCCATGTAGGCGATGCGGTTCGACCACACACCACAGGCGATGACGACGTGCTCTGCCTCGATGGTGCCTTTGTCGGTCTTGACTGCCGTGATCTTGCGGCGGCCATTGGGACGTGGGGTGTCGTCGGTGATGAGGTCGAGGACCTCGGTGTTCGCGAAGACTTGGAGGCCGGCCTTCTCGATGGCCTCCTTGCGCATCACGGTGCCGGTCTCGAGCGAATCGACCACGGAGACGGTGGGACAGTAGAAGCCCCCCATGATGACCTCTTCGTTGATGAAGGGAACCAGTTCCTTCACCTCGGCAGGCGTGAGCATGTGCGCTTCGATGCCCCATGCGGTGGCCGAGGTCATGCGCCGCTGCAATTCGTCCATGCGTTCTTGGGTCCGGGCCACCTCGATACCGCCGGAGTCGACCGACAGGCCGAGATCGCGGTACTGGTTGGCGGACTGCTCCCCGAGCAGCGCCATCTCTTTGTTGTGATCGACCGGGAAGATGAAGTTCGAGGCGTGGCCGGTGGAGCCGCCGGGGTTGGGCAGTGGGCCCTTGTCGACAAGGACGAGGTCCTTCCAGCCCAGTCGGGCGAGATGGCCGACGACGCAGTTGCCGACGATGCCGGCGCCGATGACGACGCACGTTGCTTTCTCCGGTACGGCGGAGGTTGGGATGTCGCTCACGGGAGTCCCCTCATGGTTGCTGGCGATTCGGACAACGATTGACGCAGTGATATATCAGTCGTGTATCATCCGGATGCTAGAGCACCCGTCCGCCCCGAGCAACCCCTCCGATGCCAGACCTCCCACTTTCCGAACAGGCGTACAGCCAGCTGCGCGACATGATCGTCCGGCTCGACTTCGCGCCCGGTGACGTCTTGCGCGAGGACGCCCTCCAGGAACGGCTGGGCTTGGGCCGAACGCCGATTCGTGAGGCCCTGCAACGGCTGGCGCGCGAGCACTTCATCACCGTCATCCCTCGTCGGGGCATGTTCGTGAGCGGCATCGATGTGTCGGAGCTGTCGATGCTGTTCGAGACCCGCACCGTCCTCGAGCCCTATGCGGCCCGCTTGGCCGCAGCGCGAGGCACCGACGACCACTGGGTGCGAATGGCGGACGCGCTCGACGGGGTGAGCGACGCCGCCGGCAACGAAGACCTGATGACAATCGACCGCCTGGGCCACGAAATCATGTGGGAGGCCGCCGGCAACCGGTTCCTCGTCGACACGCTCGACATGCTCTACGCCCAGTCCGATCGACTGTGGCACCTCTACCTCGCTGACGTGGCCGACATGAGCCACGCGGTCGAGGAGCACGGCGAGATCATGGATGCCCTGCGATCCGGTGACGGCGAACGAGCTGGCGAGCTGACCGAGGACCACATCCGCTCGTTCGACGCCCAGATCCGGGCTGCGGTCACCGAGCGGCTGGAGTCCCCCCTCGCCGGGTGAGCGTTCCACGATGCGGAACCCTTCCGTATCGTGGAACACGCTGGTACGCTCGGCGCCGATGGGCCCTGGGGAGGGCCCACGAACATGTTTCTGGGGGAACCCGATGTCCTTCCCGTCCGACCTCGAGATCGCCGGCGGCGCCACGCTCAAGCCGCTGGGCGACATCGCCGCTGCTGCCGGTATTCCCGAGGAATGCCTCGAGCCCTACGGGACCGGCGCCGCCAAGATCACCCTCGACGCCATCGACAAGATGGCCGACCGACCCACGGCCAAGTACGTGGTCGTCTCGGCCATCACCCCCACCCCGCTCGGTGAAGGCAAGACCACGACCACCGTCGGCCTCGGACAGGCGTTCCAGCACATCGGCTCGTCGGCCACCATCGCCATCCGCCAGCCCTCGATGGGCCCGACCTTCGGCATCAAGGGTGGGGCCGCCGGTGGTGGCTACAGCCAGGTCGTGCCGATGGAACTGTTCAACCTCCACCTGACCGGCGACATGCACGCCGTCACCGCAGCACACAACCTGTGCGCCGCAATGGTCGACGCACATCTGTTCCACGGCAACGAGTGCGGCTTCGACATCCACAACATCACATGGCGACGGGTGGTCGACATCAACGACCGTGCCCTGCGCAACATCACGATCGGTCTCGGCGGCAAGCTGGACGGCATCCCCCGCGAGACCGGCTTCGACATCACTGCGGCATCCGAAGTCATGGCTGCACTGGCCCTTGCGACCGATCTGTTCGACCTGCGGGCCCGTATGGCTCGCATCGTGCTCGGCTACACCCGGGCCGGTGAGCCCATCACCGCTGAAGACATCGGTGCAGCCGGATCGATGACGGTCATCCTGCGAGAGGCCATCAAACCGAATCTGATGCAGACACTCGAGAACACGCCGGCCCTGGTGCACACCGGCCCCTTCGGCAACATCGCCACCGGCAACAGCTCGATCGTCGCCGACCGGATCGGAATCCGCACGAGCGAGTTCCTGCTCACCGAGGCTGGCTTCGGCGCCGACATGGGGGCAGAGCGGTTCTTCAACATCAAGTGCCGCTACTCAGGCCTCGCCCCTGATGCATCGGTGCTCGTGGCGACCGTCCGTGGCCTCAAGGCTCACTCCGGGAACCACCGCATCGTCCCCGGCAAGCCTCTGCCCCCGGCCCTGCTCGACGCCAACCCCGACGAGGTCCACCAGGGAGGCGACAACCTTCGCAAACAGCTCGAGAACATGCAGGTACACGGCTGCACACCGGTCGTTGCCATCAATGTGTTCCCTGGCGACCATGCTGACGACATCGCCGCCATTCACGAGATCGCATCGGAGTACGGCGCCCGAGCCGCCGTCTCGACGCACTTTTCCGACGGTGGACGAGGCGCATCGGAGTTGGCCGAGGCGGTCAAGGAGGCGGCCGAAGAACCCTCGGAATTCCAAGTCCTGTATCCCGACGACGCCTCGCTGAAGGACAAGATCCACGCCGTTGCCACCAAGGTGTACGGCGCCGACGGCGTGGAGTACTCCACCACCGCCGACAAACAGATCGCCAATTACACCGAGCAGGGCTTCGCCAACCTGCCGGTCTGTATCGCCAAACAGCATCTCTCGCTCAGCCATGACGCAGCGCTCAAGGGTGCACCCACGGGTTGGACGCTGCCGGTCCGTGAAGTTCGGGCCTCGGTCGGTGCCGGTTTCGTCTACCCGATCTGCGGCGACATGCGCACCATGCCCGGGCTGGGGACCATGCCTGCGGCCAGAGCGATCGACATCGACGACAACGGCGACATCATCAATCTCTCCTAGGGAGGCCACCCATGGCTCTGTTCAAGAAGACAGAGGTGCCAGCGATCGTCGAGTCCGACGAGGCGAAGGCGCACCGCGAACACCTCACTCGCAACTACACGATCGAACTCATTCCGATGAAAAGCCTCGAGACGGCGCGTGCCCACCTGCCCGCCGGCGCAACACTCTCGATCACCGCATCGCCGGTGAAGGGACTCGAGGAGACCCAGCGCCTCACCGAAATCTTCCAGGCCGAGGGGTTCGATCCCGTTCCCCACATCTCGGCCCGGATGGTTCGCGACAGAGCGCACTGCGCTGAGATCGCGCAGTGGCTGCGCGACAACGGCCTCACCAAGATGTTCCTGGTCGGTGGCGACCAAGACCCTCCCGGCGAGTACTTCGACGCTGTTCGCTTTCTCGAAGCCTTCCTCGAGCACGACCACGGTCTCGAGAGTCTCGGCGTGACGTCGTACCCGGACCACCATGCATTCATCTCCGACGAGAAACTGCACGAGGCGCTGCACGCAAAGCAGGCGCTGCTCGACGCGGCTGGACTGCGGGGCTGGTGCTCGACGCAGATGTGCTTCGACGCCGCCGTGATCGAGGCGTGGCTGCGCAAGGAACGGGCCGAAGGACTCACCCTGCCGGTGCATCTCGGCGTTTCCGGCGTCGTCGACAAGACGAAGCTCATGACCATGGGGGTTCGGATCGGCCTCGGGGCATCGCTCGGGTACCTCAAGAAGAACCGGGCAGCGATCACCAAGATGATGACTTCGTCCTCCTACGACCCGAACGATCTGCTCATGCCGCTGTCGAATGCCGCTGTCGAATTGGGCATCGAAGACGTGCACATGTACACGTTCAACCAGGTCGAGGCCACCGAACAGTGGCGGGCCGAGTCACTCGCCGAACTGGCCGGCTGACCGCACCAACCCGCCGCCGACGACCCGGTCGCGGTTCAGCGGCCCTGCACAGCATCACGAATCGCCGACAGATGCAGAAAAGACCCGGTCACGACAACGGTCGCCGGATCGTTCGCCGCTGCAGCCAGCGCCGCCGACGCCGGGTCACGTGCGGGTCGAGCCGCAACGCCCACCCGCTCGAACGCCGCCGCGACAGCGTCGGCTGCATGGCCCCGAGGTCCTGGACCCCGGCCGAACGTCACCGCCACAACCCTGTCCAGGGCGGGAGCGATCGCCGTGACACACTCGTCGAGCGCCTTGCCAGCACCGATCGCAACCACGCCGACCCGGGGACGCGGCTGATCGACGAGCGACGACGCCAGCGCCTGGAGTTTCATCGGGTTGTGCGCACCGTCGAAGATCCAGGTGATCGAGCCCTCGGCCCGGCGCTCGAAGCGGCCCGCCTGCTCGACGAAGCGCACCGGAGGAGCATCGGGCACGAGCTCAGCGACCGCGGCGGTCGCCGTCGCCACGGCGTCTCGCTTCCAGTCGTGCTCGGGCATCACCTCCACGAGCCGAACCCCTTCGGCCGCAGCACGGCTTCGGGCAACAGCCACCACAGCGTCGGATGGCTGCGGACCGAGCACGGCAACCCGGCGACCGGTCACCACCGCCATCTTCTCCGCAGCGATCTCCTCGACGGTGGCGCCGAGAACCTCGCAATGGTCGAGCCCGATGGCAGTGACCATCGTGACGACGTCGTCACGATGGAAGGTGTTGGTCGCGTCGACGCGGCCGCCGATGCCGGCCTCCACGACGAGCCAGTCGGTTTCGGCCCGGCGGGCGAGTACCGATGCCATCGCAGCCGTCACCGCAAAAAAGGTCGGTTGCTGCTCGATCCGCGCGATCGCACCACGAACCTCGACGGCTGCGTCGGTCACCAGGGTCCAGTCCGGGAGTTCGTCACCGACGGTGAAGCGCTCTCGGATGTCGTGTACGTGCGGCGAGAGGTGCAGTCCGACCGTGTCACCCCGCCGGCGAAGCGTGTCGGCAACCAGACGAGCAGCGGTTCCCTTGCCCGCCGTCCCGACCACGTGAACGGCTCGAACCCGATCCTGTGGCTCACCCAGCGCGCGGAACAGGGCCGCTGCGGTGCGGCGCGCCGCCTCGCCGCGAGGTGTGTCGGCTCGCACGAACGACAACAGCCATGCCTCGACCGCCTGCGCATCCAGGTCGTTCACCGGCTTTCCGTGCCCTCCCCGAGTGGTGCCACTTGTCGCAGCACACGGAACTGTTCCACCATACAGAACCCAGACTCGGCCTCGAACGGTCTGGGTCGAGCACTCGGAGGAGTCAGCGATGAAGGTGCTACTCGCGGACGCGCTGCCTGACGCAGCAGTCGAACAACTCGAAGCCGCCGGGGACGAGGTCACCCGTCTCCCCGATCTCGACGCCGACACCCTCCCCGACGCCATCAGCGACCACGAGGTGCTCGTCGTCCGATCGACCACCGTCACCGCCGCCGCCCTCGATGCTGCCAACGGGCTCGGTCTCATCGTGCGCGCCGGGGCGGGCACCAACACCATCGACTGCGACCGCGCTGCCGAACTCGGCATCTTCGTCTGCAATGTGCCCGGCAAGAACGCACTTGCCGTCGCCGAACTCACGATGGGATTGCTGGTGGCCGTCGACCGCCACATCGCAGCTGCCACTGCTGATCTCCGGGCAGGCACCTGGAACAAGTCGGCGTACTCGAAGGCCGACGGCCTGTTCGGCCGCCGGATGGGCATCCTCGGCGTCGGTGACATCGGTATCGCAACGGCTGCCCGCGCGTCGGCGTTCGGTATCGAGGTCGTGGCGGTCGCCAAATCCGGCCGGAGCAGTGCGGCGATCGCCCGAGCCGAGGCCGCCGGGATTCGCTGGGTCGATGATCTCGCGGCGTTGCTCACGAGCTGCGACATCGTCTCGCTGCACGTCCCCGGTGCCCCCGACACCAAAGGACTGGTCGACGCAGACTTCCTCGCCACGATGAAGCAGGGTGCGATCCTGCTCAACACCAGCCGTGGCGACATCATCGACGAAGCAGCACTGATCGATGCGATGAACGAGCGAGGGCTTCGCGCCGGGCTCGACGTATTCGCCGACGAACCCAGCAGCGGTTCCGCCGACTTCGACAGCGACCTGGCCAAACACCCGTCGGTCGTCGCAACCCATCACGTCGGGGCGTCCACGGCCCAGGCGCAAGACGCCGTCACCGCCGGCACGCTCGAGACGATCAACGCCTATCGAACCGGCTCGCCGATCAATTGTGTGAACCTCGATCCGGTACCGACTCGTGCCGCCACGCTCACGGTCCGACACCACGACCGAGTGGGCGTGCTCGCCAACGTGCTGCAGGCGCTCCGCAACGAGCAGCTCAACGTTTCGAACATGCAGAACCGGGTCTTTGCCGGGTCGAAAGCTGCCGTTGCATCGATCGACGTGGGTCACCTCCCCTCCCAGGCACTTGTCGACGAGGTGATGTCGCTCGATGACGTCATCTACGTCTCGGTCACGCCCGCATGACCCGTGCACCCCTGTTCGCCCCCTTCGCCGGGTGGCTGATCAAACCCGAGTGGGCCGCTCGCGTCATCGCCGGTGCCTACGACGCCAAATCGCCGGCCGAGCGCCGAGCCATCGTCGCTGCCAATCCGTACTCGTACCTCGGCGTCACCCGATCGGCAGAGGATCTTGCGACCGGTGACACGGCAAGTGACGAGGACCTGCTCGACCGAGGGGCAGCCACGCTGACGACCATCCTCGACAGCGGAGCCTTCGAACCGACCGGACGACCGACGCTCTACGCGTACCGGCTGACGTATGCAGGGCACAGCCAGACCGGCATCGTCGGCGCATTGCTCGTCGACGGCTTCCACGACGGCCGAGTACTCACCCATGAAAACGTCCGGCCCAACCGCGCCCGTCACCTGGCCCGCCACCTCCAGTGGGTCGGTGCCACCTCGTCGCCGATCGCCCTCACCCACCGGGCCGATCCTGAGATCACCACGGTCCTCGACGCCGCGACCGAACGCGAACCCGACGTCCACCACGTGGTCGAGGAGGTGCTGCACGAGGTCTGGCCGCTCGAAGACGACGAGGCTGCCATCGTGGCGGCTGCGCTCGCCGACACGACGGTCTACGTGACCGACGGTCACCATCGATCTGCTGCCGCTATTGCCGGCAAACTCGACCGAGACGAGCCACAGTTCGCGCGAACCCTTGCGGTCGTCTTTCCCGACCATGCGCTTCGCGTGGAGGCCTTCCATCGTCGGATTCCCGACGTACACGGGCGCAACCCCGACGAGCTCGCCACCGCGCTGGCCGCCTACAGCCCGGTCACCGAGGTGAGCACGCTGGAGGAGGCCCGACCCCAACGCCCCCGCGAGGTCGGGGTCTACCACCAGGGTCGTTGGTTCCGCTTCGACATTCCCGAGCCCGACACCGACAGCCCGGTCGGACTTCTCGACGTCGAATGTTTGCGAACCGACGTCGTCTTGCCGATCCTGGGGATCGACGAACTGCAACCCAACAGCGGCGCCGACTACGTCCCTGCCCCGAACGGCATCGATGAAGTCGTACGCCGCTGCGACGATGACGGTCGTGTCGGTTTCCTGCTCTTTGCCTCCACCGTCGAGGACATCATGGCGGTCGCCGAAGCCCAGGAACTCATGCCTCCCAAGTCGAGTTATGTGGCGCCCAAACCGCGATCCGGCATCTTCCTTCGGATCTTGGGTACCGGCGCCACCAGTCGCCTCGACCCGAGCTGACGGGGCGACCGGGGCCGGCGAACGCCGGGTCGATCACCCGGGCAGGGCACCGAGCATGCGCGCTGCGTTGAACGTGTTCTC
Organism: Acidimicrobiales bacterium; assembly: GCA_049437325.1. GTDB lineage: Bacteria > Actinomycetota > Acidimicrobiia > Acidimicrobiales > Aldehydirespiratoraceae > UBA11606. The sequence continues at coordinate 27,791 of JBMTIM010000013.1, forward strand.
CATCAAGCAGCCGATGGTCATCGGGCCGGTCCCGCCGGGCATCGGCGTGATGGCCCCGGCGATCGACTCGACCGCATCGAAGTCGACATCGCCCTGAATGCCGTCGGCCGTTCGGCTGATCCCGACGTCGAGAACGGCGGCACCGGGCTTGACGAAGTCGGCGGTGACCAGCCCGGCGACACCGACGGCGGCCACGATGATGTCGGCATCGCGGCACAGCGCCGCGAGATCACCCGAACGGCTGTGGGCGAGCACCGGTGTGGCATCACATCCCTTCCGGCCGAGCAGCAGGACCTGGGGCAGGCCGACGAGGGTGGACCGACCGATCACCACCGCTTTCTTGCCGCTTGTCTCGACGCCGTACCGCTCCATCAGGCGCATCACCCCGAGCGGCGTGCACGGCACGTGACCGTCGCGTCCGCGAACGAGGCGACCCATCGAACGCTCGGTGAGGCCATCGACGTCTTTTTCTGGCGGAATCAGATCGAGGACCGGTTCGGCGTCGAGTCCGTCGGGAAGCGGTAGCTGCACGAGAATGCCGTGGACGTCGGGATCGCGGGCGAGATCTCGGACGGCCTCCTCGACCTCGGCCTGGGTCGCCTCGGCACCGAGTTCGACATGCCGTGAGACCATGCCAGCCTCTTCGGCCTTCTTGCGCTTGTTGCGGATGTAGATCTGGCTCGGCTTGTCGTCGCCGACGAGCACGGTGGCCAGACACACATGAGGGTTGCCGAGGTCGGTGATGCGGTGGCGCAACTCGGCGACGAGTTCGTCGCGGAGTCGGTTGCCATCCATGAGCACGGCCCCGCCCGGCGTGCGTTCGGCGTCAAGTTCAGTCATGAGCCGAATCTACCGGCGGACTCTGCCGCCAAAGGCGGTCACGCGCCGCGAAGCGACGAGAACAACATCTCGAAAAAGTGATCGCTCGGATAGTGGGTGACGATGTCGACGTTGGGTTCGCCGCCGATGAATCCCATGCGGTCGATCTCGAGAACTCCCCGCTGGCCGCCGTCACCGAACATCACGTTGACGTGGAGTCGACTCACCTCGCTCACCGACGGGTCGATGGCGTGGGCCATGGCGATCGGGTCGGGCAGATCATCGCCCTCCATGCCGTTGTCGTCGGCAAAGCGCTTCACCGCCCTGGAGACATCGATCGCGAAACGCGACAGTGGGGTGTCGATCGCTTCGAGGGTGGCGTAGCGGTCGGGGGTCTTGATCGCCGACGTGATCGAGATGTCCCACCCGACGAACTCGAGCGGCATGCCCGAGCCAGTCACGAGACTTGCCGCTTCGGGGTCGGCCCAGAAGTTGTATTCGGCCATGGCCGACACATTGCCGGGCCCGTGGACACCGGTACCGCCCATGACCACGACCCGTTCCACCGCTTCGGCGATCTCGGGTGCCCGGAGCAGTGCTGCCGCGATGTTCGTCAGCGGGCCCAGGCAGACGAGCGTGATCTCCCCCGGCGAACCGAGAATGGTGTCGACGATCACATCGACAGCACGACCCTCGGCGGGCGTCCGGCCGCTGAGCACCAGACCGCAGTCACCCATGCCATCGGCTCCGTGAATGTCGGCGGCGTTCTCGAGCGGTCGCATGATCGGTTTGTCGAGACCGCAGTACACCGGCACAGATGCTCCGCAGACGTCGACGGTGTACAGCGCGTTCTGCACCGCCTGGTCGAGCGCCACGTTTCCGGCAACGACTGTCAACGCCTCGACCTTCACGTCGGGCGCTCGCAGGGCCATCACAATCGCAACGGCGTCGTCGCTCGCCGTGTCGGTGTCGATGAGAAAGCGGCGCATCGACACGACGGTACTCGCCCCGGCACCTCCGTCCGAGGGTTCGGGGGTCGCCGGTAGCCTGCTTTCCCATGAGCAACGCCGAGCATTCGGGCCACGACGCCCCCTACCCGCATGTCGAGAGCCCGGACCTCCCCGGAATCGAGCGGCGCATCCTGGACCGGTGGAGCGCAGAGGAAACCTTCGATGCCAGCGTGGCCATTCGTCCGCTCGACGACGAGTACGTGTTCTACGACGGTCCTCCCTTCGCCAACGGCCTGCCTCATCACGGCCACCTGCTCACCGGTTACGTGAAGGACGTCGTCCCCCGGTATCAAACGATGAAGGGAAAGCGAGTCGAGCGGCGCTTCGGTTGGGACTGCCACGGACTGCCTGCGGAGATGGAAGCCGAGAAGGATCTTCCTGTCAGCGGTCGTGCCTCGATCATCGACTACGGCATCGAACGCTTCAACGAGTACTGCCGTACCTCGGTGCTCAAGTACACCCAGGAGTGGGAGAAGACGGTCACCCGCCAGGCCCGGTGGGTCGACTTCGAGAACGACTACAAGACCATGGACCTCGACTACATGGAGTCGGTCATGTGGGCGTTCAAGCAACTCTGGGACAAAGGACTGATCTACCAGTCCAACCGCGTGCTTCCCTACAGCTGGGGGGCGGAGACACCACTGTCGAACCACGAGATCCGCCTCGACGACGCAACCCGGCCACGCCAGGACCCGGCGATCACGGTGGCGTTCGAACTCGACGACGCGTCGGGCCTTCCCGGTGACCCATCGACCCCGGCCAAGATCCTTGCCTGGACCACCACCCCGTGGACGTTGCCCTCCAACCTCGCCCTCGCCGTCGGTCCCGAACTCGACTATGCCGTCATGGCCGATGCCGACGGAAGCAGATACGTCCTCGGCCACGCAGTGCTGGACAAGTACGACAGGCAACTCGAGCATGCCGAGCTCGTCGGGACCGTCGAGGGCGCCGAACTCGTCGGGCGTACCTACGCGCCGGTGTTTCCGTACTTCGCCGACATGGCCGAGGTCGACCCGTCGAAGCCGCACCACGGCACCGAACGAGCCTTCCAGGTGCTCGCCGGCGACTTCATCGATACCTCCGAGGGCACCGGTGTCGTGCACATGGCGCCGGGCTTCGGCGAGGACGACCAGCGCGTCGTCGGCGAGGCCGGCATCGGCATGGTCGTGCCGGTCGACGACTCGGGTCGCTTCACCGACGACGTCGTCGAGTGGGCCGGCGAAAACGTGCTCGAGGCCAACAGCGGCATCATCAAGCACCTGCGCGAGACAGGTCAGCTCGTTCGTCACGACAGCTACACCCACAACTACCCGCACTGCTGGCGGACCGACACGCCGATCATCTACAAGGCGATGCCGTCCTGGTATGTGAAGGTCACCGACATCCGTGACCGCATGCTCGAGACCAACCAGGAGATCAACTGGGTCCCCGGCCATATCCAGAACGGCCGCTTCGGGCAGTGGCTCGAAGGCGCCCGAGACTGGTCGATCAGCCGAAACCGTTTCTGGGGTTCGCCGATTCCTGTCTGGGTCAGCGACAACCCCGACTACCCCCGGATGGACTGCTACGGGAGCCTCGACGAACTCGAGGCCGACTTCGGTGTGCGTCCCGACAATCTGCATCGTCCGTTCATCGATGAACTCACCCGGCCGAACCCCGACGATCCCAGCGGCCAGTCGACGATGCGGCGCGTGCCCGAGGTCCTCGACTGCTGGTTCGAGTCGGGTTCGATGCCGTTCGCCCAGGTGCACTACCCGTTCGAGAACAAAGACTGGTTCGACGAGCACTTCCCGGCCGACTTCATCGTGGAGTACATCAACCAGTCGCGAGGCTGGTTCTACACACTCCACGTGCTGGCCACGGCACTGTTCGACCGTCCTGCCTTCCAGAACGTCATCTGCCACGGCATCCTGCTCGCCGACGACGGGGCCAAACTGTCCAAGAAACTGCGCAACTACACCGAGCCGGAACTGATCTTCGAGCACCAGGGCTCCGATGCACTGCGCTGGTACTTCATGTCGACCAACATCGTGCGCGGTGGTGACACTCGGATCTCCGATCAGGCGATCGACGACGTCGTACGCCAGGTGATCCTGCCGATCTGGAACGCGTATTCGTTCTTCACGCTCTATGCGAACGTCGAAGGTCATCGCGCGGCCTTCACCCCCGACCCGGGACCCGATGCCGACCTGCTCGATCGCTACATCCTCGCCAAGACCTGCGATCTCGTCGCAGCCGTCGAAAAGAACATGGATGACTACGACCTTCCCGGCGCAGCCATGGAGATCCAGGCGTTCATCGATGCCCTCAACAACTGGTACATCCGTCGGAGCCGTGACCGTTTCTGGGGCACCGGTGACGCCTCGGGTGCCGACCTCGCCGGGCTCGACACGCTCTACACCGTGCTCGTCACGCTGGTGCAGGTGGCTGCCCCGTTCATGCCGATGATCACCGAAGAGATCTGGGGTGGTCTCACCGAGGGTGACGACGCGCTCCCCGCATCGGTGCACCTCTCCGACTGGCCGGACGCTGCGGCGTACCGATCCGACGATGCGCTCGTCGCCGCGATGGACCGGCTGCGAGATGTCGCGTCAACCGGTCTGCGTCTGCGCGAAGACCAGGGACTGCGGGTGCGACTGCCGTTGGCGTCGATCACCGTCGCAGGCCGCGACGCAGCAACCCTCGAGCCGTTCGCCGAGCTCCTGCGCGACGAACTCAACGTGAAGGACGTGCTCGTCACCGAAGAGATCGGCGATCTGGCGACGTTCGTCCTTCGACCCGACGGCAAGGCCCTCGGTCCCCGTCTCGGCAAGGACGTCCAGGCCGTGTTCGGCGCAGCTCGAACCGGTGATTGGCGAGCCAACGACGACGGCACCGTCGAGGTTGCCGGCCACACCCTGCAACCCGACGAGTACGACCTGGCGCTGGAGTCACCCGAGGGCGTGGTCGCAGCGGCTCTCAGGTCCAACGACGCCGTCGTCACCCTCGACACCGCCGTCACCCCTGAACTCGAAGCCGAAGGGCTCGCCCGCGACATCGTGCGTGAGATCCAGAACGCCCGCAAGGCCGAAGACCTCGTGGTAACGGATCGGATCGCCGTGTCGATCGGGCGCGCGTCCGACGCAGCCTCGGCTGCCGTTGCCGCCCACGAGCGCTATATCGCCGAGCAGGTCCTCGCCACGTCGATCACCACGGGCTCGGGCGCTGGAACCGGCGACGTGCACGAAGCCATGATCGGTGGCGAGCCGTTCCTCTTCCAGATCGACCGCTGAGCGACGATCAGTTCCGCTGCGAAGGAAGATTGGCGATCACGTAGTCGACGATGTCGTCAGGGTTGCGCGACTGCATCATCAGTTCACCCGGGCCGGTGAACACGAACACGAGTCCCTCACCCGATTTCATCGACTTCCACGCCGAGTCACTCGCCTTGCGCAGTTCCATCGAGACGCTCTCGGCGAAGGCGACCATGTGGTTGGTGTCGACCACGACCTGCTGACCGGGTTCGAGGGTGAATCGATCGAGCGCACCATAGGTCGACAGCACGACCTTGCCCTGGCCACTGGCCCGCAGCAGGAAACCTCCCTCGCCGCCGATCAGGTTCTTCATCCCGCCCCACTGGGTATCGATCTCCACGCCCTGTTCGGCGCACAGGAACGAGCCTTTCTGCACCATGAGCGGCTGATCAGGGTGCACGTCGAAGACGGTCACGTCTCCGGGAAGCGATGGTGCGAAGTCGATCCAGCCGCCGTGCGCCGCAGCGGTCGCTGTGGTGATGAACAGTGATTCACCACCGAGCACGCTTCGCTTGAGGCCCTTCATGAGACCTCCCTCGATCTTTGCATCGAGGTTGGTGTCGGCTGCCATCGCCATCATTGCGCCCGACTCGGCGCGGATCGCTTCCGATGGGCCAAGGATGGCTCGGGCGACAGAGAAGGACGGATTGTGACGGACTTGGATTTCCATGCCCCGATGGTAGACGTGAGCACGGTGCTCGTGATCGCGTAGGGTCGCCGACCATGACCGAACATCGAGTTGCTCTGGTGACCGGCGGCGCGCGCGGGATCGGTGCCGACGTCTGCCGCAGACTGCACGCCCAAGGTCGTCGCGTGGCGATCGCCGATCTCTTGACCGCCGACGCAGAGGCGCTCGCCGACGAACTCGGCGGCCGGGGCTACGCCTGCGATGTCACCGACAGCGAGCAGGTTCGCTCCGTCGTCGCTGCGATCGAGTCCGATCTCGGCCCGGTGGACGTCCTGGTCAACTGCGCCGGTTTCGACCGGTTCATCCGCTTCGTGGACACCGACGAAGACTTCTGGGACACGATCATCGACATCAACTACAAGGGCACGCTTCGCACCTGTCACGCCGTGCTCCCCGGCATGATGGAGCGGGGCTGGGGTCGCATCGTCAACTTCGCCAGCGATGCGGCCCGGGTCGGGAGTTCGCTCGAGTCGGTCTACGCCGGAGCCAAGGCCGGCGTGATCGGTTTCACCAAGACGATCGCTCGTGAGTCGGTCAAGCGGGGCGTCACGTGCAACGTGGTCTGTCCCGGCCCGACCGACACGACCCTGATCCGTGAGATGGGTGAGCAGGGGGAGCTTCCGGCAAAGATCGTCGCCGGGCTCGATCGCGCCATGCCGATCGGCCGGATGGCCCAACCGCACGAGATCGCCTACGGCGCCACCGTCTTCACCCATGATGACGCAACGCTGATCACCGGCCAGACGCTGTCGGTCAGTGGTGGCCTGACGATGGCATGACCGACACGGCGAACTCGCCCCACCACCGGAGGTGCTCCAGGGGCACTCGTATCCTGCCCACACTCCTGCTCGTCGTCGGTATCGGTTCCGCCGCCTGCGGGGGTGGCGGCGGTTCCGACGCCGAGACGGTGCAGGAGCCCTCGGAGATCGAGACGGCTCTCGCCTCGTACTTCGGTGACCCGACCAACGACACGCCCGTCAGCAATCCAGCCGACGCCGACTGCATTGCCAAGGAGATGGTTGCCCTGTTCGGCGAGGACGCCTTGCGTGAACTCGGCGTCTCGGCGACGCAGGTACCCGACCTCCCCGAGATGGGCATGACCGACGTGCAGGTCGGCTGGGTCCTGACCAGCTTCAACGCCTGCATCGATGTCACGACGGCATTCAAGGATGCACTGGCGGAGGACCTCGGTGACGAAGCGGCCAGCTGCCTCACCGACACCCTCGGTGAGACCGTCATCAACGAGATGCTTCGAGCCAGCCTTGCGAATGACAGTGAGCAGATGGACAACACCGACGACGCGCTCGCCTTCGCGGCATCGTTCTGCGGGCTCGACTGATCAGCGTCACTCGGTCGTTCAGTACGGTCGTCATCGTCACCCGGCCGCTACGGTCAGGCGATGGCTGACGACTGGTTCGACAAGTACGACGGGTTGCGCTTCGAGCGCCGCGAGCACGGCATCCTCTGGATGACGATCGACCGTCCCGAAGCGCTCAACGCAACGACGGCATCGATGCACTACGCCCTCAGCCGGGTATGGGACGACATCGACGACGACGCCGAGACCCGTGTCGTCGTCGTCACCGGTGCGGGCAAGGCCTTCTCGGCCGGCGGCGACATGGCGTGGATCGACAGCTTCATCGGCGACGCAGCCCAGGTCCACGGTGTCTTGGACGAGGCCGGCGACGTCGTCTACCGGATCCTCCGCTGCCGCAAAATCATCATCTCGGCGATCAACGGTGTAGCGGTCGGTGCGGGGTTGGCCGTCGCGCTCATGGCCGACATCAGCCTCATCGACGAGGACGCCCGCTTCACCGACGGCCACCTCAGCATCGGGGTCGGAGCCGGCGATCATGCCGCGATCTGCTGGCCGTTGCTGTGCGGTCTGGCCAAGGCGAAGTACTACCTGTTGACCGCCGAGTTCATCGACGGCAGGACTGCTGACCAGATCGGTCTCGTCAGCAAGTCGCTCCCGGGCGACGAGCTCCTCGCCGAAGCCGAACGGATCGCGACGAAGCTCGCCACCGGACCGCAGCGGGCGCTGCGACTGACGAAGCGGTCGCTCAATCTCTGGATGCAGCAGGCATCCCCGATCTTCGACTCGAGCCTTGCGTTCGAGATGCTCGGCTTTCTCGGTGATGAAGCAGCCGAGGGCGTGGCCGCGATGAAGGAACGGCGCAACCCGGAGTTCGGTTGATACACGGTCGACCCAGGGTCGAGCTGATGCGATGGCGAGGTCTGATTCCCCTCGTCACCGGTGCGCTACTTGCGGTGTCGTGCGGCGGGGGCGCTGCCGAAAGACCTCAGGCGTCCGACCCGGCGATATCCCTTCCCGCTGCCGCCGACGCGTCGACGACAACGCCCGCCTCGGTGACGACATCCACGACCGTGATCGACGGCGGCAGCACCGACGACACCGTTCCGGCCGACGCGGCCGAGGGTGCGCCCGACACGCCACTCGCCGCCTCGACACCGCTTCCACCGATCTCCCTCACCGACATCCCCGACCTCGTTGCGGCATGGGGAACGGGAACCGGTGATCCGCTCGAGCTCGCCCGCCGGCTCATCGGCTTCCCGCTCGAGATCGTCGTTCCCGCCGCCAGCTCGCCCTACAGCGTCCGCGTCGAACTCGACGGCCGCGACCCAGCAGCCAGCTGGCGGTGGGACTGGCGCTACGGCGCGGCGGCCCCTGCCGGCGTCGGTCAAATCGATGCCGACCTTCCCGAGGGAGGTCGCGGAACAATCGAGGGTCGACTGCATTTCGACCCACTCTTTGCCCGCTTCGGGTGGAGCAACGCTGCGCAGGTGATCAGCGATCCCAGCCGAGGCAGCGGTGGACCCCAGTCGGTGAATTGGGCGTACCGGAAAGACGATCCCACCTTCGTCATCGATGAACTCGTGGCCGAGGCCGTGGGCGCGCGGGCCTGGGTCGACGAAGACATCGACGTTCGCAATGGTGACGACCGCGCCGGCTACGCAGTCGAGATCGCCCTCCGGTCCGAGGCGGGCTCGATTGTCGTCCCCCTCCTTGCGGCGCTCCTCGCTGAAGCACCGCAGCTCCCGGGTTCGCGCGTCATCGAACTCGACCTTGTCTCGTACGACCGCACCGACGAGAGCCTGTTCGCCGAGGAGGGCCTGCGCTATCTCGAACTGGGGGTGGTGTGGGAACTCCAGCCGGACGCAGAGGAGGCAGCGAGGCAGTCCTACTCCCTCGGCCTCGACGGCACGGTGTTTCAGATGGGCGAGGAGAGCTTCTCGGACGCAGGCTTCATCCGGGTTGTCGACGCAACCGTCGACAGCAACGGAGTGTGGCGCCAGCCAGTGATCCTCTTGCGCCGCTATCCCGGATTCATCAGTGTGTGGCGAGCCGACGACGGCACCCTCCGAAGTGGCATGGATGTCACGCTCGAACCAAACCGGGAGATCCTCCAACCAGTCGCCGGCTAGGGCTCGTCGAGGCGACGAGCGGTCTCGGTCAGGTTGATCTCCCACAGCACCTTGTCGAGCGCGTCGCTCGCGGCAATCGACGAGTACCGCAGTGGATTGTCGGCAGTGACCGTCGAGGCCATCGGCGAGAGGATCGTCCATGGTGTTGGATGGGCGAACTGCACAACGCTGTAGCGATCGCCCTGCTGTCCATCACCGGAAACGACTCGGTGGATACCCGACGGAATCATCCCGTTGCTGAGCCGCTCGAGCATCAGGCCGGTGTTGATGATCGCCGAACCGTCCGGCGGTGCGGCGTCGATCCAGCCATCGTCGCTCTTGACCTGCAATCCGGCGGCCGTCGCCCGCGGCAGCGCAGTGATGAGGTTGATGTCGGCGTGCTCACCCGCCCACACATGCTGCTCTCCGGGGGCTTGCTCCATCGCTGGGTAGTGGATGGCGCGCGTGAGCGTTGCCCCGTCGGTCAACATCTCGTCGAAAAAGCTCTCATGGGCTCCGAGGCCCTCGGCGATGATCCGGAGCACCCGACGCTGCAGATCGGCAACACAGTGGTGGAACGACATGAGCAGGTCGCGAACGCCGGGAAGGTCGTCCTCGGGCAGGGTCGGAGGCCCGTACCGATGGGGGTACTTGTCGCGCAGCGGGTGGCCCTCGGCGAGTGGCGCACCCCAGTTCAACATTTCCTTCCAATCGGGCACGTCGGCGATGGCGGCCGTTTCGACCAGGAGGCCCGTGTAGCCGGTCTGGCCGTTGCTCCCTGGTACCACGTAGGCGTCCTTGCGCTCCTGCGACATGGTGAAGAAGGCCTCGAGTTGGGCATACGCCTCGTCGATCAGTTCGATCGGTAGGTCGTGTTCGACGTAGACAAATCCGGTGACGAGGCTGCGCGCGACCCCATCGACGACGGCACGGCGGGCAGCACCCGATCCGGACTCGAAGGCCAGCAGATCGACATCGAGGATCTCCATCTCCGAACCCTATCCCGACCCTGTTTGCGCTCGTGGTGGGCGAGCCGTCAGGCTTGCACCGTGACCGACCGTCCGAAGCCTCGTGCCTCCGCCGACGATCGGCTTGCGAAAATGGTCACTACGGACTGGTTCCGTGCCATCGCACCGAAGGTGATCCCGCCGATGCATCGGGCGTTGCGGATGCTGAGCCGGGGCAGGTTCGTTCCCGGGGCCGGGCTGATGTTGACGACGGTCGGCGCCCAGAGCGGCAAGCGGCGAGAGACGCCGCTCGAGGCAGTGCCGTGTCCGGATGGGACGTGGGTGGTCGTCGGGAGCAACTTCGCCCAAGACCACCATCCGGCCTGGACGAACAATCTGATCGCCAACCCCGACGCCGATGTCTTGATCCGCGGTCGCACGTTGCGGGTCAGAGCCGAGCTCCTGACGGGCGACGAGCGCGCCGAAGCCTGGCGACTGGCCCTCGCCCACTTCGGTGGCTGGCAGGCCTACACCGAGATCACCGACCGAGAGTTCCGCGTCTTTCGTCTCACCCCCGTCTGAGGGGCATCTCGAGACCTTCCGAGGCGAGCACCCCTCGTGGGTTCAGTGGTCGGTCTCGAGGGAGTCGGCGAGCCTCGGCAACACGGCGGCGAGCAACTCGATCTCCCCGGCGGTGAGCCGATCGACGAACAGCCGGCGAACCTCCGCCACATGCCCCACCGCTGCATCACGAAGACACCCGAACCCGGCCTCGGTGAGTACCACCCACCAGACGCGGGCGTCCGCCTCGCACCGTTCGCGTTCAACGACACCCGCACGGCTGAGGCGGTCGATGCGCTGTGAGAGCCGTGACGGCGAGTTCGTGACCGACGCAGCGAGGTCGGACATCCGCATGCGCCGACCGTCGGCCTCGCTGAGCCGCACCAGGACCTCGTAATCGTCGGTGGTGAGACCGCTGTCGTTCTTCAACTGGCGATCGGATGCGGCAAGGATGCGGCGGCTGGCATCGATCCAGCCGCGCCAGGCCTGCTGTTCGCGCTCGCTCAACCAGGTCGGTTCCGACATCGCGACTGATTCTAGACGAGCACATGCTGTTGCGAATCCCACGTTGTCCACAGGCGAGAAGGTGCCGATCGACGGCGTTTTCACCCCTCGAGGCAAATTACACACATGCTGTGGAAAGACTGTGAAGCAATCTGTGGAGCCGGTCTGTGGCGGCCGATCTGCCAATAACCTACGATCAACTTCATTGATTTTTCAGGGTTTTGCGAGAAAGCACAGCCGTGCCCTTGACGCAGGTGTAATTACGCGGCTGTACTTACATACCCTGCCTCGGTGAGGCAGGTGCGGGTTGGTGGTCTGACCGGGAGCCACCTACGAAGCTCGCTGGTGATTCCGGTGCGGGAACAGAACGGGAAGAGGGGCGCCACATGGCGATGATCGAGGATCGGCTCTCAGCAGTCGGTGACGTAGCAGCCACGGTCGAGACCAGCACGAGCATGCGGGTCAAGAAACGGAACGGGACACTCGAGCCAGTCGACCTGAACAAAATCGTCAATGCGGTCGCTCGTGCATCCGAGGGCCTTATCGGTGTGGACCCCATGGTGGTGTCCACCCGCACGATCTCGGCGCTCGCCGACGGATCGACCACCCAAGAACTCGACGAACTGTCGATCCGGACCGCAGCGGGTCTGATCGTCGAAGAGCCCAACTACTCCAAGCTCGCCGCCCGGATGCTGGCCACCTACGTCGACAAAGAGGTCCGCAATCAGAACGTCCCCTGGTTCTCGGAGTCGGTGTCACTGGGTCACAATCTCGGACTGATCGGCGATGCCGTCTTCGAATTCGTCACCACCCACGCTCCCGAACTCAACGCCGCCATCAACACCCAGCGAGACAAGAACTTCGAGTTCTTCGGTCTGCGCACGGTGTACGACCGCTACCTCCTGCGACACCCCGAAACCCGCAAGGTCATCGAGACCCCGCAGTACTTCTTTCTCCGGGTCGCCTGCGGCCTCGCAACCGACCCGGACGAGGCGATCAAGTTCTACGACCTCATGTCGTCGCTTGCCTACCTTGCCTCCTCCCCCACCCTGTTCAATTCCGGAACCACCCACCCACAGATGTCGAGTTGCTACCTGCTCGACTCGCCCGAAGACTCCCTCGAGGGCATCTACAAGCGCTACACCGACATCGCCCGACTGTCGAAGTTCGCCGGTGGCATCGGTGTTGCCTGGCACCGGATCCGCTCCAAGAACAGCCTGATCGTCGGCACCAACGGGCTCAGCAACGGCATTGTCCCGTGGCTCAAAACCCTCGACGCCTCGGTCTCGGCGGTCAACCAGGGTGGCCGGCGCAAGGGTGCTGCCTGCGTGTACCTCGAGAGCTGGCATGCCGACATCGACCAGTTCCTCGAACTGCGCGACAACACCGGTGACCACGCCCGCCGCACCCACAACATCAACCTCGCCAACTGGATCCCCGATCTCTTCATGGAGCGGGTCGAGAAAGACTGGCAGTGGAGCCTGTTCGACCCGAAGAAGGTTCCCGAACTCATCGACACCTTCGGTGACGAGTTCCGGGCCATCTACGAGCAGGCCGAGGCCGACGGCCGCTTCGAGAAGCAGGTTCCGGCCCGTCAGCTCTACCAGCGCATGATGAAGACACTGGCCGAGACCGGCAACGGTTGGATGACCTTCAAGGACTCCAGCAACGAAAAGTGCAACCAGACCGGCCCCGGTTCCAACGGTGATGCCAACGCCCGTGATCGCGTCGTGCACCTCTCGAACCTCTGCACCGAGATCCTCGAGGTCACGTCGCAGTCCGAGACCGCCGTCTGCAATCTCGGCTCGATCAACCTCGGTGAGTTCGTCGTCGCATCGGACGACGCCATCGGCATCGACTTCCAACGCCTCGGTGAGGTCGTCCGCCAGGTCGTGCCGTTCCTCGACCGGGTGATCGACATCAACTACTACCCGACCGATGAGTCCGGGGCCTCCAACGAACGTTGGCGCCCCGTAGGCCTTGGTCTCATGGGTCTGCAGGACGTCTTCTTCAAGATGGGCGTGCCGTTCGACTCTCCGACCGCCCGGGACGTGAGCCGCCGTATCTCAGAAGAGATCTACTTCAACGCACTGTGGGCGTCGACCGAACTCGCCGAGGCCAACGGACCGCATGCCGCCTTCGACGAGACTCGTGCTGCCGCTGGTGAACTCCAGTTCGATCTTTGGGGCGTCGAACCCACCGACACCGAGCGCTGGGGCGAGTTGCGTCAGCGCATCGAAGAGCACGGCCTGCGCAACTCACTCATGATCGCCATCGCGCCGACCGCCACGATTGCGTCGATCGCAGGCTGCTACGAGTGCATCGAACCGCAGGTCTCCAACCTCTTCAAGCGTGAGACCCTCTCGGGCGAGTTCATGCAGATCAACCGCTACCTCGTCAAGGATCTCCAGGCACGCGGCCTGTGGGATGCCCAGATGATCGCCGATGTGAAGAAGGCCGAAGGCTCGATTCAAGATGTCGACCGCATCCCCGACGACCTGAAAGCGATCTACCGCACAGCGTGGGAAATCCCGATGAAGAGCCTCATCGAGATGGCTGCCGATCGCGGCGCGTTCATCGATCAGAGCCAGTCGCTCAACCTGTTCATGGAGTCACCCACCATCGGCAAGCTCTCGTCGATGTACATGTACGCATGGAAGGCCGGTCTCAAAACCACCTACTACCTGCGTTCCCGCCCGGCGACCCGAATCAACAAGACCACCACCCCCAGTGGTGGTCCAAACGGCGGCGGCCAGCCGGCCCCCGAGAAAAAGATGTTCACCGACGAAGAGGCCATCGCCTGTTCGCTCGAGAACCCCGAGGCATGTGAGGCGTGCGACTGATGGCTCTTGCAGAAGATCCCACCTTTGCAGGGACCGCTGCCCCTGCGTTCGACGCAACGACGCTTGGGCATTCCGCCAAGCGGGGGGCTCGAACCAACATCCTCGACCCCGGTTTCGACCTCACCTTGCGGCCGATGCGATATCCGCAGTTCTTCGACATGTACAAGGATGCGATCAAGAACACGTGGACCGTCGAAGAGATCGACTTCTCCGATGATCTGACCGATCTCGACCGCAAGCTGATGCCGGCTGAGAAGCACCTGATCAGTCGTCTCGTGGCGTTCTTCGCCACCGGTGACTCGATCGTGGCCAACAATTTGGTGCTCAACCTGTACCAGCACATCAACTCGCCCGAAGCCCGGATGTACCTGAGCCGACAGCTCTACGAAGAGGCGCTGCACGTCCAGTTCTACTTGAACCTGCTCGACAACTACATCCCCGATCACGACGAACGAGCCGAAGCCTTCGCCGCCATCGAGAACATCCCCTCGATCCGAGCCAAGGCCGAGTTCTGTTTCAAGTGGATGGGCAACGTTCCCAACGGGCCACTGCAGACCGAAGAAGACCGCAAGCGGTTCCTCATGAACCTGATCTGCTTCGCCACGTGTATCGAGGGTCTGTTCTTCTTCGCTGCGTTCGCCTATGTGTACTTCCTGCGCAGCAAGGGACTGCTCAACGGTCTCGCGGCAGGAACGAACTGGGTGTTCCGCGACGAGTCGATGCACATGAACTTCGCCCTCGAGGTCATCAACACGGTTCGAGCGGAGGAGCCTGCACTGTTCGACGACGATCTCGGGCAGCGCATCACGGCGATGATCGAAGAAGCAGTCGATGCCGAATTCCAGTTCGCCGAGGACCTCCTCGGCGAGGGGGTGCCCGGCATGTCCACCGCCGACACCCGTACCTACCTCGAGTTCGTCGCAGACCAACGCCTTCAGCAACTTGGTCTCCCGAAGCGGTACGACGCATCGAACCCGTTCGCCTTCATGGAACTGCAGGATGTGCAGGAGCTCTCGAACTTCTTCGAGCGAACCGTGTCGGCCTACCAGGTCGGGGTCGAAGGCGACGTTGCCTTCGACGAGGACTTCTAACCAAGGTCTGGCTTCCCCGAGCCACCACCAGGCCCGGTTTCACCGACCGGGCCAACACCCCTCGACGGCCGCCCTGAAAACCCCGGGGCGGCCGTCCCGCGTCTGGCGTCGCTGTTACGGCGAACCGTGCTGCCCGAGAGAGCCGTGGCTCAGTACCCGGTGATGCCGTGATAGGGACGGCCTGCCGCCTGCGCCTCGTCATAGAGCGCCATGAACCCGGCACCGAAGGGATCCTCTCCCTGAAGTGGCATTGCGGCCCGACGGATCGTCCAATCGAAGGGTGCCAGTTCACCGGCGATGGTGTAGTTGCGAGCAGCTCCCTGCTCATCGCCACGATGCCGGAGTTCGTTGGCGATCCGGAACCGGAGCCGGGCCTGCTCCTCGTCGACACTGAGATCGCCGACCGAGGCTCGGATCTCATCGTCGGTAAGTTCGGTCCTCCCGTCGCCGACCCAGGCCCGCACCCGATCGTGCTGCCGGTCGGAGTCGATGCCCGTGAACTCCCGGAACATGTCGGTACCGAACGCACTCCAGTTCGGGTGCACGATGCGGTCGTTCTCATCGATCATCACGACGGTCGGAACGTTGGAGATCGCGTACAGCTCAGTGAGAAGGTGGTCAGGATCCATCAGAACCGGGAACGTGATGCCCTCGGCGAAGCCGCGAATGGCCTCGGTGTTCTCGTCGATGGCTACCGCGATCACCTCGAAGTCGCGGTGACCTGCGGTGTGGAGCTCATCTCGCAGTGCCTGCCACCCGGGCAGGTCGAATGCGCACCCTCACCAACTGGAAAAGGCGACGAGCAGCCGCTTCTTGCTGCGATGGTCGGACAGTGCCGTGAGCCCACCATCGAGATCGGGCAGCGAGAAGTCGGGCGCAACGAGATCGACGAGCGCCGAACGCCGACGCGCTCGATGAGCCCCAATCGCAGCGAGCCCCGACAGGGAGTCGATCGCAACCGGCCGATCGAGCAGGTCGGCCAGCACGACGAGATCGACAGCCCCGTCGACGACCAGTGCGCTGCGGTCCGGAACGATCACGCAGGTATCGCCCTGGCAGAGCCCTTCGGGCCTGAGTTCCCAGCCGATGTCGATCAGCTGCTGTTCAGTGAGCCTGCCGGTCGATTCGACGATCGCCGTGTCGTTGGTCATCACGCGATCGTAGCTCGGTCGTCATCGGGGGCCGGTGGGGCAGCGAGGATCCAGAAGACCACACCGAACGCCGCCGCGATACCCAGGATTGTGAAGCCCAGCTGATAGTCACCGGTCGAGTCCGCAAGCACACCAGCTAGGACGGGGCCGGCGATGGACCCCATGGTGACGATGATCTGTGACCAGCCCATGATCGATGCAAAGGCGGTCGAGCCGAAGTAGTCGGCACGGATCGCCTGCATCTGGGGTCCACGCACACCCCAGGCAACGCCGTGGAGCACCACGAACGCGCCCACAGCCGCGACATGATCGACCCACACCAGGATGATCAGTGCAGCACCGTGCATGAGCATTGCGACTCCTGCAATCAGCCGTTTGTTCATACGGTCGCCGAGGAAACCCCCGAGCGCAGTACCCACGATCTGGAAGAGGGGGACGATGCCGGCCACAAGCGCAGCCCGGCCCGCCGAATAGTCACGGTCTTCGGTGAGGTAGAGCGCCAGGTGCGCCATGCTCGACGACACCACGAGAAGCGCAGCACCGTGCCCCAGTGAGATCATCCAGAAGCCCCGGGTGCGCATCGCCTCGCTGGCCGTGTAGTGGCGATCGGTGACACCCTCCGCCTTCGGGGCCACGTCAGCGTCGTCGGCCTGTAGTCCGTCCATCGGCTCGTCGACATCGTCGGGCGTGCGGTTGGCGATCGCAGCTGCCCACCAGGCAGCACACGACAGAATCGAGCCAGCGATGATGATGGTGGGCCGCCAACCGATGCGATCGAAGCCCCACACCAGAATCGGCGCGCAGAAGCCGCCGAACGCGAAGCCCATCGTGAGAATCGACATCGCCCGTGCTCGCCGCCGCTCGAACCATCGGACCGTCGCAGACGTGATCGTGAGAAAGCCGATCAGGCTCATGGCCAACGCAAGGATCAGCATCGCAACGACGAACTCGGCCCTGGTGTCGGCCCACGCAATGGCAAGGAAGCCGACCAAACCGAGCACGGCACCTGTCCGCATCACCGTCTTGATGCCTCGGGTTCCGATGGCTCGTCCCTGGATCGGTCCGAAGATCGCCGTCTCTGCACGGGTCCCTGCATAGACGAACGAAAGGAACGACTTCGACCAACCGAACTGATCTCGCAACTCCACCGCCATGTTGCCGTAGCCCTGGACCCAGATCATCGACTGGAGCGACCACACCACCGAATTGGCACCCACGATTCGCCATCCGGTGTAGACGCGCCGCCTCGGCGTGGTGTCGGTCACGTCAGTCATGACGGGACTCTATGGAGCCTGTTCGAGATACCGGTGGAAGTCTGCGATTGTGCCCTCCCGGTCGTCGTCGGCAAGGGGGCCGGCATACCCCTGGGTACTCGGGGCCCGAAGATTGCGCTGCAGTCGTTCGAGGACAGCCTGATCCTCGCCGTTGATCTCTCTCCAGAGGGCGATCGTGCTGTCGACAAGTTCGTCGGGGCACTCGCGGAAGGCCGAGACACTCCAGCGAATCATGGTGCGATCGACTGCCAACGGCGTGACGAGGAAGGTGGCACAGAATGTGGCGTTCTGGCATGCGACCTGTGTCGGGAACCGCTGCCACAGGAACGAGCGACCTCGCTGGGCATCGCTCAACCCAGGCTCGCCTGGCGTCGTCGACCGCACACCCGAAGGAAACGCCGAGTAGTAGCTGGTGACTTCGGGACTCGACGGACCTTTCGAGGCGAGCCGCGAAGGGGTGAGTGGGTGCAACGTGTTCTGATGAACGACGGAAAGATGCGAGCCCTCCATGAAGTTCTCGACCATGGCCTTCCAATTGCATGCCCAGATCTCGGTCTCGACGTGACGGAAACGCATCGCCGCCGGATCGAACGGTGCAAGCTCGTCGTCGAGGACAGGAATGGACGGCAGCGGTGCAGGGGTGTCACAGACGGCGACGTGGACGAAACCGTGCGTATCGATCGTGAGGGGCCATGAGGGAAGCCGACACTCCGTGACTGCCTCTGGCGCAGTGAACGGCGCCACCCGCAGCTCCCCATCGGTTGCGTAGGACCACGCGTGGTACGGGCAGGTGAAGGTGGCGGACGAACCCGTTCCGTCGGCGACCGGCATACCACGGTGACGGCAGATGTTGGACAGGGCCCGCAACTCGCCGTCGTCGCCGCGAACCACCAGCACCGGCTCATCGAGGAGCGTGATGGTCAAGAAGTCACCCGGCCCGGAAAGCTCGTCGGCACGGCCGATGCAGTGCCACGCCGGGCGCAGGATGGACTCGATCTCGGTTTCCAGTCGGGCCGGATCGGTGTAGGCCTTCGCCGGCAGCGTCTTCGGCCTCACGGGCTGCTCAGTCGTTGCGGGGAAACCCGAGGTCGACCGTCGAGGTCGACGGGTCGGGCCAGCGGGTCGTGATGGCTTGTGGCTTGGTGTAGAACCGCACGCCCTCCGGGCCGTACATCGCAGTGTCGCTGAAGATCGAATCCTTCCACCCACCGAAGGAGTGGTAGGCAACCGGGACAGGAATCGGCACGTTGACACCCACCATGCCGACCGGTGCCTCCTCACAGAACTGCCGAGCTGCTCCGCCGTCGCGCGTGAAGATCGCCGTGCCGTTGCCGTACGGGTTGTCGTCGAGGAGTTTGATGGCGTCATCGAATGTCGGCACCCGAACCACGCCGAGGAGTGGACCGAACACCTCGTCTCGGTACACGCTCATCTCGGGGGTCACGTCGTCGAGCAGCGTGCATCCGAGGAAATACCCGTCCCCGTCGAACTGCTCGTCGCGGCCGTCGAGGACAACCGTGGCTCCTGCATCTGCTCCAGCAGCGACGTACGAGGCGACCCGGTCGCGGGCTTCCCGGGTGACGAGCGGTCCCATCTCTGACGATGGATCCATGCCGTCCCCGATGGTGAGCGTGCGGGTTCGCTCGGCGATCGCCTCCACCAACGGATCGGCGGCATCTCCGACGGCCACGACCACCGAGATCGCCATGCACCGTTCTCCGGCCGAGCCGAACGCAGCCGACACCGCAGCATCGGCTGCGAGACCGATGTCGGCATCGGGCAGCACCAGCATGTGGTTCTTGGCGCCACCCAACGCCTGGACCCGCTTGCCGTTCTCACTCGCCGTGCGGTGGATGTACTGCGCGATCGGCGTCGACCCGACGAAGCTCACGGCCTTGATGTCGGGGTGAGCGAGGATCCGGTCGACCGCGGTCTTGTCCCCGTTGACAACGTTGAACACCCCGTCGGGGAAGCCGGCCTCGTGGATGAGTTCGGCGAGGAACAGCGCCGAGGTCGGGTCCTTCTCGCTCGGTTTGAGGATGAAGGTGTTTCCGCACCCGAGCGCGTTGGGGATCATCCAGAGCGGGACCATCGCCGGGAAGTTGAACGGCGTGATACCGGCGACCACCCCGAGTGGGCGACGCACCGTGGTGACGTCGACACCGGTGGAGACCTGGTTCGAATGCATCCCTTTGAGCATCTCGCCGATGTTGCAGGCGAACTCGATGTTCTCGAGGCCGCGCGCAACCTCTCCCATGGCGTCGCTGTGGACCTTGCCGTGCTCGGCAGTGATCTTGGCCGCCAATTCACTGGCGTGGTGATCGACGAGGTTGCGGAGGTTGAACATCGCCTTGGTGCGAGCGGCGATCGACGAGTAGCGCCAGTCCTGCCACGCTGCGTGGGCGGTGGCGACGGCATGGTCGACCTCGGCGACCGAGGCCAGCGCGACCGCACCGGTCTGCGTGCCGGTGGCGGGGTTGAAGACGGGTGCAGCATTCCCTGACGTTCCTGCGACAGTTCGGCCGCCCACGAAGTGGCCAAGTTCGATGATCTCGTGCATGACGGTGCTCCTGGGTTCAGCGGTTGGCGTTGATGTCGTCGATGGCGGCAAGCATCGCCTCGATGCCCTCGTCCATCTCTGCCTCGGTGACATTGAGCATCGGGGCGATCCGGATCACGTTGCCGTACAGACCACCCTTGCCGACGAGCAGTCCGTGGGCTCGGCAACGCTCCAGGAATGCAGCTGCGGTGCTGGCATCGGCCTCGTTCGATCCTTCGTGAACGAACTCGATCGCCTGCATGAGGCCCTTTCCCCGAAGTTCGGCGATCCAGTCGTTGGCAGCCACTGCTGCGTCGAGACCGGCGGTGAGTTGGTGTCCGCGGGCCAAGGCATTGGCCTGCATGCCCTCATCTTCGAGCGCCTGCAGGGTGGCGTTGCCGGCCGCAGCCGACAGAGGATTGCCCCCGAAGGTCGAAAACGACGTCACCTGGATGGTGTCCATGATCTCGGCTCGTGCGACCACTCCTGCCAGCGCAGCCCCGTTGCCCACACCCTTGGCGAACGTGAGCATGTCGGGAACCACGTCGTGGGCTTCGTAACCCCAGAAGTGCTCGCCGGTGCGTCCCCATCCGGTCTGGACCTCGTCGGAGATCAGCAGGATCCCGCGCGCATCGAGTTCCTTTCGGAACGCACCGAAGAAGCCGTCGGGGGGTGTGGCGAAGCCGCCGACCCCCTGAATGGGTTCGGCGATCAGGCAGGCAACGTCGCCGGCCGACATCATGTCGAGCATCTGCGCGAGGTCGTCGACGCATGCCGCCGTGAACGCCGCGTCGTCGAGATCGCGGAACGGGCTGCGCAACCGGTAGCCACCCTGCACGAAGTGCACGTCGAGTCCCGAAATCGATGTCGATGACCACGAGCTGTGCGAGGTGATCGCCTGCGCCGTGAAGGAACGCCCGTGGTAGCTGTTGCGCATCGCCAGGACCTGGTTGCTCTTGCGAACGCTGGTGGCGAGGAGCAATGCGGTGTCGTTGGCCTCGGTACCCGACGAGGTGAAGAAGACTCGGGCATCGGGAATGCCCGAGAGTCGGGTGATCCGCTCGGCGAGCTCGATCATGGGCTCGTTGAGGTAGAGCGTCGACGTGTGCATGACCTTCGCCGCCTGTTCGGTGACGGCTGCACACACCTTCGGGTGGTTGTGCCCGATCATGGTGGTGAGCACACCGCCGAAGAAGTCGAGGTATCGCTCGCCTGCGGCAGAGAAGACATAGCTGCCCTGACCCCGGTCGATCGAGATCGGCTGTTCGAACATCGGTTTGACGAAGGATGGAAGAACTGCTCGATATCGCTCGAGCAGCTCCGCATCGACGGAAGCGTTCTCCATCTCCCGATCATCTCCCGAATTGGTATTGCACACAACCACAGCTTTGTTCTATACAAAGTTTGATGAGCCTGAACGCGCACACGATCGCCTCCCGGATCGACGGCCGGACTGCGGCCGACATCGCCGCCGCCATCGCGCAGGCGATCCGCGCCGGAGAGATCCCTGCTGCCAGCACGCTCCCGACGATTCGAAGCCTGGCCGATGCGCTCCACATCAGCCCGAGCACTGTGTCCGACGCATGGCGCACCCTCCGCCACCATGGCTTGATCGACACCGACCGCCGACGGGGTACCACCGTGCGAGCCGATCGGCCGTTCGGCAGCGAACGTTGGTGGCACGTTCCGGTTGCGCCGGGAACGCTCGAGCTCGACCTCAGCACGGGCACACCCGACCCGGCCCTGCTCCCCGACCTCGGCTCGGCGCTCGGTCGGGTGCAGATCGATCATCAGGTGACGAGCTACCTCGATCGCCCACTGCTCCCTGCGCTCGAGGCCGAACTGCGACGCCGCTGGCCCTTCGATCCTGCCGCAATCACGGTGCTCGACGGCGCCCAAGACGCCCTCGATCGCACGATCACGACGACCATCGGGTTGGGTGATCGAGTCGTGGTCGAGACCCCGACCTTTCCGCCGCTGCTCGACATGCTGGAGTTGGCCGGCGCCGACATCGTCGGTGTACCGGTCGACGCCGAGGGCCTCGAACCCGACGGGCTTGCCGACGCCTTGACCGAGCCGACTCGAGCGATCTTCGTCCAGCCGCGAGCCCACAATCCGACCGGTGCAGCGTTCACGACCGCACGAGCGTCGTCGCTCGCCGAACTCATCGAGCCGACCAACGCACTGATCGTCGAGGATGATCACTCCGGTGATGTCGCCGGCGTCCCACTCGTGAGCCTTGGCCGATGGCTGCCGGATCGTACGATCCACATCCACAGCTTCTCCAAGAGCCACGGCCCCGACCTGCGCCTCGCCGCGGTCGGCGGTGCAGCCGAGCCGATCAGTGCCATCGTGCGGCGCCGACAACTCGGCGCATCATGGACCAGCCGACTGCTCCAGCAGGTCCTGCTCGAGCTTCTCACCGATCCGGACGCTCAGGCAGCCGTGACGATGGCGGCCGAACGCTACCTCGAACGCCGTCGCGCCCTCGGAGCGGCGCTCGTCCAACGAGGCCTGGACGTCGAGCCGCTCGGTACCGGGCTCAACCTCTGGATTCCCGTCGCCGACGAGCAGTCGACGGTTGTCGGCCTTGCCGCACTCGGTGTCGGGGTCGCACCGGGAACGCCCTTCGAGGTCATGCGGTCGGCGACCGACCACATTCGAGTGACGATCTCGACCCTCGATGATCCCTCTGAACTCGCTGATGCACTCGTGGCAACCGGAACCAGTGGGGACGTCGGCTTCACCCCGACGAACGCTCGCTGACGGCAACACCGAGAGGGTCGACCCAGAGGGTCGTCGCCAGTGAACAACCCACCTGCGCAACGACCGGCGCGCTACCAGTTCGCTGCGATGTACTGCGTTTCACAGAACTCGAAGATGCCTTCGTGCGCCCCTTCGCGTCCAAGACCGGACTGCTTCATGCCCCCGAACGGCGCTGCCGGGTCCGACATTGCGCCCCGATTGATGCCGACCATGCCGGCGTGGATCCGCTCGCCCACGCCCATCGCGCGAGCAACGTCACCCGAGTAGACGTAGGCAGCGAGACCCATCTCGGTGTCGTTCGCCCACTCGATCATCTGGTCGGTGTCGGTGAACGGAATCACTGGAGCGACCGGACCGAAGATCTCCTCTCGGGTGATCGGCGATTCCATCGTGACGTCGCCCAACACGGTCGGGGCATAGAAGAAACCCGGGCCGTCGATGGGGGCTCCACCAACCGCCGCCGAGGCCCCAGCCGCAATGGCGCCCTGAACGAGTCCATCGATCGTCTCGATCGCACCGGCGTTGATCATCGGGCCGCACGTGACCCCATCGTCCATGCCGTTCCCGACCTTCACCGCCCCCATGGCGACAGCCAGTCGGTCCGTGAACTCCGCTGCGATGTCGGCGTGCGCAAACATCCGATTCGCGGCAGTGCACACCTCGGCGGAGTGCCGCATCTTTGCGACCATGGCACCCTCGACCGCCGCGTCGAGATCGGCATCCTCCAACACCACGAAGGGCGCGTTGCCACCCAGTTCCATGCCGACCTTCAGTACCCGGTCGGCGCATCGCTTCAGCAGGACTCGACCGACCTCGGTCGAGCCGGTGAACGAGACCATGCGGGTGGCGCGATGCTCGGTCGCAGCGTCGAACCACGATCCTGACGACTGAGTCGGCACCACGTTGACCAACCCGGCCGGCACACCCGCCTCCTCGAGCAGTTCCGCGATCCGCAAGGCGGTGAGCGGTGTCTCTTTCGGTGGCTTGATGACGCATGCATTGCCGGCCGCCAGGGCAGGTGCGACCTTGCGGGTGATCATGGCTGCCGGGAAGTTCCACGGTGTCACCATGACCACCACGCCGACCGGCGGATGATGAACGATGATCTTGTTGGTGCCACCGGGCGCCGTCTTGATGATGCCGTCGATCCGGACCGCCTCTTCACTGTTCCATCGGAAGAACTCGGCGGCATACGCGATCTCGCCCTTGGCGTCGGCCAGCGGCTTGCCATGCTCGAGCGTGATCAGTGTGGCGAGCTCGTCGGTGTGATCGATGAGGGTCTGCCAACACGACCGCAAGACCTCGGCCCGAACACGAGGCGCGGTCTGCGCCCACGACCGCTGCGCCCGGTCGGCCGCCTCGACCGCAGCGGTGGCCTCGGCGGGGCCGCCGGCTGCAACGGTGGCAATCTCGTCACCGGTGGCTGGATTTGTCACCGACACGCGGTCGGGTCCGTCGGACCACACCCCGCCGATCAACATCTGTGTCTGCATGGCGAAACGATGGCACGGGCCGCAGCGAATGCCAACCGTCGGTCGATCTTCAGGTCAGTGGGCTCACCCGTTCGTCGCCGGGGTGCCGGGTGCTCGATCGAACCAGGGGAGCATCCACTGCACCGCCGGCCCGATTGCCACGAGCGACCAGACCGTTCCCCACCCGATCGTGCCACCGAGGAGGAATCCGGCGGTGAACGCGGTTGCTTCGACCCCGAAGCGTCCACTCCGGATCGAGACACCGCGTTCGTTGAGGCCGAGCATCAAGCCATCTCGCGGGCCCGGGCCCCAATGAACGCCGAGGTACAGCGAGGAGCCGAATGCCACCACGAGTGGGCCCGAGATCGTGAACGCGGCGCGACCGACCCAGTGGTCGGGCGAGTCGATGAGCCAGAGCGTCAGATCGGTCGACGGGCCGATCAACAACACGTTCAGGATCGTGCCTCGACCGACCGGTACCTTCATGACGAGGACCACGATGAACACGACCGTGCCCGTGAGGACGGTGGCTCCCCCGATGGTCAGGGGTGTGTGGTCGGAGATCCCCTCGTGGAAGACCGTCCACGCGCCCTGCCCGAACCCGCCGATGACGGTGAACGCCAGTCCTGCGCCGAAGACGTAGAGCCCGACGACGATCTGGACGAGGCGCCGCAGCGCATCGTTCACTCGTTGCGCTCGACGTCGCCGCCGAAGCCCTCCGTGCCGGACGCACCGGCAGCCGAGCCGAGCCGTTCCATGGCAACCGTGTGCAGCGAGGGCGACGGCGTGAAGGCCACCGGCAGCTTTTTCACACCGCCGATGAAGTTCGAGCGGAGGTAGGAGATCTCACCGGCGAGACGAATGTCGGGAAGCCGCGTGGCGATCTCGCGAAACATCAACTTGATCTCCATTCGGGCAAGGTTCGCGCCAAGGCAGAAATGCGGGCCGCCGCCACCGAACCCGACATGGTCGTTGGGTGTGCGCTCGATGTCGAAGGTCCACGGGTCGTCGAACGCGCGTGGGTCGCGGTTTGCGGCGACATGCCACATCACCACCTTGTCGCCGGCCCGCATCTGTACGCCGTCGAGTTCGTAGTCCTCGATGCACTGCCGGCGGAAGTGCATGACCGGTGAGGCCCAACGGACGACCTCGTCGACCATCGTGTCCTCGTAGCGCGTCGGGTCGCTGACGTACTTCTCCCACTGATCAGGGAAGTCGAAGAACCCCATCATCCCGCGGGTGATCGAGTTGCGGGTCGTTTCGTTGCCTGCGACCGAGAGCAGCAGGAAGAACATGTCGAACTCGTCTTCGGAGAGCCGTTCACCGTCGAGATCCGCCGAGAGCAGCGTGGTGATGATGTCGTCGGCGGGCTGATCGCGGCGCTCGGTCTGCAGTGCCCGGCTGTAGATGAACAGTTCGGTGGCGGCACTCGTGGCGTCGTCGGGGTCGGTTGCGAAGTCGGGATCGTTGCCGCCGATCATCCGGTTGGTCCAGTCGAAGATCTTGGCGCGGTCCTCGATGGGGATGCCCACCATCTCGGCGATCGCCTGCAGCGGAAGTTCGGCCGACAGTTCTTCGACGAACTCGGCCTCGCCGCGTTCGCAGACCCGATCGATGATGCCATCGGTCCGATTCTGGAGGTAGTCCTCGAGCAGTTGGATCATGCGCGGGGTGAACCCGCGCGAAACGATGCGTCGGAACCTCGTGTGCTTCGGTGCGTCGAGTTCGATCATCAACCCGTCGTTCATGGCCTGGGTCATCGGATTCGAGAAGTCCGGTTCCGTCATCTGCGTCCCGGCTGCGTTCGACGAGAAGATGTCGGCCTGCCGGTTGACCTCTTTCAGATGGGCGAGGCGGGTGATCGCCCAATATCCGGGACCGGCGTCACCCTCGTCGATCCAGTGGATACCGGGATCGGTCTCGCGTAGACGAGCGAGGAGTTCGTGGTGTTCTTGACGCTGAAACGCATCGTGATCCCAGAGATCGATGTCGAGGTCCGTCATGAACGCTCCGAAGGTCGGCATGCGTGGAAGGCGATTTGCTTCCTGGCACGCAGAACGTAGCGGTATCCGTCGTCGGGCGCCCGCTGCGGACCGTCGTCGTGGTCTCAACCTCGGTCGACGAGTTCACGCATCACCCGGGCGACCGCAACCGCGGGGGTCAGGGGGCCGGCGCCAACAGCCGCCTCGGCCGCGGCCCGGGCCGAGGCAAACGTCTCGTTGCGCTCGAAGTGCGCGAGGAGGCGCTCTCGCAGCATCGTGTGCATCCAGTCGAGCAGTTGTGCTTGGCGCCGGGCATCTCGCTCACCGTTTGCGAGCGATTGGGCACGGTGCCGTTCGACCTCCGCCCACAGTTCGACGAGTCCGGTGCCGTCGAGGGCCGAACAGGTCAGCACGGGCGGCTCCCATGCCTGCCCCGCCGGCTGCACGAGATGCAGCGCTCGGCGATAGTCGACCGCCGCTTGCTGCGCCCGCTCGACATTGGCGCCATCGGCCTTGTTGACGGCGAGGAGGTCGGCGAGTTCGAGCACACCCTTCTTGATGCCCTGCAGTTCGTCGCCGGCACCACTGAGCATCAATACGACGAAGATGTCGACCATGGCGTGCACGACGGTTTCGCTCTGGCCGACTCCGACCGTCTCGACGAGTACGACGTCGTAGCCGGCTGCCTCGAGCACCACCATCGCCTCCCGTGTGGCCCGAGCAACCCCACCGAGCGTTCCGGCTGACGGTGATGGCCGAATGAAGGCGTTGGGGTCGACCGAGAGTTCCTGCATCCGCGTCTTGTCGCCGAGGATCGAGCCGCCCGAGCGCGAACTGGACGGATCGACGGCCAACACGGCGACCCTGTGACCGGCTGACGTCAGCTGCAGGCCGAGTGCCTCGATGAACGTCGATTTGCCCACTCCGGGCACGCCGGTGATCCCCACTCGGTGAGCGTCACCACTGTGCGGCAACAATTCGTCGAGCAGCGCAGCCGCATCAGCCCGATGGGTCGGCAGGGTCGACTCGACGAGTGTGATCGCCCGGCCGATCGCGGTTCGCTCCCCGGCCAGGACTCCGGCAGCGAGTTCAGACGTTGCGCTGTCACCAGACGCCGCGCTGTCACCAGACACCGCGCTCTCGCGAGAAGCCACACTGTCATCAGAAGCCACGGTGCGACGCTACCTATGATGCGTCCCATGATCCGCCATCAGGTACTCATCACCCTCGACGACGACGCCAAAGACGTCGCCGACCAGATCGTCGCCGAACTCGCCGCCTACGCGCCGACGTGCGCAACCGTGCGCGCCTACCAGGTTGGCCGCGACATCGGGTTGGCCGACAACACCGCCGACGTTGCGGTCGTCGCCGAGTTCGACGACGTCGAGGGCTATCAG
>JBMTIM010000014.1:0-55258 GCA_049437325.1 Acidimicrobiales bacterium
CCGACGAGGGCCACGTCGACATCATCCAACGCCTGATTCTCCCCAATGCGGCCGGCCTCGTTCGGGCCCAGACAGCGTTCTGAGATGGAACTCGGTCTGCAAGGCAAGCGGGTACTCGTCACCGGCGGCAGCCGGGGGATCGGCAAGGCGATCGTCGCCGGTTTCCTCGACGAGGGAGCGAGGGTCGCGACCTGCGCCCGTGGCGCCGAGTCGCTTCTTGCCATGGTCAGCGAACTCACGGCACAGGGAGAAGTCCACGATCGCGTCTGCGACATGGCCGATCCCGATGCGGTGGAGGCGCTCGTTGCATGGGCGGCAGAAACGCTCGGTGGGCTCGACATCGTCGTGTCGAACGTCAGCGCCATGAACGCTCGCGACTTCCGGGTGGGGTACGAGATCGACATCCGTGGCATGCACACGTTGATCGAGGCCTCCACCCCCCACTTCGCCCATCACGCCGGCTGCAACGTGATCGCGATCGGCAGCCGGGCCGGATCGTCCGGCACCGTGTTGCCTGCGTACTCGGCGTACAAGGCGGCAACCGCCAGCTACATGAAGTCGCTGGGGATCCGCCACGCCAAGCGCGGCATCCGCTTCAACTGTGTGTCGCCGGGCGACATTCTCTTCGACGGCGGAACCTGGGCCGATGCTCGCGACAACCGGCCCGAGTTCTACAACGCCGTGGTCGCCCAGAACCCCACGGGTCGCATGGGGACACCCGAGGAGATCGCAAACGTCGTCGTCTTCGTCGCCAGCGAACGTGCGAGCTTCGTCACCGGCGCCAACCTTCTCGTCGACGGGGCCGCCACCGACGGCATCCAACTCTGACCGGGCTCAGCCGAGCAGCTCGAGCAACTCCAAGGCCGCCTCGGGGATCACGGTGCCCGGTGGGTAGACCGCCACCGCTCCCATGTCGAGCAGCATCGCCACGTCGTCGGGCGGGATCACGCCCCCGACGGTGATCTTGATGTCGGGGCGCCCCAGTTCGGCGAGGGCATCTCGCAGTGCCGGCACCAGGGTGAGGTGCCCGGCCGCAAGCGACGACGCCCCGACGACATGGACATCGGCTTCGACCGCCTGGCGCGCCACTTCCTGTGGGGTCTGGAACAGCGGCCCGATGTCGACATCGAACCCCAGATCGGCGAAGGCGGTGGCGATCACTTTCTGTCCGCGATCGTGACCGTCCTGTCCCATCTTGGCGATCAGGATGCGCGGGCGCCGTCCGTTGGCCGCAGCGAATGCGTCGACGCGGGACCGGACGGCCATGACGGAATCGGCTTCTGCTCCCACTTCGGTTCGGTACACCCCTTCGATCGTTCGGATCGTCGCGACATGACGACCGTAGACCTTCTCGAGGGCATCGCTGATCTCTCCGACCGTCGCTTTTGCTCGGGCAGCATCGATCGACAGCGCGAGCAGGTTGCCATCGCCCCGGTCGGCAGCGTTGGTGAGGGCGTCGAGCGCTGCATCCACCTCGGTTTGGGAGCGTTCGGCGCGAAGCCGCTCGAGCTTGGCGTATTGGGCAGCCCGAACTTCGGCGTTGTCGATCTTCAGCACGTCGACCGGGTCCTCTTCGCCGGGCTCGAGGCGATACTTGTTGACGCCGATCACCGCCTGCTGACCGGAGTCGATACGGGCCTGGGTCCGGGCCGCAGCTTCTTCGATCCGCAACTTCGGGATTCCGGCCTCGATCGCAGCCGCCATCCCGCCCATGTCCTCCACCTCGGCGATGTGGACCATCGCCCGGTGTGCGAGTTCGTTGGTGAGCCATTCGACGTGATGCGACCCACCCCACGGGTCGACGGAACGGGTGGTGCCGCTCTCCTGTTGCAGGAACAGCTGCGTGTTGCGGGCGATGCGCGCCGAGAAGTCGGTGGGCAGGGCAAGGGCCTCGTCCAGTGCGTTGGTGTGCAGCGATTGGGTGTGTCCCTGGGTCGCCGCCATCGCCTCGACGCAGGTGCGGGTGACGTTGTTGAACACGTCCTGCGCGGTGAGCGACCAGCCCGACGTCTGGCTGTGCGTCCGCAGCGACGACGACTTGGGGTTTCGCGGCTCGAAGGGGGCCATGAGGTTCGACCAGAGCAGACGAGCGGCGCGGAGCTTGGCGACCTCCATGAAGAAGTTCATTCCGATCGCCCAGAAGAAGCTCAGTCGCGGCGCAAAGGCGTCCACGTCGAGCCCGGCCGCCACACCGGCCCGCACGTACTCGATGCCGTCAGCCAGGGTGTACGCCAACTCGAGGTCGGCGGTCGCGCCGGCCTCCTGCATGTGGTAGCCCGAGATCGAGATCGAGTTGAACCGCGGCATCTCCCGACTGGTGAAGGCGAAGATGTCGGAGATGATCCGCATACTCGGCGTCGGCGGGTAGATGTAGGTGTTGCGAACCATGAACTCTTTGAGGATGTCGTTCTGGATCGTCCCGGCGAGGTCGATGGGGGCGACACCCTGCTCCTCGGCCGCCACGACATAGAGGGCCAGAATCGGCAACACCGCGCCGTTCATGGTCATCGACACCGTCATCTCGTCGAGCGGGATGCCGTCGAACAGTTGCCGCATGTCGAGGATGGAGTCGATCGCCACTCCGGCCATGCCAACATCGCCGGTCACCCGAGGATTGTCGGAGTCGTACCCCCGGTGGGTGGCGAGATCGAAGGCGATCGAAAGGCCTTTCTGACCGGCGGCGAGGTTGCGGCGATAAAAGGCGTTGGAGGCCTCCGCCGTCGAGAACCCGGCGTACTGACGGATCGTCCACGGCTGGTTGACGTACATCGTCGGGTACGGACCACGAACGAAGGGAGACAGGCCGGGAAAGGTCGCCGGGAATGCGAGTTCGGCGATGCTGGCCCCGTCGAGCGACGCAGGGATGTCGATGCCTTCGGGTGTCGACCACGCCGCAACCGCCTCCTTGGCGGGCGGCACCGTCGGCGTCGGGAGCGCAACGGCAACGAAGTCGGGGATGGAACTCATCGAGCGCTCCGTTGCGTTGTGCCGCCTCGCGGTGCAGTCCGGCCGATCGTCGTGTGGGCGCTCATCAGCCGAGCCCCAGTCGCGCATGGAGATCACCGAGTGCCCGCAGCACGTCGATGCCGACGTGGAGGAAGGCGTCGACGCCCGCCGCCTCGAGATCGGCCCGCCGATCGCCGGGGTTGCCGGCGAGGGCCACGAACGTTGCGCCTGCATCCTTGAGGGCGGTGACGGTGGCGGTTGCGCGCTCGGCATAGACGGCGTCGGACGAACACACGACGGCGACGGATGCGCCGGTCGCCTCGAATCGCGCCGCCGCCTCGATCGGCGAGGCGGCACCATCCCCGTCACCGCCGACGACCGTGAGTCCACCCACCGCCAACAGGTTGGTGATCCACGTCGATCGGGCGGTGTGTTCGGCCAGCGCACCGAGGGCGGCCAGGTGCACGATCGGGTCGACACCGACCGATCGCGATCGATCAGCTGCGTCGCGGAGCGCTTCGAACGGAGCGGCCGGTCGCCGTAGCGGGAATGCACCCTGTCCCCCACCACCGATGGCAGATGCTGCCGGCCCGGTGTCGGGGAACTCCGACACACCGGTCACCGGTTCGCGCCGGGTCGCCAACCCGCCGAGACGGTTTTCCCACGACGCCTTCGCCGCGTCGGCGACCGCCCCCGATTCGAGCACCGCGACCATCCCTCCGGCTGCCTCGACCTCCTGGAAGGCCGTCCAACCGGCCTGCAGGAGTCGCTGGGTGAGCGACTCGACGAAACCGGAACCCGCAGCCGGATCGACCAGGCGGTTGATGCCACATTCGTCGATCAGGAGATGCTGGATGTTACGGGCGTTGCGGCGGGCCAGTGCCGAGTCAGAGCTGTCGTGAGGCAGGACGGTCACTGCATCGGCGCCTCCGACGCCTGCGGCGAAAGCGGCGGTGGTCGAGCGAAGCATGTTCACGGCGGGGTCACGCTGCGAGAACATCGATGCCGCCGTGACGGCATGGAACGGCGACACTGCATCGGGAGCACCGGATGCGGTGAGCACCGCCGACCATGCCGTGCGGGCCGCGCGCAGGCGGGCGATGGTCAGGAACTGATCGGCGTCGGCGGCGACCCGAAAGCCAATGGTGGCGGCGGCACGCTCGACCGTCAGACCGGCATCCACCAGGGCTCGAAGCGTTGCGACACCGGTCGCCAACATCCAGCCGAGTTCCTGAACCTCATGGGCGCCGGCATCGACGTAGCGGGTCGTGTCGACGGTGCACGCGACGAGCTGTGGATGCGATTCGGCAATCGATGCTGCGAAGGCAGCGCACGCAGCAACGTCGGCCACCGAGCCGTTGCGTGCGAATGCACCGATCGGGTCGAGCCCGAGCCAACTGCGGGAGGTGGTTGCGTTCCCGCTCTCGTCGAGGAGCGCGACCAGCGCCTTCGCCGCCTCGAGATCGGCATGGGGGGCAAGTGCCACCGGTGCAATGTCGAGGAGCACACCCTCCAGGGCGTCTCGCAGCGTGGCGAGCGTCCACGAGGCGGTTGGAGGCCCGAGCTCGATGGAGGTGACACCGTGTTCGAGGTCGTCCAGCACCCTCGCCGCGCACACAGCCGGATCGCTGGCGTCATGGCGCTGGCGGATGTCCCATCCGTAGGCGACACGATGCGGATCGGCGGGAAGCAGCGCGACGGCCGGGGCTGGCTCGTAGAGCGGCTCGATGTCGAGGCCGCCGCGTGTCCGACCTACCAATACCTTCTCGAACGACGCCCCCTTGAGGACACTGTCGACCGCGTCGCGCCAGTCGGCCGCGGTCGCCGGTTGGTCGTCGAGGCGGAACAGCTCGTCACTCGTCATCGCTGCTCAATCTAGGGGCGTCGACGGTCGGTCCCGAAGTCAGAAGGGACCGAGCTGCGAAACGGTGGAGGCGGCCGTGCATCGTTGGCACCGTCGAACGCTGGCCCAGTACCGTCGGCTCCATGGCCATACCCTCCGGAATCGGGATCATCGACACGATGATCGGCTTTCCCGACCGAGATTTCGCGGTGTACGACTTCATCCGCAGCCAGCTCAAGGATCAGGAGTCGACTGACTTCGAGTTTCCGGTCGAGTACATGTTCAAGAACGTGCCGAAAGAGCTGTACGGCGCGCAGGCGGATCCGGTCGAGGTCACCCTCGGGGAGATGGACCGGTTCGGCATCGCCGTTGGTCTCATCGGCTGTGAAGGCGAGCAATCTCAGCGGGCGCTCACCGCGCATCCCGACCGGTTCGTGGCCATGGCCAACGTCGACCCGAACGACGTGATGGGCGAGGTTCGCAAGATCCGCCGCCTGCACGACGAGTGGGACATCCGGGCGGTCGGCACGTTCCCGGTCGGTTGCACGCCACAAGTCGACATCGGTGACGCCAAGTACTACCCGATCTACGCCACCTGCTGTGAGCTCGACATCCCGATCTTCGTCTGTGCCGGTGTGCCGGGCCCGAGACTGCCGATGACACCCCAGCTGGTCGAGCAGATCGACCAGGTCATGTACGACTTCCCCGAACTCGTCTTCGTCACCAGGCACGGCTGTGAGCCGTGGGACGAACTGATGGTCAAGCTCATGCTGAAGTGGCCGGGGCTGCACTACTCGACGTCGGCGTTCGCTCCCAAGTACTACCCCCGGTCGATCATCGACTACGCCAACACCCGCGGTGCCGACAAGATCATCTACGCCGGCTACTTCCCGATGGGCCTGTCACTGGAACGCATCATGGATGACATGGCCCACGTGCCATTCAACGACGACGTCTGGCCGAAGTTTCTCCGCACCAACGCTGCTCGAATCCTTCGTCTGGACTGAACCCGGTCAGATCGAACGCCCGGCAGCTGCCCAATACTCGTCCTTGAGCAGCCGCTTGTAGAGCTTGCCAGTCGGGTGGCGCGGCAGTTCCTCACGAAAGTCGACCGACCGCGGGCATTTCACATCGGCCAGGTGTTCCTTGGTGTAGGCGATGAGCTCACGGGCGAGTGCCGCCGCAGCATCGTCGTCGACCGGCATCTCGGCGGGCTGGACCACCGCCTTCACCTCTTCACCGAAGTCGTCGTTCGGCACACCGAACACGGCGACGTCGGCGACCTTGGGGTGCATGGTGAGCACGTCCTCGGTCTCCTGGGGGTACACGTTCACCCCGCCGGTGATGATCATGTACGCCTTGCGGTCGGTCAGGTAGAGGAACCCGTCATCGTCGACCCGTCCGACGTCACCGAGCGTCGACCACCCGTTCGCAAGGCGCGAGGAGGCTGTCTTCTCCGGGTCACCGTGGTACTCGAACTGGCTGTCGGACTCGAAGTAGATGGTGCCCTCTTCACCGACCGGGACCTCTTCGCCCTCTTCGCTCATGATGTGAATGATGCCGGTGACTGCCACGCCCACCGTGCCGGGATGGGCGAGCCATTGTTCGCTGTTGCAATACACGAAGCCGTTGCCCTCGGTGCCGGCGTAGTACTCGTGGATGATCGGGCCCCACCAGTCGATCATCTTGTGCTTCACGTCGACGGGGCATGGCGCGGCGGCGTGGACACACGCCTGCAACGACGAGACGTCGTACTGCTCGCGAACGGCATCGTCGAGTTTCAGCATGCGGACGAACATTGTGGGCACGACCTGCGAGACCGTGATCGTGTAGTCCTGGATGAAGCGCAGGTAGGCCTCCGGGTCGAACTTCTCCATCACATACGTCGTGCCGCCGGTGACGTGAATGCCGAGATTGAAGCGGAGTGGAGCGGCATGGTAGAGCGGCGCAGGCGACAGGTACCGACTCTGTTCGCCGAAGCCGAACAGCATCGTGCCGAGCGTGGCGACGCTCGTGTCGCCCTCCTCGAGTGGCGTCGGCTGCGTTGCTGGCAGGACCCCTTTCGGACGACCGGTCGTCCCCGAGCTGTACAACATGTCGCGCCCGGCAATCCGATGCTCGAGCGGCTCGGGCGACGCGTTGGCGATGGCGTCCTCGTAGCTGTCATAGCCGTCCAGTTGCCCACCCATCGAGAGGCGCAGTTCGACGTTCGGCATCTGATCGAGGAGTTCCCCGGCCTGATCGGCCTTGTACGGGCTGGTGATGAAGACCTTCGCGCCGCAGTTGTCGATGATGTACGCCATCTCCTCGGTGGTGAGCCGACTGCTCATGGCCGTGTAGATCAGGCCGGCGTAGGTGGCCCCCCAGCACAACGCCAGGAAGTTGGCGTTGTTCTCGAGACAGAACGCGATGTGGTCGCCCGGCTGCAAACCGATGTCGCGAAAGACGTTCGACACGCGGTTTGCGTGGTCGTCGAGTTCGGCGTAGGTGAGAGTTTCGCCCGTTTCCGCCATGACGATGGCGGGATGGTCGGGGCGGGTGGCGGCGTGTGCTCCGGGATACATGGCGAGCAACGTACTCGCCTCAGGCTCACAGCGTGAAGCCACCGTCGACGTCGAGATGCTGTCCCGTGATGAAACGAGCTCGCTGCGAGGCAAGAAAGCAGACGGCCTCTGCAATGTCGGTCGCCGAACCGAAGCGCCGCAGGGCAATGTTGGACCGGGCTGCGTCGAGCGCGGCGTCGTCGAGGTCACCGCTTGCGATCAACCGCTCGGCCATGCCGTCGCGCAGCATCCCGGGGCCCACCGTGTTGGCTCGAACCCCGAATCGACCCTCCTCGGCGGCGACGCCGCGAACCGCCGCCTCGACTGCAGCCTTCGGAACCGACGACAGGCCGTCACGAACGGGATAGCGGCGGGTGGCGGCGGTGGTGACGGCCACGACCGATCCCTCGAGGTGGCGGAGATGGGGCAGCGCGGGGGCGACAACGGCGAAGAAGCCTGCGGCGTCGATGTCGAGCTGCTCCTGCATCTCGGAGGCCGTCACCTTCGAGAGGTGTTTCTGCGGCACATGGGGCCCGGCTGCGTACACGAGGGTGTGAATCCCGTCGGCGGCCTCGGCGATCGCGTCGATTGCCTGTGCACAGCCGTCGTGATTGCGCAGATCGAGGCTGATCGTCCAGGCCTGTCTGCCGAACTCTGTCACGGCCTCGGCCAGATCGACAGCTGCTTGTTCGTTGTGCCGATAGGTGAACGCAACATCACTCCCGCGGGCTGCGAGGGCGCGAACGATCGCAGCACCGAGTCCACCGCTCCCGCCGACGACGAACGCAGTGCCCTGCCGGTTTGCGAAGTCGTCGGAGAGGTCGAGGCCGTGCTCGGTCATGGCGTAAGCGTGGCCCATCCAAGCGACCCGTGCGAGTCGACCGGTCACCGACGTCGGTTCGATGACGGTCGGTCCAGCTGCCCGCAGCGCCGCAGGGCTTCAGCCGTCAGGTGATCTGACGAGTTCCGTGATCACCTCGATCCCGATTTCACCGGGATTGTCGATCTCGACGTCTCGGCGAGCGATCTCGACGAAGCCAACCTTCTCCGCCACGCGGGCACTGGCGACATTGGCCGCATCGAAACGAATCTCGGCCCGCCCCACATCGGGA
The DNA here is from genome assembly GCA_049437325.1 of Acidimicrobiales bacterium. Classification (GTDB taxonomy): domain Bacteria; phylum Actinomycetota; class Acidimicrobiia; order Acidimicrobiales; family Aldehydirespiratoraceae; genus UBA11606. The sequence continues at coordinate 8,445 of JBMTIM010000014.1, forward strand.
AGCGTCCACGCTGCGTCGACACACACACGAGCGACCTCGGTGGCGTACCCGCGTCCGGCCCGGTCGCTGCGTATCCAATATCCGATCTCGATCGCACCCGGTCCAACCCGGCGCACCAGCGCACAGCCACCGATCAACTCACCCGTTTCGCCCTCGATCACATGAAACGCGTGGCCCTCACCTGTCTCCCACTCGTGCAGCGACCGAGCGACGAACTCGTGGAACTGTGCCGTGGTCGACGTCTCGGGGCGAGCCCAGTCCATGAATTGCTCGAGTTCGGCGAGGCTGGCAGTCACTGCGGCGGTGAGGTCGGGGACGCGCTCGAACGTGACCTTGACGACGCGCAGCCGATCGGTGACCAGTTGCTCGGCCGGGCGATGGATGTCAGGCAGGGGCGACCTCGACGGGAATCCCGTTGAGCACACTCGTCCCCGAGATCGGGTCGAGGGCGGTCGGGTCGGTGAGCACGTTCGAGTTCACGCCGGCGTTGGCGGCCGCGACCGCCAGCCGAGCGCCCGAGCGGTCGTGTCCCCAGCCGTGGGGCAACGACACAACCCCCGGCATCACGACGTCGGTGACCTCGACATCGACGGTGAGTTCACCGACTCGGCTCCTGATGGCCGCTCGGCCGCCGTCGACCAGTCCGAGGCCGGTTGCATCAGCAGGGTTGACCTGCAGCGTGCAGCGCGGCTTGCCCTTCACGAGCACCTCGAGGTTGTGCATCCACGAGTTGTTCGATCGAAGGTGGCGTCGCCCGATCAGCCGAAGCCGGTCGTCGGCTCCCCATTCGGTGGCGCGTGCCTCGAGTCGAGCGAGCTCGTCGAGGAACGGTCCGGTCCACAGGTCGATCCGAGCGGTTTCGGTGTCGAGCGCAGCCGGCAGCCGAGCTACAAGCGGTCCGAGATCGATGCCATGGGGATGGTCGCGGAGCTTCTCGACCGACAGGCCGTCGGGGTTGGCGCCGAAGGCATCGCCGTACGGTCCGGTGCGCAGCAGCGCGTCGAGTACTCGTTCGGCTCCACGTTCGCCGGTGACCATGGCCGCCAGTTGGTCGGCATCGCATCCTTCGATCAGGCTGCCCTCGGTGCGCACGTCGTTGGCGAGAATCTGGCTCACGAGTTGGTCGTGCACGAGGTCAGGATCACCGTCGCCCATGCCCGTCACGATCATGGAGAGACGGGCGATGATGTCGTCCTCTGCGGGTTGATCGGTTTCGAACACCGCCGGTGAGAAGTTCGCAACATTGCGGATCGACAGGTTGGAGAAAGCAATGTCGAAGTGGTCCTTTTCGAGTGGCGAACCCGGGGGCAGGATCACATCGGCATGGCGCGTCGTCTCGTTCAGGTAGATGTCGACGCTGACCATCGCCTCCAGCGACGCAAACGCCTCGTCCATGCGGTGGCTGTCCGGACACGACAGGACCGGGTTACCGGCAACGGTGAACATCATTTTGAGCTGCCCATCGCCCGGTTCGAGAATCTCGTCGGGTAGGTCGCCGACTGGGAGTTCGCCCTGAACTTCCGGGTTGCCGTTGACCCGACTGTGCCAGCGCCCCACCCGGTAGGGACGACCCGTGCGGTTGGGCCGAACCCGTTCCACAGCCGAGCAGGGGAACATTGCTCCCCCGGGCTCGTCGAGGTTGCCGGTCACGATCGCGATCACGTCGATCAACCACGTGGTGAGGGTGCCGAACTCCACGGTGGTGGTGCCGATACGCCCGTGTACGGCTGCGGTCGGCGCCGCCGCAATCTCGTCGGCCAACGCTCGGATCGTCTCGGCGTCGATACCGGTGACCGTCGCTGCGGCGTCGGGCGTGAATGGTTTGACCGCCGCACCGAGGTGCTCGATGCCGTCGACGATGGTGCCGATCCGACCCGTCGAGATTTGGTCGGTGGCGATCAGGTGATGGACGAGCGCGGCGAGCAGCACTGCGTCGGTCCCGGGACGGATCCGGAGGTGCTGGTCGGCTGCCTCGGCGGTTCGGGTGCGCACAGGGTCGATCACGACGACGCGCCCCCCGCGGGCGCGCACCGCCTCGATGCGGTCGGGGTAGCCCGGCGCAGTGCAGATGCTGCCGTTCGACACGTACGGGTTGGTGCCGATCAGCACCAAGAGGTCGGTGCGATCCATGTCGGGGACCGGCATGCGGAGACCGTTGCCATACAGATAGCCCGATGCGACGTGCCGGGGCATCTGGTCGACGGTGCTGGCCGAAAAGATCGATCGGGCACCGATCGCTTTGAGGAACGCCCGAGCGTGGGTGTTCCAGCCGAGATTGTGGGCGTTGGGGTTGCCGAGGTAGACGCCGACGGCATCGTTGCCGTGCGTTTGGCGGACGGTGGCGAGCTTTTCGGCAACGACAGCAAACGCCTCGTCCCACTCGACCTCGACGAAGACCGGCGCCCCGTCGGGATCGAATCCTTGCCGCACGACCGGTTTTCGGAGACGGTCGGGGTCTTCGTACAGCTGCTTGAGGGTCGATCCTTTCGGGCAGATGAAGCCCGACGAAAAGACGTCGTCCTGGTCACCGCGGATGCGCTTCACTGCGCCATCCTCGATCTCGATCTGCAGGCCACAGGTGGCTTCGCAGAGCGGACAGGTTCGAAACACCGTTCGGTCGTCGCTCATGGGACCCATCGTTGCAGGTGGAGTACGGTCGCGTCGCATGGAACTCATCCCACTTTTCACGCTCGAGGCCTCACTCGCCGACGTCCACGTCATCGGCTCCGGACCGGCAGGCATGCGCACCGTCGCCGATGTGTCGGGGGGCACCGTGTCCGGCGAACGCGTGAACGGTTCGGTGAAGGGGTCGAACGCAGCCGACTGGATGCTGACCGACGCCAGCGGTGTTGCCACGCTCGACGTTCGGGTCGTGATCGAAACCGACGATGGCGCGCTCATCTACGTCACCTATGGCGGCCGCGCCGAGTGGTCGGCCGGACCCGGCTCGAACCCCATCTACATTGCGCCCCGGTTCGAGACCAGCGACGAGCGTTACACCTGGCTCAACACGGTCCAGGCGGTCGGCAAAGGCCAACTCGGGCGCGGCACGGTCACCTATGAGATCGCCGAGGTGCGCTGACCTCCCCTACGCTCCCGCTCATGCGTGAACGTGACGTTGTGATCGTCGACGCCGTGCGCAGCCCGGTCGGGCGACGCAACGGCGAACTGTCGACCGGACATGCCATCAATGTGCTCGGCGACATCCAACGGGCCCTCTTCGACCGCACCGGCATGGACCCGGCCCAGATCGGACAGGTTGTGGGCGGCTGTGTCGACCAGGTCGGTATGCAGACCATGAACGTCGCCCGGAACGCATGGCTGGCGGCGGGGCTCCCCCTCGAGGTGGCCGCCACCACCGTCGACGCCCAGTGCGGTTCGTCGCAGCAGGCAACCAATCTGGCGTTCTCGCTCGTGAAGTCGGGGGTCGTCGACACCGCCGTTGCGTGCGGGGTCGAACTGATGAGTCGCGTGCCGATGTTCGCCACGACCGCCAACAAGGAGTTCGGCCGGCCGGTCAACAGGCGCTACTGGGAGCACTACGAGTTCACGACCCAGTTCGAGGGCGCCGAGCGCATCGCCGAACAGTGGGGAATCTCCCGCCACGACGCCGACGTCTACGGCGCTCGCAGCCAGCAGCTCGCAGCAACGGCCTGGGACGAGGACGCGTTCGGCACGCAGATCGTTCCCATCACGGTGCCCGTGCTCGACGACGACGGGAAGGAGACCGGCGACACGATCACCGTCACCCGCGACGGCGGCCTTCGGGAGACCACGGTCGACGGCCTCGCCACCCTCACACCGGTCGCTCGCGACGACGGTATCCACACAGCCGGCACGTCGAGCCAGATGTCCGACGGTGCCGGCGCTGTGCTGATGATGACTGCTGAGCGGGCCGACGAGCTCGGCCTCACCCCGCTGGCAACAATCGTCGACGTGTGTTTGGTGGGAACTGACCCGGTCCTCATGCTTACGGGCCCGATCGACGCCACCAGGAAGCTCCTTGCCGACAACGACCTCGCGATCGATGACATCGACGTCTTCGAGATCAACGAGGCGTTCGCCTCGGTGGTACTCGCCTGGGAGCGAGAACTCGGCGCCGAGCGGGCGAACGTCAACCCAAACGGTGGCGCCATCGCCCTCGGTCACCCACTCGGTGCTACCGGTGCCATCCTCACCACCAAGGCAGTGCACGAACTGCAACGCAGCGGCGGCGAGTACGCCATCGTGTCGATGTGCTGCGGCGGCGGGCTGGGCACGGGGACCCTGCTCCAGCGGGTCTGAGCGACCCGGTCGGGTTTGCTCGATCAGCCGAAGCTGGTGACGCCGGCCGGCGCAAGCTCCACCCAGGTCTGCCCAGGCGTGAGCGGCACCGGGACACCGTCGGCAGTCGTCCAGGTCGGCACCGACGCCAGCGACGGCTTGGTCCATGTGACCTCGATGACCTGACCATCGGTGAACACCCAGCCCCGCCCCGAACCGATGAACTGCTGTTCGCCCACGGAGCTGTTGGCGGTGTCGATCAAGCCGGTGCTGATCGATCCGACCTCGGCCACAAGCACGTTCACAGGACGCACCTCCAGTTCGTCGGCATCGACGTGAGGGGTGCCATTCTGCACGCGTCGGTACACCCGCAGTGACTCGTCCCAGAAGTACTCGACGGTCGCCGCGGCGTAGTCGATGCGGAGCTCCCCAGCCGCACGTGCGCTCGGTGGGTGCGCAGTGGTTTCGGTGCGGTACTCGAACTGGACCGGCGGTACACCACCCTCACCGATTGCCTCGGCGATCGCCCAGAGCTCGGACGGGTCGGTCATCAGGTCGTAGCTGGCTGGGCGATCGGGGTGACGGCGATATTCGTCACGCGTGGCTGCGCCGAGGTCAACCATCAGGTAGGGACGAATGAGCCGACCAGTAACGACGTTGGCCCCCGACCAGACGAAGATCGGGTTGTTGTAATGGCGAAAGATGGCGATGTCGGTCGTGCGACCCGAACGCACGGGACCGATCTCTGCCGGAGTTTGCGAATGGAACACCACCACGAGCCGGGTCGAGCCACCTTCGATCTGGGTCACGTAGACCACATCGGCCTGGGTCAGGGCTGCTTGCGGGCGTCCCTTGTCGGTGTTGTCGATCTTGGCGACGATCGCCGGACGTGCTGCGATCGACGGATCGCTGAGTGGCAAGCCGGTGAGGGGGGCGATGCCCGGCGCGACGTCGGCAGGAGGCAGCGCAACCGCCTGCACGATGTTGCGCTGGGGGTCGAGTTGCCCGAGGAGGCCCCGATAGGCGGGTTCGCCTTCGATGACCGTGACCGCTCCGATGGAGGCAACCGGGTCGACGTCGAGAATCGGCGCCGGGCCCCGAGAGGTCGGTGGCGCAAAGGGGACCTCGGTCGTGGTCGTGGCACCGCCATCGCTGTCGCCAGCAGCGTCGGCGGCGGTCTGGTCGTCGGCGTCGGACGTCGGGATGGTGTCGCCGGAGGAGTCTTCGGCGGCTTCGTCTCCTCCGCCACACGACACAGCAAGCAGGGCGAACACGATGAAGAGCGTGAGCAGCGGGCGGTGCATGGCGCGCCAGATTACGACGTCATGACGACTGCGGGACTCAGCCACCTGGCAGCTCGCACAATCTGGCGGACACGTCGGCGAGGAAGTGTTCGACCTCGGCCAGCCCTGCGTCGGACGGCAGCGGATCGAACACCAGACCGAAGGCGACGTGACATTCGGCATCGTCGTCACGGATCAGAAACGTCCCCTGACAGAACTCGAGTTCGGACGCTCCCGTGTCCATCTCGAACGCCAGCCGCCATGGCGGCTCGATCGACAGCCGCGTCTGCGGCGACAGATCATCGACCAGCGAGACAATGGCGGGCCACACCTCGGTGCGAGGAGCGCAGCAATGGTGCTCGACCGAGCGGGACTGGTGCTTCACCTTCGCCGGCATCGGGGCGAGCATAGAGGTCAGTGGCGGTGATCGAACATCACCGAAACGATGTCATCGACAAGTCCCGGCCGGGCGATGACCAGCCCCGGCGACCACGGATCGGCCTTGTTGAACTCGAGAGCGGAGCCGTCGAGGTGGCAGCACACGAGACCGGCGGCCCGGGCGACCGCCACCGGTGCACACGAGTCCCACTCGTACAGGCCACCGCCGTGGACGTATGCGTCCATTTCACCACGCACCACCGACATCGCCTTCACCCCGGCGGATCCCACGGCGTAGACATCGGCACCGAGACCCTGGCTCAGTCGCATCCCGTCGTAGCGACTCCGAGACCGGGAGACGACGATGCGGGGTGCGGAGCCCGATTCGACATCGTGGGGTACTGGTTCGGGGGCCGGGTTGGTGGCCCAGGTGGTTCCCCAACCGGGGACGGCAACCGCACCGGCGACCGGGTCACCATTGACGACGAGGGCGACGTGGACCGACCAGTTGGCCGAGTAGCCATAGTCCGACGAGCCGTCGAGCGGATCGACGATCCAGACCCGCTCTGCGCTCCGCCGCCGGGGATCGTCGCGCCCTTCCTCGGAAAGCACGATGTCGTCGGGACGCTCAGCTGCGAGCGCCCCCACGATCTGCAGATGCGCTCGCCTGTCACCCTCGTACTCGAGACCTCCCCAGCGGCGATCCACGATGGACGAGCGGGTCAACTCGACCAGCATGGCGCCCGTCTCGGTTGCGAGCCGAGCTGCGAGGGCATGGTCGTCGGCCGTGGTTGTGATGGGATCGGTCACGAGCGTCGGTGGACCGAAACGGCATAGTCGGCGGCCGTGGCGACAAAGGGCGCTCGGTCCCAGGTCGCCCAGCGATCGACGAGTGCAAAACCGGCGCGCTCGGCGTGGCGGTCGTAGTCGGCGAGCGTCAGTTTGTCCGGGCCCAACTGGAACCCGGCGACGAGCAGTCCACCCTCGCCGACGTGTCGGGCGAGATTGGCGAGCACGCCTTCCTCGGTTCCGGGAGCAACGAAGATCATCACGTTGCCCGGCATCGCAACGAGGTCGAACGTCCGGCCGAGATCGACGTCGACCAGGTCGCCGAGTACCCACTGCACGACCGGTTCCTTTCGCTGCGCAGCGTCGAGCATGCCCGGATCGAGGTCGACCCCGACGACGTCGTAGCCGCGACGGTGGAGTTCGATCGCCACGCGTCCGGTGCCACAACCGGCGTCGAGGATCGACCCTGACGAGAGGAGATGACAGAGCAGGTCGGCCTCGCCGTGGATCGACTCGCCACTCGCCTCGAGTGCGCGCCATCGGGCGTCGTAGTCGTCACCCCGCGGGACGTCATCGCGCTCGTTCCAACGGCTCATCGTCTCAGCTTCGCGTGCGGATTGGAGCAAGGCGGTGGTCGCCGCCGCCACCGGGGGGGTTGGTCCGCTCGACGGTGCGGTCTCCGAGTCGATCGGGGAAGAGCTCCATCGCCGACGCATCGAGCGCCCACCCGAGCGGGATCGCTGACGTGGACATTGTTGGGACCGTAGCAGTGTCTGCCACGGTCACCCGCGGTGAACCAGTGCTGCACGGATGGATCGATCAGCCCTTGACCAGTTCGGCAATCACCCGAAGCTCGTCGACCGAGCGGGGGGCAACGTTGATCATCGTGACCGCGCTCTCCTCCCAGGCCTGCAGGCGATCCTTGATGCGTTCGACCGAACCGACGATCGAGATCTCGTCGGCGAACTCGGTCGGGACCTCCATCACCGCCTCGTCTCGGCGCCCGTCCATGAAGAGCTCTTGGATCTTGTACGCCTGTTCCTCGAACCCCATCCGGGCCATCAGCTTCGTGTGGTAGTTCTGCCCCTTGGCACCCATGCCCCCGATGTAGAAGGCCAGCATGCCCTTCGTGGGCAGCAACGCCGCTTCCACGTCGTCATGGATCTTGAACGTGACGTTCACACCGATCCCGAATCCGAGCTTCCGGTCCTTGATCTGCTCGTGGTACACCTCCGGCCGCCACGGCGAGTAGTAGAGCGGTAGCCAGCCATCGGCGATCTCGGTCGTCTGGGCCACGTTCTTGGGACCTTCGGCGCCGATCCAGATCGGGATCTGGCGCAGCGGGTGGGTCATGATCTTGAGTGGTTTGCCCAGTCCTTCGGACCCCTCGCCGGTGTAGGGCAGCTGGTAGTGCTCCCCCTGAAACTCCAGAGGCCCCTCACGCTCGAACGCGCGTCGAAGGATCTCGACATACTCGCGGGTGCGGGCCAGGGGCCGGCGGGACGGCATGCCGTACCATCCCTCGACCACCTGCGGCCCCGACACGCCGAGACCGAGGATCACCCGACCGTTGGAGATGTGGTCGAGCGTCACGGCGTGCATCGCCGTGGCCGCCGGGGTACGGGCACTCAGCTGCACCACACCCGTCCCGAGTTTGATGTGCTCCGTGTGGGCGGCAGCCAGCACCAGTGGCGAGAACGCATCGGAACCCCAGGACTCGGCCGTCCACACTGCGTCGTAGCCCAGTTGGTCGGCCGCCTTGAACCAATCGACGAGGTCGGCGGGCATCGCCCGATTCCAGTAGCCCAGTGTGAGTCCGAGTTCCATAGGGCGACGGTAGTGGGCACAGATCCACAACTCCGAATACCGTCAGCGGACATGACCCGCATCACGACCCGCAGCCGCTCCGTCGAAGGCAAGGTCGTCCTCATCACCGGCGCAGCGTCGGGGATGGGTCGTGCGACCGCGTTCCTGTTCGCTGACGAGGGGGCGAAGGTCGCCGTGACCGACCTCGGCGCCGAGCGTGTGGCGGCGGTGGTCGACCGCATTCGTGCCGCCGGAGGCACCGCGCACGGCGTCGTCCTCGACGTCACCGATGCCGAGGCGATCGACGCTGCCGTCGCCGAGATCCGTGCCGAACTCGGTCCGGTCGATGTCGTGGTCAACAACGCCGGCGTCGGTGCTGGCTCCGCAGTCGACAACCCTGGATTCGAAGACGAGTGGTTCAAGGCCTTCGAGGTCATGGTGACCCCTCACCAGCGCATCATCCGGGCATGTCTCGACGATTTGAAGGCCAGCGGCGAGGGTCGCATCGTGAACATCGCGTCGACCGAGGGAATCGGAGCGCAGCGCAACATGGCGCCGTACACCTCGGCGAAGCACGGCGTGATCGGACTCACCAGGGCGTTGGCGATCGATCTCGGCGTGCACGGCATCACTGTCAACGCGATCTGCCCCGGTCCGATCGTGACCGGCATGACCGAGGCAATCCCCGACGACATGCGCGACACGTTCGCCCGTCGTCGCACGGCGCTTCGGCGCTACGGCGATCCTGAAGAGGTCGCCCACATGACACTCAGCCTCGCCCTGCCGGCTGCCTCGTTCATCACGGGTGCAATCATCCCGGTCGATGGCGGACTCACCGCCAAGAACGACTGACGATCGTGACCGCCACTTGGAGCTATCCGACGCAGATCCGCAGCGGTGTCGGCCGTGTCGTCGAAATCGCCGACGCCTGTGTCGAAGCCGCCATCGCCAAGCCGCTGATCGTCACCGATCCAGGTCTGGTCGACCTCCCACCGGTCCAGTCGATCGTGTCACTGCTCGGTGATGCGGGAGTCGAGTACGGACTGTTCAGCGACCTCCGCCCGAACCCGACCGGCCGCGACGTCGAGGCCGGGACCGACATGTTCCGGCGCGGTGACCACGACGGCGTGATCGCGATCGGCGGGGGCAGCGCACTCGACGTCGGCAAGGTCGTGGCCTTTCACGCCGGGCAGAGCCGACCGCTGTGGGACTTCGAGGATGTCGCCGACCGGTGGACCCGCGCCGACCCTGCTGCGATCGCACCGATCATCGCCGTGCCGACCACCGCAGGGACGGGTAGCGAGGTGGGCCGAGCCGGGCTCATCATCGACGAGACACAGCGTCGCAAGGTGATCGTGTTCCACCCGAAGATGCTGCCGACCATCGTCATCGCCGACCCTGAATTGACGGTCGGCCTGCCCCGGACGCTCACGGTCGGCACCGGCATCGACGCCCTGTCTCACTCGCTCGAAGCGATCTGCTCACCAGCCCACCACCCGATGTCGCACGGCATCGGCATGGAGGGCTGCCGACTGGTGCTCGAGCACCTGCCGGTCGCGGTCGATTCGCCCGGCGACCTGGAGGCTCGGGGCCAGATGCTCACCGCAGCGGGAATGGGGGCCGTCGCGTTCCAGAAGGGGCTCGGGGCGATGCACGCACTGGCACATCCGATCGGTGCGAGTTTCGACACCCACCACGGCATGACCAACGCAACGTTGATGCCGTACGTGCTCGTCGCCAATCGCGCTGCGATCGAGTCGACGATCGAACAGCTGGCGGCCTACACGGGCATTGCGGGTGGCTTCGACGGCTTCCTCCACCACATCATGGCGATGCGAGCATCGATGGACGTCCCCGACACACTCGTCGAGCTCGGCGTCGACGCAGCCGCCGTCGAAGCCATCGCGGCCGCCGCGATCGACGACCCGTCGGCGGCAACCAACCCCATTCCAGTCGATCGTGCCTTCGCCGCTCAGATCTTCGAGGCAGCATGCGCCGGGCAACTCGACTGAGCAAAGATCTCTGCCATGGACCTCGCTGAACTCCGAACTCGGACCGCCGACCGGTCGATCGAATCGGTGGTGGTCGGCTTCACCGACCACTACGGCCGCACGATGGGCAAGCGATTCGATGCCGAGTTCTTTGTCGACTCGTGTGCCGACGACGGCACCCACGCCTGCGACTACCTCCTCACGGTCGACATGGAGATGGAGCCGGTCGAGGGATACGCCTTCGCCAACTGGGAGCGGGGGTACGGCGATGTCCACCTCGTCCCCGATCTCGCCACCCTGCGGGAGGCGGCATGGACCACGGGTACCGCCTTCGTCCTTTGCGATGTGATCGACGATGCGACCCACGAGCCGGTCGCGGTCGCCCCGCGGTCGATTCTCAAGACGCAGATCGAGGCACTTGCCGCCGAGGGATTCAGCGCTGCGGCGGCGAGCGAACTCGAGTTCTTCCTGTTTCGAGACTCCTATCGCGATGCCTACGCCAAGGGCTATCGCGATCTCGAGGCGGCGGGTTGGTATGTCGAGGACTATCACCTCCTGCAGGCGAGTCGGGTCGAGGACTATGTCGGAGCAGCACGCCGAGCCCTCCGTGACAGCGGCGTGCCAGTCGAGAACTCCAAAGGTGAGGCTGCGGTGGGGCAGCACGAGCTCAACATCCGCTTTGCCGACGCACTCACCATGGCCGACCGTCACGTCGTGATGAAACAGGCGATGAAAGAACTCGCCGATGCCATGGGGGTATCGGTCACGTTCATGGCGAAGCCCGATGCAGCCCAGCCCGGCAACAGCTGCCACATCCACCTGTCGCTGTGGAACGGCGACCGCAACGCGTTTGCCGCCGCTGACGATGCCATGGCCAACGCCGACGGCCGCTCGGACCTTTTTCGGTGGTTCCTCGGTGGGTGGATGTACCACGCTGCCGACCTCATGCCATTCGTGGCCGGCACCATCAACTCCTACAAGCGCTACCAGGATCAGTCCTGGGCGCCGACGAAGATTGCGTGGTCGACCGACAACCGCACCGCCGGGTTCCGTGTCGTTGGTTCAGGCGCCAGCCTTCGGATCGAGAACCGCATTCCCGGTGGTGACACCAACCCGTATCTCGCCTTCGCCGCAGCGATCGCAAGCGGTCTCGACGGCATTCGTAATCAGATCGAACCGCCTGCGGAGTTCTCCGGTGACGTCTACACCGCCACCGGGCTCCAGCAGGTCCCATCGACGTTGCGCGATGCGGTCGACCGGTTCGAGGCGAGCAGTGCCGCTCGCCGTTTCTTCGGCGACACAGTCGTGGATCACTACACCCATCATCTCCGCACCGAGGTTGCTGCGGCCGAAGCAGCCGTCACGGACTGGGAGATGCAGCGCTACTTCGAACGGATCTGATCCATCATGACCGTCGTCGTTGCAGGAGGTGGGATCGCCGGGCTCACCATGGCCCTCACCTGCCACCAGATCGGTGTACCGGTCCGGGTGTTCGAGTCGTCGCGTCGGATCCTGCCACTCGGCGTCGGGATCAACCTGCTGCCCAACGCCGTTCGCGAACTGACCGATCTCGGGGTGGCCGACCGGCTGTCCGAGATCGGGATCGCCACGCAGGAGTGGGCCTTGGTGGGCCGAGGCGGGAACGACATCTGGTCTGAACCCCGAGGTCTCCTGGCCGGTTACCAGTGGCCCCAATGGTCGGTTCATCGGGGTGAGCTGCAGCTCCTGTTGCTGGACGAGGTGCGGCGGCGTTGTGGGACCGAGGCAGTCGTGGAGGCCCACCGCCTGGTCGGGTACCGAAACACCGCCGACGGCATCACGGCCACGTTCGAGGACCGGGAGGGTGGCAGCACCGTCGAGGTCGATGCCGACATCCTCATCGCGGCCGACGGCTTGAACTCTGGAGCGCGCCGCCAACTCCTGCCCAACGAGGGCGCGGTGCGATGGGGAGGCATGATGCTGTGGCGAGGCACGGCCGTTGGGCCGCCTGTCCGAACCGGAGCCTCGTTCATGCTCGTCGGCAACCTCGACCAGCGTTTCGTGCACTATCCGATCGGACCGATCAACCCCGTCACCGGTCTTCAGCGTCAAAATTGGCTGCTCGAACTGAAGCTCGACACAGCGGCCGGCTGGGACTCCAGCGCAGGGTGGAATCGAGAGGTCGACAAATCCACCTTTCTCCCCCACTTCACCGATTGGGTGTGGGACTGGTTCGATGTGCCGTCGTTCGTTGAACGGGCCGAAACCGTGTGGGAGTTCCCGATGGTCGATCGCGATCCAGCTCCGACCTGGCTCGATGGCCGCATGGCCCTCATCGGCGATGCAGCCCATGTGATGTACCCCGTTGGGTCCAACGGAGCGAGTCAGGCAATCGTCGACGCACGCGTGCTCGGCGCGCAGTTCCTTCGGCACGGTGTGACCCCAGACGCGCTTGCTGCCTTCGAGGAGCAACTGCACGAGGACGTGTCGGCCCTCGTGCTTCGCAACCGCGGTCACGGACCCATGGCGATCCTCGGTGAGGTTGACGATCGGTGTGGGGGGTACTTCGACAACATCGACGATGTCATGCCCCGCCACGAGGTCGAGCACTTCATGGCCCGCTACAAAGAAGCAGCCGGGTTCGCCATGGAGGCGCTCAACGCCGCTCCCCGCACGATTCCACACGGAGTTCGAGTCGACGGCACGGTCTGACGGGGTGACGCGTCGAGCGGCGACCGGTACTCTCGTGGGCTGTGTTGCGGCCGACCACGACACCCCCGCTCCCCTCGTCGACATCCCCACAACGACGAGTCGTCGTCTTCATCGCGTCGATCCTGGGGCTTGCCGGAATCGCTACCGTTGCGTCCGCGGCCACGCCCGATGAACTCCGAGACGAGCGCAAGACCGTCCAGGAGGAAGCGGCGGCGCTGGCCGTCGAGCTCGAGGTCGAGTTGGCCGAGGTCGAAGAACTCGAAGCGGCACTCGCAGCGGCGCAGGCACATGTCGACGGCCAACAGGCAGCCGTCGACGCTGCTATGCGGGCGGTCGCCGACGCCGAAGCGGCAGCTGAAGAGGCCGATCGTGCGATCATGGCCCTCGAGTCCCTCCAGCAGCGCACGCGCCTCGAGCTCCGCGATGCAGCGATCAACTCGTATGTGTCGTTCCAGGGCTTCGATCATCTCGACGCACTCGGTGACGATCCGTGGCAGTCGAGCCGGGCCGAGACACTCGCCGACATCGGAGCAGGAAACAGCTTCGACGTACTCGACGAGCTACGCACGATTGGTGCCGAGCTCGAGCTCCAACGGGAGGTGGCGCAACAGGCCCGGGTCGATGCTGCGACGTACCGGGATGCGATGGAAGACAGGCTCGACGAGCTTGCTGCAGCCCGAGCGTTGGAAGAGACCCTCTTGCTTGCTGCCCTCGCCCGTCAGGAGCGGCGGCTCGGCGAGGCCGCAGCACTCGCCCAACTCGAGGCATCACTCGCCGAGGAGATCCGCGTCGAGGAGCAGCGCATCGCTGATGCAATCGCGAGCCGGTTGCCCCCGGCCGGCGGGAAGGTGACCATTCCCGACGGGGCCGACATCGAACTGGTGACGATCGACGGGATCGTGGTCAACGCACTGATCGCAGACAATGTTCGCGGCATCCTGGCCGCCATGTCGGCGCGCGGCTTCGAGCTCTCGGGCGGCGGCTATCGCAGTATCGACAGCCAGATCCGCCTGCGGCGGGCCAACTGCGGCACCTCCGAGTACGCCATTTGGGAGATGCCGGCCAGCCAGTGTCGACCCCCTACCGCTCGCCCCGGTCTGAGTCAGCACGAACTGGGCTTGGCGATCGATTTCACGCTCGACGGACGGGTCATCCGCTGCCGTGATTGCAGCGTCTTTCGCGCCCTCTCGGAGATCGCTCCCGAGTTCGGGTTCTTCAACCTTCCCAGCGAACCCTGGCACTGGTCGACGACAGGCGGCTGATGTTCCTCGACATCGCGACCGACGATCCGCATCGTCGTGCACTCGTCGACGACCTCGGGACGGTCCGGACGTTCGGTGAGCTGTATGAGCGAGCGACACGGCTCGGACACGCCATGCGAGCAGCCGGCGTGCCGGTGGGCGGACATGTTGGTGTCCTCACCGAGAACCGGGCCGAGTATTTCGAGTTGTATCTGGCTGCGCTGGTGTCGGGGGCCTGGCTCGTACCGATCAACGGGCTGCTGTCGCCGGCCGAGGTCGACTATGTGGTGTCCGATGCCGACCTCACCCTCGTCTTCGCAGAGGACGAACTCGCACCTCTGCTGCCCACCGAGTGCGCCGTCGTTCGGTTCGGCCCCGAGTTCGAGGCGCTGGTGGCAGCCGGTGACACCGCACCGTTCCCATCTGACGGTCCACCCGGCTCTCGGTTTTCCTATACCTCGGGAACCACCGGCCACCCGAAGGGAGTCAAGCGGGCGATTCCCGCAACGGTGTCGGAGATGCTGCGTGCCCAATCGACGGCCGGCACCGACGTCGCCCTCGACGGTGACGGGGTGCACCTCGTCACCGGGCCCGCCTACCACGCAGCGGTTGGTGGATTCGCGTTCTTCGACCTGTGCAACGGAGCAACGCTTCGGATCATGCGTCGCTTCGACGCCGCCCGAACCGTGGCATTGATCGAAGCCGAACAGGTCCGCCGCACCCATCTGGTTCCGACGATGATGGTGCGCATGCTGCGTCTCGACGACGACCAGCGCGCCGGCGATTTCTCGTCGCTCGAGGTTGTGCTTCACGGTGCCGCACCGATCGCACCGGTCGTGAAGCAGCGCATGATCGACTGGCTCGGTCCGATTCTGGTCGAATACTGGGGCACATCGGAGGCTGGCGTGTTCACCCGGGTCGACAGCGCTGAGTGGCTGCAGCATCCCGGAACCGTGGGCCGGCCGGTGCCGGGGTTCGAGGTCTTTGCGGTCGACGATGCCGACGCCCGGTTGCCTCCTGGCGAAGTCGGTCGCCTGTTCTGTCACACGCCCGGTCGCGATCAACCGTTCTCGTATTGGAATGCGCCCGACAAAACTGCGGCCGCTTACCTACGGCCCGGCGTGTTCACGATGGGCGACATGGGTCGAGTCGACGACGACGGTTGGATCTTCCTCGCCGATCGCGCAACCAACATGATCATCACCGGCGGTGTCAACGTGTATCCGGCCGAGGTCGAACAGGTGTTGCTCGAACACCCGGCCATCGTCGATGCCGCTGTCTTCGGTATCCCCGACGAGGAGTGGGGTGAACAGGTCAAAGCTGCGGTCGAGTGCGCCGAGGGCAAAGCAACCACTACCGACGAATTGCTCGCCTTCGCCCGTGAGCGACTCGGCCGCCACAAGGTGCCGCGGTCGATCGATATCCACGACCGACTTCCGCGCCAGCCCAACGGCAAGCTGTATCTCGATACGCTCAAAGCTCCCTACTGGGACGGGCACGATCGCCGCATCTGACCGATACGGCGGCCACCCGGCGGGGCTGTCACGCCGAGCGGGATGTAGCGTCTCACGACCGCGCCGATCCACGGCACGCCGGTGCCGTCCCGACAAGGAGCGTTCATGCCGACGTCGATCTACGACGAAACTCACGACCTCTTCCGCAACGCCGTTCGCGCCTTCATCGCCGAGGAAATGCAGCCGCATTTCGACGAGTGGGAGAAGGCCGGCATCATGGACCGTGAGATCTACGCCAAGGCCGGGCAGCACGGGTTCGTCGGCTTCAACATGCCGGAGTCCCACGGTGGTGGCGGAAGCAACGACTTCCGATTCAATGCCGTCGTCAGTGAAGAACTCGCCTACGCCGGCATGGGCGGCGCAGGAAACGGCATCGGCCTGCAAAACGACATCGTCTCGCCGTACTTCATCGCCTACTGCACCGATGAGCAGAAGGATCGCTGGTGGCCCGGCATCGCGTCTGGTGAGAAGATCCTGGCGATCGCCATGACCGAGCCAGGCACCGGTTCAGACCTTGCCTCCATCGCCACCACCGCAGTCGCCGACGGTGATGAATACGTCGTCAACGGCGCCAAAACCTTCATCACCAACGGAATCAACTCCGATCTCGTCGTCACCGTGGTGCGCACCGGCGAGGGGCGCGACGGGCTCTCGCTGCTCGTGGTCGAGCGGGGGATGCCCGGCTTCGAACGGGGTCGCAACCTCGACAAGATCGGCCAGAAGTCGGCCGACACCGCCGAGCTGTTCTTCACCGACGTGCGAGTACCCAAGACCAACCTGCTCGGCGACGAGGGAAAGGCGATGGAGTACCTCAGCTTCAACTTGGCCCAGGAACGGCTCTCGCTTGCGATCAACGGCGTTGCCGTTGCCGAGGCGGCAGTGCGGTGGACCGTCGACTACGTGAAGGACCGCACCGCCTTCGGACAGCCCATCGCTGCGTTCCAGAACACGAAGTTCGTGCTGGCCGAGTGCGCCACCGAGGTCACCGTTGCCCGTGCCTTCATGGACCGGTGCATCGTCGACCATGTCGAGAACGGACTCTCGGCTGCCGATGCTGCCAAGGCCAAGCTGTACGCCACCGAACTCCAGAACCGCATCACCGACCGATGCCTTCAGCTCTTCGGCGGGTACGGCTACATGTCGGAGTATCCGATCGGTGTTGCCTACGCCGACGCGCGGGTTGCCACGATCTACGGCGGCACGAGCGAGATCATGAAGACGATCATTTCCCAAGACGTCCTGTCCTGACTGGAAGAGCCGCCGTTCCCGCCGCCGAAGACGGTGCGCTTGCGGTTGCTGCGCTAGGTCGGCCTTGGGCCACGCACTGCCGGCATCCATCGAGGCCCTGCCGTGGCATCGATACGGGCAACAAAAGCATCGTGGTGTGGCTCGACGAGGTCGAGGAACTGCAGTGTCATCGCCTCGCCGACCTCTTGCCATACCGGGGCGGTCACTGCATCGGTGCGACGCTCGATGTCGAGTCGCAACGCTCGACCGGCGTCCGTGAGGTGCCGGTCGAGCGCGAAGCCCCTGGTGGTGAGCGCAGCCCAGGCCCGCTCGACGGCAGCGTCGTCAGCCCCTCGACTGCGGGCAATCCATTCCTCGTCGCCGTAGTCGTCGACATCGATCATCGCTGAGTGCAGCAGGCCCGCCTGTACGTCGTCGATGCCTTCCGACGCCAGGATCGCCCAGTGATTGTCACCACGAAGCTCACGGATGCAATGCGCTGCATGCCAGGCCGAGAGGGCGGCGCTTCGGCCGTTGCGGGGAAGAGCACGGGCGGCAGCGAACATCGGTCGGGCGCCACCGAACGTTGCGTCGACAGCCCGCCAGAGATCGTCCGCCACACCGCCCAACCCAGCAGCAAGCCCGGGAGCAATCGATTCGAGTCCCGGGACGACGGCATCGTCGAGTGCCTCGAGCACCTGCGTGTGGGTCATGCGGGACCGAACCGTCGCCGCCACCCGCTCGATGATCGAGGGGTTGATCGAATACGTCATCGCTGCCATCACCGGAGGTGGGCTGTCGCCGAGTGTGGCGAGCCGCCACGCGATGATCCAGGCGTCCGGGTTGGGCATGCCGAGGTCGACAAAGGTTGCCTTTGCGCGCTCGTCCCACATCATCCAGCCGACAAGGTCGTGACACGCAAGCCCGCCGCGAGCGCTGAGCGTCACCCAGTCGGTCACTGGTCGGCCTGGAGCACCGAATCGGCGGCAAGTTCGGCGCACCGCCACGCCACGTCGATCGGCATGCCACCACACAGTGGGTGTAGCGAGAGCGACCCCTTCTCCCGAGCGTGCTCGACTGCCTGGTCAGGGGTGTAGAAGCGGTAGATCCCCTCGTCGCGCAGTTGGGCGACGGTGGTGGCATGGGAGTGGACAACCGACTTCTGGTGGGGCTGTTGCCACCCGTGATAGGTCTGCGCCTCGAGCAGGAAGTGCTGCCCGTGCTCGGCCCAGGCCCGGTCGGGGTCGTCCACGATCACGATCTGGGGAGCCTCCTCGGGGCAGATGACGAACGGGGCAATGCCCGCCTGCACGCACAGCTCCTCGTAGTACGCCTTGACGTCCTGCTTGTTTCCGCCCATCGAGAACGGGAGACCGAGGCGCACGGCTCGCCGGGCCGATGCCTTTGCCGACCCACCGATCATGAGGGTTGGGTGCGGTTCACTGAACGGCTTCGGCAGGACCTGCACCATCTCGCCGTTGTGCTCGAACGGCTCTCCGGTCCACGCTCTGAGCAAGACGTCGAGGCTCTCGTCGAGGATGCGGCCCCGTTCGGACCATTCCTTGCCCATCGCTGCGTATTCGACCGGTCGATAGCCGAGACCGACCGTGACGACGATGCGGCCCTTGCTCACCAGATCGAGCACGGCCAGATCCTCGGCGACCCGGATCGGGTCGTGCAGCGGCAGCAGAAGCGCACCGATCAAGCAGAGCACGTGCTCGGTGCGCGACACGATCATGCCGGCGGTCATCATCGGCGTTGGCGACCACCCGGTACTGCTGACATGGTGTTCGTCGAGCTGCACTGCGTTGAGCCCGCGTTCGTCGAGGAACTCGGCGATGTCGAGGGCCGCACGATACCGGTCACTCATCTCGGTCCCGTCGACAGGGTCGGGGTGGACGTGGTTGATCCGGATGAGCGTGAAGGCCATGGCCTCTACCCTGCCCCACCGACCCACTGCCGAGCGAGTCGACTCACTCGGCGAACAGGTCTCCCAGGTCGCAGGTGTCGAGGAGGAGCAGCAGGCTGACTACAACCTCGGGCGGTGGTTCCTCGTCCTCCTCGTTGAGCAGGATGACCAGGGTCTCGAGGTCAAGGTTGTCGAGCAGACACACAGCCTGGTCAGCGGTGAGCTGACCGTCTTGGATCATGCCTTCAACGATCAGTGCTCGACCAGACTCGGTAGCAAGCATCGCCTCGATGACCTCGACGTCGGGGGGCGACTCGTCTCCCGACGTGCCCGCTGGCTCGTCGAACCCGAACATGTCTTCGAGACCGCACACCATGGCGACCTCGAGGAACAGCCCAAAGATCTCCGGGCTGGGTTCGTCGCCGGTGGCGAGCGCCACCAACGCTTCGACATCGAGGTTGTCGAGCAGGCAGGCGGCTTGTTCGGCACTGAGCTCGCCGTCTTCGATCATGCTTTCGATCATCAATGCTCGGCCGGCTTCGCTCGACAACATCGCCTCGAGCGCCTCGGGGCTGGCGAAGGGATCGTCGCCAACGGCGTCTTCGTCATCGGTGTCGTCGTCCGCACCCTCGCAGTTGGCGTCCTCCCACGCATCGAGTCGGTCTTCGGCGGCCTCAGGGCCGGGCCTAGCGTCGAGTTCTTCGAGGGCAGCAGAGGCGGCGAAGAGATCCCATCCGTTCTCCTCCAGTACCTCGACGTAGTCGTCGAAGCTCTGCCGGAGCATGCGGAGGTCGTCTCGAATCGCAGAGGGGGCGAGGTCGATGGCGGCCTCGATGAGTTCGATTTGTTTGCGTATCGCGATCTCGACCGACTCCGGGTCGAACGGATCGACGTCGTCGAGGAGCGCTTCGGCCTGTGCTTTGGCCCTGCAATAGGCCTCTGCCGAAGCATCGGTGTCGGCTGCCTCGTCGGCACTGTCCTCGTCCGCCTCATCGGACTCGGCCGCCGTCGCAGCAGTGTCGTCTGCTGTCTCGGCCGCCGCGTCCCCTGTCGATACATCGCCTCCGGTCGCTGTGTCGTTGGGGCTGCCGCACGAGACGGCGAACAGTCCGATCACGCAGAGCAGGATCGAGGCGAGGCGGTTGCGGTTCGTCGTCGTCATGTCGGCGAGCCTAGACGGGGGCAGGTGAAGCAGTCGTCGTCAGCGGTTCAGGTTGTTGACCGCCGACACGATGGCGCGAAGCGAGGCCGACACGATCGACTCGTGGAGGCCAACCCCCCAGGTTGTGTCGCGCGCCCCGGTGTCGACCTCGACGTAGGCGACGGCGGTGGCATCGGAGCCCGTCCCCATCGTGTGTTCGGTGTAGTCGACGATCTTGCCGTCGAACAGCCCAGCAGTGTGCAATGCGTGCACGAACGCGTCGATGGGTCCATTTCCCTCCCCCTGCACCATCTGTTCAGCACCGTCGACGATCAGTTTGGCCTCGAGGGTGGTAGTGCCCGACTCGAGCGTGTCACTCGAGGATCGATGCCCGATGATCTCGACGCTCGGACTGTCTGGTTCGACGTACTCGGCCATGAACCGGCGCTGGATCTCATACGACGTGATCTCGGTACCGGTGTCTTCGGTGACAGCCTGGATCTTCTTGGCAAAGTCAACCTGCAGGTGCCGGGGAAGGTCGAGCCCGTACTCGTGCAGCAGCACGTAGGCAACACCGCCCTTGCCCGACTGACTGTTCACCCGAATCACCGCCTCGTAGCTGCGGCCGAGATGCCGTGGATCGATCGGCAGATAGGGCACATCCCACACGTCGTACTCACCTTCGAGCGGCTCGCCCGGCTGCACGTCGTAGATGTCGGCCATGCCCTTCTTGATGGCGTCCTGGTGCGATCCGGAGAACGCGGTGAACACCAGATCACCGACATACGGTTGGCGGTCCGGCACGGTCATCCGGTTCGAGAACTCGAACACCCGGCGCGCCTCCTCGATGTCGGAGAAGTCGAGTTCGGGGTCGACGCCCTGGGTGAACAGGTTCAGCGCGATCGTCACGACATCGACGTTGCCGGTGCGTTCGCCGTTGCCGAAGAGGGTTCCCTCGACTCGATCGGCGCCGGCCATCATTCCGAGCTCTGCCGCTGCGACCCCTGTGCCGCGATCGTTGTGCGGGTGCAGCGAGAGAATGATCGCGTCGCGATTTTTCACGTCGCGCAAGAAGCGTTCGATCATGTCGGCGTACAGGTTTGGGGTCGACATCTCGACCGTGGCCGGCAGGTTGAAGATCAGCGGATTGTCGGGCGTGGGTTCGATGACGTCCATGACCGCTTCACAGACGTCGACGGCGAACTCGGGTTCGGTGCCCGTGTAGGACTCTGGCGAGTACTCGAAGCGAATGCGCTCGGGATGTGGGGTGGCATCGCGCAGTTCTTTGCAAAGCCGCGCCCCGCCGACCGCAATGTCGATGATCCCGGCACGATCGGTGCGGAACACGACCCGCCGCTGGGTGGTCGAGGTCGAGTTGTAGAAGTGCACGATGGCGTTCTTTGCGCCTGCGATCGACTCGAACGTCCGGGTGATCAGGTCGTCGCGGCACTGGGTCAGGACCTGGATCGTGACGTCGTCGGGGATCAGGTCATCCTCGATCAGTTCCCGAACGAAGTCGAAGTCGGTCTGGGAGGCAGCCGGGAACCCGACCTCGATCTCCTTGAAACCGATCGCAACAAGTCGATCCCACATGCGGCGCTTGCGGGTGCTGTCCATGGGGTCGACAAGCGCCTGGTTCCCATCTCGAAGGTCGACCGAGCACCAGATCGGGGCGGTCTCGAGTCGGACATCCGGCCAGGTTCGATCGGAAAGTTCCACGGCCGGATAGGGCCGGTACTTTTCGAAAGGCATGGTCGTCATGGGTCTCTCCCTCACGGGGTGGCTGGCGAAAAGGGTACTGAAAAGCGCAGAACCCCCCGAGCCACGAGGGCACGAGGGGTTCGGCGAGCGCCGGTATGGGGCGCTCGCCTACATGAGAAGAAGCAGGGACAGGGACAGGCGCTTCACGGTTCTAGAGGGTAACGCCAGCGTGGCGATTGTCAACCGCAGAGACGACCGAGCCGCACCGTCACCGTTCAGGGTTCGACGACGAGTCCGTCGGTGAGCACGGCCGAGGTTCCGTCCGGGTTGGTCACCACCACGTCCCAACGGCGGATCTTGCCGGGCCCTCCAGCCTTGATTCGGATGGTGGCGGTGAGCGTGTCACCGTCGACCACGACCACCCTGGAGGCGGTCGGCGCCGGCCCACTCCCTCCGACGAAGGAGAGGGTTGCACCGTCGACAAACCCGGTCCCGCTGACCGTCACATCGGTGGTCGTGTTCTGGGCAATCCGGCTCGGGGTCATCGAGACCACGGTCAACTCGGCCACCGGTGAACCCACGGTGACGGTCTGGCTCGTACTCGCCGATGAGCCGGAATCGTCGACCACGGTCAAGACGACCAGGTAACTCCCACTGACCCCATAGCGGTGGGACGGGTTTGTCGCCGATGAGGTGGCGCCGTCGCCGAAGTCCCATGACCTCGACACGATCGCACCATCGATGTCGCTGCTCGCATCGGTGAGCGTCACGTCGAGGTCGGTCACCGCCGAAGTGAAGGCTGCGACCGGAGGCGCGATCGAGCCACTGGCTGGGCTCTCGTTGCCGGAGGAATCGACGGCGGTCACTGCGTAGGTGACGGAACTCCCGTTGGATGCCCCGGAGTCGATCCACACCGTCACAGCCACCGGGGTTGTCGTCAGACGTTCAGGCTCGGTGGCCCCGTTCGACCACCGAAGCACGTGATAGCCGACAAGATCGGATGCGGTGACCGCATCCCAGGTGAGCGCCACGTCGTCGACGCCGGCTGCTGCTGTGAGCCCGGTGGGGGTCGACGGTGGTGTTGTGTCATCCCCACCGCCCCCGTTGGAGAACGTCTGGCCGGCATTGGGGACTCCCGGGCTGTCGATCGCGGGAGGCTGCCACGAGAAGTCGGCAGCCCGTTGCCCGGTGCCGACCCGCTGCAACGAGCGGCCCTTGGGGTCCGATCCCGATTCGGACACCCCAATGTCGAGGGCGGTCTGGCCCGCAGCCGGCCCACTCGTGGCGAGCAGGTCGCCCTCGTAGGAGAGAAACTCGACTACTCGACCCTCGCTGTCGACGAGCGCAAGGCCGTCGGGGGCGCCGTTTTGGATCGTGCCGAGGTCGACCGTGACGGTTCCGAACCCGTTCTGCTGGTCGGCCAGCACACTCTGCAGTCCAACGGTCTGGTACGCCGAGCCGTTGGCGCCGTTGTAGCCGACCAGTGTCCATCCGTTCAGATCGGTTCCCGCGGGACCGGCGATCTCGACGAACTCACCGGCATCCCTGCCCTTGTTGTCGTAGTGGAACTCGTTGATCCACGGATCGGTTCCACCCTCGTCGGCACGTGGGGTCACCGAGACCGTGGAGGTCCATGGTGACTCGTTGCTGCTGTCGTCGGTCGCCGAGACGGCGTAGCTGTAGGTCGTGTCGTTGTTGACGGTGTCGTCGGTGAAGGTCGTCACGCCTGGCGGGGTCGATGCCAGTGTGACCCATGTCGTGGCGTCGTCGGACCGATGAACGGTGTAGGCCGCAAGGTCGGGGGACGGACTTGCGGCCCATGAGAGGGTCACGAGCCCGTCACCGGGGTCGGCGCTCAGGGCATCGGGAAGCACTGGCGCTTCGGTGTCAACCCCGCCACAGGACGATTCGAACACGCACGAAACCCACTCCGGGCGGTCGATGAACGGGTTCCGATTGCCTTGGGCGGCGAACACGACATCGTTGCGGGCTCGCTCTCGGTCGTCGACGGGATCGTCGGCATGCCACTGGAGCAGAACACTCAGCAGGCCCATGTAGGCGGTACCGGTGGTGTTCGACTCGAAGACGGTGATCAGGCTTCGATCGTCGGTCAGGACAAGGTCGGGTTCGTCGATCCCTGCACTGTGCTGGCCGCCCTCGTAGCGCACGTCGAGGTACAGCAGCGCCCGAGCCACGTCGCCGCGTCGCTCACCCCACGTCTCCCAGGTGCCGGTGGCACCCACGCCGGTCGTCCAGTTCGAGTTCCCGGGATACAGGCCCGACCCGCCACCGATGCCTGCATTCGTGTCGGTCAGTCTCTCGTCGCAGGCCGATGAGCACACGGCGTAGGGCTTGTTGCCACGAGACGAGTTGTAGCCAGAGTCCGACAGGAAGAGGGCGTGTGCGTCGCTGTAGGGATAGCTGCTGACGAGATCGTCCGGGAACCCGTACGAGCGGGGCCAGGCGTGTTCACGGTTGTAGAAGTCGTTCCCGGCGCCGAACTTCGGGTACGACGCATTGCGGTAGACGTCGAGGATCCGCCCAGCATCGGACGGATCCTGATCGGCGGCCTCGAGTACGTCCCAGGTGTCGGTCCGCGTCGAACTGTTGTACGGGACGCGTTCGTGATCATCGATCACGTCGTGCAGGGTGACGCGCAGCGCTGCTGCCGAGGAGGCATCGACGGTGCTGTAGTAGTCGGCCGGAGCATCGAGGGCGTCCGCCGCGTTTGCCGAGGACACACCAACGCTGAGGTGAGTCGCAACGATGACGACGACGAGGCACGCACGGGCGAAACGAGTCCGCATCGTTCGACTCTACCGCGACGCCCAGGGGCACCGTCAGCCCCGTTCTGCTCTTCGGCCCGTGACGCCCGGTGCCGACGCGTTCGGTGCTGTTCAGCCAACCTCGGCGAGAAAGTCGATGACGGCAGTCCGGAAGGCATCATTGCGGTCACCGGCCACCATGTGTGCGGCATCTGCAACATCGACATACCCGACGTCGGGAACCTCGGCGAGGAACCGGCGGGCGCCCGCTTCGGAGACGACGTCACTCATGCGACCCCGAACAAGGAGTTTGGGTACTGCGATCCGGCGGACGCAGTCGGTCAACATCTCCGGGTCGAAGATGTCGGCCGGGTCACGGTCGGGGTCCGACATGAGAAAGGCCGGATCCCAGTGCCAGTACCAGCGACCGTTGCGCTTCCGCAGGTTTTTTCGGAGCCCGTCAGGATCGATCGATCGATCGGCGCGGGGCGCGTAGGCGGCGACAACCGCTGCAGCCTCTTCCAGCGATGCGAACCCGGTCTGCACATGGGCCCGAAGGAAGTCGCCGATGCGATCGGTCCCGGCCCGCTCCATCGCCGGAACGATGTCGACCAACACCAGTCCTCGACCACTGCCGGGTCGAAGGCCACCCATGGCGCGGATGGCGGCGAGTCCGCCGAGCGACGCGCCGATCACCACCGGTTCTCGCCCGAGTTGGTCGAACACGGCGACAAGGTCACCGGCGTAGTCGTCGAGACCGTAGGCGCCGGTCGGATCCCAGGTGCTCTCACCGTGCCCGCGCAGGTCGATGGTGAACCCACACCAGCCGACGTCGGCGACGGCGGCGGCGGCTCGACCCCACGAGTGCCGGGTTTGACCCCCGCCGTGCAGAAACACCACGGGCGGATCTGCCGGGTCTCCATAGCGGTCAGCCGCCAGGGCCACTGCACCCGATAGGAAGGTGATCGTCTCCGGTTTCATTCGGGCCGACGGTACCGGTGACGGTAGGGTCGGCCACCACTCGGCTCCAGGGAGGATCCATGGCCTTTCCCGACGGCATCGGCGTCATCGACACGATGATGGGGACCACCGCAGGCACCACCGGCAAGGACCGCTACGCGTTCTTGGAACGGGCGCTCAAAGACGCCGAGTCGGCCAACATGAACTTTCCCGCGCAGTACATGTTCAAGGATGTGCCGTTCTCCGACCAGGCCCGCAACGCCGACGGATCCCTGGAGGAGCCGCCTCAGGGACCCGATTTGCTCCTTCCCTTCATGGATCGATGTGGCGTCGAGATCGCCATGGTCGGTGTTCGGCCCGACGGTGAGGGCGAGGGCCTCCGCTGCGTGACCGAGCATCCCGACCGGTTCATCCCCTGCTTCGAGCCCGATCCCAACCAGGGAGTCGAAGCGATCCGCACGGTGCGTCGACTGCACGACGAGATCGGACTGAGGGCGATCACGGCGTTCCCGTCCGGCCGGATGCCCCAGGTGCCGATCGACGCACCGCTCATGTACCCCCTCTACGCCCTCTGCTGTGAACTCGACATCCCGATCTTTTGTTGCGCCGGGATCCCCGGACCGCGGGTTCCGGCAGCCCCCCAACATGTCGAGCGGATCGACCAGGTGATGTACGACTTCCCTGAACTGACCTTCGTGACCCGCCATGGTTGCGAGCCGTGGGAGGACCTTGCTGTAAAGCTGATGCTCAAATGGCCCGGCCTCCACTATTCGACGTCGGCATTCGCTCCGAAGCACTACCCGAAGGCGATCATCGACTTTGCCAATACTCGGGGCGCCGACAAGATCATCTACGCCGGCTACTTCCCGATGGGCCTTTCCCTCGACCGTATCTTCGAGCAGCTCCGCGATCTGCCGCTCCGTGACGATGTGTGGCCCAAGTTCCTGCGCGACAACGCTCGACGGGTCCTGCGCCTCGACTGAGCTGGGGTCGGCACTCGCACCCCGGGGCGGGCATGCTGGTCGCGTGGACCCTCTCCGCTGGACCGATGATCTGCCTCCGCTGCGCGCACCGTTGCTCGTCACTGCGTTCGAGGGCCTGTTCGACGTCGGGGGCGCGGCAACCGGGGCGCTTGCGTCGCTGCGCAGCAGCAACGCACTGCCGGTCGGCGAGATCGACGCCGATCCGTTCTTCGACTTCACCGAGCGTCGACCGGTCGTCCGCATCGACGACGACGGCCGACGGGTGATCGACTGGCCGACCAACCGCATTCATATTCTGACCAACGCCTCCGACGCTCGGGATCTCGTCCTGATCGACGGTGTCGAGCCCCATCTGATGTGGCGAACGTTCAGTGAGACGATCCACGACGTCGCAGTGGCTGTCGACGCTGCGATGGTGATCACCCTTGGTGCGATGATCGCCGAGATCCCTCATACGCGGCCCCCGACCATCACCGGGTCGACGACCGATCCTGACCTCGCCACCCTGATGCGTCTCGATCAGCCCTCGTACCAGGGGCCGACCGGTGTGATCGGCGTGCTGCATCAACATCTGGAGGCGCAGGGCGTGCCTGCCGTGTCACTACGGGTCGCCGTACCGCATTACGTCTCTGGCACCCCCAACCCGAAGGCGTCGCGCGCCTTGCTGGAGCGCTTCGAACGGGTGACCGGGGTGCGCACCCCCTGGGCCAGCCTCGACCAAGACGCCCGGGACTGGGAAACCCGCGTCGACGCAGCGATGCAAGACGACGACGAGGTTGCCCTCTACGTCCGTCGACTCGAAGAACGCTACGACCGCTCCACCGCGGCTGCCCTACCCGATGCCGATGATCTGGCCGCCGAGTTCGAGCGCTTCCTCCGCCAGCAGGGCAACGAGGGCGAGACACTCTGAGCGTGCATCATCTGGTCGACGTGACGTGCGCACCCGATCGCCCGGGGAGCGAGGTCGATCTGTTGGTTGACACGCTGTGGGCCCTTGGGGCCATCGGCGTGCAGGAACTCGACGGTGTGCTACGAGGAGCCTTCGACGACGAGGCAGCCGCCTTGCTCGCCGCCAAACGTCTCGGAGCGACATGCCTCCAGGTCGACGATCGCGAAGGCCTCGATGCCTGGCGCGCCTTCGCCGAGGTGTACCGGGCCGGTCCGTTCGTGATCCGTCCGCCCTGGCTCGACACCGTTCCGGACGCGGCCAACCTGGTGATCGATCCGGGGGCTGCCTTCGGTAGCGGGAGCCACCCGTCGACCCGACTCCTGCTCGGCCTGTTGCCCGGACTGGTCTCGCCCGGGAGCCGCGTCGTGGATCTCGGTACCGGCAGCGGCGTGTTGGCGATCGCTGCTGCGCTCCTCGGCGCCAGTGTCACCGCAGTCGACACCGACCCAGCCGCTGCTGATGCGGTTGCTGTCAACTGCGCTGCCAACCAGGTTGCCGATCGCGTCCGCTTTTCGATGGGTGATGCATGCCAAGTGAAGGGCCACTTCGATGTCGGGCTGTGCAACATGACGATCGATCTCCACGAGCACCTCGGCCCGTTGCTCACAGCCGAGTTCGCAACCCTCGTGGTGGGCGGGATCCTTCAGGGTGAACAGGAGGCGCGGGTCTGCGCCGCCCACGAACGCCAGATCGACACTCGCCAGGTCGAGGGTGAGTGGGCAGCGCTGGTCCTTCGCTAGATGTGGATCTCTCCCTTCGACGGTGGAGGTCATAGAGTCACCCGCATGGCCCGCCTCGACGCACCAGGCCCCGTAGGAGAGCCGCTCCACCGCATGCGGCCCGAACCGCCGAGCGACTCGTGAACGGGCAGAGTCGAACCAAGTACGTCGCCTCGAGCGACGGAGTCTCGGTCGCGTTCCACGAGCTCGGCGGTGAGGGGCCTCCTCTCGTATTCGTCCACGCCACCGGCTTCCACGGCCACTGCTACCGGCGCATCGCCGAGAGCCTTCTCGACATTCGACGGTGCCTTGCCATCGACCTGCGCGGTCATGGTGATTCCACATCCCCGACGAACGGGCGGTTCGAGTGGGCCGGCATGGTCGACGATCTGTGTGCCGTCCTCGAGGCGCTCGAGATCGATGAGCCGCTCGATTTCGTGGGTCATTCACTGGGCGGAGCGGTCATCCTCGGAACCGAACTCCGCCGCCCGACAAGCATCCGGCGAGCCTGGTTGTTCGAGCCGATCGTCTTCCCCGGAATCGACAAACGGGGCCCGAGCCCACTCATCGAGGGGGCCCGAAAGCGTCGGGCCACATTCGAATCCTTTGACGCTGCGATCGATCGCTACCGTTCGCGGCCGCCGTTCGATGCCATCGATCCATCGGTACTGGACGACTATGTCAGGTTCGGTTTTCGACCCGACGCCGACGGCGTGTCGCTCAAGTGCGCACCGGAGTCGGAGGCCGCCACGTTTGCAAACGCCGACGGCACCCTCTTCGACCGGGTCGCTGCGATCGACGCTGACGTCCGGCTGGTCGGATCGACCGACGGCGACGCACCCGCCATGTTCGCCCCGCTTGCTGCTGCACAGATCCCGGGCGCCGTCTTCGAGTGCTGGGACGGCGAGACCCATTTCGGGCCGTTCACCCATCCGGGTCGAGCGGCAGAGGAGATCCGCGCCTTCATCGAAGGCTGACAATCTCCTCGGGTTTCGAATCGATCGCGAGTATCCCGGCCGTGTGCCGGTCACATCCGAAACGTGTCGTCGAGTGCAACCTTCCATGGCCCACCGGCGGTGGTCCCCCCGTCGACCGGCACGCTTGCGCCGGTCACGAAACTTGCAAGGTCGGAGGCGAGGAAGACGATCACCGCCGCACATTCCTCGGGTGATCCGACACGTCGGAGGGGCGTGGCGTGGTGCTCGGTGGACATCGCACCGCTCGCAACTGCGAGCTCGGTGTCGCCGGGCGTCGGGATCATGTCGGGTGCAACCGCATTGACGCGTATGCCCCGCCCCGAGAGTTCGAGCGCGAGTGTTTTGGTGAACTGCTCGACGGCTGCCTTCATCGCCCCGTAGACCCCGAAACCAGGCGACGCGTGATGAGCCTCGACCGAGGTGACGTTGACGATGGAAGCACCTTCGGTGAGGTGGGGCAGCGCAGCCCGCACGGTGTTGGTCACCGTGGTGAAGTTCTCGGCCACGAGGGCCGCCTCACCCCCGGCGGACACCTCGCCGAACGCAGCGTGAAAGCCGCCTCCGACGTTGTTGACGACGATCCCGACGGGGCCCAAGGCGTGAGCAGTGGCTGCCAGAAAGCTGTCGACTGCATCGGCGTTTCGCACATCGAGAACCTCAGCTCTGACTCGGCGTCCTGCGGCCTCGACCAGTGCGGTGGTCGCCGCCAATCCGTCCTCGTCTCGATCACATACAGCAATGTCGGCACCGAACCGAGCCAACGCGACAGCCGTGGCCGCTCCGATCCCTCCCCCCGCACCGGTCACAACCGCTACCCGGTCGGTCAGCAGGATTCGATCGGGTTCGAGCTCCACGGTGCCTCCCATGCCCTCGCGCCGCCCTACCCTACGCCTCATGACCAACCGCGTCGTTGTTGATCCCCGGACCCCTGTCATCGTCGGCCGAGCCCAGATCGCCAACGGAACGCCTGATGTCGATCACCCTGCCGATGCCATCGATCTGATGACCCGTGCCACGATCGATGCCCTCGGTGACGCCGGCGTTGCGCCGTCGGCAGTCGAAACGGTCGGGGTCGTGGGCGGCATCCACCGACATCGCAATGCGGCTGCAGCCGTTGCCCACGAGATCGGTTGTCCGACCGCTCACACCATCGTCACGACGTGGGGTGGTGACACGCCGGTTGCATTTTTGGGTGAGCTCGGGCAGCGGATCGTTGCCGGAGAGATCGACGTTGCCGTCTTCGTCGGCGGCGAAGCGAACCGCACCCGTGATGCGCTTCGTACCGCTGGTCGCGAGGTGACAACACGAGACGACTCCGAGATGGAAGATCCCGAGCAGTGGGGAACCCCGCTCGAGATGGGTCGGTCCGATGCAGTCGAGCGCGGGGGTGAGCTGCCGAGAAACACCTACGCCATATTCGACAGCGCGCTGCGCGCCGGAGCGGGCGAATCCCTCGACGAGGCGCGCGACCGCGCAGCGGAGCTGTGGGCCGGGTACAGCGCTGTCGCAGCCAGCAACCCCGACATCGATGTCCGTTCGATGGACGCTGCGGCGATTCGCACACCCGCAGCGGACAACCGGATGGTGTCGTGGCCCTACACCAAGGCGATGTGTGCCAACAATCGAGTCGATCAGGCTGGAGCGCTGGTCGTGTGCAGCAGCGCAGCGGCCGACCGTCTCGGGGTCGCACACGACCGCCGTGTCTACCTTCATGACACGATCCGGGCGAGCGACTCCGACTCGTTCCTGCTCCGGGAGCGGATCGACACCGTGCCCGGCCTCGATGCCGCTGCTGCGCTCGTCGTCGAGCGCTGGGGACCGATCGACGCGATCGATCATGTCGACCTCTACGGCTGCTTCCCTTCGATCGTTCGCTACACAGCGTCTGCGTTGGGGCTGTCTCCAAAACGTCCTCTGACGGTCACCGGTGGCCTCGGTTTCATGGGGGCACCGCTCAACTTTGCAGCCGGCCAGTCCCTCATCGCCATGGTGCGAACGTTACGGGCCGAACCTGGCACGTTCGGCCTGGTGCAGGGAAACGGCGGTCATGCAGCCAAGCATTCGTTTGGCGTCTACTCGACCGCCCCACCGCAATCGCTTCCCTCCGTGACCGTTCTGGACCGGGCCGAAACCGCGATGTCGATGGCTGCACCCGACTCGTCCGGCAAGGCCACGATCGAAGGCATCACCGTCGAATATGGTCACCAGGGGGCGGAGCGCGCAGTGGCTGCGCTCCGTCTCGATGGAGGCGGCCGACTGTGGGCGAACTCGGTGGATCCGGACGTGCTCGATGCAGCGATCAGCCGCGAACTGGTCGGCGTCGTGAGCAGCGTGCGTGCCGGCGAGTTTCGTCTCTGAGGACGACATTCGCTGGTGGTGAACGACCTCAGTGCTGGTCGATCGAAAGCTGCTTCGTCAACTCACCGATTGGCATGGGCCGAGCATAGAAATAGCCCTTGGCCCGAGTGCACCCGATCCGAAGCAGTGCCTCGGCTTGAGCTTGCGTCTCGATCCCCTCAGCCACGACCTCGAGGTCGAGTGCCTCGGCGAGCGAAACGATCGACCGGACGAGGAGATCATCGGAACCGGGACTGTCGAGATCTCGAACGAGCGATTGATCGATCTTCACGGTGTCGACGCCGAGGCGCTTGAGGTGGGCCAATGACGCAAAGCTGGTGCCGAAATCATCGAGAGCGATGCGGATACCAAGGCTGCGGAGGCGGGAGAGCACATGCTCAGAGCGTTCGAGATCTGCAATCATCGACGCCTCGGTGAGTTCGATACAGAGTCGGTGCGGCTCGAGTCCTGCATCCGACAGTGCGTCAGCGATCACCGTCAACAAATCGGCTTCTTGAAGTTGTGAGGCCGACAGATTGACGCGGACCAGGGTGTTGTGATCGGCCCACGACGACGCTTCTGCACAGGCTGCTCGCAGGACGTACGAACCGATCTCCGAGAGAAGGCCTACTTCTTCGGCGGTGCCCAAGAAGTTGCGGGCGTGCATCAGGCCGCGAACCGGGTGTTCCCATCGGACAAGCGCTTCTGCCCCGAGGAACCGGCCGCTGTCGAGTGCGATTTCTGGTTGGTAGTGGACCGAGAGTTCGCCGCTGTCGAGCGCACGACGCAAGCCTGCCTCGAGCTGAAGCTGATCGTATGCCTTTCGCAGCATGCTCTGATCGAAGGTGACGTAACGAGATCCACCCGCCGCTTTCGCCTGGTACATCGCAGTGTCGGCCGCCCGGAGGACCTCGGATCCAGTGGTGGGCGGGCTGAGGCTGGCGATGCCGATGCTCGCTCCCGGCTGAATCGACTGCCCGGCCAACATCACCGGTTCATCGAAGAGTTCCACGAGCCGGTTGGCCACGAGTTCGGCATCGGTGCTGTCCGATGACGACCCGAGCAGAATCGCGAACTCGTCTCCACCCAAACGAGCAACCAAGTCACCCGGCCGAACCGCAAGTCGAAGGCGATCGGCCAGGACTCGCAGGAGTTCATCTCCTTGATCATGGCCGAGCGAGTCGTTCACTGCCTTGAACCGGTCGAGGTCGAGTAGGAGCACTGTTGGCGCTACCCCGTCACGAATCGTCTCGTCGAGGGAACGGGTCAGCACTCGGCGATTGGCGAGTCCGGTGAGTTCGTCGGTAGAAGCCTGATGTCGAAGCACCTCCTCATCGCGTCGTCGGTCGGTTGCATCCTCCACGTGAACCAGCCAGGACTCCTGACCGGGACCGACTCCCTCAATCGGTGTCGCATGGATGCGTCCCCACACTTCTGCACCATCGACACGGTTGAACGGGAGCTCGTACGCGCCAGCACTGAACTTGCCTTGCAGCACCGTCAGGGCCGCTTCGATGCCGGTTGCAACCACCTCGTCTGGGGTTGCGAACCCGAGAAACGAGGCGAACGCTTCGTTGCAGGTGATGAGTTTGAACTCGCTGTCGCACAGCAGAACGCCGATTGGCGACTCGTTGAATGCCAACTTCGCGCGTCGTTCTGCCGTAACTCGTCGCTCCGCTCGCTCGATCACGACCAGAAGCGATTCCAGTAGCGGCACTGCCGCATCCCGCACGCGCTCGTCCAGCGGACCGACTGCGAGGACAAACACGTGACTCTCGCTTTCGAGTGGAAGAAAGACGTGGCGATTCCGGATGAGATTCTTGGAACTGCGCGCGACGGAGAGAAGCGGACCGATCGTCGAGTCATCGGCACGGAACAGCGGTCGAAGCGGAGCCGAGAGAAGGCGACACTTTTCGCTTTTGGTGTTCACGGACCAGAGCTCGATCTCGGGGAGGTCGAACAGGTTGGCTCCGCGTTCGAGCACGGCGTCGAGCGCATTCGCGAACCGCTCGGGAGCCACGCTGTGCAGGGTCGAGGCGGCATCGCGAAGGTACGCCGCGGTCTCTTCTTGCCACTCCGCTGCTTGCCCGGCGTCGATCCTGAATTTGAGTTCGCTCAGGAGCTCCCCGAACGCTGTCAGCCATTCGACGAACCGCGTCCCCCATGGGGTCTCGTCATCGCGCAACAACATGCCGATCGATGCCGCCCCATCCTGCCATCCCGGCAGTGGGACGCACACGAGCGTCCGTTCTGCGTCCTCCTGGGTTCGGCCCGTGATCAGCGATTCCGATATCTGGATCGACGTCACCACTGGCTGCTGAGCAAGGATCGCCTGGTTCACCCACGACTCGGGGAAGCGCACGGGTGCTCCGACATCGAACATGGAGTCGTCGGACTCCCAAAGCGTAAGGACGCGGCCGCACGTGGTCGGGGCCGGGTTGGTTGTATCGACGATGGCGACAACCTCTGCACCCACCGATCGTGCGATCCGAGCCAGAGCGTTCTGCACAATGTGTTCGGGCTCTTCGCCGCGACTGTGAACGACCGAAGAGAGAATGTCAGAGAACGCTTCTTGCACTCGCATCTGTACCTGCGAGAGACGTTCGACATCGGTCCGGGCGAGCATTTCGCCCATCGACCGGCCCACAGCCACGAGCGCGTCGATCTCCTCGTGCTCCCAGGTCCGCCGGTCACGAGTGAAGATGACCGTTCGGGCGGGCCCGTCGGCGACGCCGATGGGGATCAGCAGGGCTTCTGCAGAAGGGATGTCTTGGGCGATGTCGGTGTCTGCCCCAAAGACCTCCAGTGCGAGCTCGGCGCTCGAGACCAAAACGTGGCTCTCAGCTTTTGATTTCGGATCGAAGGGAAGAGCTGTAAGAGCGGTCTCGAGCCACCGTTGATGAAGCGGCCGTCCCAGGGCATACAACTGTCGTGCGGCGTCGCGGAGCTCCAGTACAGCCAACTGGAGGAGGTCGAACTGCTCTTCGATCTGACGAAGGACTGCATCGACTGCAGCGGCTGACGTCCTGTGGTCGGCCTCACTCATGCGTTGCTGAAGGTCCGTTACCAAACGAGCCAGCGCGACGTTCTTTTCCAGCTTTCGCTCGGCGTGGACACGGGCGAGGAACTGTCGCAGCGCGAGGGAAAGACTGCGGCAGAATTCGATTTCTTCGTCGGTCCAATGGGAATTCGGTCGATGCATCACCAGCACGTCAGCCTCGTCGCCAGTGAATTCGATCAACACGACCATGACAGAGCCGTTGCGCCAGGGAAGCGGAATCGCTTCCTCGGAGAAGAAGGTCTGCAACCCAAAGTACGTAACGCCGTCATTGCTCAATACCGCTTCGGCATTTGCGGGATCAGGTTTTCGAACGGGGGAAGTACTCATGGGCATGAGCGTTCCCTGCTGCTCCCAATACTCTTGCAACAGCGAAGTACCAGCCGGGTAATCGTTGTGCCAGCGCCCGATCACCTCGACCGAGAGGTGCGTCGCAACCTTTTCCAACAGGGTGGTGAGAACCGCGCTGGCCTCCTCGGTGGACACACCGGCGAGGGCCGACCCGATCTCCCAGAGCAGGGCCTGCCCGGTCTCGCTTAGCTCGAACTTCCCTCGCATCCTGACTCTGTCGGCAGGCCAACGTTGCATCTTAGGCCTCCGCTAACGTACCGAGTCATGGGAGAGAACGTCCACCTCGAACGCGACCCGTCGACCGGTGTTGCTGTCATCCGACTTGAGCGTCCGAAGGTGAATGCGATCAGCACCGACATGGTTCGTGACCTCGCTGCGATCGCCGGCGAGATCGCTGGTGACACGACGGTTCGCGCGGTAGTCATCACCGGGGGCCGACGGGTATTCGCCGCTGGCGCCGACATCTCCGAATTCCCCAGTTTCGACGTTGCGTCGGCCCAAGCCTTCTCCGAGACCTTCAACGAGAGCTTGCTTGCCATCGAGCAACTCCCGCAGATCACGATTTCGGCGGTGAACGGCTATGCACTCGGGGGCGGACTGGAGGTTGCGCTCACCACGGACTTTCGCATGATCGCCGAAGACGGCCGTATCGGCCTCCCCGAGATCCAGCTTGGACTCATTCCCGGGGGAGGAGGTACCCAGCGCCTCACACGACTGGCCGGGGTGACATTTGCGAAAGAGATGGTGTACACCGGCCGCCATGTCGGCGCCGAGGAGGCGCTCGTCAACGGAATCGTCAGCTCGGTTCACGACCCCGACACCCTACTCGATGACGCCATTGCGAAGGCGGCCGAGTACGCCAAGGGTCCGGCAGCGCTCCAGATGGCGAAGCGTGCCATTCTCGACGGGCTTCACCTCCCCCTTGCCGAGGCGGTCCGGGTCGAAGCCGAGCAGTTCGGTCGCTGTTTCGGGACCGCTGACAACACGATCGGGGTGCAAAGCTTCCTCGAGCACGGTCCCGGCAACGCCGAGTTCACCGGACGCTGAGCCTCACCACAGCTCGGCGGCTTCAGGCCACATCCATTCGCTCGAGGCGGATCGCCGCTGCGGCCAGCGACCCGACTGCAACCATCACACAGACGAACAGTGCAGTCGACGTTTTTGCCGCTGCTGCCGAACCGAGGTCGATCTCGGAGAGGTTCGCCAACAGGGATCGGGCGTAGCCTCGCACCGCCACGTTGCCGATCGGCTCGGAGAAGCCGGCGAACAGCCCCTCCCACAGCAGGACGTAGGCCAGACCCCAGATGATCGAGTTCCTGATCGCGATCCCCAGCAGCACGAAGACGCCGCTGTAGGCCAGTACCCCGAACACTGTGGCAACCACTGTTGCCACGACCCCCTCGGCGGTTGCTCCACCGACAATCGCCGCGCACCCCAGAACGAGCACCGTGAGTGGCACGCTCACTGTCAGTGCCGCCAGATAGGCACCGGTAACGACCGAGAGACGGTCCATCGGCCGAAGCCACAGGTACACAAGCGTGCCATCTTCTCGCAGATCACCAAGCGCTGCCGAGGCGAACACCAGCGACACGATGGGCACCACGAGGATGAGGCCGAGGCCATCCATCACCTCGATGATCGTCCGGGCCGCATCCTCGACCTCGGCGCTTGCCGAAACCCCGACCGCGGCGAGGACCACGACCGCGCCGAGACTCAGCAGCGCCAGCAACCGGCCGCGCGTCAGGAGTTGACGTACGAGGAGGCGATGGGTGATCAGCACCGCTCGCACAGAGGAGACAGATCGATTCATCGGCGTCGCTCGACCAGATAGCGGAACACCGATTCGAGGTCGTCGTCGAGTGGGACCAGTTCGTCGAGCCGTAGGCCGAGTTCGACGGTGAGCGGCGCAATGATGCGGCCGAACCGGTCGATGTCGTCGACGTCGACGATGACGGCGCCTTCCAACACGGTGACCCCGCGAGCATTTCCCCGTTCGACCAGAGCACCGGCGAGTTGTTGTGGACGGTCGGTGCCCACACGGACGCGGTGGGGTCGGTCGTCCATACGGTCACGCAGACTCCGATAGTCCCCGGCCGCCGCCAAGCGGCCCTGCGCAATCACAAGCACGTTCGAACCGAGCCGGGCCACCTCGTCGAGCACATGGCTCGACACGAGGAGGCATTTGCCGCGCTCTGCCAGCTCACCGAACAGGGTGATCATGCGTTGCCGCTGAACCGGATCGAGTCCAGTGAGCGGTTCGTCGAGCACCAACACGTCAGGGTCGTTCACGAGCGCGGCTGCCAGCTTGACGCGCTGCCGCATTCCCTTCGAGAACGCTCCGACCGGTTTGGGATCGTCGACATCGAGTTCGACCCGTTGCAAGGCGTCACGAGTACGAGTGTCGACCTCGACAACGCCATGGGTCTCAGCAGCCAGCGCAACGAAGGTTCTCGCAGAGAGTCGATCGAAAAGGGCGTCCTGTTGCGGGGCGAGCCCGATCCGGCCCCGAATTTCTCGATCCGTTCCGGCATTCCGGCCGAGCACAGTCACGGTGCCGGTCGAGGGCTGGGTAAGCCCGCACAGCATGCGAAACAGGGTCGACTTGCCGGCACCGTTCGGGCCCAGGATCGCAGTCACGCCAGACCCGATCTGGAAGCTCACATCGGAGACGGCGACCACATCGCCGAAGGACTTCGTGGCCCCGACGGCCTCGACCATCACGGGTCCTGTGCCGAGACGGGCCGCAGGGTCTCCCATCCTGATCTGTGACTCTGGAGGGATCGAGAGGGAGATGGGGACACCCGTCGGCGGTGGCGGTGGTGGTGGTGGATCTTGCATCACACCGCCGCCAAACGTCGGTACCGGGCCACGAGTACACCCAACCACACCGTGGTCCATGCCGATGCTCCGACGAACACCAGCCATGTCGGCGTCGTCGCGCGTCCGGGGTTCTCGCCGGCCGGTCCGATCTCACCGAAGATGCGGGCCGCCATCTCCACCGGCGCTCCGAGCGGATCGAGCACCCGCAGCTCGTGTCGAACCCCGATGGCGTCGACGCAGATCCCGATCACGATCGACACGCCGACCAGCGCGCCCAGCACACCCACGCTGGCGATGGCTCGACGATCGGTAAGGCTGCTGGCACCGAGGCTGAGTGCCGCCATGAACACCACGATCACGACCGACGACAGGAGGATCCGAGCCGCCACGCCAAGCCAGGCGCCGAACCCATCCGGTCCGAGGCTCTGGATCGTGTAGCCGATCAGCAACAACAGCACCGGTCCGGCGACGACGATCGTCATCACGGCCGTCACTGCGGCGAACTTGGCGATCAGATACGTCGGCTTGGTGAGCGGGGTCGACAGATACAACCGGAACATGCCGTCGCGCCGGTCACGCACCAGTGCCTCGGGCGCAACGAGCGTCGCGAACAGCACCACGACCACGATCGGCAGGCCGAAGAGTTCCCAGTACGGCGGGCGCAGTGCCTCACCGAGCATGTCGCCGATCAGGATGGTGAGCGCAAGAAACGCAATCGACGGCAAGAACGCAACCAGGGCAACAATCGCAGGGAACACCTTGTGTCGACCCTTGCGGCCGATACCGAGCACACTGCGGATGGTGTGCCAGGCGACGGAACGCATCGCCTGCCCGACCCCGGCGCGCTCACCCTCGTAGCGCCGGTAGCCGCGGTCGAAGATCTCGGCCGGCGCAGTCACGACGACACCCCCGTGAACAGATCTTCGAGCGTGGTTCGATCGGTGCTGATCCGTCGGACCCGGGCATCGGCCGAGGCAATGGCGTCTCTGATCGCGTCCAGGCTGGTGCGGGGATCGGCGCCACCGACCCGGAGGCGGGTCATGTCTCGGGACACCTCGAGGCCGGCGCGCTGCAGGTGCTGCTCGACGGCGTCGGCCGCCCCCGCGCGGTCGTCGACTTCGACGAGTTCGACGGTGACGATGGCGGTGTCACCGACGAGATCCTCGAGACGTCCGTGGGCGACGAGGCGTCCGGCATCGAGGGCAACGATGTTGTCGCAGATGCGTTCGACTTCCTCGAGGAGGTGGCTCGAGAGCACGACGTCGATGCTGAAGTCTTCGCTGATCTGGCGGATCAACGCCAGCATCTCGTCGCGCTGGACGGGATCGAGACCATCGGTCGGTTCGTCGAGCAGGACGAGGGATGGGTCGGCTGCGATCGCCTGGGCCAGTTTGACCCGTTGCCGCTGGCCGGTCGACATGGTGCCGAGGGGCCGGAACCGTTCCTCACCGAGACCAACAAGCCACAGGGCATCGCTCGCTCGACCCTTTGCCTCGTGGCGGGGCATGCCTCGGACCTCGGCGAGATGTTTCACGAAATCGGATGCCGGCATGTCTTCGGGAAGGACGTTGCGCTCGGAGACATAGCCGACCCGGGTCCGTAGCTCACGGGCCTGTTGCCCCGGATCCAAGCCCAGCACTGTCACCGTTCCGGCGGTCGGAGGCCGGAGCCCGAGCGCGATCGACATGAGCGTGGTCTTGCCTGCACCATTCGCGCCGACCAGACCCGTGACTCCGTGGGGGACGTCGACGCTCACCGCATCGAGCGCACGATGCGGTCCAAACTGCATCGTCAGCCCGCTGGTGGAGAGCACCGCCACGCCGCGCATCCTAGACACGGCTCAGGCCGGCGGCTGCTCGGGTCGGCGATTCCGCTTCTGGGCCGGTACGCCGGCCTCGCCGAGCATCCGCACCCACCGTTCGGGCCGTTAGCGTTGGGGTACCAGGACATCCCCCCTCCGGAGACCCCATGACCGACGTCCCC
This sequence comes from Acidimicrobiales bacterium, assembly GCA_049437325.1. Classification (GTDB taxonomy): domain Bacteria; phylum Actinomycetota; class Acidimicrobiia; order Acidimicrobiales; family Aldehydirespiratoraceae; genus UBA11606. The sequence continues at coordinate 48,281 of JBMTIM010000014.1, forward strand.
ACCACCTCGTCTCTCACGGCTGCGCACGCAGCCGGCGCGACCAAGATCTACGGCTCGGGCGACACCGAAGTCCGTGCCCTCGACGGGGTCGATGTCACGTTCGAGAAGGGCGCGTTCACGGCGATCATGGGGCCGTCGGGTTCCGGGAAATCGACACTGATGCATTGCATGGCCGGGCTCGACACCTTGACCGACGGCGAGGTGTACATCGGCGAGACGGCGCTGTCGACCCTGTCGGAGAAGGACCTCACCCTGCTGCGCCGAGACAACGTCGGGTTCATCTTCCAGGCGTTCAATCTGGTCCCGACGCTGTCGGCGATCGAGAACATCACGCTGCCAATGGACCTCGCCGGCACAACACCGGACCGATCGTGGCTCGACCGGGTCATCGATGCGGTCGGGCTTGCCGACCGCACGTCGCATCGGCCCAACGAACTCTCCGGCGGGCAGCAGCAGCGAGTGGCGGTGAGCCGGGCGCTCGCCACCCGGCCCGAGATCATCTTTGCCGACGAACCCACCGGCAATCTCGATTCGACCACTGGGAACGAAATCCTGCGCTTCATGCGCAGTGCCGTCGACGAATTTGGGCAGACCATCGTGATGGTCACTCACGATCCGGTTGCTGCGTCGTTCGCGGATCGGGTGATTTTCTTGGTCGACGGCAAGATCGTCGATGAACTGCTCGATCCAACCCCCGACACCGTGCTCGACATGATGAAGCGCCTCGGCGACTGATCGATGCTGCGTCTCACCATCAAAAACCTGCTCGACAAGAAGATCCGCTTCGCCCTCACGACCCTTGCCGTCGTCGTGAGCGTGGCGTCGGTGGTCGGCGTGTTCGTCCTCACCGACAGTCTCCGAGCGAGCTTCAGCGGTCTGGCCGGTGACATCGCCGGAGGAAGCGACCTGACCGTTCGGGTTGCACAAGACCTCGGCCAGGAGTTCGACCGTCCGCCCTTCGACGAGGCACTCGCCGACGGCATCGTCGCGGTGGATGGCGTGGCCGAGATCATCCCTGCGGTGTTTTCGTTCAACGACACCGTGATCATCGATGGTGACGGTGAGGCGATCCGCCCCCAGGGGCCGCCTGCCCTCGGGTTCAGTTGGGACCCGACCACCTTCTTCATCGCCACCGGCGAAGCGCCAGACGCCGCCGGTGAATTCGCAGCCGATGTGTCGACCGCAGCCGACAACGGCCTGATCATCGGGCAGACCTACGCGATCGAGGGACCGACCCGACAGGAGACCTTCACACTGGTGGGCACGTTCCGGTTTGGGTCGCCCGACGAACACACGAGCCTGGGGCAGACGATGGCTGCGTTCGAGCTCGAACAGGCGCAGGACTTCCTCAACCGTCCCGGCCAATACGACGCCGTTGCGGTGCTCGTCGATGATGCCGCTGAGGTTGCCGTGGTGCAGTCGGCGTTGCAGGCCGTTGTCGGCCAAGAGCTCGAGGTGGTGACCTCGGCGGTGATCGAGAACGAGAATGCCGAGGGGTTCGACGAGTTCATTTCGATCTTCAACAACATCTTGTTGGCGTTCGCGTTCATCATCGTGTTCGTCGCCACGTTCATCATCAACAACACGTTCCAGATCGTGGTGAGTCAGCGCATCCGGGAACTCGGTTTGTTGCGGGCGATTGGTGCCACCGGGAGTCAGGTGGCCCGCTCGGTGTATTTCGAGGCGCTTCTGGTTGGGGTGTTCAGCACGGTGGTCGGCATCGTCACGGGCCTGCTGCTCGGCCAGGGTCTGCGAGGTGCGCTCAACGGGCTTGGGTTCTCGCTGCCCGCCGGTCCGATCGAACTGCAAGTCCGTACGGTTGTGTGGGCTGCGGCGATCGGTATCGGTGTGACGATGCTGTCGGCGATCGTGCCGGCCCGACGAAGCCGAACCATCTCGCCGATCGCGGCCATTCAGAACGATCAGCGCCTCGCCGGTGCCAGCCTCACCCGTCGGCTCTGGGTTGGCGGGGTCATGACGGTGATCGGGGCGTCCTTGCTCGTCGTCGGCCTGTTCGTTGCATCGACGACGGTGAGCGTGCTCACCAACGTTGCGATCGGCGCCGTGCTGGTGTTCATCGGGGTCAACACCTTGTCGCCATCGTTCGCTCGTCCGGTGGCCACGCTGCTCGGTGCGCCGATCGCCCGCCTGTTCGGCACGACCGGTGAGATCGCCCGGGGCAACGCAGCCCGGAGCCCTCGCCGAACCGCGTCGACGGCCGGTGCGCTGATGATCGGTCTTGCCTTGGTCGGCATGGCCGGTGTGGTTGGTTCGTCGCTGACGAAGTCGTTCTTGAACACCTTCGACAACGCAGTCGAAGCCGACTATTTCGTGCAGTCTTCCAGCGGCGGCTTCGACCCGTCGGTGACGTTCGCCGAGGAGATCGTGACCGAGATCGATGCGCTGCCCGAGTTCGACTCGGTGGTCAGCTATCGGTTTGCACCGGACTCGATGCGTATCGGCGGTGTCGACCAGGACGTCTTCACCGCCGACTTGGATCTCGTCGAACGGCACCTCGATGCCGACATCATCGCCGGTGGCCTTGCCGATGCCGATCCGCGTTCCAGCATTGCGTTGCACGAAGACCCGGCTACCGAAGGGGGGATCGGGCTGGGTGACACGCTTGCGGTGACGTTCCCCGACGGCGTGACCGACGAGCTCACGGTGGTGGCGATCTTCACCGATTCGTCGATCTTCGGTGACTGGTTGGTCGACAACGACGTGTGGGAGGCCCATTTCGTTCGGACCGGGCTTGCCTTTGCGAGCGCCACCGTCGCCGGTTTCGCCGATGATCTTCCCCAGGCCGAGCAAGACGCGCTGCTGGAGCGAGCCGCGGCGGCGATCGCGCCCGTGACCGAACAGTTCCCGACGATCGTCGCCGAGAGCCGGGTCGAGTTTCGCCAGAGCCAACAGGACCAGCTCAATTCGTTCCTTGCCGTGATCTTCGTTCTGTTGGCGTTGTCGCTGGTGATCGCCTTGATCGGTATCGCCAACACGTTGGCGCTGTCGGTATTCGAACGGACCCGTGAAATCGGGTTGTTGCGGGCGGTTGGGATGACCCGCCGTCAGTTGCGGCGAGCGATCCGGTGGGAGGCGGTGATCATCGCCGTGTTCGGCGCGATCCTCGGTTTGATCCTGGGGGTGATCTTCGGTGTCGCTGCGGTTGTTGCGATTCCCGACACGTTCATCAGTCTCGTGTCGGTGCCTTACGGTCAGCTCGTGGTGTATGTGGTGATCGCGGCGATTGCCGGCATCGTGGCGGCGATCCTGCCGGCCCGACGGGCTGCTCGGCTCAACGTGTTGGACGCCATCAGCCACGAGTGACGGTACTGGTGGCCGGTTCGCCGGCGGATCGAGTGACGACGGGCCGAGCGGTCCAGTGTGGGCTGCTCAGCGCTGGCAGTCCGGGCACCACCAGGTGCGTCGTCCGATGTCGCCGTGTTCGACGGTGCGGATGCGGGTGAGGCAGCGCCGACATCCCTGTCCGGCTCGGTCGTAGACGGCGAGTCCCTGGGGGTGGGTCTGGCGTTTCCAGCGGCCGAGGTTGGCCTGGAGTTGGGTAGCGGCGGTTTCGTAGAGGTGACGGCGGGTCGGTTCGTCGATGTCGGCCAGCGCACGGAACGGGTTGACCTCACATGCCCACAGCACTTCGTTCTTGTAGACGTTGCCGATGCCGGCGGCGAGGCGCTGGTCGAGCAGCACCTCGGCGATCTGGGTGGTGGGCGCGGCGGTGGCAACCCGGGTGAGCACCGTGTCGATGTCGACGTCGGCATGGCACAGGTCGGGTCCGAGGTGCGCGAGCCGGTCGTCGGTGGCCGGGCCGATTTCGACGGTGGGTGCCGCGAAGCACACGGCGACGTGATGGTCGGTTTCGAGCACGGCCCGAGCGAGGTGGCGGGGGCGGCGCCACCGTTCGCCGTGGTCGTACAGGTGCCAGATACCGGTCATGTGCAGGTGGGTGCGCAGGGCCAGGCCCCGTTCGACGACGATCTCGAGGAACTTGCCGACCGCCTCGACCGATTGCACCACGTCACCGGTGCGGAGCCGGTACATCCCTCGTGCTCGTACCGACACCGCAGTCAAGGGTTGGCCGACGAGGGCGGGTCGCAACGCCAGCGCCGTGTTGAACAGCGTGTCGCCCTCGGGCATCAGGCGTTGGTAAGCAGCGCAGCGGCGTCGGCCACGACCCGTTCGGTCGCCTTGTGGGCGGCCGGTGACACGGCGCCCATGATCGTGAACGAGTGAGGTAAGGAGCCTTCGCAGCGGTGGGTGACTGGGACGCCGGCGTTGCGCAGCTTCTCGGCGTAGGCGTCGCCCTGGGTTCGCAGCGGGTCGAACCCGGCGGTCACGACGAGCGCCGGCGGCAGGCCTGCAAGATCGGGAGCAAGCGCAGGGCTGGCCCGCAGGTCGGTGGCTTCGTCGTCGCCGACACCACCCATGAGGGCGAAGAACTGCAGCGTTGTTTCCGACAGCGGCCAGGCGTCGGCCATGGTGTCGCGTGACCCGCCCTGCCAGGTGGCGTCGGTACCCGGGTACAGCAGCAGTTGGGCGAGCGGGGCCGACAGTCCTTCGCGGCGGCGGTGTTGGCACACAACGGCCGAGATCTTGCCGCCCTGGGAGGTACCACCCACCGCGACCCGGGCGGGGTCGACACCGAGGCCATCGGCGTGGTCGAGCACCCACTGGTAGGCCGCGCAGGCGTCGACAACATCGGCCGGGAAGGGGTGTTCGGGGGCGAGGCGATACTCGACCGAAATGACGACAGCCTGGCATGCGTCGGCCAGCATCGAGCACAGGGTGTGGTCGGTGTCGAGGTTGCCGATCACGCCGCCTCCCTGATGGAACCAGACGATGGCATCGGCCCGACCGGTGGTGTGGGCCGGGTGGTAGAGCCGTACGGCGAGCTCGCCGGCCGGCCCGGGGATGGTGCGGTCGTGAACCGAAACGGTTGCGAGCGGTGGGGCGGAGCCGATCGCGACCATGGCGTCGAACCCAGCCCGGATCGTGGCGGGGGTGATGTCGGTCGGCGGGTTTCGTTGCTGCGCAGCTCGCACGAGCGAGCCGAAGGCGTGGACGTGCAGGTCGAGGGTATGCCCGTCGGTTGTGGGCGGGTCGCCGTGGCGGCGACGCAGCAGCGGCGGGGGAAGGCGACGTTGCCCGCGGGCGAGCGAGCGGGCGAGTCGGTCTCGGAGGCTCATTCGTCTCGGAGCACGGTGATGTCGTGGGGGTGGCTTTCGCGCAGGCCGGCGCCGGTGATGCGGGTGAGGCGGGTGCGGTGACGGAGATCGTCGAGGTTGCGGGCACCGGCGTATCCCATGCCGGAGCGCAGCCCGCCGATGAGCTGGGCGATCAGTTCCGACATGGGCCCGGCGTAGCGGACCCGACCTTCGACGCCTTCGGCAACGTGTTTGCCTGGGGCTTGGCCGGTTCCGTACCGGTCGCTGGCCCGGCCCCGCATTGCGCCCGACGACCCCATGCCTCGGTAGGTCTTCCACATGGCGCCATCGACCAGTTCGAGTTCGCCGGGGGCTTCGTCGACCCCGGCGAGCAGGTTGCCGAGCATCACGGCGTCGGCGCCGGCCACGAAGGCTTTGACGATGTCGCCGGAGGTGACAACCCCGCCGTCAGCAATGATCGGCACGCCGAGGCTGCGACCAGTCTGAACACAGTCGTGGATGGCGGTCATTTGGGGCATGCCGGCACCGGCGACGATGCGGGTGGTGCAGATGCTTCCCGCTCCGACACCGACCTTGATGACGTCGGCACCGGCCTCGACAAGGGCCTCGACGCCTTCACGGGTGACCACATTGCCGCCGACGACGGGAAGGTCGGGCCAGCCTTTTTTGATGGCCCGGACGGCGTCGACGACGCCCTGCGTGTGGCCATGGGCCGTGTCGATCACGACGAGGTCGACACCGGCAGCGGCGAGCGCGTCGGTGCGTTCGGCGGTGTCGGTCACCCCGACTGCAGCAGCGACACAGAGCCGACCGTCGCCGTCGAGGGTTGCGTGGGGGTAGGCGATGCGTTTGTCGATGTCTTTGACGGTGATGAGGCCCTGCAGCACCCCGGCGTCGTCGACGAGGGGGAGTTTTTCGATCCGGTGCTGATGCAGCACGGTGACGGCCTCGTCGAGGCTGGTGCCGACTGGGGCGGTGACGAGCCCGTTGGCGGTCATGAAGTCGGTGACTGGCCGGTGGTATTCGTCGCTGGTGCAGAATCGGACGTCGCGGTTGGTGAGGATGCCGACGAGGCGGCCGTCGGCTTCGCAGATGGGCACGCCGCTGATCTTGTGACGGGCCATCAACGCCTCGGCATCGGCGAGGGATGCGGTCGGGGCGAGGCTGATGGGTGCGGTGATCATCCCGGCCTGGGCCCGTTTGACCCGGTCGACCTCTTCGGCCTGCTGTTCGACAGTCAGGTTGCGGTGCAGCACACCGAGGCCACCGGCTCGGGCGATGGCGATCGCCAGTGGCGATTCGGTGACGGTGTCCATCGCCGCTGACAGCAGCGGAACGGCGAGGCGGATCCCGGCGATCGAGGTCGTGGTGTCGACGTCGGTCGGGAGCACGTCGCTCCAGCCCGGCACCACCAGCACATCGTCGAAGGTCAACGCTTCGGGCCCGGCGAGCACATCGTCGTTCATCGCTTCACGATAGGGGAATCCGCGACGAGAACAAGGACCCGCTGGCGTTGCGTTCGAACCATGTCACCGTGGGGTTGGGAGGTCGGCACGCCGAAAACGGGGTGGGCCCCCGAACCGAAGTCCAGGGGCCCACCCACGTATGTGAGGTCACGAGGGACGATGCCCTCGATCACACCTCAGACATCAGCCGATGTCGATCGCCTCGTACTCGCAGATCGTCGGGAAGTCAGCCGAGCAAGCGCCGTAGTAGACCTCGTCAGATCCGGCGACCACAAGATCACCCGAGTCGGTGACCCGTTCCATCGTCACGACCCACGTATCATCAGCCGACGTAT